>CAKSOW010000017.1 GCA_934479825.1 uncultured Eubacteriales bacterium
TTATTAAACTCGGGCTTCGCCCGAAATGTTCACGGAGCTTTTTGCAATCTAAAAGAGGCTGACACTTTCATGTCAGCCTCTTTTGCTATATATTATTCAAGTTTGAATTGCTTGGCGATACGGACTAAATCTTCAATTCTTTCCGTGCCGTCGTCTGTATTCAGAAAGTGTTCCAAATCCATTTCGGTTTCGCAGCACGATAACAGTTTTTCACCTTCTGTCCCGGACATATAACCGTAATCAAGGAAAAAGGAAACCGCCTGTTCCAAGGCAAAAGAAAAATCTTCTTCAAATTCATCGGCACAGACGTATGTGTCTCCGATGCGGAAAGCCTGTTCCAATTCCTTGGCATATTTCCGGACGCTTTTTCCCACCATTTATATCTCCTCTCGCTAAGCGCGTCGCAAAACTGTATTTTACGGCACGCTTTTTTTGTAAAACCGGATTCCTTTTCTTTTGCGGTCATATATATAATAATTACTTTTTAGGTAAATGTCAATAATATTTTTACGTTTTTAGTAAAAATATTTAAAACATTTACATTTTAGGTAAAATCATATAGAGGAGTTGAATATATATGACTTTTGGTGAAAGATTAAAAGAATTACGGGAAGATAACGATGAAAAGCAGAAAGATATTGCCGAATTGTTGTTTGTGTCCAACAAAGTCATCAGTGACTACGAAAGAGGCGTTCATTTTCCGAGAGATGAAAAAATCATCACCGCGATCGCCGCGCATTTTGGCGTCAGCACCGATTACCTTTTCGGTATCACAAATATCAAGAATCAACTCTCCTGCAATGATTTTTTACCGGTCTTTCATTCCCTGACCCCGGCGCAGAAAGACGAAGTAATGGATTTTATGGTCTTTTTATCAGGCAAAAACAAATAACTATGCAAAACATAAGAGGCTGGTACGGATGTATTCCGCATCAGCCTCTTTTTCGCTTTTGATCACTCAGTCATTCAGATGTGCTTTGAAATATTTCATATACTCGATCCAATCGCGTCTGGAAAGGAAGTGATCGCCGTCCTTGATATGATATCCGATATGTCCCTCATGGAAACTTTCGGGAAGATTCGGGAAACGGTCGGGATGTACAAAACCGGTTACGCCGCGTTTTTCAAAATAATCGCTTGCCGCAGCACAGGTGAGATACTGGGTTTTCGGGTCAGCCCAGGAATCAAGACTGCTGGACGCGACATACACATAGCGCGGTGCAATCGACGCAAGGAGAAAATGTTGGTCAAACGGCATATCTTCATGGTGTCCGGCATATTTCTTCAAGTTCTCGCAGAACCAGAACGGAAAGGCTCTTGTGATATCCGCGATCTTTTCGCCGCTCTTGCCGCGCACAAATGCGTCGCCGCAGCAACCGGCGTTGTTGGAAAAGACAAATTTGAAACGCGTATCGAACATAGCCGTTACAAGGGCTGTCTTGCCGAGACGGGAATGACCGATAATACCGCCGTTTTCAAGATCAAGATTCGGACAGGTCTGCGCATAGTCCATAACGCGCATGGCCGCCCATGCCCAAAGAATGATCTTACCGCAGGTATCCGCTTTGCGCGGTTCACTGCCGATGAAAATATCGGCAAGGCCCGTCGTAAAATCGCCGTCGTCAGACGTGACGTCGGTATAGCACAGCGACAAAAGGTCGAAATCGTTATCGAGGATCTCTTCGACAGGCATATAGATATCCGGCGTGTTCGGGCGGAAGTTGTTATGGATAAAGAACGGACGTTTTTTGCCGTCGGTATGGAAAGCCGTATAGAACGGGATGTTAAAAGAGCGTTCGCCGATACTGACATGGGCATACATTCTGCGCAAGACGGCGCGTGCCGGGAAACGCGTATCGATGACCTTATCCTCCGAAAAAGTGATTTCGTCGGGCGCAGGCGGCATAAAGCCGTAGATTTCCTCTTGGAGTATCTTCTTTATTTCTTCGCGGTTTTCCGGGATTTCCGGCAGATTTCGTTCAGCGACAAGCTTTAAAATTTCAGTCATTGTCGTTTCCTCCGTTATATTTTATTTTTTAATCGGTAATTTCGGTAAATTCGGTCAGGTCCCCGGTTTCGGCATGGAGAAAGCCGATAAGCGTTTTCGGGTCGAGATAAAGCTGGATTCCACGGACACCGGCGCTGACGGTAATTTTGTCAAAAAGCAAGGCAGTCTCGTCGATATACGTCGGGAAACTCTTTTTCATTCCGATAGGCGAACAGCCGCCGCGGATGTAGCCGGTCAAGTTTAACAGTTCTTTGACGGCGACAAGTTCGATGCGCTTATTTCCGGTCACGCGGGCGCATTTCTTCAAATCAAGCTCATACGCACACGGAATGCAGAACACGACATACGGCGTTTTATCGCCGCGCGCGACAAGCGTTTTAAAAACGATATCGGGATCAAGTCCGATGCTTTTGGCAATATGTAAACCGGAAAGATCGCTCTCGTCGTATTCATATTCCTTTGCTTCATACGGGATCCCGGCGGCATCCAACTGCCGCATAGCATTGGTTTTCTGGGGTTTATGCATCCGTTTGGTCTGCCTTTCGTGCTTAAAATACAAGAGGATTGTACCACACATTCCGGCAAATTGCAAGTTATTTTTCCGAAACATCTTTTTTTACTGCAAAAAAGCGCGTTAAAGACCTTGACATTACACAAAGATTTGTTTATAATGTCGATAGAATGCAGTAAAAAACACAGCTGTAAAAGGAGACGTATGACGTATTATGTTAAAGGATAAACACTGGATCAAGGCGGATTTTGCCGCCTGCGGCGGTTTGTGCCCGTTGTTCCGCAAGGAATTTGAAGCGGCAGAAAAACCGGTCAAAGCGACCCTTGAAATCACGGCAAAAGGTGTCTACTATGCAGAAATTGACAGCAAACGTGTCGGCGATTTCATCTTAGCTCCGGGTTGGACGACCTATGAAAAACGCTTACAGGTACAGGTTTACGATGTAACGGGATTGATAAAAGCCGGTAAGAACACGTTGGATGTCACTATCTCCGAGGGATGGTATCACGGAAACATCATCAATCCTCACAAGAAAGCCGCCCAGAACGACTGGGACGCCGCCATCATCGCATGCCTTACGCTTACTTATGCCGACGGAAAGACCCAAGAAATCGACACGGACGAAAGTTGGTTCTGCGGCAAAGGCGCGGTGCAATACGCGGACATCTACAACGGCGAAATTTACGACGCCCGTGTATGCGGCGGCGAATTCGTTCCGGTCACGGTCGATCTGCAAGCAAGCACCGAAACGCTGATTCCGCAAGAGGGAGAAAAAATCGTCGAACACGAAGTTTTAGCCCCGATTGAGCTGATCGTCACCCCGAAAGGAGAAAAAGTGCTTGATTTCGGGCAGAATCTGACCGGATATCCGGCGTTTTGCCTGCCGGACGCCAAAGCCGGTGAAAAAATATCTCTCTCCTTTGCTGAAATTCTCGACAAGGACGGGGACTTCTACAATGAGAATTACCGCGATGCCAAGTGTCAGTGCCTCTACACCTGCCGCGACGGCGCGCAGTCCTATAAACCGCATCTGACATTTTACGGGTTCCGCTACATCCGCATAGATGAATTCCCCTCCTCCATTCCCTTTTCGCCCGACTATTTCACCGCAATTGCCGTTTATTCCGATATCCGGAAAACCGGCGAGTTAATCAGTTCGGACAAGGAATTGAATCAACTCTTTTCCAACATCTTCTGGGGTCAGAAATGCAACTTTCTCGACGTGCCGACCGACTGCCCGCAGCGCAATGAGCGTCTCGGCTGGACCGGCGATGCACAGGTTTTTGTCAAAACGGCGACCTATAATTATGACACCGAACGTTTTTACCGCAAATGGATGAGCGATATTGCCGCCGAAGTAGGCATAGCCGGGAAAATCGGTATGATCGTTCCGAACAATTCCCCCGACACGATAAGCGCCGAAGCATGGTCGGACGCGGCGGTCATTGTCCCTTGGCAGGTCTATCTTACCTATGGCGACAAGGCGCTTTTGGAGCGTCAGTTGGATTCCATGACGACCTATGTTGAAACGGTCATCCGCGAGGGCTACAACCACCATTTTGGCGACTGGTTAGGTCTTGACGCTCCGGCCGGCAGCTATACCGGTTCGACGCGGCCGGAACTGATTGCCGAAGCGTATCTTGCCTACGATTTCGAGCTTCTCGCCAAGGCCTATGAAACGCTCGGACGTGACGGCAACCGCTACCGTGTCTTACACGAAGAGGCCAAGAACAAATTCCGCACAGACTTCACGGACTACCGCACGCAGACCGAGCATGTTTTAGCTCTGCACTTCGGTCTTGCCGAGGATGCCGCCAAAACCGCCGCAGGATTGGTTCAGCTGATTCATGACAACAACGACCATTTAACCACCGGCTTTGTCGGAACGCCTTACCTGCTCCACGCGCTCAGCGACAACGGCTACACCGAGCTTGCCTACACACTTCTTTTGCAGAAGAGCTACCCGTCGTGGCTGTTCTCCGTAAGACTTGGCGCTACGACCATGTGGGAACATTGGGACGGTATCAACGAAAAGGGCGAAGTTTGGAGCAAGGATATGAACTCGTTCAATCACTATGCATACGGTGCGGTCGGCGATTGGGTATACGGAAAAGCTTGCGGCATTCAGATTCCCGAGGACGGAGCCGGTTTTGCCAAAGTCCGCGTCGCTCCCCTGCCCGACAAGCGGATCGATTCGTTGCAGGCATCGATTGACACGCGTCACGGCAAGGTTTCCTCCAAGTGGTATCACAAGGACGGAAAAACGCGCTATGAAATCACGGTTCCCGTGTGTGCAGAGATCGTCATTGACGGCAAGACGCACAAAGTTGAAGCAGGAACGTATTTGTTTTAAAGATGAAAAAGAAGGATCGGAATTCCGTAAAACGGCTTGCCAAACGCACGCTTGAAAAATATTCGGTCGCCGCGCTGACGCCAGAATCGCTCAAAAACATTCTGTCCGCCGAGGGCTACATGGTCATCCGGTACAGTGCTGTATCCATGTCGGAACAGACGGAACGCTTAATGCAGGTTTTAGGGGTTGAGGATCTTGCACGCAATGCCGATTCTTTCTCCTATGCCGACCGCGAACGCCGGATCGTCTTTGTCCGTGCGGACGTATCGGAGGAAGAATTTGTCGAGCTCCTCGCTTTGGAGCTTGGACGGATCTACTGTGTATCCAACAGAGTAAGCGTGATTGTTCGCGGCACGCCGGACGAAGAATTTGACGCGGCGGAATTTGCTTATCATCTTATCGACATCAAGCGCCGCGGTCTGATATACAACTTTTTCAAGTTTTATGCTCCGGCGGCGGCTCTTATCAGCCTTTTGACTATGGGTGCGCTGTTTTCCTGCGTTTTTGCCTTTTTGATCGTTCCGGCTCTGCGCTTGCGTCAAACGGATGTGTCTGCCAGGCCTGCCGTTTCTGCTGATTCCGGGTTATCCGGTGCCATTAAGGCGCCGGATGCCGTAAATGCATTCGCGGCAGACGAACAGAGCTCGCCTGCCCGTTCCGCGGACGGCGACACCCCCGGCTCAGAAACTTCGCAAGGCTCTGCCGGTTTGTCACAGCCGCCGCAGAACACACCGGTCTTGCCGCAGGATACTTCTGACGGTGCAAACGGTACAAACGCAAAGAATCCGCAAGGCTCGCAAAACACGCAGGTCATGCAAGAGGCAAAAACGCCGCTCGATGAATCCGATTCGCAGAATTCAAGTGCCGGCGACGGATTTGTCATCCCGGCAGAAGAACGGGTCTATTATGCGACAGCCAACGGAAAGAAATATCATCTGGCCGGTTGCAGTTATCTGAAAGACAAGGACATTATCGAAATTCACCAAGCCGACATTGACAGCGGAAAATATGAACCGTGTTCCCGGTGTTTTAAGAAATAGGCGTTCACACGGAAAGGCAAGGGCTGCGCCCTTGCAACCCCGCCCACTTTTCTTAAAAGAAAAGTGGGACAAAAGAATTTTGTTTTTGGCGCAAGGCGGTCTGAATACTCAGACTGCCTTGCGCCGTTTATTTTTATAAAACTCCGCAAACAAAGGTTAAAGAAATTGGAAAAGGAATGGTCAAGGAAGTTTATTGCTAAGAAATACAGCCACTCTCCCGGAAATTCTATCCTTGACAGAAGGCGCGCGGTTGTTTGAAAATTCAAACAACCGCGCGCGCAAAAATATAAGTTCTTTTGCCAGGCTTTTCTTTCAAGAAAAGCCGCATTTCCCTTTGCGTTTCCCTTTACGTTCTCCTCGCCTCAGAACGTAAACTTGCCGCGCGAATCGCAGTAAATGCAGCGGTACACACGGTTTTTGCGGTCAACCAAGCGGAACACATGCGGCAGCTCCTGCTCGGTCGTAGTAATGCAACGCGGATTACAGCACTTGATAACATTCGTCAGTTTTTCCGGCAAATCGGGCGATTTTTTATCCGCAAGCACGCCATCTTTGATGATATTGACCGTAACATCCGGATCAACATAACCGAGAATATTCATATCAATATCAATCAGCGCGTCAATCTTGATAATATCCTTTTTACCCATTTTGCTGCTGGACGCGTTTTTGATGAGCGCAACCGAATAATCGGTTGCATCCAAATCCAAAAGGCGATAAAGCTCCATGCCTTTTCCGGCTGTGATATGATCGATGACAATACCGTTTTTTATGGAATCAATATTCATTTTTCCCTCTCCTATTCAAGCCCCAAAAGCTTTAAGATAAGCGCCATACGCATATACTTTCCGTACAAAGCCTGTCGGAAATAGCAGGCGCGCGGATCGTCGTCCACCGCAACACTGATCTCATTGACGCGCGGCAGAGGATGCATGATCGTAAGATCGGCTTTGGCGTTTTCGAGTTTATCCGGCGTTAAAATATAACTGTCCTTTAAACGCAAATAATCCTCTTCGTTGAAAAAGCGTTCTTTCTGCACACGCGTCATGTAAAGGATATCCAAGTCCGGCAGCACGGACATTAAATCGCCTGTTTCCAGACAGCTGACACGGTTCTTGCCGATCACATCCGTTTTGATATACGCCGGCACACGGAGTTCATCCGGCGAAATAAGGATGAAATCGATTCCGGAATAGCGGCACAGTGCAGAAATGAGCGAGTGGACGGTACGCCCGAATTTCAGGTCGCCGCAGAAACCGACGGTCAGATTATCGAAGTGCCCTTTCTCGCGGTAAATAGTCAACAGATCCGCTAACGTTTGCGTGGGATGATTGTGTCCGCCGTCACCGGCGTTGATCACTGGAACGCTCGCGTTCATGGCGGCGACAAGCGGCGCGCCCTCTTTGGGATGCCGCATGGCGATGATATCGGCATAAAGGGAAACCACTTTTGCCGTATCGGCTACGCTTTCGCCTTTGGAGGCCGAGGAACTGGCCGCTTCGGAAAATCCGAGCACGTTGCCGCCCAGTTCATACATAGCGGCCTCAAAACTGAGTCTTGTACGGGTAGACGGTTCAAAAAAGAGGGTGGCAAGTTTCTTGCCGCGGCATTTTTCGCTGTATGCGGCAGGGTTTGCGATAATATCGCAAGCTGTGGCAATCAGCTCCTCTAATTCTTCTTCGGAAAGATCGGTAATATCAATAAGACTTTTCGGCATAGCAGAACTCCTTTCTTAAAGCTTACGCGTGTATCCACGATTCATCGGACGGGTTGTTCCGGAACGCTGTCAGGCGTTCAACGTCTTCGTGCCTGATATACTTCTCTTCGGCCGCAACACGGATAACGCAATCGAAATCGGTAAGGCTCGTGTTTTCTACATTCGCTTCGGCCAGTCTTTCAAGGCCTTTTTTCATTCCATAGGTGAAGATAGAAACGATTCCGAGCACCTGCGCTCCGGCTTCTCTCAACACGTTCACGACTTCAATCACACTGCCGCCGGTGGAAATCAGATCCTCCACCACAACGACCTTTTGCCCTTTTTCGAGCTTTCCCTCGATCTGATTCTGTCGGCCATGGTCTTTTGCCCCGCTCCGGACATATCCCATCGGCATTCCCAAGAGATGCGCGGTAATGGCGGCATGTGCGATGCCGGCGGTCGATGTGCCCATGAGCACTTCGGCATCCGGATATTTTTCTTTTACAAGCGCGGCAAGCGCATTTTCCACATCGTTACGCACGTCCGGCGCTGTGAGCGTCAGGCGGTTATCGCAATAAATCGGGCTTTTGATACCGCTTGCCCAGGTAAACGGCTCTTCCGGGCGGAGAAAAACGGCTTTGATCTTCAAAAGGTCGGCGGCAATGCGTTTCTTGGTTTCCATGATTTCCATAACAGTTTCCTTTCTGGCAATTCCATTCTATTTTCCGGTAACTTACAGGCAGAATTCTTCCACACAGCGTTCATACGCCGCCGCAGGGTCACTTGACGCCGTAATGGGACGGCCGACCACGATGTAATCGCTCCCGGCAATCTTTGCCTGTGCCGGCGTCATGACGCGTTTTTGGTCGCCCAACTCCCCGTCGGCAAAGCGCACGCCGGGTGTGACGGTGAGAAAATCTTTGCCGCACACGCCGTGGACTTTTGCAGCTTCAAGCGGCGAGCAGACGACGCCGTCAAGGCCTGCTTCTGCGGCATTCTTGGCATAGTGCATGACGACCTTATCCATCGGTTCGCGGATAAGCAGGTCTTTTTCCAAATGCTCCGAATCCGTCGAGGTCAACTGGGTGACAGCGATAAGCAGCGGACGCGTGCCGTCCGGACGCGTCAAGCCCTCCAATGCCGCCTGCATCATGGGAATCGTGCCGGCCGCGTGAAGATTGCACATATCCACATCAAGGCGCGACAGCACCGCCATACTCTTTTTTACGGTATTGGGAATGTCGTGGAGCTTCAGATCGAGGAAGATCTTA
Organism: uncultured Eubacteriales bacterium; assembly: GCA_934479825.1. GTDB lineage: Bacteria > Bacillota > Clostridia > Oscillospirales > CAG-382 > UMGS882. The sequence continues at coordinate 8,880 of CAKSOW010000017.1, forward strand.
TGTCCGCGCTTTTTGATCTCACGCACGATCTCCGGTCCCTCCGCATAAAAAAGCTCCATGCCGATCTTGACAAACGGCTTGCGTGAACCGAATAGATCCAAAAATTCAAAAGTCTGCCCGGCGCTTGCAAAATCGCAGGCAATAATGACGTCTTTTCCCATTTAATGTGCTCCTCCTATGATATCCGAAAGTTTTCCTATTCCATATTTTTCCATGACGCGCGGCAGATCCTCCACAATCTTCTTACACGCGAACGGATTGACTAAATTAGCCGCTCCGATTTCAACGCCGGTTGCTCCGGCAAGCATGAATTCGATTACGTCCTCCGCACTCGAAACGCCTCCCATGCCGATAATCGGAATATTCACCGCCTCATACACCTGATAAACCATGCGCAGCGCCACCGGTTTTACGGCAGGCCCCGAAAAGCCGCCCATTTTGTTGGCAATGACCGGTTTGCGCGTCTTTAAATCAATGCGCATGCCAAGAAGCGTATTGATAAGCGAAATTCCGTCTGCGCCGGCCTCTTCACAAGCCTCTGCAATCGAGGCGATGTCGGTCACATTGGGCGAAAGCTTTATGTATACCGGTTTATGTGTCACTTCTTTGACAGCACGGGTGACTGCGGCCGCACTTTCGGGCGAAGTTCCGAAACTCATACCGCCGCCGTGGACATTGGGGCAGCTGATATTGACTTCAATCAGACCGACCTGCTTTTCCCGATCGAGCTTTTCACAGGTATACCGGTACTCCTCCACCGAAAAGCCGCTGACGTTGGCAATCACCGGTTTATGAAAGCATGCGGCAAGTCTGGGCAGTTCCTCGGAAATCACTCTTTCCACGCCCGGATTCTGCAAGCCGACCGCGTTGATAAGGCCGCTTTCACATTCCGCTATGCGCGGCGTGGGATTGCCAAACCGAGGCTCTTTGGTCGTTCCCTTAAAGGAAAACGAACCAAGCATATTGATATCATACCATTCGGCAAACTCATAGCCATAGCCGAAAGTGCCGCTGGCTGGGATAACGGGATTGATAAGTTCAAGTCCCGATAAAGTTACGCTTGTGTCCATACGATCTCCTTTCGTTCAAGGACAGGACCGTCCTTGCAGATACGTTTATAGCCGCCGGTAAGCGTTTGACAGGAACAGCCCATGCAGGCGCCGAAGCCGCATCCCATCCGTTCTTCAAACGAATATTCGCCGTCGGTCACTGCAATCTTTTCAATTGCGCGGAACATCGGCATCGGGCCGCAGGTGTAGAAATAATCATATGTTACATGCTTCATCACATCTGTCACAAAGCCTTTTTCGCCATGCGAGCCGTCGGAAGTGGCGACATGAACTTCTGCGCCGAGCGCACGGAACTCTTCTTCATAAAAAACTTCGTCCGCTGTGTTGAATCCGAGAATGACGGTCGGTTTTACGCCTTTTTCCAGAAAGCGTTTAGCCAAATGAAATAAGGGCGGAATTCCTGCGCCGCCGCCGACAAGAAGGGGCGTGCCCTTGCATTTTGAAACGTCAAAGCCGTTTCCGAGGCCGGTTAAGATATCAAGCGCCGCGCCGGCCGGAAGTTTACTCATCGCTTCTGTTCCATGGCCGACGGTCTTATAAAGAATTGTAAGAGAGTCCTCGGTATAGTCGCACACCGAGATCGGGCGGCGCAGATAGAAACCGTCCACTTTGATGTTCAAAAATTGTCCCGGACGGGAAAAAGCGCCCGTATCGCCGGATAGTTTCATTTCATAGGTATTTTTTGCGATTTTCCGATTGGAAAGAACGGTATAAATTCCCTGTTTCATGCTTCCTCCGTTATATGGTTGTTGATAGAGTTGACAGAATTATAAATCAGTTTTCCGGACACCATCATTCCCTCAAAAGGTGTGGCGCGCCCCATACTTTGGAATTTCTCCGGGGTAACGGTATAGGTTTTCTCCAAATCCCAAAGGCAGAATTCATTTGCCGGTTCGGCGATTCCAAAGCGTTTGCGCGGCGAAGAACTCATCAGCTGTATCAGCTTTTCAAGCGGAAGAACGCCTTTTTTTACTAAACCGGTATACAAAACCGAAAAAGCGGTTTCCAGTCCGACCACGCCCATCCGGCTGTCTTTTAAGCCTTTATGTTTCTCTTCTTCCGAATGCGGCGCATGGTCAGTGGCAATCATATCGATCACCCCGTCGCACAACCCCTTCAAAAGCGCGTCTTTATCGCGCTCAGAGCGGAGCGGCGGATTCATCTTGAATCGTCCGTCTTCTTTTAAATCGTTTTCCGAGAGCAGCAGATAGTGCGGCGCAGTTTCGCATGTTACATCAATACCGGCCTTTTTGGCTTGGCGGATAAGGTTCACGCTTTCCGCACAGGAGATGTGGCAGACGTGGTATGAAGCACCTGTTTTAGCGGCAAGCGCCAGATCGCGCTCGATCGGTCTCCACTCGCTTTCGGAGCAGATACCGGCGTGTCCGTGCGCCGCAGCATAAATGCCGGCGTGAATGTAGCCGCCGTGAAGCAATGAATTATCCTCACAGTGCGCGACAAGAATCTTTCCCCACCTTTTCGCGTGCCGCATCGCGTTTTCCATGAGCTCTTCCGACTGCACACCGCACCCGTCATCCGAAAAAGCAACGACATACGGCGCTAAATCTTCCATATCCGAAAGCGTTTCTCCCTTTTCCCCGACCGTTATGGCGGCATATGGATGAACGCGCACGGCCGCGTCGCGGCGGATTATGTCAAGCTGTTTTTCTAAGTGCGCCACACTGTCCGGAACAGGGTCAAGATTCGGCATGGAGCAGACATCCGTAAAACCTCCGGCTCTTGCGGCAAGCGTTCCGGTTTTTATGGTTTCTTTATAAGAAAAGCCCGGTTCGCGCAAATGTACATGTACATCGCAAAAGCCGGGCAAGACAGCAAGTTTTTTTGCTGTCCGGATTTCAGATAAATCTTTCTGTTTTTCCAAATACTGCAACGCTTCATGCCGATAGGCTGCGCCTGCCGGGAAAAAAAGCTCAGGTTGGGTTGGTGTTCTGCCTGCGGACATTGGCTCGCTCCTTTCGGATTCGCGTCAGGGCAAAGAAAAAAATCCTGCCTTTCCGACAAGATTTCAGATACACCGATTCACAGAAAACACCCGGCATATATGCGGAGTTTTTCTGTATCTGTTTCTTATATAACTGCAATCTTGTCGACATCACGGTATCGCTTTTAAAGATTTGTTTTATTGTATCATGATTTTTTGAATTTATATAGTGAAAAATAAATCATGTCTGTGAATTTTGAAAAATGTTTTTTAACCTTGGAACGCAAATCCGCATATACTGCATAGGCAGAACCGTTTTCTGTCCGAATGAATCGATAGAACCAATCAATCGATCAGAAAAGAAAGGAGCGGAAAGCATGGTTTGTTGTTTCAAGGGAGCCTTTCGGGTGACAAGCGTATACGGGATGCGCACGTTGAACGGCGTGACGCGGTTTCACAACGGACTTGACCTTGTCGGGCTTGACGATATTATCGTTTACGCCATAAGCGACGGTACGGTCCGCACGGGCTTTCAGGCAAACGAAGCCGGAAATTTTGTCGTTGTCACCATGAAAGACGGAAAGCGCGTTTATTATATGCATTTAAAGAGCTTTCTTGTGCCGAACGGCGCTTTTGTCGTCAAGGGACAGGCGCTCGGCATTATGGGAAACACCGGGCACAGTTACGGTGCGCACACGCATTTGGAGCTCCGGCCGAAAGGCACGTCGTATGAGAGTCTGGATATCGCCGCCTTTACCGGCATCCCGAATACGCTCGGCGTTTATTACTACAATCCGAACACACAGGAGGAAGAACCGATGACCCAAGAAAAATTTGACGAGATGTTAGAGGATTATCTGCGCCGCAGAGCCGAAAGAGCGCCCGAAGAATGGTCGGAGAAAGAACGGGATTTTTGCGTCAAGCGCGGAATTCTGCGCGGCGATTCGGACGGGCGTATGCGTTATCAGAGTTTTGTGACCCGTGAAGAAGCGGCGGCGATTGCTTACCGCATTGTGAAAGGGCTCACCGAATTCGGTGAATGAAGAAACATGCCGCAAAACAAACAAAAATCGGAAAAATCGTAAACTTGCGCCGCGCATACTTGACAAAAGATTTAATCAGTAGTATAATGCAGATATCGACTGTGACCGGGACACGGAAAAAACGTTTTTTCGGAGATTTTCCTTTCAGAGAGCGCGTCATCGGCTGAAAGCGCGCACCTGTTTTTTTCCACCACCCGTGAGTCCTGCAAAAATCAATTTGCAGCGCGTGTCGGCGTTATGACAAAACAAGGACGGATGCGGATGCATTCGTCAAAACGGGTGGAACCGCGGCTATGATCGCCCCGTACATGCAAACATGTACGGGGCTTTTTATGGTTTCGCGATAAGCGCCCGGAATTCCGATCGGATCAGAAAATATTTTAAATTACCGGAGGTTACGAATCATGCTGGAATTTATCTTGAAGGACGGCAGTAAGCTTGAAATGCCCGAGGGCTGCAAGATTGAAGATGTTGCGCAGAAGATCAGCGCCGGTCTTGCACGCGTTTCCCTTGCGGCTCGTCTTGACGGCGAGATCGTCGAGATGAACCACGCGGCAGACAAAGGCGGCAAAATCGAATTTTTAACGTTTGAGGATGAGGACGGCAGAAAAGTTTACCGTCACACGGCCTCCCATGTGTTGGCCCAGGCGGTCAAGCGTCTGTATCCGGACACAAAACTTGCCATCGGCCCTGCCATTGACAACGGCTTTTACTACGATTTTGATACCGAAATTTCCTTTACGGCAGATGTGCTCGAAAAGCTGGAAGCCGAGATGAAAAAGATCATCAAGGAAGATCTGCCGCTTGTCCGCTCGGTGAAACCGCGCGAAGAAGCTGTCAAATATATGGAGGAAAAAGGTGAACCCTATAAGGTGGAACTCATCAACGATCTGCCCGAGGACAGCGTCGTTTCGTTCTACACCCAAGGAGAATTCACCGATTTATGCGCCGGTCCGCACCTCGCCTCCACCGGCAAATTAAAGGCAATCAAGCTCACCTCCTGCACCGGCGCTTATTGGCGCGGCAATGAAAAGAACAAGATGCTTTCGCGCGTCTACGGCACGGCGTTCCCCAAGCAGAGCGAACTTGACGAGCATTTGGCACGCATCGAAGAAGCCAAGAAGCGCGACCATCGCCGTCTCGGCAAGGAACTCGGCATTTTTGCCCTTTTGGAAGAAGGCCCCGGTTTCCCGTTCTTCCTCCCGAAAGGCATGATTGTTAAGAACACGCTGATCGATTACTGGCGCAAGATTCACACACGCGAGGGATATCAGGAAATCAGCACGCCGATCATGCTGCGCCGTGAACTGTGGGAGACCTCCGGACACTGGGATCACTACAAGAACAACATGTACACTACCACCATTGACGACAACGAATTTGCCGTCAAGCCGATGAACTGTCCGGGCGGCATGCTTGTGTACAAGCTTGAACCCCGTTCTTATAAAGATCTGCCGATGCGGCTCGGCGAGCTCGGTATTGTTCACCGTCACGAAAAGAGCGGCGAAATGCATGGGCTTATGCGTGTACGCTGCTTTACGCAGGACGATGCGCACATTTTTATGACGCCGGATCAGATTACAAGCGAAATCAAGGGCGTTGTACGTCTTATCAACGAAGTTTACAATGTATTCGGTTTCAAATATCATGTCGAACTCTCCACCATGCCGGAAGACCATCTCGGTTCTTTGGAGGATTGGGAGGCAGCGACAAACGGTCTGCGCGCGGCGCTTGATGAGATGAACATGCCGTATGTCGTCAACGAAGGCGACGGCGCGTTCTACGGTCCGAAGATCGACTTCCACTTGGAGGACTCTCTCGGCAGAACCTGGCAATGCGGCACGATTCAGCTCGACTTCCAGCTTCCGATGCGTTTTGAAGCGGAATATACCGGTCCCGACGGCGAAAAGCACCGTCCGATCATGATTCACCGTGTATGCTTTGGTTCGATTGAACGTTTTATCGGTATCTTAATCGAACACTTTGCCGGTGCATTCCCGACCTGGCTTGCTCCGGTACAGGTAAAACTTCTGCCTATCAGCGACCGTCAGCACGACTATGCCGCCGAGGTTGCAAAGAAGTTAACTGCCGCCGGTATCCGCGTGGAGACAGACACACGCAATGAAAAGATCGGTTACAAGATTCGCGAAGCACAGCTTGAAAAAGTTCCGTACATGCTCGTCATCGGCGACAAGGAATGCGAAAGCGGAACGGTTGCGGTTCGTTCGAGAAAGAACGGCGATATGGGAACAGAATCGCTTGACAAGTTTATTGCCGATGTTCGCAAGGAAATCGACGAACTGGCAAGATAAGTCTTACAAAATCCGCTCTCTCGGTCTGACGCGCACTGCGTCAGACCGTTGAGGTGTTTTTATGAAACCTATATCTGAAAAGGAGAAAAAGCAATGGACTGCATTTTCTGCAAAATCGCGCACGGTGAAATTCCGTCCAAAAAAGTATACGAAGATGACGATATGCTCGCCTTTTACGATATCAACCCCATGGCTAAGGTACATGTGCTTGTCATTCCCAAAACACACATTGAAAATGTGGATGCCGTCAATGCGGACAACGCCGAAGCAGTTGCCAAAATCTTCACCAAAATCGGCGACATTGCAAAACTGGCCGGTATCACAAACGGCTACCGCGTGATCTCCAACTGCGGCAAAGACGCAAAACAATCGGTCATGCACCTGCATTTTCATATTTTAGGCGGCGAAGAATTGCCCGAAAAAATGGCCTAAATCATCCGCACGCCGCAAAGCTTTTTACGGCTGTATGAGCCGGCTGATTTCCGCCCTTTTTTAAAATGAACAGAAAGAGTGAATAACCATGAGTAACGAAAAGCAAGAATATTATAAAATAAAAGTAGCAGGCCTTGAACGCGACCTGCCTATCTGCGCCTTGAACGACAAGCTCTCGATTGCCGGTTTTGTCATGCTTGGCGACTATGAGTTAACCGAAGCCTGCGCCAGAGAATTGAACAAGCTTCTTCCCGAACACGATTACTTGATTGCTCCGGAGGCCAAGGCGATCGGCCTTGTCAACGAAATGGCGCGCCAGGCCGGTGAAAAAAAGCATTTTGTCGCGCGCAAGGGCATTAAGGCCTACATGACCGACCCGATCAGCGTGGAAGTGCATTCCATCACCACTGCCAAGGTTCAGACGCTGTATTTAGACAGCAAAGACGCCGAACTGATCAAGGGCAAGCGCATTGTCATCGTGGACGATGTTATCAGCACCGGCGAATCGCTTACCGCCGTAGAGGAACTGATCCATAAGGCCGGCGGTATTGTAGTCGGCCGTGCGGCGGTTCTCGCCGAGGGCGACGCAGCTGACCGCAAGGATATCATCTACCTTGAAAAACTGCCGTTGTTCTTTCACTAAGCCGCACATGCCGCAAAACACCTTTACGGGAAAACCGTTTTCCGTCGCTTTCTATACGCTCGGCTGCCGCGTCAATCAATATGAAACGCGTGCCGTCGAAGAGGCGTTTATTGCCAAGGGCTTTGTTGTCGGTTCGTTCGATGAACCTTGCGACGTTTATGTCATCAATACCTGCACGGTCACAGCGGAAAGCGACCGCAAAAGCCGTCAGATCATCCACCGCGCCCGAAAAAACGGCGGCAAAGACGCTCTGGTGCTCGCCATGGGCTGCATGGTCGAGGTAAGTCCCGAACAGGCGGCCGAAATACACGGTCTGGATCTTGCTGTCGGCAACCGCGACAAAACGGCACTTGCCGAGGCGGCTTTGAAACTTCTTGCCAAGCGGCGCGGTCTGCCGCCAGAAGATATTTGCACGGAACAAGTCTGCAAGACACAAGGGACTTACATGCATGTGACCGGTTCGGACAAAGTGCGTGCTTTCGTCAAAATTGCGGACGGCTGTGAAAACCATTGCTCTTATTGCATTATTCCGAAAGCGCGCGGAAAAGTACGCTCCAAACCGGAAAACGAAGTTTGCGAGGAAATCGCAGGCCTTGTCCGTGCCGGTTTTAAGGAAGTTGTTCTGACGGGTATTGAAACGGCGGCCTACGGCAAAGATCTGCCGGACAGCGACCTCATTTCGTTAATTGAAAAGGTTGACGCGGCGCAAAACGCGCCCCGGCGCATCCGCATGGGGTCTCTTGAACCGACGGTCATCAAAAAGGACTGTGCGGCGCGGCTTGCCGCCTGCCCGCATGTCTGTCCGCATTTTCACCTGTCCTTGCAGAGCGGCTGTGATGAGGTTTTGGCCGCCATGCGCCGCAAATACAACACACGCCGGTTTACCGAAGTTCTGGAACTTCTTCGTGCAAACATCCCTGATGTAACCTTTACGACCGACATCATTGTCGGCTTTCCGGGCGAAACGGAGGAAATGTTCCGCACAACAGAAAACTATCTGCGCCAAAGCCGTTTTCTGTTTGCCCATATCTTCCCCTACTCCGACCGTGCCGGGACAGAGGCATCGGAACGCACGGACAAAATCGGCGAGGCCGTCAAGAAAGACCGCGCCGCACGCTTAAAAGCCGTGATGCTTGAAGTACGCGAATCGGTTCTTACCGATTTTCTTGAAAGCGTTCGCCCGGTTTTAGTCGAAAAAATCGAAAACGGATTTGCTGTCGGCTACACCGACAATTATATTGAAACACATACGGATGTCCGCGGATATCCCACTGTGACCGAAAACAGCTTTATTACGGTAAGACTTACGGGAATTGCTGACGACTTATCCCATATGACTGCCGAAATCGTCAAGGAGGACGCCTGATATGACAAATCAAGACATCATTTTAAAGGCACTTGACGTATACTATGCCTACCCGGAAGAAGAAGGTGCGGCCGAAGAGAGCCATGCGGCGCTCGACGGGCTTTCCGCGGATATCCGGCGCGGCGCTTTCACAGCCATCATCGGGCACAACGGTTCGGGCAAATCGACGCTTGCCAAGCTCCTTTCCGCCATGCTTCTTCCCGACAAGGGCTCGGTTACGGTCTACAAAGCCGGTATCGCGGAGGGACTGGATTCCAAAGACGAAAGCAAGAATTTTGAAATCCGCAAAACGGTCGGCATGGTCTTTCAGAACCCGGATAACCAATTGGTTGCCACCATTGTGGAGGATGATGTGGCTTTTGCCCCGGAAAATTTAGGCCTTGACCCCAAAGAGATCCGCCGCCGGGTGGATGACGCGCTTGCAACGGTCGGGCTTTCCTCCTATGCCACGCACGACACGCATAAATTGTCCGGCGGTCAGAAACAGCGTGTTGCCATTGCCGGTATGCTTGCCATGGAGCCGGAATGCGTCATTTTTGACGAATCGACCGCCATGCTTGACCCCAAAGGGCGCAAGGACATTCTGGAAACTATTCTGAAACTGCGCGACAAGGGCATTACAGTCGTTCTCATTACGCATTATATGAACGAGGCGGCTATGGCGGATGAGGTCTTGGTGGTTGACCACGGAAAAGTGATCGCATCCGGCACGCCGGAGGAAATCTTCGATCAAGGCGACTTTCTCGCCGCACATCGCTTGGAACCGCCGCAGGCGGCCGCCTTGGTACAGAAATTGAAGAAAAGCGGTATCGATATCCGCACCCGCGGTGTTTTGGACGCCAAAGGCGCGGCAGACGCTATATTGGAAGCTTTGGCAAAGAAAAAACACCCGTGATTTAAGTAAAAAAGGAAATGTGAAACACCATGTTGGAATTTAGAGATGTAAGTTATGTATACGGCAAAAACACACCGTTTGAAATGACTGCGGTGGATCATGTTTCCTTTACGATCAAGGACAACGCCGTGACCGGGCTTATCGGCCACACCGGTTCGGGAAAATCAACGCTTGCGCAAATGACCAATGCGCTTTTAAAACCGACCTCCGGCGCGGTTCTGTTAGACGGCAAGGATATCAACGCCAAGGACTACGACACGCCGTCAGTGCGGTTCAAGGTCGGTCTTGTCTTTCAATATCCGGAATACCAGTTGTTTGAGGAAACCGTTTATAAAGATATCGCCTACGGACCGCACAACATGGGGCTTTCGGAAGAAGAGATCGACAAACGTGTCAAAGACGCGGCTCATTTTACGGGACTTGCACCGGACATTCTTGAAAAAAGCCCGTTCGACCTTTCGGGCGGTCAAAAGCGGCGTGTCGCCATTGCCGGCGTTGTCGCCATGGATCCGGAAATTTTGGTGCTCGATGAACCGGCAGCCGGTCTTGACCCCTCCGGACGCAGCGAGATACTGTCCGGTCTTGTGGAATACCGGAAAAAGCGCGGCAACAGTCTGGTCATCATTTCGCACAGTATGGAAGATATTGCTGTTTATTCGGACGAAATCATCGCCATGGATCATGGAAAAATTTTAGTTTCGGGTACGCCGAAAGAAGTTTTTTCGCAAAACGCACTTCTCACCTCTTCGGGACTTGACATTCCGCAGGTCACGGAAGTTCTGGTGCGCTTAAAACAGGCAGGTCTTGCGGTCGATGACGACAAGTATACCTTGGATGATGCTTTTGAAGCGGTGCGCGCCTTATTTTAAAACGGCACAATCTGTTTCCAACAAAGCCGGAAACATTGTCGAAAAATAATCTTAGTATTTTTAAAAAAATGTATTGACAAACGCGCTGAAAGATGATATAATAACACACGTCGCAGGGAGAGAGCGAGCGCCGAAGAGTAGCGCACAGCGCATCGGGCGGTTGGTTGAATCGGATTCAAAGCGACTGATTTGCTGGTGTGGCTCAATGGCAGAGCAGCTGATTTGTAATCAGCAGGTTGGGGGTTCGACTCCCTTCACCAGCTCCATCTTGTGTATCATATATTTCATATATGGGGGAATTCCCGAGTGGCCAAAGGGGGCAGACTGTAAATCTGTTGTCAGTGACTTCGGTGGTCCGAATCCACCTTCCCCCACCAAAATAGCACTTCTTTTGAAGTGCTTTTTTCTGTTCATGAAGTCTCCGGCTCTTTTGAAAAGAACAATAATTATAGAAGCTTTTTAGATAACGCGGCTTTTCTTAAAAGAAAAGCCGGGCAAAAGAACTTGCATTTTTGCGCGCGGCGGCTTGAATTCTCAAACTGCCGCGCGTACTCTTTATTAGGAAGCTTTTTGATAACGACCATATCCTTAAAGCTTTTTTTACTAAACAAATTACCTTTTTTCCGCTTTGCTTAACCCGCCTGTATGCAATGTTGTCCAAGCACACATCCAGACCGCTGTGTATCAAAAGAAAATTCGTCAGCGAGCGCCCTTGCGTAGCCTGTACCAAAAATTTCAGCGCTTGTTCTCTTGCAATTCTGCCCGAAATATGCTATACTTACCGTATCATTTCCCGGAGGTACTTTCATGAACATCGCCATTGATATCGATGATACTTTAACCGACACATTCGATTATTATATCCCGTTTGTCGCGGAATTTTTCGGTGCAGACGCAGACGAGCTTCGCCGCAAAAACATTTCCTATAACACTTTGCCGGAAGAATGGAAAAAGAAAGAATTTGCACTCGGCAAGGCTTATAACGACAAATATATCCCCGACGCACCGTTCAAACCGGACGCCGCCTGGGGTGTGAAGAAACTGCGTGAACTGGGACACAGAATTTTCATCGTCACCGCGCGTACCGACGATTATTATGAGGACGCTGTCAAAGCCACCACAAAAGAATTAAGCAACGGCGGTATCGAATACGACAAGCTCATCTGCACGATCGATAAAGCCGGTGCGTGCTTAGCCGAACACATTTCCATCCTCATTGATGACGCACCTTTCAACTGCCAAGCAGCCAAAGCAGCCGGAATTACGCCGATTTTATTCGTCAGTAAGGCTTATCCGAACGTCAAGGCCGATTATTTGCGCGCGTCAGACTGGAAACAAGCCGTGGAGCTTATTGAAAAAATCGCCGCTGAAAAAGAATAGAAAATTACAGGTAAGAATGTCAAAAAAAGCATTCCTGTTTTGACTGCCGCAAATTTTTTTGGCTATCTCGGGTGAAGCCCGTTTTCAATAAAAACAGGAAAGATCCGAGGACATGTGCCGCGGATCTTTTTCAAATAGATTCGCGAGTGTCAAAAAGCACAGCTTTTTGGCATGAGGCGCGAGCGCACGAATCTGGTTCGTGTCGTAAAACGAAGTTTTGCGACACGCATGGCAGGAACGTCAAAAAATGGCATTTCTGTTTTGATGTGTTTGCTAATAAATTGTCTCCAAACCGAAAACGATTTTCAACATTCCGGCACAATCATTGACTTTTCCGGACAAAAGAGTTATAATATAAAAGTTATTGAAGTATTTTGGAATAAACGGTCAGACCTTTTAGTTGCTGATCGTTGCTTAGTATACGGAGGTTTTATCATGCTTGAAAAACTCGCGCCGGAACGTGTATTCCACTATTTTGAATCCATTTGCGCCATTCCGCACGGTTCGGGCAACACAGATGCCATTCGTGCTTTCTGCGTCGATTTTGCTCAAAAGCACGGTCTTGAACATTCCTACGATGAACACAACAACGTCCTCATCCGAAAAAATGCGTCGAAAGGTTATGAATCGCATCCGGCCGTTGTTTTGCAGGGACATCTTGATATGGTCTGCGAAAAAACAGACGCCAGCAAGATTGATTTTACCAAGGACGGATTACAACTCGTTATCAATGGCGACAATCTTTCCGCTGACGGCACAACGCTCGGCGCAGACGACGGCATTGCCGTTGCCATGATTCTTGCCATTTTGGAGGACAGCTCGCTTGCCCATCCGCCGCTTGAAGCCGTTTTCACGACCGACGAAGAAACAGGCATGTACGGCGCTTGGGGCTTTGACACCTCTAAACTTTCCGGGCACACCTTTATCAACCTTGATTCCGGCGAAGAGGGCGTTCTGACCGTCGGATGTGCCGGCGGCGCAAAAGCGGACGTTGTTCTGCCGCTTGTCTGCGAGCCCTGCAATAATCCCTGTTTCCGGATATCCATTACCGGTTTGCTGGGCGGTCATTCCGGTATTATGATAAATGAGGGCCGCCAAAACGCCGACAAGCTGCTTGGCGAATTGCTCGTTTCCCTTCCCTCTTTTAAACTCGTTTCCATTAGCGGCGGTTTTAAAGACAACGTTATCCCCAATGCCGCCGAATGCGTTCTTTCCACAGACGCCGTGCGCGAGGAGATCGAAACGGCTGCGGCAAAATTTGCGGAGACTCATCGTATCGCCACTGATCCGGGTCTATCCGTTTCCGTCTGCGACGCGCCGAAAAGCGAACTTTGTCTTGACCGTCACTCAACCGATACAATAACAGAATTTCTTACGGCTGTGCCGTTCGGCGTACAAGCCATGAGCGAGCACATGAAAGGTCTCGTGCAAAGCTCTTTGAACCTGGGTGTGATCCGGATCGACGACGCAAACGGAAAAAAGCAGTTTCATGCAGTTCTTTCGGTTCGCAGCAGTGTTGCCGCAGAAAAACAAGATATGCTTGACAGACTGCAAGCGCTTGCAGCTTCGCTTGGCGCTTCTTTCTCAGTACATGGGCACTACCCGGCTTGGGAATACCGCGAGCATTCAAGACTCCGCGACGTTATGATCGCTGTCTACGAAAAGCAGACCGGCAAAAAGCCGGTCGTCGAAACGGTTCATGCCGGCTTGGAATGCGGTCTTTTCGGCGAAAAGATCAAAGATTTTGACGCTGTTTCCACCGGTCCCGATATGTGGGACATTCACACGGCCAATGAACACTTATCCATTTCCTCTACGGAACGCACCTATCAATATATTTGTGAAGTATTAAAGGAGCTTTGAAGAAAATGACCAAAGAAGCCATTAAAAGCATTCAGAAAGAGCTCGGAAAGAACGACGCTCTTTTGGTTGCCAGCATTCCCAACCGTTTTTATCTGACCGGTTTTGAAACAAGCGACGGCTTTGTTTTCATCTCGCACGACACCTCTGTTTTTTTGATCGATTTCCGCTATGTGGAAAAAGCAAAGCAGATCGTGGACAGCTGCACGGTTCGTTTATCCTCCTCGCCGCTTGACGAGATATGCGAATTATGCGAAAAGAATGAAATAAAAACGCTGTATGTTGAAAGCGAAAAGACCTCGGTCGATTTTTACAAGCGTTTATCCGAAAAACTGAACCCGGTACAGGTAAAGGTTTCTGATTCCGATAAATTTGATGTGCTTTTGCGCGACTTACGCAGTGTCAAAAATGAAAAGGAGCTTTCGCTCATCAAACAGGCGCAAAAGATGACCGACGATACGTTTTCCTATATTTTGGAACGCATTACCGAGGGACGTACCGAAAAAGACGTCATGCTCGACATGGAGTTTTTTATGAGAAAACTCGGTTCAGAGGGTGTTTCGTTTGATTTCATCGTCGTTTCCGGCAAGAATTCCTCCCTTCCCCACGGCGTTCCCACCGACAAAAAGATCGAACGCGGCGATTTCGTCACCATGGATTTCGGTGCGATCGTCGGCGGCTATCATTCGGACATGACGCGCACGGTTGCTGTCGGAAATGTCTCGGAGGAACAGAAAAAGGTTTACGAAACCGTGCTTGAAGCACAGCTTGCGGCGCTTGCCGGCGTCCGTCCGGGCCTCATCTGCAAGGATATTGACAAAATTGCACGCGATATCATCTACAAAGCCGGGTTTGAAGGCTGTTTCGGCCATGGCCTCGGACACAGCGTCGGTGTGGAGATTCACGAAAGACCGAATTTCAATATGCGTTGCGACACCGTGCTGTTACCCGGCACGATCATGACGGTCGAACCGGGCATTTATCTGGAAAACAAATTCGGTGTACGCATTGAAGATATGATTTATGTCACCGAAAGCGGTTCGGAAAATCTGACGCACAGCCCGAAAGAGTTAATCTGCCTGTAAAATCCGCCATTTTATGCAATTTAAACAAATTGTAGGAGTTTATGCTTTTTGCTATTGCATTCTTTTACGATTTGTGTTACAATGTACAGGTAATTTAAATTTGTGATAAAAAAATGTCAAGGAGCTGAAACTGTTGGGAAAATACATTGTCAAGCGTATCGCACTCGGTATTCTCAGTATTTTTATTGTTGCGACGCTGACCTTTCTCTTAATGAACTTAGTCCCCGGCGGCCCGTTTGTCGCCGAAAAATCCATAAGCAAGGCTGCGCAAGAGGCTCTTGCCGCCAAATACGGCCTTGATAAGCCGTTCATCCAGCGTTACACCACCTACATGAGCGATTTTCTGCACGGCGACATGGGTCTCAGCCTGCGTCAGCGCGGCAGAACCGTGTCCGATATCATATTTTCCAAATTCCCGGTTTCGGCCGGTCTTGCTGGTATTGCCGTTGCGGTTGCCCTTATCATCGGCATTCCGCTCGGATGTCTTTCGGCCTACAACCGCGGAAAATTCGCAGACAATTTCATTATCGTACTTATGACCTGCGGTATTGCCATTCCCAGCTTTATCAGTAGCGTACTCCTGTTATACACCTTCGGAAGCCAATTAAAACTGTTGCCGACCATCGGCCTGCACGGCGTGTCCTCCTATATCATGCCGGTTACGGCGCTTGCCATTTATCCGACAGCGTATATCACGCGTCTTATGCGTTCAAGTTTGCTTGACGTCATGGGTCAGGATTACATCCGCACGGCAAAGGCCAAAGGTCTTTCCAACTTCAAGATCTTATTCAAGCATGCGCTCCGCAATGCGATCCTGCCGGTCATTACCTATGTCGGCCCCATGCTTGCCAGCCTTATGACCGGTTCATTCGTCGTGGAAAAGATCTTCTCGATTCCGGGACTCGGACGCGAATTCGTTTCCGCAATCAACCAAAGAGACTACACCATGATCATGGGTACGACCATTGTTCTTGCGACCCTTATCATTGCAGCCAACGTTGTTGTCGATATTCTTTATAAAATCATCGACCCACGCATTAAATTAAAGTAAGGAGCGGCGAAGAGAAAACATGAATAAGAAAATTCCAAGTCTTCATCTCAATCCGGACGATTTCGCTCCCGCTTCTTCCGATGAAAAGCAAAGTCTTGTCGTCATGCGCGAAAGCGTGAATTTCTGGAAAGACGGCTTGCGCAGATTACGCAAAAACAAAGTGGCTATGGTAAGCCTTGTCTTTGTTATTATCATTATGATCTTCGCCTATGTTCTCCCTGCTTTCTGGCCTTACAGCTATGAACAGCAGATCAAGACCAGCGAAAACCTTGCCCCTTTTGCATACGGCAGCGCAGAACAAGCGCGCATTGACGCCGGTGAAAGCGTTTTTCCGCATATCTGCGGAACAGACAAATTAGGCCGTGATTTCGCAGTCCGCTTAATGATGGGAACGCGCATCAGCTTAACGGTCGGCCTTATCTGTGCGGCTCTCGTCCTGCTTGTCGGTTCGGTATACGGCGCAGTTGCCGGTTTTGCCGGCGGTTGGGTCGACAACATCATGATGCGTATTACGGATATTCTGTACACCATTCCCGACATTCTTTTGATTATCATTTTATCCATGACCCTCAAACCCAAGCTTGCCGATCTGGCAGAAAAGCCGGGATTCCAGTGGATGCAGACGGTAGGTCCGAACTTGATCGCGATCTTCCTTGTGTTTGTACTGCTTTATTGGGTCAGCATGGCACGCATTACGCGTTCGCAGATCCTGGTGCTCAAAGAATCGGAATATGTCACGGCCGCTCGCGCCATGGGCGCCAGCAAAGCCCGTATTATCCGCAAGCACTTGCTCACTAACTGCATCGGTACGTTAATCGTTACCACCACGCTTCAAATTCCGTCGGCCATCTTCACCGAAAGCTACCTCAGTTTCCTCGGTTTGGGTGTCGCCGCTCCTATGCCCTCGCTCGGCTCTCTTGCAACCGACGCGGTAAAAGGCATGAACACCTATCCGCACCTTTTGCTGTTGCCGGCTATCCTTATCAGCGTCATCATTCTGGCGTTCAATCTGCTCGGCGATGGGTTACGCGACGCGTTTGACCCGAAATTAAAGAATTAAGAGGAGAATGAGAATTTTGAGTAATAAACTGTTGGAAATCAAAGACGAAAGACTCTCGTTCTTCACCCCTGCCGGAGAGGTCAAGGCTTTAAACGGCGTTTCTTTCACCATGAATGAGGGCGAAGTCCTCGGTATCGTCGGCGAATCCGGTTCGGGAAAATCGGTCACCGCATACTCCATTATGGGACTTACCGCTTATCCGGGACGTCTTGTCGGCGGTTCGATCTGGTTCAATGGCCATGAGATCGAAAAAATGACCGAAAAGGAAATGCGAAAAATCCGCGGCAACGAAGTCTCGATTATTTTCCAAGACCCCATGACAAGCCTGAATCCGGTTTACACGATCGGCAACCAGATTACGGAAACCATTCGTCTGCATACCGGAAAGAGCCAAAAAGAAGCAACCGCGCGCGCCAAAGAATTATTGGAATTAGTCGGTATCACCGAACCGGATAAGCGCTTAAAGCAATATCCGCATGAGCTTTCCGGCGGTATGCGTCAGCGCGTTATGATTGCGATTGCCCTTGCCTGCGAACCGAAGCTTTTAATTGCCGATGAGCCGACCACGGCACTTGACGTTACCATTCAGGCGCAGATACTTGAACTTATGCAGGAGCTCCGCGCCAAACTCGGCATGAGCATTATCATGATTACACACGACCTCGGCGTTGTGGCAAGCATGTGTGAGAAGATTGCCGTCATGTATGCCGGCCATATTGTGGAATACGGCACGGCGGACGAGATTTTCTACAATCCGAGTCACGAATACACAAAAGGTCTTATCAAATCAATTCCGAAACTGAATGTGGAACAAACCGAACGGTTGGTTCCGATTGAAGGTCAGCCGGTTGACTTGCTCAATCCCCCGGCCGGATGTCCTTTCGCTCCGCGCTGTTCCTCGTGCATGAAGGTCTGCCTTGACCGCATGCCGCCCAAGACAGAGCTTTCGGACACCCATTACAGTCACTGCTGGCTGTTACAAAAAAATGAAGCTTTGAAAGGAGAGTCAGACGGTGAGTGACAAGAAAAAATTAGTCGAAGTACAGCACTTACAACAATACTTTCCGATCAAAGGCGGTCGCCATAAGCAGTTTGTTCAAGCGGTAGACGATGTTTCTTTCTACATTTACCGCGGTGAGACGTTAGGGCTTGTAGGCGAATCCGGCTGCGGCAAAACGACGGTCGGGCGGACGTTATTACGCTTATATGAACCGACGGACGGCACGATCATTTACGACGACACGGTCATTTTCGACAAGAAAAAGAAAATCGCCGTCGATATGCTGCCTTTCCGCCGCAAGATGCAGATGGTGTTTCAGGATCCCTATGCCAGCCTCGACCCTCGTATGACCATCGGCGATATTGTTGGTGAATCCATCGACATTCACAAGCTTGCCAAAGACAAAAAGGAACGCCGCGACCGCATCATCTCGCTTCTCGAACGCGTCGGCTTAAACAGCGAACACGCCAACCGCTATCCGCATGAATTTTCCGGCGGTCAGCGTCAGCGTGTCGGCATTGCGCGCGCATTAGCGGTAAACCCGGAGTTTATTGTGTGCGACGAACCGGTTTCGGCGCTTGACGTTTCGATTCAGGCGCAGGTCGTCAATATGTTTGAGGATTTACAGCACGATCTTGGCCTTACCTACTTATTCATTGCGCACGACTTATCCATTGTACGGCACATTTCCGACCGTATCGGCGTTATGTATTTAGGAAAATTGGTAGAGCTTGCCGACAGTTACGAGTTGATCTCGCACAGTCTGCACCCCTACACGAAAAGCTTGATTTCGGCCATTCCCGAAGCAGACCCCATCACGGCGCGCGCCTCCAAGCGCATTCCGCTCCAAGGCGATGTACCCAGTCCTCTCAATCCTCCGAGCGGTTGCCGTTTCCGCACAAGATGTCCGTATGCGACCGAGCAGTGTGCCGCCGAATGCCCTGCCCTCAAAGAGGTTTCTCCCGGACATTTCGCGGCTTGTCATCATCTCGACAAAGTCAATTAACCACAATCGCAAGACCACTTTGTTATCTGTCCGCCCCAAAGGCGGTAGATATAAATCATGCGGCGAAAGCCGTAAATTTTAAGAAAGAGGCGATTCCATGAAAATCAAGAGAATAGCGGCCATTGTCTTAGCGCTTGCTCTTTCCGCTTCCACGCTCGTCGGCATGACGGCCTGCGGCAAGAAAGAAACCAAGCCGGACGGCGTGACCGTTCAGATCGGTCCGAACCCCGAGACTCTTGACCCCGCGCTGAACAGCGCAGTTGACGGCGGTAATATGCTTGTTACCCTGTTTGAACCCCTTCTCATCATTGACCAGGACAACAATGTTGTTGCCGGCCAGGCTGAGAAATACGAAGTAAGTGACGACGGTCTTACCTGGACCTTCACCATGCGTGACGGTTTGAAATGGTCGGACGGTTCTGAACTCAATGCAAAAGACTTTGAATACTCCTTCAAACGTCTTACCGACACCACGCTTGCCGCTCCTTATGCTGAAACGGTTATCGGCATGATCGACGGTTACGCAGACGCTTGCGGTAACCCCGATCCGGAAACCGGCAAGCCTACCACAGAACCCAACAAAGATCTTCTCAATGTCAAGGCCAGCGAAGACGGCAAGACCCTTACGGTCGTTCTTGCTTACCCCTGCTCTTACTTTGATAAGCTCGCTGCATTTGCTACCCTCAGCCCGGTCAACGAAGCTACCGTCACCGCCAACGGCGATGCATGGGCTACCAAACCGGAAAGCTACATCTGCAACGGTCCGTACATGATCTCTGAATGGACTCCGAGCGAACGCATTGTCTGCAAGAAGAACCCGAACTATGTCGGCGGCTGGGATAACTCCAAGATCGTTACCGACACCCTTACGTTCCTGCTTCTTGAAGATTCCAGCGCTTCGTATGCGGCTTACAACAGCGGCACAGCCCAACTCATCAAGGATGTTCCGACCGAAGAAATTCCGAGCCTCACCGGCAAAGAAGATTTCTATGTAGATCCGATCCTCGGTACTTACTACATCAGCATGAACCTCAACCGTGAGCCGTTCAACAATCCGCTCGTCCGTAAGGCTCTCAGCCTTGCCATCGACCGTGATTACGTTGCCAACACCGTTATGCAGGGCACCTACTCCCCGGCTTACAACTACGTCGGTCCGGGTGTTGTCGATGCAGAAGGCATGTTCATGGACAATGCCAAGGCTGCAAACGGCGGCAAATACTACATCGGTGATGACTACGCCGCTGACCTCGAAGAAGCCAAGGCTGCTCTTGCAGAAGCCGGCTATCCGAACGGCGAAGGTTTCCCGACCATTACTTACTCCACCAACGACGCCGGTTACCACATTGCCGTTGCTGAATACTTACAGCAGGCTTACAAGGAACTCGGTATCACCATGAACATCGATAAGATGGACTGGTCGTCCTTCACTCCTGCACGTCGTGCCGGCGAATACGAAATGGCACGTAACGGCTGGGTTATGGACTACAACGATGCTTCCAACATGATTGAATTGTTCTACTCTTCCAACGGTAACAACGACGGTAAGTACAACAATCCGGAATTTGACGCCGCTCTCGACGCCGCCAAGGTTGCCGATCCGGTTGAACATTTCGCCGCTCTCCACAAGGCTGAGCAGATCGTATTGGATGACTACGGCTTTATTCCGCTTGCCTACTACAACGACTTCTGGCTCCAGAGCCCGTCGCTCAAAGGCAGCTGGCACAGCCCGTATGGCTACTGGTACTTACAGTACGCTTACATTGCCGACTAATTAAGTTTCATACTTGATGACCGCCCACGTAGCTGACATGCAACGTGGGCGGTTTCCGCAATTCCATCAATTTAACAGATTCGGAGAGAATAACATGACTGCAACCGAAAGATTCTTAAACTATATCACCTTTGATACCACCTCCGACGAAAACAGCGAAACCTGTCCGTCCACATCCAGGCAATTGGCGCTTGCCGATCATCTGGCGGATGAACTGAAAAGCATCGGCATTTCCGACGCTATGCGCGATGAAAACGGTTATGTATACGGACATGTTCCGGCAAGCGCAGGTTTTGAAAATGCCCCAAAGATTGGGTTAATCGCCCACATGGACACCTCCCCCGACGTGAGCGGCAAGGATGTCAAGGCGCGCATAATCACATTTGACGGAAAAAATGCTCCGATGGTAGACGAACGCTACATCGGCGAAGAGTTGATCGTCACCGATCATACAACACTTCTCGGAGCGGACGACAAAGCCGGTGTCGCCGAAATTGTCGCTGCCTGTGATTCGCTTTTGCATGACGGCTCGGTCAAGCACGGTCAGATCAGTATCTGCTTTACGCCGGACGAAGAGATCGGACGCGGGGCGGACAAGTTCGATTTTGGCCGTTTTGACGCAGATTTTGCCTACACAGTAGACGGCGGAGAGCTTGGCGGAATCGAATGCGAAAACTTCAATGCCGCATCGGTCACGCTTACGGTGCACGGCGTCAACACCCACCCCGGTTCAGCCAAGAACAAGATGCGCAACGCCATTCTGTTCTTACACGAATTCATTTCGCTCCTGCCGCCTGCCGAAACGCCGGCGCATACGGAAGGATACGAGGGATTCTATCATATCAACGCCATCCGGGGGGATGAAACAACGGCTCATCTGCATATGCTCATCCGCGACCACAGCGATGAAACGTTTGAAAAGCGCAAAACTTTTGTAAAGGACGCGGCCGCTTACTTAAATCGCAAATACGGCGAAAACACCTTTGACTTAACGGTTGCCGACAGTTACCGCAACATGCGTGTGATCATCGACAAGCATCCGGAAACCGTAGAACGTGCCAAAGAAGCCATGGGCCAATGCGGCATAACGCCCGAGATCACAGCCATTCGCGGCGGAACGGACGGCGCACGTCTCAGTTTTGAAGGACTTCCCTGTCCTAATCTTTCCACCGGCGGTATGAACTTCCACAGCATTTATGAGGCAATTCCGGTCAAGGCACTCGAAAAAATGACGGAAATTCTCATAAAGCTTGTAACAACAAAATAGACATTTTTTGAAGTTTTAAAGTAAAACACTTAAAGCATTGACTTTTTTTGTCAATTACTGTATAATAATAGCAGTTCGTGTCGAACGGACAAAATCATATTTATTTTAAGGAGTTGCTATCATGGAAAAGCTTTTTAAGCTCAAACAGAATGGCACAACGGCAAAAACAGAAATTATTGCCGGTCTCACCACCTTCATGACAATGGCGTACATCATTGCACTCAATCCGAATCTTCTTACAGGTTTCGGAAACGACGGCGGCACCACGCTCTGGAACGGTGTGTTCCTTGCAACCTGTATCGCCTCCGCAATCGGTACTTTTGTCATGGCTTTCCTTGCGAACAAGCCGTTCGCTATGGCGCCCGGTATGGGACTTAACTCGTTCTTTGCCGTAGTTGTCGCCAACATTGCAAGCATTACCAGCCTTTCGTACATTGAATCGTTCCAGGCCGGTCTTTGCGTCATTTTAATCGAAGGTATCGTTTTCCTCGTTCTTTCGGTGCTCAATGTACGCGAAAAGATTGTTGAAGCTATTCCGCTCGGTATCCGTCTCGGCATTGCCCCGGCTATCGGTCTTATGCTTCTCAACATCGGCGTCGGCTCGAATGCAGGCGTTTATTCCGAAAAAGGCGGCCCGTTCTACATGATGCGTGACTTCTTCGGCGCTTTAACGCCGGGTCTTGCAAGAGACAACATGGGCAGTGGTTACAATGCCATGGTTCTCGCCGTTGTCACCACATTCATCGGTTTATTCATCATCGTTATTCTCGCTCACCACAAAGTAAAAGGCTCCGTTTTAATCGGTATGCTCGTCGCATCGGTGATTCACTGGGCCGGACAGGCACTCTTCTTACATACCAATCCTTTCGCATCCCTTGCTACGGCCTCTTTTGTTCCGCCTTTCAAGGATATGGCAGAAACAACGCTGTTCAAGTTCAATTTTGCCGCTCTTACACAGGTCGGTTGGTTCACGGTCGTAACGCTTGTCCTCACATTCTGCATGATCGATATGTTTGATACCATCGGAACGCTTGTCGGTACGGCATCCCGCGCCGGCATGGTAGACAAGGACGGCAATATGCCGAACATGAAAGAAGCGCTCGTATCCGACGCAGTCGGTACGGTTGCCGGTTCTTTGACCGGTACTTCCACCATTACGACGTTCGTTGAATCCGCAGCCGGCGTTGAAGCAGGCGGCAGAACGGGTCTTACCGCTCTTACGACCGGTATTCTCTTCCTTGCCTGCATGTTTATCGCTCCGATTGCAGCCATTATTCCGGCTCCTGCTACCTCGGCAGCGCTTATCTATGTCGGACTTCTTATGATCGGCGGTATCAAAAAGATCAACTTTGACGACATGGCAGAAGGTCTCCCAGCCGCTCTCATGCTCATTGCTATGCCGATTTCCGGTTCGATCGGACACGGTATCGGTCTCGGACTTATCTCCTATGCCGTTATCAAGGTATTCACCGGCAAAGCAAAGGATGTTTCAATCTTAACCTATGTCATCGCAGCACTCTTCTTAATCAAATTTTTCCTTGTAGCCTAAGTAATCTTCAAAAGACGCCGCAAAGCGGCGTCTTTTCCGTATTTCCGTTACGGTTTCCACGCTTTCCCCCTATCCGCTCTGAAACATTTCACACATACGCGTTTAAAATTTTGAACACAATGTAAAAAAAAGAAAATATCTCGGAAAATGGTGGAAAACTGTATAAAACCGTGCTATAATATCATGTACGACAGTATAAAAAAATCAGGAGGTTCATTTTAATGAGCAAAAAGTACGTTTACCTTTTCAGCGAAGGCAATGCGAACATGCGTGAGCTCCTCGGCGGTAAGGGCGCTAACCTTGCCGAAATGACGAGTCTCGGTCTTCCGGTTCCTCAGGGCTTCACCATTTCTACCGAAGCCTGCACCCAGTATTATGAGGACGGCAGAATGATCAACGATGAAATTCAGGCTGAAATCATGGAGTACATCGACAAGATGGAACAGATTACCGGCAAGAAATTCGGCGATCATGAAAATCCGCTTCTCGTTTCCGTCCGTTCGGGCGCAAGAGCATCCATGCCGGGTATGATGGACACCATTCTTAACCTCGGTCTTAACGAAGAAGTCGTTGAAGTCATGGCTAAGAAGTCCGGCAATCCCAGATGGGCTTACGACTGTTACCGCAGATTCATTCAGATGTATTCCGACGTCGTTATGGAAGTCGGTAAGAAATATTTTGAACAGCTCATCGATCAGATGAAAGAGAGAAAAGGCGTTCATTTTGACGTTGAACTCACTGCTGACGATTTGAAAGAGCTTGCCAACGAATTCAAGGCTGAATACAAAGCCAAGATCGGCAAGGACTTCCCGAGTGATCCGAAAGAACAGCTCATGGGCGCTATCAAGGCCGTATTCCGTTCTTGGGACAACCCCAGAGCCAACGTTTACAGACGTGACAACGATATCCCCTACTCTTGGGGTACTGCCGTCAACGTTCAGATGATGGCATTCGGTAACATGGGTGATGATTGCGGTACGGGCGTTGCCTTTACCCGTGACCCGGCTACCGGTGAGAAAAAGCTTATGGGTGAATTCCTCGTCAATGCACAGGGTGAAGACGTTGTTGCAGGCGTCAGAACTCCTATGAAGATCGACGAAATGGAACAGAAATTCCCCGAAGCTTTCGCTCAGTTCAAGGAAGTTTGCAAAACTCTTGAAAATCATTACAGAGATATGCAGGATATGGAATTTACCGTTGAAAACAAGAAGCTTTATATGCTTCAGACCAGAAACGGTAAGAGAACAGCCCAGGCTGCTCTTAAAATCGCTTGCGATCTCGTTGACGAAGGCATGAGAACCGAAGAAGAAGCTGTTCTTATGATCGATCCGCGAAACCTCGACACCCTTCTCCATCCGCAGTTCGACGCTAAGGCTCTGAAAGCCGCTACGCCGATCGGCAAGGGTCTCGGCGCTTCCCCCGGAGCTGCTTGCGGTAAGATCGTATTCTCCGCTGAGGATGCCGAAGTCTGGAAAGCACGCGGCGAAAAGGTCGTTCTTGTAAGACTGGAAACCTCTCCGGAAGATATCACCGGTATGAAAGCTTCTCAGGGTATTCTGACCGTTCGCGGCGGTATGACCTCTCATGCAGCCGTTGTTGCACGCGGCATGGGTACTTGCTGTGTATCCGGCTGCGGCGATATCAAGATGGACGAAGAAAACAAGAAGTTTGAACTCGGCGGAAAGACTTTCCACGAAGGCGACTTCATCTCCATCGACGGTTCCACCGGTAACATCTACGACGGCATCATCCCGACGGTTGACGCTTCCATCGCCGGCGAATTCGGCAGAATCATGGGTTGGGCGGACAAGTTCCGTGTACTCAAAGTCAGAACCAACGCAGACACGCCGAAAGACGCTAAGAAAGCCCGTGAACTTGGTGCAGAGGGTATCGGTCTTTGCCGTACCGAGCACATGTTCTTTAATCCGGAAAGAATTGCTGCTTTCCGTGAAATGATCTGCTCTGACACGCTTGAAGCCAGAAAAGCGGCTCTGGACAAGATCATGCCGTATCAGCAGAGCGACTTTGAACAGCTTTATGAAGCTCTTGAAGGTACGCCTGTTACCATTCGTTTCCTCGATCCGCCGCTTCATGAATTTGTTCCGACCGAAGAAAAGGAAATCGAACTGCTTGCAAAAGACCTCGGCAAGTCCGTTGAAGATGTTAAGGCCATTATCGCCGGTCTCCACGAATCCAACCCGATGATGGGTCACAGAGGCTGCCGCCTTACCGTAACCTATCCGGAAATTGCAGAAATGCAGACCAAGGCCGTTATCCGCGCTGCTATCAACGTTCAGAAGAAGCATCCGGATTGGAAGATCGTTCCGGAAATCATGATTCCGCTCGTAGGCGATATCAAGGAATTCAAGTTCGTTAAGAACGTTGTTGTTGCCATCGCAGACGAAGAAATCAAGAAAGCCGGCATCGACCTCAAATATGAAGTCGGTACGATGATCGAAATTCCGAGAGCTGCTTTGACGGCTGATGAGATTGCTAAGGAAGCTGAATTCTTCTGCTTCGGTACAAACGACCTCACGCAGATGACCTTTGGTTTCAGCCGTGACGACGCCGGCAAGTTCTTGGGTGCTTACTATGACACCAAGATCTATGAAAACGATCCCTTTGCGAAACTCGACCAGCAGGGCGTTGGCAAGCTCATGGATATGGCTGTTAAACTCGGCCGCAGCGTAAGACCGGAAATGCACATCGGTATCTGCGGTGAACACGGCGGTGACCCGTCCTCTGTTGAGTTCTGCCATAAACTCGGTATGACTTATGTTTCCTGCTCGCCGTTCCGTGTGCCGATTGCAAGACTTGCTGCTGCACAGGCTGCTATTAAACAAAAGTAAGCTATCGTCCCATCAGCGGAAAACTGAATACACCTATCGTATGTACGGTGAGGATGCTCGTCATCCTCACCGTATTTTTTCATTAGCCAAAAAATCCCTCCAATCCCAAAACTTGGATTGAAGGGATTTGGACGTGTATTTAGACTCCGTCAAAGGCTTGTTTTAATTTGGAGGGGCTTTGGTATTTAGTTCAGTTTTCACCTCACGATTCGCTCACTAATCCTCGAACTGTTGTGCCATTATCGGCATGAACGAAATCCATATAATTATTTGCGGTATGGCATATTTTGTCCAAAGGTATTTTCATATAGTTCCCCTCCGTCTGTCAGTATCTGTTTTTTCTTCCCGATTTGTTGATCTTTGCGATTTCCTTGAACTTCGCTCGTTTGGCTTCAAGGTATCGGCTGTTGTCCGCCGCATAGTCATTTTCCGTTTTCAGTTTCCGATAGGATGCAAGACGGGCGGCATCCAGCGTTCCGTCCGCAAGCGCCCGCAGGACGGCGCATCCCGGCTCCGAGGTGTGGGTACAATCGGCATATTTGCACGCACAGGACAATTCTTCTATGTCCACAAATGCCGTATCGATGCCGTCACCGCTGTCCCACATACCAAGCTCGCGCATACCGGGTGTATCAATGACGAAAGCGCCGTTTTGCAGTGTGATCAGTTCCCGGTGAGTCGTTGTGTGCCGACCTTTGTCGTCATTTCCGGTTTCGCGTGTGGCGATCCGGTTCGTGCCGGTCAGCTTATTGATGAGTGTGGATTTTCCGACGCCGGATGAGCCGATGAATGCCACAGTCTTGCCCGGCAGAATATACTTCTTGACCGCTTCATAGTCCCCGTCCGATGAGGAAATTGCCAGCACATCCACACCCGGTGCGGCATTTTGCGCCTCAGCGATTTTGCTTTCCACATCGGAACAAAGATCCGATTTCGTCAGAACCACCACAGGTGTTGCACCGCTGTCGTAAGTAACAGACAGGTACCGCTCCAGCCGCCGGATATTAAAGTTGTTGTTCAGAGACATGCAGAGAAAGGCGGTATCAATATTGGCGGCAACGACCTGTTCTTGCTTTCCCGTGCCCGACGCTTTTCGGATAAAACAGCTCTTTCTCGGAAACAACCCTGTGATAACCGCATTGCTGTCGTCCGCAGGCCACTCGGCAATGACATAATCACCGACGGCGGGATAGTCGGAGATCGTTTGCGTTTCATACCGGTATTTACCTGAAACAATAGCCGATTTCACCTCAGTTCCGTTTTGAAGCTTATACATTCCTTTTTCCTGCGAGACAACTCTCGCTCTCAATTCGTTCATTATTGTGCCTCCATATTCAAAATGGGAGATATTATGCAGTTTTTATCTCTTTTCGGAGCATACTAAAAGCTGTATATGATTGTCCGATGAAGGTGTACCGTCATAATCAGCATAGCTGCCGATAGCATTCATTCCAAGGGAAGACAGGATGTCCGTTATTTCTGCCAGCGTATATAATCTGATGGGATTCCCTTCGCCTATATTTGGCTTTGAAATGGGTCTGCCGTATTCAAAATCAAGCTGTCCATAAAGCATTGTCCGCGTTTTACCATCCCATTCAAATTCGGAAAGTGTCAGGCATCTTTTGCCCGCTTCCCACAGCCTGCACGGGAAATGACTGTCAGCATAGCTGCCATTCATAATATCCATGAAATGCTTGCCGCCATGCTTCAGCGCTTTTGATACAGAAGTAAATATTTTTTGGTTCTCTGCATCGTTTTCAAGATAGGCGATTGCTCCGTCCGCCATATTTAATACAACGTCAAAATTCTGATCGAACCGAAGCTCTCGTATGTCACAACACAAGAAATTTACGCTCAGGCCTTCTTCTTGTGATTTTTCTTTGGCAAACCGAATGTAAGCTGGCGTAATATCAACTCCGGTTACCGAAAATCCCCGTCTTGCCAGCTCAAGGGAATGGCGGCCAAAACCGCAGGCAAGATCGAGAATTTTCTCACCGCCATTTAGATGCAGTTTCTCAATCACAAAATCTGTTTGCCGCTTTGTATCTTCTACCCAAGATTGATTTTGAATATCCAATGTCCATATTTTCTTGTACCAGTTGTTTTTCATTGGTTTCATTACAAGCATCCCTCATTGTTTCGCAAAACAGATGCAGATTCTCAGTTTATCGTCACAGTAATCTGCTGCGATATTTCCACCCATCTTTTCGGTAAGCAGCTTGGCAATGGATAAGCCGAGTCCCGTTCCGCCCCTTGCGGTATTTCGTGCATTCTGCACCGTAAAAAAGCGCTCAAACAGGTGAGCAGTTTGCATGGCATCTAAATCCTTAGCATGGTTCTCAAACCATACCGTGCCGTCGGGCGACAGTCGGACGGTCAAATCCCCGTCGGAATACTTGGCGGCATTGGAAAGAATATTATCAAAAATCGCCGCAGGGCGTGTCGGTCAAGTGTGCGCTCGACTGGCTGCTCCGATAGCTCAATATCAGGAACAATTCCGTGTTCGGAAAGCGTTCCGTAAACCCCTGCAAGGCTTTGCTCCAGAATGTCATTCAGACAAACCGGCTCAACGTGCAGTTCCGCTGTTGTTCCGGCAATGACGGAATACCGAAATAGCTCCTCGGTCAGTCCGCGCATGGCATCGGTGCGTTCACGAATCACGGCAAGATAGCGTTCTGACGCTTCAGACTGCGGTTCCTGGATAAGCAGATCGAGGTAGCCGCAGATTGCAGTCAGCGGAGTACGCAAATCGTGAGAAATGTTTGTGACCGCATTTTTTAATTCCATGTCGCCATGTTGCAGCTTTAGGCGCTCTTTGCGGAGCAAATGCAGCTGACAGTTGATTTCCGAAGCAAGGGAACGCATGGCGCGGTCGCCGGATGAAATGGAAATGAGCGTGTTTGTATCCGTTTTCAGCTTGTCATTCAGCTCCCGTGCGGCTTCACAGAGTGACGCGCGCAGGGAGAGCAGATACAGCGACAGTCCGACCGCGCAGAGTGCAAGCGCAATGATGATAAGCACGACCACAAACTCCATAATCACCTCTTACTTCAAATCCCGGCGTCGGAAAAATACCATACCCAAGCCCGTTGCCGCAAGGAGAATGATTCCGTCATAAAGCGCCAGCATGGCCGGCTTTTCGGTGTCCATATCGCTGATTCGAAGCATCTGTCCGCCCGGCGTAAAGTCTTGCATAAATTCGTATACCTGCCGCTTGGTTCCACTGATGTAATTGGGATTTTTCGTCTCCGGTTCCTCCACGGTCACGCCGTTCTCCGTATAGGAATAGCCTGCCAGATACTCCGGCTCGTTTAGTGCAGAGGTGATGTAGACGCCGAGGAAGATCAGCACAAATACCAGAAGAATGCATTCGGCAACCGTATGCGATTTGTTTTGACACAGCATAACAATCAGCGTGAAGAGCGCCGTAAAGGCAATCATCAGAACAAGGCTTAATGCGCCATACATCAGCAGCTTCATTGGTGTGGATTGAATCTGTCCGCCAAGCAAAGGCCCAAGTACGCCCTGCGGAATCACAAAGGCAAAACACAGAAGCAATCCGGCACAGCAGCAGGTGATAAGATTGGCAAGATAGATATTGCCGCGGCGGTGTCCGGCGATCAGCTTATTGCGGAGTGTCCCGCCGGAATAGTCGCTGCCGGCAAACAGCGCCACCAGAACCGAAGTTAGGATCGGGGCAAGAGTGGTATAGGTGAGCAGGCTGAAATCCATCATCCAAACGGCGCCCTCACGGCGGATATTGACCGCATTGACAATCGCCATAGAAGCACCGAAAAACACCATCAATGCCGCAAGCAGCCAAAATACTCTGTCGTGCCGCAGACGGGAAAAGTTTGCTTTAAGCAGTTTACGCATGGTGCTCACCTCCTACAAGGTTCATATAAAAGCTCTCAAGGCTCTCATCCTGCTTCGTAAGATTCTTTACGGTGCAGTTTTCCTTTGCCAATGCCGATACCAGTGCCGTGACTGGAATTTCGGTGTAAATATCCGCATGCGTGTCATCTGTGATGCGATATTCGGCTTTCATACCGTCCAGTACACGGGCAAGCGCCTTCGTGTCGCTGACTTCAATGCGGACGCATTTGCGGCAGCGCATCTCCAGTTCCTCCGCGCTCATCTCTTTTACCATATGTCCGCCGTCGATGAAACCATAGTGCGTGGCAAGCCGGGAAAGTTCATCGAGAATGTGACTGGAAATCAATACGGTGATTCCGTGTTCCCGGTTGAGTTTCAAAATCAGTTCGCGCATTTCGATAATGCCCTGCGGGTCAAGGCCATTGACCGGCTCGTCCAATACCAAGAAATCCGGGTTTCCCGAAAGGGCAATGGCAATACCGAGCCGCTGGCGCATACCAAGCGAAAAATTCTTCGCTTTCTTTTTGTCGGTATCTCCGAGTCCGACAAGCTGCAGTAACTTATCGATGCCGTCATCGGACGGAAGTCCCAATACCCGATACTGTTGGCAGATATTCTCACGCGCCGTCATATCGGAATAAATTGCCGGACTTTCCACCACGGCGCCCATCCTGCGGCGGCAGCGGTATATTTCGGGATCCGTATTCTTCGCACCGTAGAGGGTATAGCTGCCGTCTGTCGGCTCCTGTAAACCGCAGATCAGGCGGATAAGGGTGGTTTTGCCCGCACCGTTTCTGCCCACAAAGCCGTAGATCGCACCTTTAGGTATTCGCATCGTCAAGCCGTTCAGCGCGGCAAAGCCACGGTAACGCTTGGTTACCGCATTTGTTTCAAGTACATATTCCATAAAATAAGTACCTCCTTTTTCTTGATACCCATAGGATACAGCCAAAAGGTCAAGACAGCGGTTAAGAAGAAGGTCAAGAAACAGTTAAGATTCTGCTTTTAAGCGAGACCCGATTCCCCAGACCGCTTCAATATAGTCTTTACCGGATGTGTCACGCAGTTTTCCGCGCAGATTGCTGATATGTGTTTTCAGCGAGTTTTCGGTGCAGTCGGGCGTATCTTCCGCGATGCGGTCAAGCAGAACGGATTTCGCCAAAACCTGTCCGGAATTTCGCATCAACAGCTTCAATATGGCATATTCCGTCCGGGTCAGCGTGACAGTAACCCCACTGATCCGTACTTCGTGAGAGGATGTATCCAGTGTCAGATCTCCACAGGTTAAAACAGGCACAAACGGGGAGATCACCGCCTCTCTCAGCCGTACCGCGACGCGCGCCAGCAGTTCCTTCGTATCAAACGGTTTGGTGAGATAATCCGCCGCGCCGCCGAGAAGCAGATTGACCTTATCCTGCACGGCCGCCTTCGCGCTGACAACAATGACGGGAATTTCCTTGATCTGCGGCAGAAGTTCCTCACCGCTCATCCCCGGAAGCATCAGGTCAAGCAAAATAAGATTCGGACGGACGTTTTTGAGCATCATCTGTGCCTCCGTGCCGGAATAAGCGCGCAGTACCGCAGCCCTCTCGCTCCAAGACCTCTTGCTCCAGATTTCCGATTGCCGCATCATCATCAATAATCAAAATCGACTGCATCATCACTCTATATCAAAATCCTCTTCTTTATGGGATGTCTGATAACCGTTTTCCATTTTTCCGGAGCCACCTTTCTTGCATCAGACAGATATATTTCATGGTGTAATCTTTCCGTACTCATATCATTCACATATCCGTTCTGCTCCAGATACGCATCCATAAGTGCCACAGTTGCAGGTTCTTCCTCAAATGCGCCCAAGTGCATAATCTGAACGCACAAGCCTTCATCAATCGTTATAAACTCTGCCGATGAGCAATCTAACTTTTTCTTTTTCGCCGCGGTTTCAACCGCCCATTCAAAGTCCTCTTTCGTAACGAAATCAGGCAAGCGGATAACAGAAATCCAGTTGAATGCGGACTTATGGGTAAAATCCACTCCGTCTGTATTATCCTGCCACCAGAAGCCTTCAAGCGGCAGAACTGCATAGTCATAAAATCCTTTGATTTTGTAATCCGTTTTGTAACTCATTTTCAAAGTGTATGCAACGGCATATAACACACCGATTGCTTGCTGATATGCCCCGTTTTCTTCGTTTGGATCGCCTTTTCCTCTGACTGCAATATAATTAGCTTTCGGAACAGTTATGATCTCCGGTTTATTTTTAGGCATATAAAGCTCTTTGTATTCTTTCTTGAAATCAAAAACCATCGCTGCCTCCGTAAATTCCGATTTATATCTTTTTTCTCAATCATACATCAATGGATTTCTTTGCTTTCCGATGATGTTTTGACTTTCAAAGCATAGATATTTTCCTGCAATCTTTGCAAGAACCGCCCTGCGTGTGCGCCGTCCATCTGGGTATGGTGGAATTGAAACGACAGCTTCAGCGTCGTCCTGAAAAGCCCCTTATGATATTTGCCCCAGATGAGAAAAGGATTGTTGAAAATGCCGCTGTTCATGCCGACGGCTCCGTCGATTTCGGTATCCACAACGGCGGAGGTGCCGATGACCATGCTGTCGGTCAGATCGTGATTTTCACAGCTTTCCGCAACTGCGCGCGTCAGGCGCAAGTAGTCGGTATTGAACTGCGCAAGGTCGGCGGAAAACGGCACGTCGCAGGAGCTGACCTCGCCGTTTTTGTTTTTTACAATGGTGTTGACCGCCATGCTGTCATACTGCAGCAGGTCACGCCCAACAGGCAACAGGTAAAACTCCTTAATTCCGCTGGCCGCCTTGCCGATGCACCAGCAGAGAAGCATATTGAATTTCAGCCCGCGCTTGCGGCTGAATCCCACAAGCGGCGTAACATCCAGCGTTTTGAAAAAAGTCACCATAGGATTTGGCGCACTCATCCAAAGGTCGAACGCCGCCGCGCGGGTGGTTGCTTTCGGGTCGATCACAGTCGGTTTCATTCTTCACACTCCAACGCTGCCATGTTCCCTGACTGAATGGCGGGAATACTGCGTTTGATTTTTTCATAGTCCCAGTCCCACCAGCGCAGGGCTTCCAGCTTTTCAATCGTTACATCGTCAAACCGCCGGCGGATGGATTTGGCGGGAACACCGCCCACGATAGTATAGGGCGGCACATCCTTTGTCACCACGGCGCGCGTCCCGATAACTGCACCATCACCGATCTTTACGCCGGGCATGATAACCGCCTCATAGCCGATCCACACATCGTTACCAATCACAGTGTCGCCCTTATTGTTCCATGCGTCGCAGATGCTTTTCGCATCAAGATCCCATTCGTCAAAGAAGATGGGAAAGGTGTAGGTGGACAGTGACTTCATCGAATGATTCCCGCTGGTGAACAGGAATTTTGCACCGCAGGCGATGGAACAGAATTTTCCGATGATCAGGCGGTCACCGTTGATCGGGTAATGGTACAGAACATTGTTCTTTTCAAAATCCCGCGGATCGTGGACGAAATCGTTGTAGATCGTGTAGTCGCCGACCTGGATGTTGGGGGCTGTGATCACATCTTTTAGGTAAACCGTCTGTTGATCGTGCGGGCGGGGATAGATTTTGTTCTTCATTTTGCGTTCCTCCTTTCGGAAATACGGCTTCATTGTTCTATCGTTTTGCTTTTGGCGAGGGCAATTCATCGTACATTGCCTCAAAAAGCTCTGTAAGAAACGCTTTGCTGTCAACCTCATCCACCAGCAGCATTTCTTTCGCTCCCTCATATGGGAGTTCACAAATTGCCGCAGGCATAAGTTCCAAAGCGGATCTTGTTTTCTTGACAAGCAACCGATCATCATAGATCCCGCCGACGATTTTACCGCGATAATAGAGAATAAACTCTCCCATCATAGGACGGTAAGAAATATCGTCCAGATCGGATAGCTGTTCCAAAATGAAATGAAGATACTCTTTACTGGATGCCATTATTTTTACACCACTTTTTGCATTGCTCGATTCTTGCGCCGTTATCGCTTTGCTCCATGTCGTAAGCAAAAGTATGTAATAAAGAACAAACGAAGTCATCGCATTCGCCGCAATGCTGCAAGCCTTTCTTTTCGCAGCAGGATTTCACTGGGCAGCTATCTGCCCAGAAGGTTTTTTCCATATTCACGCACCCTGTGCAGCCCATTGCTTCACGAAAACTGCAATCGCTGCACCGAAGCCCACATCTTGACTCGATCATACTCAGATTCCTCCTACTCAGAATAATTGTCCCGGCAGCTTCAGCTTTTCCTTCTTCGGGAAGGTTGCTTCAAAC
This sequence comes from uncultured Eubacteriales bacterium, assembly GCA_934479825.1. Lineage (GTDB taxonomy): Bacteria > Bacillota > Clostridia > Oscillospirales > CAG-382 > UMGS882. The sequence continues at coordinate 43,529 of CAKSOW010000017.1, forward strand.
CGTTCAAAGCCCTCCGGATCTTTTTCACAGACAAAATAGCCCTCCGGATCTTTGTAGGTGCCGGAGATGCCGTCCAAAAAGCCGGGCGTCAGCTCCTTGATGAGAAAATAGTCTGCCGCCGGGTCGTCTGCATAGCACACACCCTTTGTTTTTGCCGGAACAAAGCCGGATTTTCCGTAAAACAGGATATTGCCGGTAATGGCAAGTGCGCCTACGCCCGTTTCCTTAGCTTTTTCCATGGAATAGTCGAGCAGTTTCTTTCCGTAGCCCTGGCGCTTGTATGCAGACGCGATTCCGATTGGACCAAAGGTCATGATTGGTACCTTTCTTCCGTCATCGCAGTCGATTTCCGACCGCACATAGATGACCTGCCCGATCAGCTCGCCGTCCAGCTCCATGACGAAGTCCAGCTCCGGCACAAAAGCCGGGTCATCCCGATAGCAGTGCAGCACATAGTGCTCCATACAGCCGGGACGGTAGACATTCCAGAAAGACTCGCGGGTCAGATTTTCGACATTGCGATAGTCGTCTTTGGTTTCGGGGCGAATGGTAATATTCTTTTCTGACATGGTGTTTCTCCTTATCTCTTGTTAATAATTTTCTCGCTTGGATCAACATGGATCACATTGCCGCTGTCACCGATTATGGATGCAGTTCCTGAATCTCCAATTCCTGCTGTCTCCCACAGTAATGTTTCCGTTTTCGTTTAGCTGTCTGTGCCGTTAAGCATCATCAGCCACAGACAGCTTTCAAGCTGCGTTCTCTGAGCCAATGATCCAGAAACTGCATCTGTTCCTCGGTATGGAACCAATGCTCGCCGCTTGGCATGATGGTCAGCTCTGCATGGTGCCGCTTTGCAAACGCCGATATCGTTTCGACCGATGTCAGGTGATCATGCCCGCCATACAGAATACAGGTGGGAACATTCCAGAGGATAGGATGCTGTCGCACATAGCAAAGATACTCCCAAGACAGCGTTTCTCCAAAACTTGTGGGGATTTCCCGTTTTTCTGCAAGTTCTTGTTCGGTCACATTCGACCATTGCATCATATTGCAAATCAGGGTTTCCATATCCACGACCGGGGAAATGAAAAAGGCTTTGTCCGCCAGCGTTTCATCCAGTGCGGATAAAGCAAAATAAGCTCCGATGCTGTTTGCTATCAGAGTAAGATGCTCGCACCTGCTTCTCTGCTCGGCAAAAAATGTAAAAAACTCTTTTTTGGCCTCCCAAGGTGTTTGGGAATGGTAATCAAACCCGATTACCTCATAATTCGGAAAGAGCGTTTTGTAATGCTCGGCTTCCTCAGCCGAACCGCCCTTTCCATGAACATATATAAGGGTACTATTCATGGTATACCTCGTTTCATCCCTTTCAAAACAACGGTATCCCGCCGTCATAATGCACAGCCTTATCCCAAAGAGGCCCTTTTGCGCCCATAGTAAAGGCAATATTGCTGCTGCGGATAGACAGGAGCCGCATTTCAGGCTCCAGATGCAGAAATGCCATCATTTCTTTCGTCAGTGTAATCTTGCCGGACGCTGAAACAGCCGTCCAACAGTACGAACGCCCCTTATAGGGAACAAAAGCACCGTCTGGAACTTCATAATGTAAAAGCACCGGCGTTTCGGTCAGAATATGCCCCAGCTTCGACGGCAGGAGCAGTCCCTGCCGCGTTACGCAGAAACCGCCCGTAATTTTACTCCCGGTAAACAGGTAGACCTTGCCTTCCGAAGCAATGCAATATTCGTCCACGGCCTGCGGCGGAAGCTGCATTTGTCCGTCGGAGCAAATCACTGATTCTCCGAAAATAAATTTTCCGCCTTTGTTCATTTGCGGCATAAGTACACTTCCTTTTGGCTTTAGAAAATAATCCGCGCGATCTCCATCGTCACGATTTTCAGCACTGCGCCGCCCGACATCACATAGAACCATATCTCGCGCGTCCGCTGTGTTTTCGCAATCGGCGTAGCAATAGCGGCAATGATAATCAGCATCGCACCGACACAGCCGACGATGGTAGGCACACTGACGAGCGGGAACAGTCCCGGTGCGCAGCTTCCGTCAATGGCATGCTGAATAGTCTTATCCAAGCCGTCCCGCGCCGCCGCAAAGCAACAGATTACAAGGCCGAAAATTAGCAGAATTGCACTTCGGCGTCCCCAATACTCAATATGAGCGCGGTGAAAGATCGAATAGCCGACAAACCCAAGCAGTGCAAGGATCATAAGCGTTGTTGCCGTAGTGACTCCGTTTCCAAAATAGAGTTTCATATTTCCGCCGTTTCCTCTCCGTATGAAATGATCATCATTCTGCACACATCACAGTGACAGGCTTCCACGCTTGTTCGTCCGCCGGCCCTCAAACCGGTGAGTTTCACAAATCCGTCTGCGTTTTTTGCATTTTCCAAGGCACCCGGCACTTCGTTTGCAAAGCTTAAAGCGCCGTCCTTGCTGCTGAACAAATAGCCCTTTTTCATTTCTTTTCCGCATTTCGGACATAACATGATATTTTCCTCCGTTTTCTATTATTGTTTCTTGTTATTGTGCGTTGTACCAATCGAGTACGGCACTTAAATTTTCTATTCTGACCCGCTCTCCGCCGTGGAGCATCATATCCAGCATATCGTCCTCCTCGGGTGTACGGTCTTTCTTTGCGGCAAGACTTTTACCGGCTTTCTTGACCATAATCTCCATCATGGGTCTATAAAGGCCCTGCAGCTTTTTAACATTGAAATTGCCTTGCAGAGTGAACAGCGGAATGCTTGCCGGAACAGCCGCCTTTTTCCGCACGCTTTCCGTCTGCGTCCCGGTTTGTCCCATGCCGACAGCGCAAACCGCTCTGATATGATAACGCTTGGCGGCATTAGCGAAGCCTTTCACAGAACCTGCCGCAATCCAGCCGAGGTAAAGAATCTCTGCTCCGTTCGGGACTGATTTTGCTGCTTCGGCCAGTGAATATACAGGGAGTTTTGTTTCCTGCGCCAGCAGCTTGGCATAACGCTCGGTGCTGCCGGTGTTGGTTGTGTAAATAACAGCGTCCATAAGAGTCCTCTTTTCAAAAAATTAAGACGCAGTGCCCGATCGGCTTTGCGATCAGCACTGCGTCTTAGCGTCTGGCTGCTTGGTTTCAATGATGAAATGCTTGGCGTTGATAATGCTCTCACTCTTGCATTTCGGGCAAAACAGCGGAAATGATTTCAGTTCCGTTTCGGGCAAGAGTTGCAAGCGCGTCTTTGCTCCGCATATCGGGCACAAGACCCACTTTTTTTCTATGGCTTCTCTCATATGGATGTTCCTGACTTTCTGTAACCGGATTCGACCTTGGAAATGAACCGGTCAATATGGGCGCTCAGCATCGGTGCGATGCGCTCTTTTTCTTCTGCACCGTCGTAAACACTGTAAAGCAAGAACATCGGACCGTAAAATTCCAGCGCCAACTGCATGGCGGCATCATCGGAATCCGTCAGCTTTCGGAAAATCGCAGCCATATACTCGGTCGGGCCGGTCGCCAGATAATCGTGATAAAGCTGCGCAAGCTTTGGATCGCGGTATTGCTCCAGCGTCAGCATCTTCCGAAAATTTGAAGAAAAATGCTCTTTCGTCCAATGGTCAAACTGCGCCATACCGTATGCACGGATTTTTTCAATCGGCGTGTGCAGATAAGCCTCCACAAAGCCGTCCGGCTTCGTTTCCGGCATTTCATATTCCTCAGCACGTTCATAATCCATTTTGTTCATCCGTTCCACAATGCTGTTAAGTATCTCCTGCTTGCTCGTATAATGCTTATACAAAGCACCTTTGGTAATCCCAAGCTCCCCCGCAATATCGCTCATGGAAGTTCCCAAATAACCACTTTGCGCGAATAGCTCAAGTGCTGTTTCCAAAATGTGCTCTTTGGTATCTCCGGCCATAATTTCACTTCCAAATTTATAGTAACCGTTCGGTTACTATAATTATAGCAACCGAATGGTTACCTGTCAAGGGCTTTTTGAAATTTTTTCAAAAATCAGCGGAATGATTGGATTGACACGGTCAGATGCGCTGCGCCGAAAATGGTCATAAGTATCACAGCAGGAAGGTTATGCAGCCAAACGGCAGCACACAAGAAATAAAGCACGGGAAATACCGCAAGCGGCATCGGGACAAAGAAAAACGCGCGATTCAGCAGGGCAATCTCCCATCCGCCGACAAAATATCGAATCCATACGGCATAATACAATAGGAGGAACAAGGCGGCAAGCCCAAACCAGACACTTCGTAATTGAATTGGTTCTCGGCTCACCAAAAGTGTGATCGCCGCCAAGTAGGCAATCCGGCTGATCTGCTCCACCATCTCTATCCAATGCGAAACCGCCGCACCCTGTTCTGTCTTATCGGCCGGGGGAAAAACGGCATAAGCAATGTTGATCAGCATGGGGAGAGCAAACACCGCAAGCCCAACCCACGAAAAGGATAGCTTCAAATTCATAAAATAACACCGGCTTTCACGGCAAACTCCGGTAATTTTGTCGGCTTGCCGTAAATGGCAGTCAGTGCGCGAAACTCCCGGCGGAACGCTTCACGAAGCTCCGATTCGGTCAGGTGCAAATGACCGGTGTTAGCAAGAATGGCCAGCCCGTAAGTAAAGTAGATCATGTCCTGATGAAAACGGCGAGCTGCCTCTTTGCTGTAACCGAATTCATCGACGATGAACGTAATGACCTCCGACAACAGCACATCATTCTGATATGGGCCAAGCTGTTCGCCTTCCAGATAGAGCCAGCGGAAAAGCTGTTTTTCCTCAGCCGCAAATTTCACAAAACCCATCCCATAGCTGCTGTAACGGCTGTCATTTCCCTCATGAATGCGCAGTGAATCGCGCACGCGCTGCGTGTGCATTCGGATAGCACGTTCGGTCAGGGCGGCTTTTAATTCCTCCATATTCTTGAATGAAAAATAGATTGGCTGCGTGGAGCAACCCAATTTTTTTGCGACACTGCGAGCGTTGATGGCAGCGAATCCATCGTCACGCAACACACCGATGGCAGCATCAATAATTTCATCTTTGGAAACCTTTTTTGCAGCAGGCATGATGATCACCTCGAACAACAACATGTAGTTATATATAACATATTGTTATTATATCATCATATAATTCCATTGTCAAGAGGCATTCTCGCAATTTCTGAAGAATTTCATCAGCTTGTCATTTGTGTAAACCGAGGCAATCATACATAAAGCTGACTGTCACCATTACCGACCGGCGGCGATGCGGTTTGGAAGTTGATTTAAGTCTGCCGATGCCTTTGTAAAGCAAAAGAAAAAAGAGGAATCGGCTCCTCTTTTTTCTTTTGCTATTCTCTTAATACGCCGGGACACCGTTGACACAGCCTGCGAACTTCGCAATGACGCCACTGTCGATATAGCCGCCTTCATAATCCTTTTGCCGTTCAAGAAAGGCCGGAAATCCCTCTTTGTCCTCCCAAGGAGCTTGCGCCTTATAATCAAATCCTATCACGGTGCTCTCCGGAAACAGTAACTTATAATGCTGCGCTTCACCGGCATTTCCGCTTTTTCCATGGGCATATATCATCAATTGTTTCGCAATTTCTCCGATTTTTGCTTTGTTTTTATTACTTGCTGTTTTTTCTTCCCAAATAACGGAACACCTGACGTTTATACCGGCCGTACTCTTCCCCGAACGTATCTGCTAAATATTTTTCCTCCTGCAAAATCTGCAAATGGAGCATGAGAATCGCAAACACTGTAAAAAAGCCGGTCAGCGGATTGGCATACATCAAAAATACGCCCAAATACATAAGATCAAAGCCCAAAAACGCCGGGTTGCGGCTGAATTTGTAAATACCGTCCGTTACAATAGCCGTCTTGTCGCTTTCGGGAATTCCGGCGCGCCAACTGTCTTTCATGCACAGCACCGCCGCAAGAAAAATAATATCTCCGGCGAGCGCCGTCAAAAATCCGGTAAAGCGCGCATCGGACGGCATATAGTTCCAGCCGAGAGCCATGGATATAATCTGTGCCGGAATCACGGAATAGGTCGCAACCGCCATCCATGTTTCCACCCGGTGGAGGCTTTTTTCTTTTCTCCGTCCGATCTGTCTTGTCTGAATGCCGCGGCGATGTTGCGCAAGCATTTTTATCAGATAGATTCCGTAAAAAAGGACAAACACGGAAAGCGCCATGAAAAAGTACGGCAGATTCCCCTCAAAATCAATATGTATCACGTTGTACTCCCGTCCTTTAAGCTGTCATTCAACTTCAAAAACTTTTTGTCGTTCAGCATCTCATTGGTCACATACCGGCCGTTATAAAAGAGCGCATAGGTGGTAAGCGGCGTCGGGGCATTCTGCGCCTGTTCGGTTTTTGTCAGATGAATCGCGCGGAAAGATATCCCCTGCTCTTTTGCGGTCTGTTCGACGACCGGCACATATTTTGCGGTAAAAGGACATTGATTCGTATAATACAGCACATAGCCGTCTCCGTCTGCATGCGGATGTCTGGCACATTCCTTGAAGGACGGTTTCGGGGCGTCCGGTTCAAGCGGCAGATACCATAATTCAATGCCGTTATCACTTTCATCGCAAACGGTAAAACCCTTGGCAGCTAAAAACTTCGGGTCTGCCAAAAACGCCCGTTTCTTGGCGGACGAAAGAATACAGACCCCCTTTTTTCCCTTTTCCCTGCTGTCAGACAAACAGTGTCCCAATAAATCATTGGCATATCCGTGCCCTTTAAACGAGCCTGATACCCACAGGCAGTCGATATACATATAATCCTCTGCCACAATCGGGATCCAGGCTTTTTCCGCCGGAATATACTCGATAAAGCACTTGCCGCGCTCGACGCTTCTGTAAAAAACAAGCCCCTCCTCCAATCGCTCTGCAAGCCATGCTTTTTTGGAGGATACCTGAATATCCTTATTATTGGAAATGGCGCAACAAATATGTTCTTTATCTAAATTTTCACTTGTTACCGTGATGTGTTCCATTTTATGTCACCTGATTCTCTCAATTTTTCATAGATTCGATAAGAGTGCGTTTATCATTGTATCGGTATCGTATACGCTGTCGATCAAGTAATACAGACAACCGTTTTTCTGACACTCATTCAAAAAATCAGCGTTTTCTGCAAGCACGTTCTCTTGGGTACAATACGAATCGTCCAAGCGGTTCTCGATCACATAAGCATATGTCCGTATATCTTCAAAGTGCGTGAGGATATACGATTTACTCATCACCAAGCATAGATACCGGATATGCGCAAGATAGGTTTCCGGGAAATCGTTTTTCCAGTCAAACGGAATGTAGCACCCTTCGACAATGAGATTCTGCTTATTTTCAATGGCTGTCTTTATGATTTCCTTTACGATGTTCCATAAATAGGGCGTAAGCTCTTTGTCATCGCACGGAGTAAGCGCCGTTTCACCGCTGCGGATAAGTCCCATTTTCAGATGGTCAATGGACAAATATGGAATTTTTAAGCGCTCCATGAGCTTTTGCGCCAAATTTGTTTTTCCGGTATGAGACGCGCCGGTTATCAGATAGATCATGCAAATTGCCTCGTAATTCCTAATCAAACCGTTTCCATTTCTTTCAAAAAAATCATATCACAAATCTCCGGACTTGTCAAGAATATAACGCTTTTCCCGATGATCCCGTTTTGTAAAAAACGAAAACGTCTGCATGAACTTCCGCCAAATGGAAATACTTCTTTTGTAAACAAAACAAAGGGAGGCTTTCCGGAATATGGCTTTAAACGGCGGAAAAGTGGAAATCTGCGGCGTCAACACCTCGGAATTAAAGGTTCTTAGTGCAAAAGAGAAAGAAGAATTGTTGAAACGGGCGGCCAAGGGAGATAAGAAAGCGCGCGAAGAATTGATTTCCGGCAATTTGAAGTTAGTATTAAGCGTGATTCGCCGTTTCACCGGACGGGGGGAAAACCCGGACGATCTGTTTCAGGTCGGCTGTATCGGTCTTATCAAGGCGATTGATAATTTTGATCTGTCGCATGGCGTAAAATTCAGCACCTATGCCGTTCCCATGATCATCGGCGAATTAAGGCGCTATCTGCGCGACAACACGCCGATCCGCGTAAGCCGGTCGGTACGTGATCTTGCCTACAAGGCGCTGTCCGTCAAAGATGAATTATCCGCCAAGCTTTCGCGCGAACCGAAAATCGAAGAAATCGCCGCGGCGCTCGGCGTTCCGAAAGAAGATGTGGCGCTTTCACTCGACGCCATTGCAGATCCTGTATCGCTGTATGAACCGGTGTACAGCGAAAACGGAGACAGCGTTTATGTCATGGATAAGGTCTGCGACACTGCCAACACCGATGAGAGCTGGTTGGAAACCATCGCCATTTCTCAGGCAATCGACAAGCTTTCACCACGCGAAAAACGTATTATTATGCTTCGTTTCTTTGAGGGACGCACACAAATGGAGGTGGCCGACGAAATATCCATCAGCCAAGCGCAGGTGTCCCGCTTAGAAAAAGGGGCGTTGGAACGCATAAAAAAGGATTTACGCTGATGAACAAAAAAGCCAAAGAGAATACCGCGTCACCCCAAGAGCTCCCTGTACCTTTTCCGCTTAAATGGGCAGTCTTTCGCATTTTGCTGTCTTTTGCATTTGCCGCCGTGATGTTCGGAAACATACGCATTTTGGCCGGACTTTGTGCGGCGTCTGCCTTTACTGCCGGTCTTTTCTTCGGGAAAAGCCGGAACCTGCCGCAAAAAGCGCTGTTTTGCTTTCTTATCTCGCTTCTCCTATCGGCTGTATCCATTGGACTTTTGTTTCTGTTTCGCGATTATACACTGCGTGCTTGGCTATGCCCATGGCTATTTTCCATATTGGCTTTTTTGGTAAACGAATGGCTTGGCAGACGGTTGTCACTCCGAAAAGCGACGCTGTTTCGTTTTTTGTCGGCAAGCGCCGTTCTTTTTTCCTGTTTTTTAGGATAGAAAGCAAAAAAAGCGACGGAAACGCTTGAAAATAACAGCCGGTTATGATACAATAATATAAGACTTGATATCTAAAATCGGAAAGAGGGATCCTTCTTGCGTATCAACGCCGAACAGCTTCGTATTCTCGTTCTCCTCGTCTTAGAACGTTATCCGAACGGTGTAAACGCCGACGCATTGCTTTCTGCGGTATATCACGCCGCAGTGGCGGAACTTACTGATCTTCCGGACGTTATGGAACGTCTGGCAAAAGAAAATCTGATTGTGTTTTCGGACGGCAAGCCGGACAAGGTATGTTTGCTGACAACACTCGGACATTCGGTGGCACTGGAATTAAAGGACGATGTTCCGGAAAACGCCTTCCGTGCGGTCGTTCGGGAATATGAGGGCATCACAGAGGGCATGAACTATTCCTCTTCCGTCCGTACCGACGAAACCGGGACGTATTTTTCCTGCTCTGCCAAGGAAAAAGGCCGGATTCTTGCTGAAATTACGTTGCTTTTTGACGATGAAAAAGCCGCTTACACAGCCAAATGCAATTTTGACAAGCGTCCGGATGCGATTCTCCGCGCCTTCGGCGCCGTGCTTTCCGGTAATGCCGATTTTTTGCTTACGCCATGACCGAAAAGTTAAAAATACGGCAGGCTGTCTTAGTCGAGGGGAAATACGACAAGATCAAATTACAGCAATTGATCGACGCGCCGATCTTCACAACCGGCGGTTTTTCGGTCTTTTCATCCGGTGAAAAAAACAACTCAACGCCTGCAAACCCGCCGTCTCTTGAAGCTTTACTTCCTCTTTT
>CAKSOW010000018.1 GCA_934479825.1 uncultured Eubacteriales bacterium
GATGAAGGTCGGGGAGCCGTCCGCAGACGGCAGGGGCAGCGCCCCTCCGGAGCTGGCAGAGCAGCAGGCACGAGCCTATGTAAAACCGAGTCCTGCACCTATTATCCCATACACGCAAGCAATACGGTTTACGGTGCTATCGGAATACAAAGCACCAAAACGGTCGATGCCTTTGAAAACAGTATTTTGCTTTCGATCCTCGGAGAATGTGCCTTGGCACTTGAAAGCGAGAGAAACGCGCGAGAGAAGGAAGCCACGGCAATCCTTGCAGAACAAGAAAAGCTACGCGCAAATCTGCTCCGCACCATATCTCACGACCTTCGCACACCGCTCACGTCGATTTCCGGCAACGCAGACAATCTACTTGCAAACGACGAGGCATTCGATGTGGAAACACGCAGACAGATATATACCGATATACGTGAGGACTCCGAATGGCTCATCAGCCTTGTGGAAAATCTTCTGTCGGTATCCCGTATGGGAGATGGCAAGAGCGACATACGGATGGCTGCCGAGCTTGTGTCCGATGTTATTGATGAAGCAGTCAGACGCACCGAGAAAAATGCAAGCGAGCATAAGTTCACGGTCAAGGAAAGCGACGGAATACTGCTTGCGCGGATGGATGCAAGACTTATCGTTCAGGTCTTGATCAATCTGATCGACAATGCGATAAAATATACACCAAGCGGATCTGAAATAGAGATCTCGGCAGTCGAAAAGGACAATGAAATTGCAATTACCGTAGCGGATAACGGACACGGAATTGCAGACGAGATAAAGCCCCGTGTGTTCGATATGTTCTACACAGGTGCTGAAAAAATTGCCGACAGCCGCAGAAGTCTCGGTCTTGGACTTGCACTCTGTAAGTCTATTGTAAATGCTCACGGCGGAGAGATTACCGTGACCGACAACAAGCCGCACGGTGCGGTATTTACCTTTACGTTACCAAAGGAGGAGGTGGAGATCAGTGAATAAACCCTTGATACTCGTAGTCGAGGACGATGCACCCGTTCGCAATCTGATTACAACGACCTTAAAGACGCACGAATATAAATTTATAACGGCACAGAACGGAAACAACGCTATTATGGAGGCTTCATCGCATAATCCCGATATTGTTTTGCTTGATCTCGGACTCCCCGATATAGACGGCGTTGAGGTTATAGAGAGAATACGCACGTGGTCGGATATGCCGATCATCGTCATCAGCGCACGCAGTGAGGATAAGGACAAAATTGATGCCCTTGATGCAGGTGCGGACGATTACTTAACCAAGCCTTTCTCCGTAGAGGAACTCTTGGCGCGGCTCCGTGTTACGCAAAGAAGATTAGCCTCGAACCGTAACGAAAGTACAAGCTCTGTATTTATAAACGGTACTTTGCGAATCGACTATGCCGCAGGCTGCGCTTATCTCGGAGAGGAAGAATTGCATCTGACTCCTATCGAATACAAAATACTGTGCCTGCTTGCAGCAAACGTCGGGAAGGTCTTAACGCATACCTTCATTACACAGAAAATATGGGGCGCGGCGTGGGAAAATAACGTAGCTTCTCTCCGTGTCTTTATGGCAACGCTCCGCAAGAAGATCGAAGTAGCCCCCGACTCACCTCAGTATATCCAAACGCATATCGGTGTTGGATACAGAATGATGAGGGTGGAATAAGGAGAAATAGATGGGCTTTTGGATTTATATGTTCATTATGGATCTGCTCATACCGATAATAATGATATTGTTCGGGCGAGCATTTCTCAAAAAAGCACCGAAAGAAATCAATTATGTTTTCGGATACCGTACCTCAAGGTCAATGAAAAACAGAGATACTTGGGAATTTGCACACCGTTACTGTGGCAAAATATGGCTTATCTGTGGTTTGGCACTCATTCCTATCGTAGCAGGTATTATGCTGTGCTTCATTGGGGCAGACACTAAAACCGTGGGATATGTGGGCGCGGCATTATTGGTATTTCCGCTTTTACTTATAATCCTCTCGGTTATTCTTACAGAGCGAGCATTGAAAAATGCTTTTGATAAAAACGGAAATCCGTTTTCGGAAAACACAACGATTGGCATAGTCCTATGCGTCAAAAAGCAATGGTGGCTGAAGGTCAATACCAAGCCCATAAGAAAGCACGCTCTTGACGGTGCAACCTTTCCTCATATTGTTACGGTGAAATATACTGTGGACGGAAACGAGATCGTCAAGAAAAAATGGCTTAAATCCTTTGTCACTCCACCGAGCGTGAATGAACAGGTGGCGGTGATATATCGGACGGATAAACCAACCAAGTTCAGATTGGAGCTTTGATTATGAAAACTAATTGGAAAGATACACCCTTATTACATAAGGTCGTTACCATACTATCAGTTCTTGCAAGCCTATCCGTCGTGGTATTAGCGGTATTGCAAATATTTGATGTTTGGGATCAGGCAATCAACATCTTTATGCCTTTGATGGGTGTAACAATGCTTTGCCAAAGCTATATGCAATGGAACAATAGCCGTAAGGTTGCTTATTTCAGTATCGGAACGGCAGCATTTATTTTTATCTGTTCCATAGTGGTATTCTTTGTAAAATAGCCAAAATCCCTCGTTCCATTACAGAGCGAGGGATTTTATCTATATTCTTGAGCAGTTCATAAAATTGTGATATAATATACTAAAAATACTGAGAAACACGAAAACACAACCAATAGTCGAGAATTTTTCAAAAAATCCCCTTGCGTGAGGTATTGCTTGTTACGCTGCGTAATGTTGTATAATGGGAATCAAGGAGGTGATAAGCTATGTCAAAATACACGACGGGAGAAATAGCAAAGCTCTGTGGCGTATCGGTGAGAACGGTTCAATATTACGATGACCGAGGCATTCTCGTGCCGAGCGAGCTTTCTGAGGGTGGTCGCAGGCTCTATACAGAGGACGACTTGAAGCGTATGCACATTATCTGTTTTCTACGTGAAGTCGGACTTCCCATTAACAGTATTTCTGCTTTGTTCGCTGAGGAAAATCCCGAGAATATCATTTCAATACTGCTTGAACAACAGGAACAGGTTCTGAGAGAAGAACTCTCCGAGCGTCAAGCAAAGCTTGACTTGATTGAGGGGATTAAGCGTGAGTTAAAGGAGCTTGATACTTTCTCCGTTGAATCTATCGGTGATATAGCACACGTTATGAAACAAAAAAATAAGCTTTCAAAAATGCGCTGGTTTATGGTGTTTACGGGCATTCCCGTGACAGCATTGCAATGGACGTCTATCGTTCTGTGGATCACAAACGGTCTTTGGTGGCTGTTCGTGATATGGGCCCTCGTGGCAATTCCGTGGGGAATTTGCGTGTCTAAATATTATTTTAATCACGTTGCCTATATCTGCCCTGAATGTCACGAGGTGTTCAAGCCAAAAATGAAGGAAGCATTTTGGGCATATCACACACCGAAAATGCGCCGTCTGACCTGCCCCAAATGCGGTCGCAAGGGGCTTTGCGTTGAGGTGTATGCGGAAAAGGAGGATAAGAAATAATGGATCAGATTATGGAATTTCTTCCGTTTTTAATTCCGCTTGTGATTGTACAGTTTGCGCTGTTTGGATATACACTGTATCATATTTTAACTCACAAGACATATAAGCGCGGTAATCGTGCTTTGTGGCTGGTCATTACCATTGCGCTGATGAATTTTGTCGGTCCGATCCTATATTTCCTTCTCGGTAAGGAGGATTCTTAATGGATATGCTACGCATCACCGGTTTGCATAAGCGGTTTGGTGATAAAGAGGTTTTGAGAGGGCTTGATCTGTCCGTGCCGGAGCACAGCATTTATGGCTTTATAGGAAAAAACGGTTCGGGCAAGACGACCACGATGAAAACCGTTCTTGGACTTCTGAAAGCCGATTCGGGAGATATTATTGTTAACGGAGAGAAGGTGGTCTACGGACAAACCGATACCAACCGTTATATCGGCTATCTTCCCGACGTGCCGGAATTCTATTCGTTTATGACGGCGAAAGAGTATCTGCGTTTTTGCGGTGAGATTACGGGAATGAGCCGTGCAGATATAGAAGAACGTACAAGGGAGTTGCTCACTCTTGTCGGTCTTGCTGATGAAACGCACCGTATCAAAGGTTTTTCAAGAGGTATGAAGCAACGCTTGGGTATTGCACAGGCACTCCTCTCTCGCCCGAAGCTTCTTGTTTGTGACGAGCCAACCTCCGCGCTCGATCCCGTAGGCAGAAAAGAAATACTCGATATTCTCTTGGCTATCAAGGATCAGACAACGGTACTGTTTTCCACACATATTCTCTCCGATGTAGAGCGTATTTGTACCGACTTGGCTTTTTTGAAAGACGGCGTAGTGAATATTGGGGGCAAGCTGTCCGATATCAAAACGAGATACAGAAGCAACGAATATATGATAGAAGCCGAAAACGACTCGGATACTGTCATTCTGCTAAATGCCTTTCCCGAGGCGAAGGAAACCGATAGAAATAAGGTGACATTCTCGGAGAATAAGTATTCTGCATCCGAGGTTTTAGGCTTTGTTGCAAATCATCGTATATCACTCTTGAAGGTGGAGCGTTTAGAGCCGAGTCTTGAAGATCTGTTTATGGAGGTGACGGAAAAATGAAATCCTTGTTCGCCTTCATAAAAAAAGAATGTATGGAGCAGCTTCGCAGCGGTAGATTGTGGATAACTCTTACTCTGTTTGTTCTGCTTGGAATTATGAATCCTGCGGTGGCAAAGCTAACGCCGTGGCTGCTTGAGGTTATGGCAGACGCTCTTGCGGAAAGCGGTATGATCGTGACCGATGTAAAAGTCAGCGCGATGGATTCATGGGTGCAATTTTTCAAGAATATGCCCATCGGGCTGATTGCCTTCGTTTTGCTTCAAGGTGCGATCTTTACCAAAGAGTATGGCTCGGGTACGTTGGTGCTTTCCTTGACGAAAGGACTCGAAAGATACAAGGTCGTTATTTCAAAAGCAGGTATTCTATGTGCGATTTGGTCGCTCGGTTATTGGCTCTGCTTTGGAATCACGTATCTTTATAATTCGTATTTTTGGGATAACTCGGTAGCGCAGAACCTTCTTCTTTCGGTTGTGTGCTGGTGGTTGTTCGGCGTATTCGTTATTTCTTTGATGACTCTCTTTTCTACGATATCCACTTCAAGCACAGAAGTGCTTCTCGGAACGGGAGCTGTCGTTCTTTTTTCCTATCTCGTTGGTTTGCTACCCAAGGCAAATAAATATCTGCCGACCTTGTTAACGGACGGTAATTCCTTGATATATGGTGTGGCACAATCAAAAGAATATATCGTAGCCATTATTGTAACGGCTATTGTGACTATAATTTGTTTTGCCGTCAGCATACCGATATTTAACAAGAAGCATTTATAAACCAACTCAGCCCTTGTTCCGAAATGGAGCGAGGGTTTCTTCTTTTGTCATAATATGTCAATAAGTTTTCTTAACGATAATGAGAACCATTATTGACAAGGAGATAAATATATGCTATAATATAGAAAAATATTCTTACGGAGGAAAATAATGCTGACGGCAAATACAAAAATGCGGAACTCTGCTACCCGCAATAGTATATATCAATATCTCTGCGGCACGAAGGAGCATCCTTCCGCAGAAATGATTTTTAATGATCTGAAAGGCGACCTGCCGAACCTCTCGCTTGGCACGGTGTATCGAAATCTCAAACAGTTAGAAGAAATCGGAAGGGTTATCAGAGTAACAACCGTGGATAACCACGAAAGATACGATGCGAACTGTGAGGATCACGTTCACCTTGTTTGTGAGAGGTGTGGACGAGTCATTGACATTATGGATGCCGACATCAATGCTGCAAAGGCGGCTTGCAACTTGTCGGACGGTGCAAAAATAAAACATATACAAATCGTTCTAAACGGAACTTGTGAAAGCTGTTCCGAGGAATAGCTGACTAACTCCTTTAGCAACAAATAAGCGCGACGGGCTTATTAAGGCTCGTCGCTTTTTTGCACCATAGAAGCCGTACTCTCCCATTCTACGATATGAGAATGAGAGTCAAAATATTCAAAGAGAAAAGAGATGAAAAACATCTACGCGGTCATCTTCCAGAATACCACCTTGGACGAGCCGCGCCAATTCTAAAATCAAGGAGGTATTTTATTATGCGTTGGGGTAACTGCGCATCACTACTCGTTATGAGTAGTGATTATGAATTTATGGCTTAACCGCTGCTCTACATAATGATAAACTGAATAGCATTAGAAAGGCACTTGTTGAATGGTACGCAAATTTAAGCGTATCACGCAATAAGTGCCTTTTTGTTTGCCTTGGCGAAAAATATCGTATTTACTCTATTCGTGCTCCACCTTGTCGGATTTTGAAACTTACACCAATTTCAAAATCACGATATGGAGGAAAACACAATGAAAAAGTTATCGACAGAGATAACCACGAAAAAAGGCGAAAGAAAAATTATCACCGTTGAGGTGGACGATATATATGCGGATTGGCTTGTTACCCAACCCCAAGAGATATACCACGATGCAGTTATGTTTGAGTATCGGACAAGCTGCACCGAGCGCAAGGAAACCCGTTACATTCAATCCTTAGATGCTTCTATGGATAATGGTTTTGATATAGCTGATGAAAGCGTGGATATTGCAAAGGAACTTCTGCAAAAAGCGGCCAATGAGCGTTTGTATGCGGCTATGGAACACCTTACCGAGAAACAGTATTTGATACTTTGGCTTAATGCGGTCGAGGGATTGTCTTTCCGTGAAATAGGCAGACGATTTGGCATTAGTAAAACTACTGTCGTTGAGCAGTTTAACGCTGCTGTGAAAAAAATTAGAAAAAATTTTTGAAAAACACCCTGCCAAAATGCGTTTTTCAAGGCTATTAGGTGAAGGGACATAAAAAACACCTTCACTGATCCTTGAAAAATTGAATAGACATTCATCAAATACATTATCTGCGCTATGCGGTGATGAGCCGCTAAGCCGCATTTGTAGGTGCGCCAAGACCTCCCGCAAGGGAGCGAGCGAGAACACTTATACAAAGTAGAGTTGGATTGCATCCGACGTGGCGATGACAGGCGCGAGTGACAATGATACTTCCGTAGCAGAAATGCGCGGCTGGCGGAGTACCCGGCAGAGGTTAGAACCCTATGGAACTGATTAGCAATCGGTCGTTTGATGACTTCCCATACCGTTTATCGGTGCGTCGGGGTGTCGAGGACAAATAGACGCTTGAACCGAGCTTGCCTTGAAATATAGGCAAGCTCCTACATCCTATTCAATATAGGAAATAAGGTTCATAAGGAGAAACGCTATGCAGAACTTTGAAAGGTATATGCAGACCGAGCACAAAGGCAAAGCCAACGCAGTTTTCAGTAAGGAGCTTGAAAGGCTCTTTCATTGTAAGGGTACGGAAATTCGCCGTATGGTCAATGAGCTTCGCACAAAGGGCGTTCCTATTTGCAGTTGCAGCAGGGGTTACTACTACGCCGAGAGCAGAAGCGACATTGAGGAAACAATCGCACACCTTGATGGTCGTGTGAGCAAAATAAAAGCCGCACAAGACGGCTTAAGAGAAATTTTGAATAACTACATAGGAGGATAATTAAATGGATAGAAAAGCGGAATTTGACCGCTATATGATAGCGATAGCAAACGGTTGTGGCATTGTCGAGGAAAACATCGACAGTAATGCGAAACAGAAAATCATTGAGCACGGTCATTGGGCATATCAGCAGGTCAAGCAGATGTTCAACGACGAGTGCAACAATCTCGGCAGGTGGCTCTCGGGTGAGCCGTGCTTGGTGAAGCACCCCCGCAAGAAGAACACCTACGCAGAGCTTGAAATCGGTCACGACCACGAAACGCTCTACTATTTCCTTGAATACTGCAAGAGATTGAGTGCAGGTGAAGAAATCGGAAACGTGCTCTTGGCGCAGGTGGCATTGATGGTCACGAGAAGTCAGAGTGCCTAAAAATCTTGAACCCGTCGATGAAGGTCGGCGGGTTCTTTTATGTGAAAGGAGCTTTATGAATAAGAAGGTAAAAAGAGGTCAAATATATCGCGTTAATCTTGATCCCGTGGTCGGCTCGGAGCAAGGCGGCATCCGCCCTATGCTCATCGTACAGACGGACGGTTTCAACAAGTCGAGCACTACCGTAATTGCTATGGCGATCACGAGCAAGTTCAATAAGCGCAGAGATCTTGCGACTCACGTTGTCGTAAGATGCAACGAGCTGCCGCACGACTCCATCGTACTTGCGGAGCAGATCAGAACCTTGGATAAATCTCGCTTGGTCGAGTACATCGGCAGAGCGAGCAACAATACGATGAAGCGCGTCGATCACGCTATCGACGTGATTATGAAAACGAAAACCAAACATAACCACTACAAAAGATATAATCCCAACGAAAGGAGATAACAATGAATTTCAAAGAAGTATATCAGACGGTACTGAAGGACTATCCCGAAATAATGAGCGTGGAGGAAACGAGCGCGGCTCTCGGCGTAAGCACAAAGACCGTTTATAAAATGCTGAAGAACGGCACTATCCAAAATATGAAGGTCGGCAGATCGTACCGTGTTCCGAAGGTACATCTGCTTTCTTTTTTGAAAATCAATATGGCAAAGGCATAAAATAAAAATTCGCACATTGGACATTTGCAGCGCACCGTGATATAATGAGGGTGGTCAACGGCAAGTGTCCAATTCGTGCTACTACATTAAGGAGGTAATTATTATGGTAGCAGGACATCTGCAAGAGAAAAAAGGTTATTTTTATATGGTATTGAACTACACCGTGGGCGGTAAGCGCAAAACCAAGTGGATACCCACGGGATTGGTGGTGAAAGGCAACAAGAAAAAGGCTGAAGCATTGCTTTTGAAAACCCGACAGACCTATGTACCCGAGGTTGAGGAAGAAGCGGTGGAGCTTTCCGGCGAGATTATGTTCGTGGACTTTCTCGCAATGTGGCTTGAAATAGCCAAGAGCACAATCAAACTCACTACATACGCTTCTTATGCGGAAATGACGAATAAAATCATCATTCCTTATTTCAAGCCGTTGAAGCGTAGGCTCACCGAGGTAACGGCTGCTGATATTCAAAAATTCTACCTCGTTCAGCTTGAAAGAGTATCAGCTAACTCGGTCATCCACTATCACGCAATCATTCACAGAGCTATGAAATATGCGGTCAAAACAGACTTGATTATTTTCAACCCCGTGGATAAGGTGGACAGACCGAAGAAGAACGAATTTCAAGGCAGCTTCTACACCGAGGACGAGATACAAGACTTGTTTGAGGTGGCGAGAGGAACGAAGCTTGAATTGCCAATCGTATTGGCGGCGTTCTACGGACTTCGCCGTAGTGAGGTTCTCGGACTCAAATGGGATGCTATCGACTTTCAGCAGAATACCATCACCATCAAGCACACACTTACATCTTGCAAAATCGACGGCAAGAAGGTAGAAGTGGCGACCGACACGACGAAAACCAAGTCGAGCCGCAGAACACTCCCTTTGATACCTCAATTCAGAGCGTTGCTTTTGCAAAGATGGGAGATGCAGGAAGAATACAAGAGAGTATGTGGTAGCTGCTACAATACGAAATATCTTGAATATATCTGCGTCGATGAAATGGGCAATATCATTCCACCGAACTATTTGAGCGAAGCCTTCCCGAAGCTCCTTGCACGTCACGGTATGCGGCACATCAGATTTCACGATCTCCGTCACACCTGCGCGTCAATGCTTCTGAAGAACGGTGTACCGATGAAGCAAATTCAAGAATGGCTTGGACACTCTGATTTCAGCACAACAGCAAACATCTATGCACACTTAGACTACAACTCCAAACTCAACTCCGCCGAAGCTATGGTGACGGGAATGAGGGCGGCTCTGACCACGGTTTCATAAGTCAAAAAAAGGCGAAAAAAATGAGCCTGCAAATTGACTTTGCAGGCTCGGTGTGGCGGAGAGAGAGGGATTCGAACCCTCGTGAGATTGCTCTCAAACGCATTTCGAGTGCGCCCCGTTATGACCACTTCGATATCTCTCCGTGTTTATTTTAGCTCTCTACTGTTCTTATTCAACCTCGGAAATTGGAGAGAACAGTAGGAGAGAACTAACGTATTAAGTTTTATTTGAACTGCGGAAAACCCTTATAAATCAAGGGATTTAAGGTGGGAGGTTCCAAAGTGACTACAAAATTTCGAGTGCGCCCCGTTATGACCACTTCGATACTTCTCCAAATATGAAATTGTTTTATATGTCAGCCCCAATGAATTTGGCAAAAATAAAATTTAAGGCAAATACAAGGGCAAAACAAGCGAAAATTAGTAAAAAACAAAATTACAGAAACCGCATAAAATCAAGGGTTTCGGGCTACGGGAGTTCCATTAGACGTAGAAGCTTTCGAGTCAGGGCCGTTATGACCTCTTCGATACCTGTCCGTATAGAATTCTGTGTTTCCACAGCTTTTATATTATACATGACTTTGCACACTTTGTCAAGCCCTTTTAAAAACTTTCCGCAGGGTTCGATGAAAAAATTTCCGTCAAAAACAAGACGTGCAGAAACAATTTACTCATTCCTGCACGCTTTACCGGTTAATCTTTTCTATCCGATTTTATGTTTCAATACTTTTACTCCGTATTTTTCAAGTGTCACAGAGCCGGTATATGTCTTTCCGTCCAACAGGTCGGTGTATTCTCCGCTATCCAATGCGACGGAACGGTTTTCTAACGCATAATTGGTGATAAAGACATATTCATAGTCTCCGTCGGTACGCGATAGGACTTTGACGTCCTGCGGCAGCTCGGCGGCAATGATCTTATGAACTCCGGACTGTGCCGCAATGGCGTTTACGATTTTTTCGGTTTCTTCGGCGTTTTGGCGTGTACCGATAAAATACGCTTTGCCCTGGCCATAGGCATTGACCGTGATACAAGGTGTTCCGGCATAGTATTCGGCCGTATAGCGTGCGATAACCTCCGCGCCCTCGGGATGGATCACTTCACAGAAATCGCGCGATTCAAATGTTCCGGAAAGACCAAGTTCGTTTTCTTCATATTTATTTTGCATGTGCTCATTATCGTGCAGAACATCCATTTCCTCTGCCCAGATACCGAAAATCTTCCGCAGTTTACCGCCCGGAAAACCGCCGAGATGTACCAAATCGTTCTCGTTTACATATCCGGTCATATAGGTACAAACAAGCGTACCGCCCTCGCGTACATACTTTTCGAGAAGGTCTGTTGTTTTTTCACTTGTCATATAGAGCATAGGGGCAACAAGCAGTTTATAGCGTGAAAAATCGCCCTCGCGCGGCACAAAATCCACATTTCGTGCATGATTGAAAAAGCCGCGGTAAAAATCTTTTGCCGTTTCATAATATTTGCGGTCGTGTTTGAAACCCTGAAAATCGGCTATGGCCCATTCGTTTTCCCAATCGTAGACAATGCCGGCTTCGGCCGGTGTATCCGTCCCGATGATCTCATCCAGTTTTGCAAGATCCTTGCCAAGCTCCGCTACTTCACGGAATACGCGCGTGTTTTCACTGCCTTCGTGGTCAACGACTGCGCCGTGAAATTTTTCGGAGGCGCCGCGCGATTTGCGCCATTGGAAATACTGGATGGTGTCGGCACCGTGTGCGACGGTCTGCAACGACGCCAGACGGTGCATGCCGGGACGTTTCATTTTATTGATGTTTGCCCAGTTGACGCAGCTTGGCGTGCTTTCCATCAACATGAACGGCCGGCGCAAAAGCGAACGCATGAGGTCATGCTTAAAGCCGATGTCCACTGCCGTTTCCGCGTCGGACATATTGGCGGCGTGATATTGCGGATAGGCGTCCCAGGAAACCACATCGATGTGCTTGGCCATTTCAAAATAGTTCAAATACCGGTATGTTCCCATAAGGTTGGTGGTAATCGGAATGTTCGGTGCATATTGGCGCAGCACAGCCGCCTCGCTGTCGAGAAAATCGCAGGTGTTCCACGTCGTAAAACGCATCCAATCCAAATTCAGACCATGGACATACAGCTCGCCTAACGGACCGGGCGGGTCGATCTGGTCAAAATCGTTGTAGGTGTGGCTCCAAAATGTGGTCCACCATTCACGGTTGAGTTCCTTGATATCATTGTGATATTTATCGCGTAAGAACGAACGGAACTTCTGCCGGCATTTTTCGCAATAGCAGAAACCGCCGAATTCATTGGAAATGTGCCACATTTTCACGCCGGGATGATTGGCAAAGCGTTCGGCAAGCACCCGGTCGATCCGGGCAACTTTTTCGCGAAAGACCGGGGAGGTCATGCAGTGGTTTTGACGGACGCCATGCGTGCGTTTGTCTCCGTTGGATTCGGTGCGGCATGCTTCGGGGTAGGCGAGGTCTAACCAGGCCGGGCGTGCGCCGGAGGGGGTAGCCAGTACGGTGTAAATGCCGTTTTTGTAAAGGTTATCAACAATTTCTTCCAGCCAGTCGAGATGGAATGCGCCCTCACGCGGTTCGAGCGCCGACCAGGCAAAAATGGCGACGGTAGCGCTGTTGATTCCGGCAAGTTTCATAAGCCGGATATCTTCGGACAGAATTTCCGGGTAATCTAACCATTGATCGGGGTTGTAGTCGCCGCCATGGATCATGTGCGGCACATCTTTAAAAATAGGCGGATATTTCATGCGGGATCTCCTTTTTTATAAGTATAGGTACAGCTTTTGATAAAACCAGTATAACAGCGCACAGACGGTGTGTCAAGTGCAAAAAACATTTTTTTGGTGCGTATTTTGCTGTACAAAACAGAAAAATCGTTTTTTCGCTGTGAAGTGTTCTTGGAAGGTGGTTGTTTTTCGACGAAGCAGTGATGTTTTCAGCCGCCATTGATTTCGGACGAAAACCGGTACATTTTCTTGACAATTATACACAAAAAACAGAAATTTGCCGAGAGATTCTTGATTTCCGAAAATAGATGTGGTAGTATTACAGTATCGGCTGTACAGTGCCGAAAAATGAAGAAAATGAGGAAAAATGTGAAATGAATCCGTATTACGACTTGCTGAAATCCTGGTGCGATCGCTTAATCGAATTGCAATTAACCGACACAAACGAAAAAATCATGACAGGTGGCATCCTTTGCCCATCTTGTGCCATGATACACGGTCGTATCGGCGATGCCGTGTATCCCTTCGTTCTTTTGTACGACCAAACAAAGGATGAAAAATATCTGAATGCCGCAAAGCTTGTGATGCGGTGGACAAAGAATAATACGTTTCGTCGGGTCGGATGCTATGGCAACGACAAACTCTCCACGTGGTGTGCAACCACCGCCTTTTTTGCCACCGCCTTGGGAAAAACGCTGTTGTATCACGGTAAATGCCTGGATACGGACACGTATGATGCATGGTATAACGAGTTTCTGCAAATGATCGCCTTTTGTGAGGATTATCTGCCGAAAATCGGCGCAAACATCAATTATTATGCCGCGTTTTCCGCTTTGAATGCCTTGGCATTCAAATTGACCGGCAACGAGTCCTACAAGCCGAAGGCCTACCATTGGGCAGCTTATGTCAAGGAACAGATTGATGAAGATTTCCTGCTTGCCGGAGAGGGTGAATACGGAGCTGTGACACCAAAGGGATGCGTCTATGTTGACCTTGGCTATAACGTGGAGGAATCGCTGGTTTCTCTGGTCGAGTTCGCCTATTTTGTCGGCGATGACGCGTATATGCAGCTTGCCGAAAAAACGTATAAGGCGCATATTCGCTTTATGCTTCCGGACGGTGCTTGGGATAACTCTTGGGGAACACGTGCCAACAAGTGGACGTATTGGGGAAGCCGCACATCTGACGGTGCCGGCGGCGCGTTGTCGATTCTTGCCGCACGTGATGCTGTGTTTGCCGAAGCTGCCGAACGCAACTTTGAGCTGCTATGCCGCTGTACGAAAAACGGACATTTGTTCGGCGGCCCGATGTACGCCTCCTATGGCGAAGCTCCATGCGTACACCATGCGTTTGCTCACGCAAAAAGCCTGTGCGATATGATCAATCACGGCTTTTCGGTTAAAAAGCATGTGCCGTTGCCGCGTGATGCAAGAAATTCCCTGCAAAGCTATTTGAAACAGCACGTGTGGCTGATTTCGCAAGGCAATTTGCGCGTGACTGCTACCGACTGCGATGCAGTCTGCTATAAGGGTGCGTCAGTTTCGGGCGGTACGCTTTCGTGTGTGTGGCATGAAAAAATCGGATTAGTGTTCTATGCGGTCACGGCAGAATATGTCCAAACCGAATCGTATAATATGCAGCTGTCGTTTACCGACCTTGCTATGACCAACTGTGCCATTCGCATTGTTAAAGACAGAACGCAAAGCGTCAACGATAAGAATGCCGTGATGACCGTGACGCAAACAGATAACATGACACACGTGCATTCGGATGGTATTTTGAAGGATATATCTTTTGTCGGTCATGTGCCCTATTCACTCGATTATGAGATTTACGATAACCGCATTGTCCTTACGGCAACAGCCGGTGAGGATGCCGTGCTGTACTTGCCTGTCGTGTGTGACGCTGATGAACAGCCCGTCCTTACCGATGGTGTGTTTTCCATAAAGCGTGCCGGCGGCACTGTCAGAATTGCCGCATCCGATCAGGCTGTGCAATATGAAAGCACGAACCCTGTCAAGCACTTCCATGTTATCGGCGGCTTCGGCAATGTGCCGATCTGCGTAAAGCTGAGTGCCGGAAAGCCAACACGTGTCTTTGTGGAATTCGGCGAATAACCAATGCTGCGCTGCGGGAGAAAATGCAAAAATAAAAAACACGCAAGAAAAGAAAATTGCATTTTCCTCTTGACAAATGCATTTTTGTGCAGTATAATATAAAAGCTGTAAAGAAAAACACTTTACAGTCTGCAAGGAGTCGGAGTCACGGACATGAAAAACGAAAGAATACGCCTTTCTTTGCTTTGCGACATTTACGGCTCGCTTCTTTCCGAAAAGCAGCGCAATGCGCTTGATCTATATTGCAACGAAGATTTATCGCTGTCGGAGATTGCCGAAAACACAGGCATTTCCCGTCAGGGTGTGCGCGACCAATTGACGCACGCCGAAACGCAGCTCACGTTTTATGAAGAAAAGTTGGGTTTGCTTGAAAAAAACGCGGCAGTTTCCGAAATTCTTTCCGATATAAGCGGCAGGGAGAGCGTCAAAACGGACGCGGTTCTCGCCGAAAGGCTGTCAGAACTGAAAACAGTCTTGAATTTAGAGTAATTCCACCCATCAAGTCCCACAGGTAAGGAGCGTTATGTTTCAAAGCTTAACCGAAAGGCTGTCAAACGCCTTCAAATCCTTCAAAAATAAAGGGAAATTGACTGAAGCCGATGTCCGAGAGGGTATGCGCGAGATCAAGCTTGCGCTTTTGGAAGCAGACGTCAACTACAAAGTCGTCAAGGATTTTGTCAAGACCGCTACGGAACGTGCGGTCGGAAGCGATGTTCTGGAAAGTCTTGTTCCCTCCCAACAGATCGTTAAAATCGTCAATGAAGAGCTGACGGCTCTTATGGGCGGCGAAAACACAAAACTTGTCATTTCTCCCAAACCGCCGACCATCATCATGATGACCGGTTTGCAGGGTGCTGGTAAAACGACGCATACCGGCAAGCTTGCGCTCATGTATAAGAAACAGGGCAAGCGTCCGCTTCTTGCGGCATGTGACGTATACCGCCCGGCGGCTGTCAAGCAGCTGCAGGTGGTCGGTGAGAGCATCGGCGTGCCGGTTTTTACGATCGACGGCTGTACCGACCCGGTCCGCATCGCAAAAGAAGCGCTTGAGCATGCGAAAAAAAACGGACACGATATGCTGTTTCTCGATACGGCAGGTCGCCTGCACATCGACGAACAGTTAATGGACGAGTTGAAACGTATCAAGGAAGAACTGGAACCGACCGAGATCCTGTTTGTCGTGGACGCCATGACCGGCCAGGACGCGGTAAATGCGGCGGCGGCCTTTAATGAAAAATTAGATATTACCGGTATCATTCTTACCAAGCTTGACGGCGATACGCGCGGCGGTGCGGCGCTTTCGACCAGACAAGTCACCGGGAAACCGATTAAATTTATCGGCACGGGCGAAAAAATGGATTGTATTGAACCGTTTTATCCCGACCGTATGGCTTCCCGTATCTTGGGTATGGGCGATGTGCTGTCGCTTATCGAAAAAGCCGAACAGGCCATGGATGAGAAAAAGGCGGCGGAGTTAGAAAAAAAACTGCGCGAGCAGTCGTTCACCCTGACCGATTATCTTGACCAGTTTGACCAACTTCGCAACATGGGGCCGATTGACCAGCTTATCGGCATGATGCCGGGTGTTGATACCAAAGCGTTGAAAGACGTCAAGGTCGATGATAAGCAGATTGACCGCATGGAGGCTATCATCCTTTCCATGACGCCGGAGGAACGCGATAATCCCGATATCATCGGCGCGTCGCGCAAAAAACGGATTGCGCTTGGTTCGGGCATGAAAGTGGAGGATGTCAACAAGCTGTTAAAGCAGTATGACGCCACCAAAAAGATGATGAAACAGTTGACAAGCGGCAATATCGGCGGCTTTGGCGGTCGGATGCTTGCCAAAAAAATGGCAAAAGCCAAGAACAAAAACAAGAAGAAACGCCGCTAAGACAAACGGCAGACAAATTCGTATCATTCCGTCCGCACAGCAGGATTCCTGCCCGGACGATGATTATATCATTACTATTATATTTTCGGAGGAAAGAAATCATGGCAGTTAAAATCAGATTGAAGAGAATGGGCGCAAAGAAAGCTCCTTTTTACAGAGTTGTTGTTGCAGATTCCCGTTACCCCAGAGACGGCCGTTTCATTGAAGAAGTCGGCTACTACAATCCGCTGACCGACTCGGTGACCATTCAGATCGACGCTGAAAAGGCAAAGAAATGGATCGAAAACGGCGCGCAGCCGACCGAAACCGTAAAGACACTTCTCAAAAAGAACGGTATTCTTTAATTCGCCGGCCGCTTTTTTTCAACATCGCGGCTTTTAAGGGAGGTCTTTGCACATGAAACAGGTTCTGACGGATCTTGCCAAGTCCATCGTCAACAAGCCGGAATGCGTTGTTGTTACCGAGCGTGACGACGGCGACACGGTTTACTTAAAGCTGATGGTTGATGAGAATGACCTCGGCAAAGTAATCGGAAAACAAGGCAGAATCGCCAAAGCAGTCCGTACGATTGTGCGAGCTGTTGCCAACCGTGAGAATAAGCGCGTGATTGTGGATATTCTCGAAAACGACGGTTCGGAAGAATAACCGAAACTTAGGACTTTTTCAAAGCTGTTTGCCATACGCAAACGGCTTTAATTTTTTGAAAAATGGAAAAAACGGCGGCAGAGCCGCCGGCCGATTCTCACGCGAAGCGTGAGTTTGCCGCCCTGTTAGGGGCGGTCGGGGAGCCGTTGTTACTTTTCGTAAAGTAACCAAAGAGGCACTTTGGGAATGCCTGTTTTTTTCCGGAAAGGTCCGGAAAGGGTGCTTTTCGGTTCTCGAAAAGCATATAAGAGACGGTTTTTGTGTTACTTTTTGCGGCGTGCAAAAAGTAACCAAAAAGCACGCGGGGCTAACGCCCTGCGACCTCGGTTCAAAGCTCTACACAGGCGTACTTTTTATAGAAATTGTAGCTTTCCGTGTCTGAAACAGCTTTCAGGCTTTGAACCGGTGCGAAAGAGGAGCTGTACAGCAAACGCAGAATCGGTTTTTGCGGAAAATCGTAGTTGCAGTGCGTGCTTGCCGCCGCAAGCAGTCGATGAAAAGGAAGATTGCACGTTATCTTTGTTGCGGCGGAAAGGGAAATTGGTGTAGGCTGATAGAAATTTTAGAGTATGACTATGGCTTGGCGTGACACAAAAGTGCTATAAGCTGTTTAAAACTTTAAGATTTATCCAAACTATTTTTGAGCGCAAAAAAATTGGAGTTTCGTATTCTCATCCGAAACTATCTGTTTTTCGGGTAATAACTTTCTGTTCTCTTAAAAACACCCTCCCACCAAACTCCCCCATTCTCTGAAACACATAACCTGCTGTCCACCCAAATCGGGGCTTGCCTTTTTATCGATACCTATAAATCCTTACGCAGTAAAGTAACCCTTTCGCACCGGTTCAAAATACTCCGAGCTGTATGGCACAAGGTTGCAAATTTTCGTAGAAATTCCTTGATAGGCACACAGCTTGCGACTCAATAAATAATCCCCACACTCGGAATTTTGAACCGCTCTCCGGAGTCCAGAGGGCCGAAGCCCTCGGCGTGTTTTTGGTTACTTTTTGCACGCCGCAAAAAGTAACACAAAAACCGTCCCTTTAAGGCTTTTCGCGAAACGAAAAGCACTCTTTCCAAGCCTTTTGCAAAAAAGGCTGCTCTCCCGGCAGGCGGCAAGCCGCCTTTTTTGTTGCTTTTTCACGCATAATGTGCTATACTACCAATAACACTTCCTATAAAGATTCTTAAAAAGGAGTTTTTGCCATGAAAAAAGAAGTTATCGCCATTGTCGGCGCCGGCATGATGGGCAGTGCCATGGCCATTCCTGCTTCCGATAACGGTCATGAGGTGCGTTTGGTCGGAACGCCGTTTGACCGCGAAATTATCGATATGTTGCAGAAAACAGGCCATCATAAAACGTTGAAACGCGATTTGCCGGATGGCGTGAAATTCTATCAGGTGGAGGAGTTGGACAAGGCTCTGGACGGCGCAACCTTGCTCATCGGCGGCGTCAGCAGCTTCGGCGTGGAGTGGTTTTGCGACGAGGTTCTGTCGCGCATTCCCGAAAATTTGCCGGTCATTTCGATCACCAAGGGCTTGCACTGCGATGCGGAGGGCAACATTACCTCGTTTCCTGCCTATATGAAAAAGAAAAGCGGCCGAAATCTGAGTTTGAACGCCATTGGCGGCCCATGCATCAGCTTTGAACTTGCCGACCGTCATCATACATTAGTTGCTTTTTGTGGCGAAGACAGAAAAATGCTTGAAAAAATCCGTGATATTCTGGCGACCGACTACTACCATATCGATCTTACCACCGATATCATCGGTCTCGAAACGGCGGTCGCCATGAAAAACGCTTATGCCCTTGGCGTGGCGCTGGCTATCGGCGCGGCGGAACGCGTATGCGGCGAAGGCTGTCCGGAGCACTACAATCCGCAAGCCGGTCTTTTTGCTGAAAGCATTCGCGAAATGCGTACCATTTTAGAAGTTACCGGCGGCGAACCGGACAAGATCTTATTTGGCGCAGGCGACCTGTATGTCACGGTGTTCGGCGGCAGAACACGTAAAATCGGTACGCTTCTCGGGCGCGGTATGACGATCGAAGAGGCGTTGGTGATTTTAGACGGCGTAACGCTTGAATCGATTGCCGTCACAAAAAGCGCGATCGGTGCTTTGAGGGAGAAGCAGAGACGCGGTCAGTTTGACATGGCGCGCGTGCCGCTGCTTGCTCATATTGAGGAACTGATTACCGGCGTTAAGACGGTGGATATCCCTTGGGAGAAGTTTTGACGGAAAAAGAGGCCTTGTGTTTAACCGGCACGGCAAAAATGGCGAAAAAAGCGAAAAATGCTTGACAAATGCCGCTTAAAAGCGTATGATATAGAAGTAATACTATGTAAAAGAGGATTCTTACCATGAAATGGACAGGATTGAACGAATTACGGGAAAAGTATCTTTCCTTTTTTGAAAGCAAAGGGCATTTAAGACTTCCCAGCTTTTCCTTGGTTCCCAATAACGACAAGAGCTTGCTTCTCATCAACTCCGGCATGGCGCCGATGAAAAAATACTTCACCGGCGAAGTCAAGCCGCCGCGCAACCGCGTCACGACCTGCCAGAAGTGTATCCGCACGCCCGATTTGGAGCGCGTCGGTATCACGGCACGTCACGGAACCTATTTTGAAATGCTCGGCAACTTCTCTTTCGGCGATTATTTCAAGGAACAGGCTATTACCTGGGCATGGGAATTTTTGACCGAAACGTTAGAAATGCCGAAAGATTTACTGTGGCCGTCGGTCTATGAAAAGGACGACGAAGCCTATGATATCTGGAAGAACAAGATCGGGGTGCCCGAAGAACATATTGTCCGTCTCGGAAAAGAGGATAACTTCTGGGAACACGGCTCGGGTCCCTGCGGTCCGTGCTCGGAAATCTATTTTGACCGCGGCGCCAAATACGGCTGCGGAAAACCGGACTGTAAGCCCGGCTGCGACTGCGACCGTTATATGGAAATCTGGAACAACGTTTTTTCGCAGTTCAATAACGACGGCAAGGGAAATTATACTGAACTTGCACAGAAAAACATTGATACCGGTATGGGACTGGAACGCCTGGCGTGCGTTATGCAGGGCGTGGACAACATGTTTGAGGTCGATACCATTCGCCGCATTCTCGATACGGTCTGCAAGGTTGCAGACAAAAAATACGGCGAAAACGCCAAGGATGATATTTCAATCCGCGTGATTACCGATCATATCCGCAGCGCCACCTTTATGATCTGCGACGGTATTATTCCGTCCAACGAAGGACGCGGCTATGTGCTTCGCCGCATTATCCGCAGAGCCGCGCGCCACAGCAAGCTGTTGGGCATTACCCATGCATTCTTATCGGAACTTTGCGATGTGGTGATTGAAGACAACTGCGGTGCCTATCCGGAACTTACCGAGAAAAAGGATTATATCAAAAAGGTCATCGGTATGGAAGAAGAACGTTTTGACGCGACCATCGACGCCGGTCTTTCGATCCTGTCCAACCTTGTGCGCGAAGCCTTGAAAGACGGAACGCATAAGATTTCCGGCGAAAATGTCTTTAAACTGTACGATACGTTCGGATTCCCGATCGATTTAACGCGCGAAATTGCGATTGAAAATCATATCGATATCGACGAAGAGACCTTTGAAAAGCTCATGAAACTGCAAAAGGAGCGCGCCAGAAATGCGCGTGCTAACCTTTCCGGCTGGAGCAACGCTTCCAAAACGCTCCTCAGCTCACTGCCCAAAACCGAGTTTACCGGTTATAAGGAATTCAAAACCGCCGGCGCCAAGGTTCTTGCCATTATTGACGGCGACGACAGCCTTGACAGCATAAGCGAAGGCGAATTTTCACTGGTTCTCGACAAAACGCCGTTCTATGCCGAAAGCGGCGGACAGGTCGGCGATACCGGCATTATGAAGAACGGCGATGTGGCTGTTACGGTTTTGGATACCAAAAAGACGGACGGCGTGACCATTCATTTCTGCCGCATGGTCAACGGAACGCTTAAAAAAGGCGATACCGTTTGCTGTGAGATCAACGAAGCGAGACGTGTGGCAACCATGCGCAACCACTCGGCCGCTCATCTTTTGCAGGCGGCGCTCCGGAGCGTGCTCGGCAAACATGTCGAACAGGCCGGTTCCTATGTGGACGAACATCATGTCCGTTTTGACTTCACGCATTTTGCAGCCGTAACGCCGGAGGAACTCCGTGCGGTCGAAACGCTTGTCAATTCGCATATTCTTTTGGGCGAACCGGTTGTAACCACACTTTCGGATATCGAATCCGCCCAAAAAATGGGCGCTATGGCTCTGTTCGGCGAGAAATACGGCGATGTAGTCCGCGTCGTGAAAATGGGCGAATTCTCCACCGAACTTTGCGGCGGTACGCATGTGGATAACACGGCAAAACTCGGTCTTTTCAAGATAACGGCTGAATCTTCGGTTGCGGCCGGCGTCAGACGTATTGAGGGTGTGACCGGTATCGGCGTTCTCGCGCTTCTCGGTGAAAAAGACAAGTTGATCAAGGATACGGCCGAAACGCTGAAAGCCGCCAATGCCGACGATTTGGTTCAGCGCGCAAAGCAGGTTACCGAAGAATTGAGAAACGTTCGCCATGAGCTTGAAGCAGCGGCCGAAAAATTAGCCGCCTCCAAGGCTTCGTCGTTGATTGAAAACGCCGAGAAAGTCGGAAATGTCCGTCTTATCTGCGAAAGAGTCGATATGAAGCCCGACGCTATGCGTGCGCTTACGGATAAGTTCAAGGCGGAATATGCAGATGTTGTTTGCGTTTTGGCGGCCGTGAATGACGGAAAAGTAAACTTTGCCGTTTCCTGCGGTAAAGACGCCGTGTCCTCCGGCGCCAACGCCGGAAAGATCGTCAAGCAGATCAGCACCATTTGCGGCGGCGGCGGCGGCGGCCGTCCCGACAGCGCAAGCGCCGGCGGCAAGGATGCGTCCAAACTGGATGAAGCGCTCGCGACCGTTCGCACGCTGCTTGGCTAAAACAAATATCTGATACGATAACACAAACAGCAGACTGTTGCCGTCCGGTAACGGTCTGCTGTTTTGTTCATTGTGCATAAAAATAACTGATAAAATTTGTGAATATTGGCACAAAGAGCAAAAAATGTCTTGCCTTTATGGCTTTTTGTCTCTTTACACGGTTTTGACGCTATGTTATAATATTCCTTGTAAAAAAGAGGGACGTCTGCCCTCTGAAACAAAAATCTATAAAAAGGAGAAAAAGCATGAAAAAAACAAAGCTTTTACTGTGTTCGCTGCTTGTGCTCTGTGCCGTGTTTTTCGGCATGACGGCCTTTGCGGCGGACGACATCGTTTTCACGTTTGAAAACGAAGATTCCCTTGCAGGCTGGTCAACTTCTTACCTGCGCTACAACTTTGACCCCGGCTATTTCAACGGTTACGCCTTTGAAAAATCAGCCAACCTGTCAGACCCGATGTTTATCAGTCCCACGCTTGATATAAACGCTGAGGACTATCGCTATGTCGTTGTCAACATGAAGTTCTCGCTTGACGCGTCGTGGAACCGCAACGGCAGGATCTTTTTCCTCGTTCCGGACGGAAAATGGGAACAGGCATACTCTGTGAGCAGCGGCCGCTACGAGAATCTGAACCAAACGGATTTCATCAATGTAGTGTTCGATATGTCGCAGAGTGAGACGTGGAGCGGCGTCATCAAACAGCTTCGTATTGACCCGTTTGAAGCGCCCGGTACGATCGGATTGCGCTCCATTACGATCACTAACACGCTCCCGGCAGAGCCGCCCGACGATTCCGGCAAGACCGAAGACAGCGGTAAAACGGATGAGCCGAAAAAAGAAACCGGCGTCTTTTTGAAGCCGAATACCTATCATAACAACTTTACCGACGTTCCGGCAACCGAATGGTATGCTTCCGAAATTGCTAACGCATACGAGCTTGGTTTTGTCAACGGCAAGAGCGATACGCTGTTTGATCCCGACGGCGGCATGACGATTGCCGAGGCTGTGACGCTTGCGGCGCGTACCAACAATGCCTGCGGCAGCGCCGACTATGACTTTACGCCGGCTGACGGTGCCGAATGGTACACGCCGTATGTGGAATATGCCGTGACGAAAGGTATTATCAAAGCGGATACCTATGCCGATTACAATGCGGCAGTTACCCGCGGCCAGATGGCGGACATCTTTGCGGCGACACTTCCGGGTTCGGAATATGCGGCAGTCAACAGTGTCGGAAAGATTCCGGACGTAGCACAGAATTCGCCGTATTATCCGGCTGTATATAAGCTGTACAATGCCGGTATCGTTATGGGTAACGACGCATACGGTACGTTTGCGCCCGATGACGGCATCAAGAGATGCGAAGCGGCTGCTATCATCAACCGTGTGGCCAACAAGGAAAACCGTGTCAAGAAAAATCTCTTGACGGTTGTTCCGGCACTGGATAACGATGCTTTCACCGTGTCCAGTGAAGCCAAGTTCTTAATGGACGATGAGAAATTCCGTCATACGCATTTGGGCGGAGTTCCGGGCGACTGGGATATGATCCGCATTCTGGATGCTCCCGAAAAGGACGGAAGAGCGCCGTATGTCTTAACGGATCATTCCGACAAAAACGAAGCGTATTTCGTTCGCAAATTCTTTGCGGTGAGCGACGGCGTGCTTGACCTCGAATTCGGCGTGCGCATTTACGGTCAAAACGGCGCGTTTCTCATGTTCACCGATGAGAACGGCACGCCGGTCGTTGAAATTCTTCTCGACCATGGCAAATACACCGTTCTTGCTCCCGACGGCAGTTATACCGATACGGGCGCGGTCTATGTGAATTCGTCCGTTTACTTCGACATTCATGTAAACCTTGATAAAAAGACCTTTGATTTCGGGCTCGACGGCAACTATTACGGCACCTATCCGCTTGCTGCCGACAAGCCGATTTCCGCTCTTCGCTGCGGCGTGACCAAGGCCGGTTACTTGACTTTGGCGCCGGATTTCGCTTATCTCTATCACAACTATCTGACGCTTGAAAAATTTGCGGCAGCTCCCGCCAACATTCTTCCGTATGACGTTTCGGTCATCTCTGACGGCGGACGTGTAACCAAAGAGAGCATGTACACCGAAAGAAGCGGCGGCGGTACGGTTGCGCTCCGCTCGAATGCCAGCGGCAGAACCGGCATTGCCTCGAATTTTGAAAAGGCAAGCGGTACTGTTGTTTTTGAAAGCTATATTCTTCTTCCGACCGTGCTTGACGGAGCGGAAATTGCGCTGACCTCCGGCGATACGACCGTGTTTAGCCTTGTTACCAAGGATGGAAACTTTGTCGCTCCCGACGGAAGCGTTGTCAGATATGCCACAAAGAATCTTTGGACGATTGTTCGCTTTGAAGCCGATACGGCGGCCGGAAAAGCTCTTGTCAAGATCAACGGCAAAGCGGCCGGCACCTATTCGTTTGCCAATGCGGCCGAGCTTATCGACGGCTACCGCATTTCTTTCACTCCGAGTGAAGAAGCGGTCATGTATACCGACGAAATTTCCGCGTTTATCAAGCTCCCGTATCCCGACGACTATGTACCCGAACCGCAGATTCCCGAATCGGATTATTTTATCGGCATAAATGTATGCCCGCTGTGGCGTGAAGGTACGCACTACGGTTGGGATGAAATTACGGCATATCCCGAAATCACGCCGGTACTCGGCTACTATGACGAAGGCTCGCCGGAGGTTTCCGACTGGGAAATCAAAATGATGGCTGAGCATGGTATTGACTACGAGATTTTCTGTTGGTATCCTAACGGCAACGACACCAAACCGATCTTCCGTACGCACATGGATGAAGCTATTATCGAGGGCTACTTCAATGCGCGTTACAGCGATAAACTGAAATTTGCCGTTATGTGGGAAAATTCTTCGGTGAGCGGCCTTACCTTTGAAGATTTCAAGAATTATACCGTTCCGTACTGGATCGAATACTTCTTCAAGGACGACCGCTATGTCAAACTTGACAACAAACCGTTGCTCACGGTTTGGCAGCTTGAAAACAAATTCAAGGACGTTTCCTCCAAGGAAGCCTTTGACTATCTGCGCGAAGAATGCCGCAAGGCAGGCTTTGACGGCTGTGAAATCTTGCTTTATTCCAGCAACACTGACCCGGCTTACGAAACAAGCATGAAAGCAAGCGGTATTGACGGCCTTATCGCTTACCATTGGGGTACCGACGGCTCTAAAGTCGATGCTCAGGCAAAGAAACTTACCGCATACAGCGAGCTTAGCTACACCGTACCGACTATCAGCGTCGGTTTCGATTACCTCGGCTGGGGTATGAGCAAGCAGAGAAACGGATTGCTTGACCCGAAAGATTATCCGACCATGACCGATATCGTCAAGAAAGCGCTTGCTGAACGTCAGAAGACCGGCGGCAAATACGCGAATATGGTCAACATTTCCACTTGGAACGAATACGGCGAGGGTACCTATGTCATGCCGACCGCGCGTTTCGGCTTCGGCTACCTTGACGCGATCCGCACGGCATTCACCAAGACGGATTCCGCCAAGCACAACGATTTGACGCTAACGGCAACGCAAAGACAGCGTATCAACTATCTGTTCGACCAGAACCGTCAGCTGCTCCGTCCGCAACTGCTTGTCGAGACCGAAGAAGAGGATCCGTATAAGGACGCTGTGGTCGTAAGCGCCGTTAAAATGGGCGAAGATGCCGGAAACTGGACCGATTACGGCGGAAATACGCCGGAATCCAAAGACGGAAATATGGTCATCGTTCCGACCGGAAACGATCCGGCTGTATTCCGTAAAGGGTACATCGAGCCGGTTTCCTGCGATGAAGCCAATGCCGTTCGTGTCCGCGCCAAGATAACAGGCTCTCAGGACAGCGTTATGCAGGTGTTCTTCCGCACGAACGACGGTAAGGAATTTTCACAGACAAAATCCGCTAATACAAAACTTGTGCAGAACGAATGGCATGATTACTATTTCGATTTCCGCAAGAACAAGGAATGGGTTGGCTCTATTGTCAATATCCGTCTTGACCCGGCAGAATACAAATGTGAGCTTGCCGAGATTGAATCGATCGAATTTGTAAAACTTCCCGAAATTGTCGAAAAGATTCCGTTTACAGTGGATATCATCGGCGGCGAGATCTCGCTCATCAAAGAAGCGGATCGCACGAACGGCGGACTTATGATTCCGCTATATCCCGAAAGCGGCATTCTCTCGCGTATGATGTGCACCTATTCTTGGAACAAGACCACCAAGGAACTTACCGTTACCAACGGAAAACATACCGTTACATTCGTAATCGGCACAGACACCGCTGTGGTTGACGGCAAAGAAACAAAGCTGTACGCAGTAACCTATTGGTATGACGGATTGCCGGTCATTCCGCTGGATACGCTTGCCACATCGCTCGGTTACTATCCGGTCTACCATGAGGACGGAAACGGTGTAAGCATTATGCTTGGCAGTGCGTCGGATTATGATATCATCAAGACGCGCAAACCCAATCAGTATGAGTTTAACCTGACAGGCGACATTGAGGACTGGTCCGCTCAAGGCAGTACGCTTTCGGTTTCCGACGGCGTTTTGAAGGGCGTTTCCGGTGATGGATCTTATGACCCGGCGGTTATTTCCCCCGGCCTTTCGGTCAAGGCTGAAGCGTATCCGACTATTTCCGTTCGCATGAAGTGGGACAGAAAAAATGTTGACCGCAAGGACTACATTGCCATCTACTTCAAGACGGCGCGGACCGGACTTTCCGAATCGCGCAAGGTCACGATTGAGGATCTTCCGGTTTCGAGCAATGGCGAGTTCGTGGAATTCAAATTTGACATGAGCAAGCATTTGCAGTGGAACGGCGAGATCACCGGTATCCGGCTTGACCCGTTCAACGCACCGGGTACGTTTGAAATCGACTATATCCGCTTTGAAAAAGCCGAAGGCGCGGAAGAAGCAGAAGCCGCTGCGGCTGCACGTGAAGCAAATTTAGACGATACGATTGTCAATGGAGACGCGTCGATTGAAAAGTACAATCCTATGTTTGCGGACAACGCCACCATTTCCATTGTCCGGACATTAAGCGGCGACCCGTGCTATGATGTAAAAGCGGCTGGCGGACAGACTTGGACGTATTGCTGCCAGAAAGTGAAATTCAAGCCCGGAGCAACGTATCACATTGAATTTGACGCACGCATGACCGGCACAAATACCGGGGACATGACCGAGGGGCTCAGCACCGGTATTCATGTCAACCTAATGTACAACGGCGGCAGTGAACGCGACCACTTTAAGGAAGTCGGCGTACTGAAAATGAGCCGTTTTGACGAATGGCAGCATTTTTCCGTAGACTTAACCGTAGGGGAAGACTGCGACAATACAAACGATGTTGTCGGAATCTTTACCAACCCGATCGAAACGACCGGCGTCAACTACCAGATTGACAATCTTGTCATGACACGGGTTGAATAAAAAGGCAAGGGTTGCGAGCCCTTGACCCTGCTTGCTTTTCTTAAAAGAAAAGCGGGGAAAAGAATTTGAATTTGATGCCCGATGGTTAGACCATCGGGCGTCTTTGGCTTTTCCGGAAAAAAACGGATTGAGCGCTTTTCGTTCGTGAAAAGCATATAAGGGATGTTTTTAATGTTACTTTTTCGCTTGTACGAAAAAGTAACCAAAAAGTACACCAGAGGGTTGCGACCCTCTGGACTCCCGGGGAACGGTTCAAAATTCCGAGCGGTGGATTTTTGATTAGATTACAAGCTAATTGATATCAAGAAATTTTTGTGAGAAATCGCCGCTTTGTGCATACAGCTCGGAGTATTTTGAACCGGTGCGAGACGGCGGCTTTACTGCGCGAGGATATGTGGGTACTTATGAAAAGGCGGAGTTCGATTGGGGTGGACAGCAGGTTATGTGTTTCATAAAATGGGGAGGTTCGGTGGGAATTTGTTTTTGAGTGGATGGAAAACTATTTTTTAGGAAAATAAAGAGTTTTGTTAAAAAGTGAAAAATCCGATTATCTGCATATGTGTAAACCACAGATTTATACCAAACTTTCTTTTCGCTCACACCGGGTTCCCATTCTCACCGCAACAAATATAACGTGCAGTTTCCCTTTTAAACGACCGCTTGCGGCGGCAAGCACGCACCGCAACTTCGATTTTCCGCAAAACCCGACTCTGCGTCTGCTGTAAAATCTCCCTTTCGCACCGGTTCAAAATATTTCCGAGCTATATTGCACAAGACGGCGATTTTTGCAAAAATTTCTTGATAGGCACATAGCTTGCGTTTTAGCAAGTAATCACACGCTCTGAATTTTGAACCGTTTTTCGGGAGTCGGGAGGGTCGCAACCCTCGCGGCTGCTTTTTGGTTCTTTTTGCAGAAGCAAAAAGAACCAAAAAACGCCTTTTTCTGTTACTTTTTCGTACAAACGAAAAAGTAACAGAAAAATTGCCTTTACAGTAAAAGTGGTTCTGCAAGGTATATCCTTGCAGAACCACCCACTGAAACAGCTCATTTTTTTCTGTATCCCGACGCATTCTTCTTGTAGACACCCGGCAGCATCCCGGTCACATTCCGGAATACCTTGCGAAAATAGGCAGGCGAACTGAAATTGAGCGTCTCGGCTATCTCTTCGGCACTCTTGTTCTGAGCAATCATCTTCTGCGCCAGACGAACGCGCGCATTGTTCTTGTATTCGACCGGCGTCAGGCCGGTATATTTCTTGAATGCCGTGTAAAACCCGGACGGCGAAAGACCGCACATTTCCGCAAGCTCCTCTGCATAAAAATCTTCCGTGCAATGCTCTTCAATGTAAACGGCGGCTTTTTCGGCGGCATTGTCACAAATGCGCTCTGTGGTCTTGTCGAGCGACGGCAAGAGCTTTTCAAAAAAATCGTAAAACGCCATGACGGCTGCAAGCCCTGTCTTTTCCGGATCGCTGTATAACGTGTAAAGCCGCTCAAAGATATCCGGAAACGGCATATCCGCCGGCGGCTTTTGCAGCACATAACTGTCGTACAAACCGGTGTTTCCGGGAATGGCTCCGAACTCGCTCTTTAATTCAAACCCGAAGTCAATTCCATAAAATACAATGTCCGGTTCTCCCGTCCAGATAGCTGTGTAACGCTGACGGCGTGGAATGTACAACAATTCGCCGGCTGATACCGGAAGTGCGCCGGATGGCGTTGTGAAAACGGTGTGTCCCTCGACGAGATAATAGAGCGACGCGGTAGCTCTGCCGCTCCGTTTGTCGCAAAGGCTGTTGCCGGGAATGTGAAAATGATGCACGGCGTAGTGGCTTAAAGAGAAAAATGTTCCGAAAAGTTCGTCTGTTCTCTGCATGCGACGCACTCCCTTTGTAGAAAAATGTCCTTTTTTTATATTATAGTGTCTTGCTTGTTGTTTGTCAATATGTTATGATAAAAATATCCAAAAAACAAAATTTTGGAAGGGGAGAACATAAAATGAAACAAATCATTTTTGCAGCAGTCAACCAAACAGAACTCATCGATACGCCAGTCATTCAGCCGAACGATAATGAGGTTTTAGTCAAAACTGCGTTCAGCACAATCAGCTGCGGAACTGAACGTGCCAACCTTACGGGAAGCACCAATGTCGGCCCGGGCGGCGGCATGCCGTGGTATCCGGTAAAACTCGGTTACAGCACGTCGGGCAGTGTTGAAAAAGTCGGCAAGAACATCAAAAGCGTTGTGCCGGGCGACAGAGTCGCTATGTATTGGACGTTTCATGCCGAATACAATACGCCGATTGAAGAACGCGTCGTCAAAATCACCGACGAGCGGGTGTCGCTTCGCTCAGCGGCGCTTATGCATATTGCTGCGTTTCCGCTTGCTGCTCTTCGCAAAACACGCCTTGAAATCGGCGAAAGCATGTTAGTGATGGGACTTGGTATTCTCGGCCAGTTTGCTGTAACATTAGCTCATGCGGCCGGCGCTGTTCCGGTCATTGCCGCCGACCCGAATCCCAAGCGTCGCGAAGAGGCGCTGGCTGGCGGAGCCGACTATGCATTTGACCCAACCGAACCCGGTTTTGCCGAAAAAGTAAAAGAACTGACCGGTGGCGGTGTCAATACGGCCATCGAAGTGACCGGTGTGGGCGCAGGTCTTAACGAAGCGCTTGACTGTATGGCACCGTTCGGCAGAGTGGCACTGCTTGGCTGCACGCGGAATCCGGATTTCACGGTCGATTATTATCAAAAGGTACATAAACCGGGCATTACGCTGATCGGAGCGCACACCATGGCGCGTCCGGAACATGAATCGCACCCCGGTTGGTTTACCGTGCGCGACGATATCAAAGCTCTTATGAAATTGGTCGGTGAGGGAAGAATCGATCTCGAAGGAAAGATTCGAGAAACGCATTCGCCGTTGGAGGCTGTTGCCGTATATGACCGGTTGATTCACGATAAGGATTTTCCGACCGTCGTTCAGTTTGATTGGTCGAAACTTTGATCCGAAAGGAGAGAAATTCATGAGAAAAATCAAGATTGCGCAGATCGGTATCGGGCATGACCACGCCCCCGACAGTTTCCGCACGCTTTACAAACGCCAGGACATTTTTGATATTGTCGGCTGGTGTGCCGTAGAGGGAGAAGAAAACAGCGTCGATTTCATGAAAAAACGCTTCGATTTTTACACAAAGACCAAACAGCTTACGCTGGAAGAAATCTGGAACACGCCGGATTTAGAGGCAGTTTTGATCGAAACCGGCGACTGGGATTTAACCAAATATGCGCGCATGGCGGCAGAAAGGAATCTTCATGTGCGTATGGATAAGCCGGGCGGCATGATTTCGGGTGAGTATGAAGATATGCTCCGCGTCATGAAAAAGACCGGCAAGGTGTTTCAGGTCGGATACATGTACCGCTACAATCCGAAATACCTGGAATTATTACAAATGGTTGAAAACGGCGAACTGGGGCGTATATACAGTGTCGAAGCGCACATGGACTGTGAGCACGGAGCGGAAAAGCGTGCTTGGCTGGGACATTTCGGCGGCGGCATGATGAATTTTCTCGGCTGTCATTTAGTGGATCTGATTTTTCGTTTGCAGGGAATACCGGAGGAGATCATTCCGCTTAATACATCCAGCGGCTTTGACGGCGTAACGGCAAATGATATCGGCTTTGCCGTGTTCCGCTACAAGAACGGTGTGTCGTTTGCCAAAACGGCGGCTTGCGAGCCCGGCGGTTTTATGAGAAGACAGCTTGTGGTGTGCGGTGAAAAGAGAACCGTGACGCTTTTGCCGTTTGAACGCTATGTTGAGGGCGGACAAAAGACCGATATGCGCGTGTGCGAGAAAGGCGTTGAGGGCTGGGGGTACGACGGCGTGCGTTCCTCAAGCGACACCTACGATCGCTACAACGCCATGTTTGAAGATTTTTACCGCTTTGTCACGGAGGGACGCAAAAATCCCTACACGCTTGAATATGAGGCAAGACTTCATCGGATTTTACTTGCCGCGTGCGGCGACAAGGTAGATTATAAAGGAGAAATACATCTATGAAAGCTGTTTTGATCAACGACGACAAATCGTTATCTTTGCGTGAAGTTCCTGACCCCCTTTTAAAAGACGATGAAATTTTAGTCAAGGTCATGGCAAGCGGCGTAAACCGTGCCGATCTGCTGCAGCGCGAGGGAACCTATCCGTCTCCGGCAGGCTGTCCGGAATGGATGGGGCTGGAAATTTCGGGTACAGTTGAAAAGATCGGAGCGCTTGCCGCCGAAAAGAGCGCGTTTAGGATCGGCGACCGTGTCTGTGCCCTGATGGGAGGCGGCGGATATGCCGATTATGCGGCAGTCAAATACGATATGGCCTTGCCGCTTCCGTCAAATTTCGATTTTGCGCAAGGCGCTTGCATTCCCGAAGTATACTGCACGGCGTACTTAAATCTGTTTCATGAAGCGGCGCTCCAAAAAGGCGAAACTATGCTGGTGTTTGCCGGAGCAAGCGGTGTAGGCATTGCCGCTACACAGATTGCGAAAGCGATGGGTGCCAAGGTGATCGCTACGGTTCGGAGCGATGAAAAGGTTGAACTGATTCGCAAATTTGGTGCTGACGTGATTGTCAATACCAAAAAGACGGACATTCAAAACGCCTTTGCAGAATATCCGGTCAATGTTGTTCTCGACTGTGTGGGCGGTGAACAGCTTGGCGAATGCTTTACCAAAATGGCGCGCCGCGGCCGCTGGATCATGATAGCAACGCTGGGCGGCAAACGTGCGACAATCGACCTAGGCGCGCTGTTATCCGGCGGTTTTTGCTTAAAAGGCAGTACGCTTCGCAGCCGGACGCCGGAA
The DNA here is from genome assembly GCA_934479825.1 of uncultured Eubacteriales bacterium. Lineage (GTDB taxonomy): Bacteria > Bacillota > Clostridia > Oscillospirales > CAG-382 > UMGS882. The sequence continues at coordinate 32,626 of CAKSOW010000018.1, forward strand.
TTCAAGGCGCAGATTTTGTCTGAGGTGCGCGAAAAGCTGTATCCGTATTTTGAAAGCGGTGCGGTAAAGCCGGAGATCTACGCAACGTTCCCGTTTGAGAAAGCGGAAAAAGCACAAAGCGTTCTGTATTCCAACAAGAATATCGGCAAGGTCATCCTGACGCACTGAGGAAGAAAAAACCGGCAGGAGCCAAAAGGCTCCTGCCGGTTTAATTTTTTCCGGTCGGCGGACGTAATCCACGTGTTAAAAGCCAAGGCATCTGTAAACCGTGTTGATAAGATCCTTGTGATTCACAGCATGCGGCGTATTGTAGACCGATTGCATATAGACAATGGAGATCTTGTTTTGAGGATCGAACGAAACAAATGCTCCTGCCGCGCCGTCCCAGCCAAATTCGCCGACCGGCGAGAGTCTGCCGCTTTCGGCAGGCTTTATATGGGTGCGCACGCCGAGCCCATAACTGTATCCCGGCAGATTGCATGCTTTAAAGCCTTCTTGCTCATCGGCCTTTAAATGCGGCTTTCTCATAAGCTCTACGGTTTCCGGTTTCAATAACGCATATCCGTCGGCAGATGTTCCAAGGTTTGTCATGGCCGTGGCGAACTTGATGTAATCGGCCGGGCAGGAGATGATGCCGGCGCCGCCGCTGTCATATTCTTCACCCAGTATGAAAGGGTTGTTCGGATTAGCGGCCGGCTGTGTCTTGCCTTTTCCGTTCATTTCGTAAAGCTTTGCAAGTTTGCCGAAATCCTCGGATGTGACATGCATGTGGGAGTTTTCCATGCCGAGAGGCTCGAAAACCTCTTCTTTTAGATAATCGCAGAACTTCTTGCCGGTTACAACCTCGGCAAGAGCGGCAAGCATGTCATGCCCCAATCCGTAGGCAAAATTTGTGTGCGGTTCAAAGCGGATCGGCAGTTCGGCAAGCTGCCTGACCGTCGCAACCGTTGGACAGGGAAGTCCCTGCCTTATGCCGATATTGCTGTCGCAAAATAAGTATTCATAGCTGTATCCGTTTGTCATGCAAAACAGATCGCGTACCGTAATCGGATTGTTTGCTTCATGCGGTTTGCTTTTTCCGTCCTCAATGATGGGGTGTGCGAACTCCGGCATATACGCGGCAAGCGGCGCTTTTAAATCAATAAGCCCGCGTTCGACAAGCCGCAAAACCGAAGCACAGGTAATTGGCTTGGAGGCGGAGAATAAGAAAAAACGAGTGTTTTCATCGATCCGGCGGCAAGCCTCACGGTCGGCAAAACCGGTCATATAGCGGTATACCGGAGTATAACCGACAGAAACGGTGATATCGACGCCGGGGATTTCGCGGCGTTCGGTGAAGTCTTGCATGAGTTCCTTTACCGGGGAAAAATCGTAGTTTGTCATAAGGATACCTCGCGGACAAGCAAATTTAGAGTTATTATTATTATACACGCTTTTTTTTTCTTGTCAAGCCATATAGGGGTGTTCAAATGTTTCTGCTTATAATGTTGTACAAAAAAGTGTGTTTCATTTTGTGGCATTTCCTGATTTTCATGTACAGACATTGACAAAATGCTGTTTTTGTGTTAAAATTTTCATGGAGAATTGTATGCTTTTGGGACAACTGCGCCCAAAGCATACAATTCAAGGAAATGAGAGGGAGTACACAAATATGAAAAACACGCGAACCCTTGTCAAAGGCGCTCTTATCTTAATAATGGCGCTTTTGCTGTCGCTCGGCTGTCTGGCCGCTGCACCGCAAAGCTTTTTCGACGAAGTTACCGTCGGAGAGCTTCTTACCACGGTCTGCCGCATGCATGCCGCTTATACCGGCGACGCGGATGCAAGCACGATTTCCGGAGAAAACGGCGACTATTCGGCTGTTTTAGCCTATGCGCAGACGGCAGGAATCCTCGCGTCTGACCCGGACTGTAGCAGGAATGCTACGCGCGTTGACGCCGCAAAACTACTCTATGCCGCGCTTCCGGAATCTGAATATCCGGTGATTAACAACAATATCCGCACTGTTGCGGATATGACCGCTTGGTCAGACGGTTACAGACAGACACTGTCTCTTGCACGTGCTGGTGTCATTGACGGCGTCGATAATAATGGCACATTTGAGCCGAACCGGAATGTGACGGTTGCGGAATTGAACGACTTGGTTTCGCGCGTCGCTTTTTCTGAGCGCCGTGTCAGAAATGAAAACACGGTCGCTGTTGAGCCGAAACAGGCGTTCCGGCTTGCTATAACCGGTTCTATGGATTCCTACAAAGAAGGCATCCAATCCGGCTGGGAAATGGATAACCGTGCCGGAAATCCGCGTACTGCTTTAAACGCCAATGGCGCGATCGTGGACGTTATGACCGATGAAAAATCACGCGCCATCCGTCATTTCAACCGCATGACCGACGGCGTTATTGAGATTCGGATCCAACTTTCGTTTGCGATTGACTTTGACGGAAGTGTCATTGAGCTTTGCGATACCGATGACACGCCGACATACCGTTTGGTTTGCTCGGACGGAGCGTTCTGCATTCAGAATCAAGACGGAACGCTTACGCCGATCTATACGCCGAGCCGAAAACTTGCGGAACTCTTTACCTTCCGTATCTTAATTGATCTGAATAAAGGTCTTTCCACGACGGCAATCGGAAATGTTGAATACGGTACATATCCGCTTTTGGGAGATGCGGTCAAGTATTTCGCCGTTTCTACTTCGGATGAAACGCGAAATCTGATCAGCATCGGCTCGTCTTATATGTTTTCCAACTATTTTGTCAACGAAAACTTAAATCTTACCACCGAGATTCCGTTTGACATGAAAGCGACCGGAAACACCAAAGTCAATGGCGATGCCTTTGATCTTTTGCAGAATTCGACGCTTTCCAAAACGTTTGATTTCACGAGCGGCAAGATCACCTTTAATTTCAATTCGTATCTCCCGGACGGTTCAAGCGGCGTCAGCTATACTTTGCTGTCGAACGGCAAGGAGACGGCAAAGCTTACCGTGGAAAACTCCAAACTGTATATCAACGGCACTTTTGTCAAACAGCTCAGCGACAAATTATGGCACAAGCTCCGTATTGAGGCTGATCCGGCTACACAGACCGCTGTCTGCAAGGTCAACGGCAAGGTCGTCGGTCAGGCAAATTTCTTGACGCCGGCGGACGGATTCGACGAAATGGTTCTTTCCAATACCGGTGAAAAAACCGTGAAAGTCGATGATATCGAACTCTACAATCTCATTGATTACGATGTTCCCGAACCGGTCATCCCGGACGGTGCGGATAACTATACCATCGGCCTTAACGTTTGCCCACTGTGGGTCAACGGCGAACATTGGGGTTGGGCTTGCGTATCGCCGTTTGACGATATCCGACCGGTACTCGGTTACTATGACGAGGGCTTGCCGGAAACGGCTGATTGGGAAAACAAATTTATGGCAGAGCACGGCATTGACTTCCAGGCATTCTGCTGGTATGCGAATGTTTCCACCGGGCCGATGAAAACGACCGGTCTTTCCGATCAGTTGGACAAAGCGTATATGCATTCCAAATACGGCGATAAGGTCAAATTTTGCTTGCTTTGGGAAGCTGCCAATGCTTCACATCCGAAAGACTTCGCCGCGTTCCGCGACTATTATGTTCCGTACTGGATCGAAAACTACTTCACCGATCCGCGCTATATGACCATTAACAACAAGCTTGTGTTCAGTATTTTCGGCGTAGATTCCTTGATCAATGACTCCAATTTCCAGATAAAGGAATTGCTCGACTACATGCGCGAAGAGGTAAAGAAGTACGGCTTTGACGGCATGATCATCACGGCTTCGCATACGGGAACAAACAGCCTTGCCGCATACGGTTTTGACGGCTGGCAGGCATACAACTGGGGTGACAAAGGATACCAGTACAGCACGAATATCAATAATATCTCGACAGTTCATAGAAACAAGGATGTTTATGCGATTCCGACCGTCAGCGTCGGCTTTAACGATGTCGGCTGGACAGCCGAACGTGATCCGCTTATGACCGTCGAAGATTACAGAAAATCGCACGAATGGGTACGCGATACCTATCTGCCGCAGTATTCCGACGAGAGAGACTGGTCGCACAATCTCCTGTGGTTATCCACCTGGAACGAATACGGTGAGGGAACTTACATCATGCCGAGCGACGGTCTCAACGGATTCGGCTATCTGGATGTCCTGCGTTCGGTCTATACAAACGGCGGCGAACATACCGATGTCCGGCCGACAGCCGAACAGAAAGCCCGTATCAACCACCTGTATCCGCAGGACAGACGGTTGTTGCGCGCGTATGGAAATTACGTGACTCCGAGCGACAAAGCTTACGATGATTCGGAACAGATCTGGTCTTTCACGTCTCCTAACGCCTATAAGAACTACATCGAATTAGGCAATATGAAAGATGTCCTTTCAACTTCCTCCAACGGCACAACGTTCCGCACGGATTCTTTGAATCCGGACGCTATCTTCTATATCAAGGAAAAGGTTTATTCCGGCTATACCTGCGACCAGATCGATTCGATCCGTATCGTGGCAAGCGGTATTCCGGTCGGAGAGACCATGCAGTTGTTCTACCGCACAACCGGAGTGCCGGAGAGCTTCAATGAAACCAACTCCATGTGCGTCGTTTCGACCACTACCGATGAAACGACCTATGAATTCAAGGTCAGCACACAGAGCGGCTGGAACGGGAATGTTATCGCGTTGCGCCTTGACCCGTTGCAGAAGACAAACGTTTCCTTTACTGTAAAATCCATTTCGATTGTTCCGAAACCGTATGAGGCTCGTCCGGAAATCTATGTCAACAGTTATGAAGTACCGTTGCATATTCTGCCGGAAAAATCCGATGGCGTATGGTATGTCCCGTTTGAACCGGGAAGAAATATGCTGCACTATCTTCTGTACACCTACTACGATTGGAATTATGATACGGGGGTCTTGAATCTTTACCGCGATAAGAAATGCGTGACCTTTAAGGTCGGCAGCGACAGCGCGGAAGTGGACGGAACACCCATGACCTTGGACGGAAAGGTCTATCAGATAGATAACCTTCCCATGCTCCCGATTGAATCCTTGGCAAGAATATTCGGTTTTACCTGCGAAAAACGCGACGGAAACTATTACATCACTACGCCGGAGCGCGACTTGTTTGGGCAGATGGAAAACGAATACACCGACTATACTTGGAATTTCAATGTGATCGGTTCATCGGCCGGATGGAACGGCGGAAACATGACTATCGGCTTTGGGGATGGATCGCTTATACTCACCTCATCAAACGGCGACCCGATGATCTATTCGCCGTCGGATTTAGATATCGATTGTTCGATATTCACGCAGATTGAAATTCGCTGCCGTTGGAACATTACCGGTACCGGCAACCGGAATCTTGGGTTCTATTTCATTACCGACAGTGACGGAGGCTGGAATGAAGCAAAGCATGTTACCGTGCCGATTGCCAAGACGAGTAAGGATGAATACCGGACATTGACGCTTGATATGACAAACTCTGCTAAGTGGAGCGGTGTATTGAAGCAACTCCGGTTTGACCCGTTTGACACGACCGGAACCATTGAAGTGGATTATATCCGCTTTGTCCGCAACCCTGATAAAACGCTCATTGCGGCAAACGCCGAAACGTCTGATCATAGCTTTATTTCGGACAATGCCGAAATTTCGGTTACAACAGATCCGGGCAATGCCTCCAACCATGTCTATCTTGTTAAAACAAAGGCCGGAAGGAACTGGGCTTATTTACGCAAGAACTGTGTCTTTGAGCCGGGCAAGACCTATCAGGTGGAATTTGACGTCAAGCTGGCCGGCAAGGGGAGCGATGTGACCGGTGCTGACCCAAGCGTTTCGACAGATGTCTATGCCAACATACGCTATCTTGATTCAAAGGGAGCAATCGACCACATAAACGGAGCCCAAAATGGAAGCATGCTTGCCAGAATCAAGGTTTCTGACGGTTGGAAACATGTTTCATTTGAGTATACGATTGACGCAAACAGTACCGACAGAGCCAATGACCAATTTACGATCTATTCCAACCCGCTTGGTGAAGAGGGTGTAAGCTACTATATTGACAATCTGTATGTGATGGAGATGTAGTGCCTTTATAAGGGAAACCGCGGCTTTTCTTAAAAGAAAAGCCGCGGTTTTTTGCTGCATAGGCTGCTTTTTTGGGGGGCGCTTTTCGGTTCGCAAAAAGCCCGGAAAGAGGCTCTTAGGGAAAATTTCCTTTTTCAGAAAATTTCCCTAAGGAAGGTTTTAATGTTACTTTTTCGCTTGTACGAAAAAGTAACCAAAAAGTATACCAGAGGGTTGCGACCCTCTGGATTCCCGGGGAGCGGTTCAAAACCCGTGCGGTGAGATTATAGATAAAATTTGAAAGGCTCAGCGCGTTAAGATTTTTGGCGAAATTTTATAAGTGCCGCAAATACGCACGGCCATGTTTTGAACCGGTGCGAAAGGGAAACCATAGTGCAGACGCAGAATTGGGGTTCGCGGAAAATTGAAGTTGCAGTGCAGGCTTGACGCCGCAAGCAGTTGATTAAATGGGAGAGTGCACGTTATATTGGTGTGGTGGAAACGGGAAATTAGTGTAAGTTGATAGGGAACTTAGAGAAAAAACATGGCTTGGTATAACACAAAAGGAATATAAGCTGGTGGAAGGCTTGGAGTAAAACCATGGCATAGTATGGCGTGACATCAAAGAAATGTAAATCGAGAGAACCTTTGAACTTAATTCAAATGCTTTTGTGTGCAGAAAAACGGGATTTTTGCACTCTTACAAAACTTTCCGTTTTCCTAAATTATAACTTTCTGTTCTCTCAAAAGCAACCTCCCACCAAACTCTCCCCATTCCCTGAAACACATAACCTGCTGTCCGCCCCAATCAAACTCCGCCTTTTTATAAATACCTACAAATCCTTACGCAGTAAAGCATGCGTCTCGCACCGGTTCAAAATACTCCGAGCTGTATGCACAAAGCGGCGATTTCTCACAAAAATTTCTTGATATCAATTAGCTTGTAATCTAATCAAAAATCTACCGCTCGGAATTTTGAACCGCATCCTCGGGAGTCCAGAGGGCTATTTTGCAGCGGCGCTTCGCCGCCCCTCGGCGTGTTTTTGGTTACTTTTTGCACGCCGCAAAAAGTAATAGAAAAAACGTCTCTTTTGGTTACTTTTTCGTACAAGCGAAAAAGTAACTTAAAACCGTCCCTTTATGCTTTTCGCGAAACGAAAAGCGCTCTTTCCGGACTTTTCCGAAAAGTAACAACGGCTCCCCAGCCGCCTTTTATTTGCTTTTTGTAAAGCAAAAATCAACATTTCGACAAGAAGCGACTGTTTGTTAATATAATGTGAACTATTGTCCAAACATCTTGACATACATATAAAATAGGTATATAATCTGCACCAGTACCAATAAATAGAGGCGCGCCACATAAAGAGCGGAAGTCGAGTCCTGCGCAAAGGACATAGAAGCTTTCGGGAGGTATTGGCGCCGAAACGGAAAAAAACGCGCACTTTTCTGTTGGACGTCCGAGAGAATATCCCGGCGGCTGTCACATTTGTGGAGAGCTATTTCGGTCTGGACAACTTATTTTTGTAAAATAAGGACTGCGACAGCTTTTTGCTATCGCAGTTTTTTATTTTTATAAACACATTTTGAGGGAGGAACATTTATGTTCAAATCCAAACGCTTCATGGCTGTCATCGCCATGGTGCTCTGCGTTATGTGCGCAGTCAACATTTTCTGTGCCTTTGCGGAGACCTCCGGCGAAAGCGCAGACGCATCTCTTCCCGGCTATGCCGTTTTCGCGCTTGAAAACTTCGAGCCCGATCTTGATAGCGCTGTTCCCGAAAGTGAACAGCTTACAACATTGGCACAAGCCTACATAGACAATTACGATGCCGCTATCGGTTCCGACCCGGACACCGAAGTCAACGCCAAAGAAGCTATTGCACAGATCCGTGCGGACGTTACGCCGTTCTATGCATCGATTTGGGCTATTCTTCCGCCGGTTATCGCAATCGTGCTTGCGCTCATCACCAAAGAAGTTTATTCATCCCTTTTCATCGGCGTCTTGGCCGGCGGCCTGTTATACTCCAAATTTGCCTTTGAAGGCACGCTCGTTCATGTTGTTGAAAACGGCTTTGTTGCAAGTCTTTCGGACTCCTACAACGTCGGTATTCTCATCTTTCTCGTGCTTCTTGGCGCGCTCGTGTGCATGATGAACAAAGCAGGCGGTTCGGCGGCGTTCGGCCGTTGGGCAAGCAGCCACATCAAGTCCCGTCTCGGCGCACAGATCTGCACGATTCTTCTTGGTATTCTTATTTTCGTGGACGACTATTTCAACTGCCTTACGGTCGGCAGTGTTATGCGCCCGGTTACGGATGCCAAAAAGGTTTCGCGTGCAAAACTGTCCTACCTCATTGACGCAACCGCAGCTCCTATCTGTATTATCGCACCGATTTCTTCTTGGGCAGCCGCCGTTGCAGGCTTTGCCTCAGGCAGCGGCATGAACGGCTTTGAGTTGTTCATCAACGCTATCCCCTATAACTTCTATGCACTTTTAACCATCGTTATGATGTTCACGCTTGCCTTTGCCAATTTCGACTACGGCCCTATGAAACTTCATGAGATGAACGCATATCTGAACGGAGATTTATTTACTTCCGGCAAAGATGATGCCGAAAAATCGGACGATTCCGAAAACGGCAACCCCAACGGTAAGGTGATCGACCTTGTAATTCCGGTCGTTATCCTCATCATCTGCTGCATTACCGGTATGATCTACTCCGGCGGTTTCTTCTCGGGCGTCGGCTTTGTCGAAGCTTTCTCCCAGAGCGACGCGTCGGTCGGTCTTGCGCTTGGTTCATTAGTAGCGATCATTCTTGACGCAATCTATTTCTTCCTTATTCGCCGTGTGATCAAATTCAAGGCTTGCATGGATTGCCTTTCGGAAGGATTCAAGGCCATGGTTCCGGCAATCCTCATTCTGACGTTTGCCTGGACTTTGAAGGGCATGACGGACAGTCTCGGCGCTAAGATCTTCATTGCAAACATTGTCAACACTTCGGCTGCATCCTTTGTTAATCTGCTTCCGGCGATTATCTTCTTGATTGCCATTGGTCTTTCCTTTGCAACCGGAACCTCTTGGGGTACATTCGGTATTCTCATTCCGATCGTTATTTCCGCTTTTAACGGCTTTGGAAGTGAAATCACGATTATTGCCATTTCCGCCTGCATGGCCGGTGCTGTCTGCGGCGACCACTGCTCGCCGATTTCAGACACCACGATCATGGCTTCTGCCGGTGCCCAGTGTAATCACCTCAATCACGTTTCTACCCAACTTCCGTATGCTATGACGGTTGCGGCAGTTTCGTTCGTAAGCTATATTATTGCAGGTTTTGTACAGAACGTTTACATTGTTCTTCCGCTTGCCATTGTACTTATGATTGCTACGCTGCTTATCATCAAGAAGTTAACGGCAGGAAAAGAGCCTAAGGCTGCCAAGTAAGGGCAGGCTTCTTACAAGGGCTCTCGCCCTTGAATTTCGCGCACTTTTCTTAAAAGAAAAGTGAGGCAAAAGACTTTTGATTTTGACGCACACCGGTTTGAATAGTCAAACCGGTGTGCGTTGTTGCTTTGCCCGAAAAGTATCTTTTATGTTGTTTTTCGGTTATCGAAAAACATAAAAAGGCGATTTTCTATTGCTTTTTGCCTTTGCCAAAAATAAGCCAAAAAGCACGTGCTTGGACGCGTCAAAAGTTGCCGGTGGCAAGTTTTGGCGTGTCGAAGACCGCCGAAACAGGGAGTATTGTGAAACGGTGCGAAAGGATAACTTTACTGTGCAAGGATTTGTGGGTGCTTATAAAAAGACAAGCTTTGATTTGAGCGGACAGCAGGTTATGTGTTTCAGGAAAAGGGTGAGTTTGGTGGAAATTTGTTTTTGTGGCAACAGAGTACAACTTACCACTCCTCCCACCCCAACTTCCCATTTTCACCGCACCTAATATAACGTGCAGTTTTCCTTTTAACCAAATGCTTGCGGCGGCAAGCACGCACTGCACTTTCAATTTCTCGCGAACCCCGATTCTGCGTCTATACCATAGCTGCCCTTTCACACCGGTTCAAAGCCTAAAAGCTGTTTTCGTGTCGAACCGCTTCAATTTCTATAAAAAACATGCCTGTGCAGAGCTTTGAACCGTTCCCCGGGAGTCCAGAGGGCAGAGGCCCTCGGCGTGTTTTTGGTTACTTTTTGCACGTCGCAAAAAGTAACAGAAAATCGTCATTTGGGTCTTTTGTTTAACTTTTCGGGAAAAGTCAAGTTTTTTTAAGAGCCTCTTTCCGGGTCTTTCCGAAAAGCAAAAGACGTCCGATGGTGAGACCATCGGACGTCAAATTTAAATTCTTTTTTCTAGCTTTTCTTTTAAGAAAAGCAGGCAAGGCTCAAGGGCATGCAGCCCTTGGATCCTTTTCACACACTCCGTAATCAGCCCTTTAATTTGGCTGCATTCTTCATGCGCTGAACATTCGATAAAACAGACTTGCGCAAACGAATGGATTTCGGCGTAACTTCGATAAGCTCATCGTCATTGATAAATTCGATGGCTTCTTCCAAACTGAAAATTACCGGCGTGATAAGACGAAGCGCTTCGTCAGCTCCGGCCGAACGGATAGCCGTCAAATGTTTCTTTTTGCACACATTGACGCTGATATCGTCCGTCTTGGGCGATTCGCCGACAATCTGACCCTCATAGACATCCTGCGACGGAACAACAAACATGGTCCCTCTGTCTTGGGCGTTGAAAATACCGTATGCTGTGGTCTTGCCGGTTTCATAGGCAACAAGCGAACCCGTCACACGCTTGGGAATCTCACCCTTATACGGCGTGTAGCCAATAAATAACGCATTGATAATGCCCTCTCCGCGCGTATCTGTCAGAAATTCGTTACGGTACCCGAAAAGGCCTCTGGTCGGAATATGGAATACCACATTCATGCGGTCGCCATGCGGAACCATATCCTTCATTTCGCCTTTTCTGGCGCCTAACTTTTCGATAACCGATCCGACAAATTCCTGCGGCACTTCGCAGGATACTTCTTCGAGCGGCTCACTCTTGACACCGTCGATATCCTTATACAGCACTTTCGGTGCGCTGACCTGAAATTCATAGCCCTCGCGGCGCATGGTCTCGATCAGAATGGATAAATGCATTTCACCGCGTCCCATAACGCGGAAGTTTTCGCTGGACGTACCGTCCTCCACACGGAGCGAAACGTCTTTAAGAAGTTCTCTGTACAGGCGGTCGCGAAGATGACGCGAAGTGCAGAATTTGCCCTCTGTTCCGGCAAACGGCGAATCGTTGACCGAAAAAGTCATTTCCAAGGTCGGTTCGGAAATCTTGACAAACGGAATGGCCTCCGGTTTTGACGGGTCGCAGACCGTATCGCCGATAGTGATATTCTCCACACCGGACAGGCACACAATGTCGCCTGCCGTTGCACTGTCCACACTGACGCGCTTCAAGCCGTCGATTGTGAAGAGATTGGCGATTTTGGCACGGTACGGTTCATGCTGGCCGTGATGGTGACAAACCACCACTTCCTGATTCTTCTTGATGATACCGCGTTCGATCCGGCCGGTCGCAATGCGTCCGACATAGTCGTTGTAGTCGATCGAAGAAACCAGCATCTGCGTCGGGCCGCCGATATCGACATCGGGCGCAGGAATATGATTGATAATGGTTTCAAACAGCGCAGTCAGGTCTTTTTCGTCGCCGTCCGGACTGAGCGACGCGGTGCCGTTACGTCCCGAGCAGAACACAACCGGGCTGTCAAGCTGATCGTCCGTCGCATTGAGCGAAATTAAAAGTTCGAGAACTTCGTCTACCACTTCGTTGACGCGTGCACCCGGACGGTCAATCTTATTGATGACCACCACCACGCGGTGACCCAATTCCAACGCTTTTTGCAAAACAAAACGCGTCTGCGGCATAGTACCCTCGAAAGCGTCTACCAATAACAGTACGCCATTCACCATTTTTAAGATACGTTCCACTTCGCCGCCGAAATCCGCGTGACCGGGGGTGTCAACAACATTGATCTTGATGCCTTTGTACACAAGCGATGTATTTTTGGCTAATATCGTAATTCCGCGCTCGCGTTCCAGATCGTTGTTATCCATAACACGGTCGGCAACGACTTGGTTTTCGCGGAATGTACCGCTTTGTTTGAGCATTTCATCCACAAGCGTGGTTTTGCCATGGTCAACATGGGCGACAATGGCGATATTTCTCAAATCTTCTCGAATCATAAGCTACCTCTTTATTTCTTTATTAAAACACTTTATTTTATCACATCTGACAAAAAGTGACGCAGAAAAATGCGATTATTTACCGAGTACACGTTCTTTTTTTACAATATATCATATTTTCGGCAGATATCAAAGCTAATATAAGGAGTATTTACGAAATTTTCTCGGAAATCAAGCGAAAAAGGACATAAATACATGCTAAAATGCGGTTATTCTTCCGGAACTTCCGAAAAAAGGGACGATTTGATTTTATGGCAAAAAACAAACTGGAAGCCCTCAAGGCCGCTTTTCCGGCAACTGTACCCATTTTGGCCGGCTTTCTCTTTTTAGGCATCACATACGGCATCTATGCGCACACACTCGGATTCAATTTTCTGTATCCGCTTTTTATGAGCCTCACCATTTTTGCAGGCTCTATGGAATTTGTGACGGTGAATCTGCTTTTAGGCTCATTTGACCCGTTTTCCGCCTTTCTCATGGCACTTATGATTAACGCAAGACACCTGTTTTACAGCATTGCCATGTTAGACAAATTCAAAGGAACGGGATTCAAAAAGGTTTATCTGATTTATGGCATGTGTGACGAAACGTTTTCCATCAACTGCACAGCCGATATTCCTGAAAATATCGACAAAGGTGATTACATGCTGTTCGTGACCCTGTTAAACCAGTTATATTGGGTGGCAGGTGCGACGCTCGGCGGTCTTTTCGGTTCGTTTCTCACATTTGACACGAAAGGACTTGACTTTGTTATGACGGCCATGTTTGTTGTTATTTTCACTGAGCAATGGATGAAGGACGAAAAACACCTTCCGGCGTTTGCCGGGCTTGCACTATCGGTGTTTTGCCTTGTTTTATTCGGCGCGAACGACTTTATTCTGCCGTCCATGCTTTCAATTCTCGCGTTTTTGACGCTAACGCGCCGCGTGCTTGATAAAGAAGAAACGAACGATCTCACGAAAGGAGCGGACCGATCATGACGCTATCGCAACAGATTATCACGGTGGCTGCTGTGGTGTTGGGAACTCTTTTAACACGCTTTCTGCCGTTTTTACTGTTTCCGGCCGGGAAACCTACGCCCCGGTATATTGCCTATCTCGGACGCGTTTTGCCGGGTGCGGTATTCGGAATGCTTGTCATATACTGCTTAAAAGGGGTAGACGTTTTATCGGGCAGTCATGGGATTCCGGAGCTGATCGCGATTCTTGCGGTTGTGGGATTACATTTGTGGAAAAAGCAGATGTTGTTATCCATTGCAGGCGGCACGGTTTTATACATGGTTCTTGTGCAGTTTGTCTTTGTCTGAGAAAGGCGGCTTGCCGCCTACATATTCTCACGCGCAGCAGACCCGGCAGGGGCTGCCGGGGAGCCTGTTACTTTTGCGAAAAGTAACCAAAGAGGCAATTTGAGAGGGCTTTTTTTCCGAAAAAGCCCGGAAAGAGCGCTTTTCGTTTCACGAAAAGCATATAAGGGACGGCTTAATGTTACTTTTTCGCTTGTACGAAAAAGTAACCAAAAAGTACACCAGAGGGTGCGCCCTCTGGACTCCCGGGGTGCGGTTCAAAGCTCTACACAAGCATGCTTTTATAGAAATTGAAACGGTTCGTCACTAAAACAGCTTTCAGGCTTTGAACCGGTGGAAAAGGGCGATGTTTCATCAAACGCAGAATCGGGTTTTGCGGAAAATCGAAGTTGCAGTGCAGGCTTGATGCCGCAAGCAGTTGATTATGGGAGAGTGCACGGTATCTTTGTTGCAGTGGGAGTGGAAAGTTGGTGTGCGCAAATGAAAAGCTTTAAGTAAAACCACGGCTTGTTTGTGTGCAGGAAACCGGAGTTTTTATTCTCTCAAAAACTTTTCTTTTTCTCAAAAAATAACTTTCTGTTTACCAAGAAATAATCTCTCACCAAACTCCCCATTCCCTGAAACACATAACCTACTGTCTGCCCAAATCAGAACAAGCCTTTTCAAAAACACTCTCAAATCCTTGCGCCGTAAAACCGCCGTCTCGCACCGGTTCAAAATACTCCGAGCTATATGGCACAAGGTTGCGGGTTCCCATAAAGACTTCTTAATAGGCATAAAGCTTGCGTTTTAGCAAATAACTTCCACGCTCGGAATTTTGAACCGCACCCCCGGGAGTCCAGAGGGCCGCGGCCCTCTGGTGTACTTTTTGGTTACTTTTTCGTACAAGCGAAAAAGTAACATTAAACCGTCCCTTATATGCTTTTCGCGAAACGAAAAGCGCTCTTTTCAGGCTTTTCGGAAAAGCAGAACACGCCCGACGATTTGAGTATTCAAACCGTCGGGCGTACAAATTTAAATTCTTTTGCCCCGCTTTTCTTTTAAGAAAAGCGGGCAAGACCTGAGGGCGAACAGCCCCTGCCTGAAAAGCTACCGACGGACGTTTCCGACGTCCGTCACAATCCGATACCCGGCGGCGGCCACACGCTTTTCGAGACATGCGCGACACTCTGCCGCCTCGTCACCCGTGCAGATCTTGTTGTCATAAAGCGCATATAGCTTTCTCGTTTTCACCGGTGAAAGATTGGGCATGACAACATTCGCCCCGGCCTTTAAGCCAAGCTCGCGTCCGGTCGGATGAATCGTGCCAAGCGCAGTCGTGGCCGGAAGCAGCACATGCGGAAAACATAGCCGTAAAATCGAAAGCAAGCGGAGCGTCATGAAAAGAGAACCGTCCGGAAAGGCCGCAAAGGGTGTGTCTGCATGGTGAATAAACGGCCCGATTCCGATCATGTCCGGGTCAAGCCGCTGTAAAAAACGTAAATCGGAAATCAGATTTTTCACAGTCTGGTACGGCGAACCCACCATGAATCCGGCTCCGACCTGATAACCGATTTCTTTTAACGTAAATAAACACTTTTTGCGGTTTTCCAAACTCATGCAAGCCGGGTGAAGCTTTTGGTAGTGCGCTTCGGTGGCCGTTTCGTGGCGTAACAGATACCGACCTGCCCCGGCACTGAAAAACGCCTTGTAATCCTCGGCCGAACGCTCGCCAACCGAAAGCGTTATCATGCAGTCGGGATATCTGGTGCGGATTCCGTCAAGAATAGAACAAAGCCTGTCCGTCGTGAAGTAGGGATCTTCGCCGCCTTGCAGTACAAACGTCCGATATCCGAGTGCATAACCGGTGTCACAGCAGGCAAAAATTTCTTCCGGCGAAAGCCGGTAGCGCACGGCGTTCTTGTTGCCGCATCGGATTCCGCAGTAATAGCAGTCGTTCTGGCAGATATTGGTGAATTCGATGAGACCGCGCAAAAACACGGAGTCGCCGTATACGTCACGGCGCACTTGGTCAGCCGCCGCTGTGAGCGACGGAAGTTCTTCCGGGTATTCAATCAGCGTCATAAATTCCGGGTCGGTCAGATCGCGGTTCTGCCGCAGTTTTGCGATAAGCATGGAAATGCTTTTTTCGTCTGGGTGCTTGTTCATATGCTTTGCCGCCTTATTGTTTGGTTACTTTTTATTATATAAGGCATACGTCGGCTTGTCAATATCCGAATGGCAAAGTTTATAGCGGAAATATCAGGCTTTTGGAAAAATTTTGATATTCGTTTGCTTTTTTTGGTGAAAATTGCGAAAAACGCTTGACTTTTTGAGAGAATTGAAGTATACTATCGCTATCACAATATCGATATCATAATATCGATATATTGGAAATTTACCCCGTAGAGAAGAGGATATCCCGTGAATAAATCCAATGCGGAAGCGCTTTTGACGGTACAGACTTTACAGCGGCTGCCGTATTATTTACATTATCTGAAAGCTGCCCGGCGGCGCGGCGAAAAGACCGTGAGCGCCTCCGCTATGGCGGCGGAACTGCGGTTAGGGGACGTGTTGGTGCGCAAGGATCTAGCGCTTGTCAGCTCGGTCAGCGGCAAGCCGAAAACCGGCTATTCGGTGGAAGAACTGATCCGCGATGTGGAGATCTGCCTTGGCTATGACAATACGATGGACGCAGTTCTGGTGGGGGTCGGTTCGCTCGGCAGAGCGTTGCTCGGAAACGGCGAATTCCGGCGATATGGCTTGAATATCGTGACGGCGTTTGATATCGATGAAGCGGTTATCGGCAATGTTTACCACGGCAAGAAAGTCTTGGCTATCGATGAGCTTGCACCGCTTTGCAAGCGGATGCACATACATATCGGAATCATTGCCGTACCGGCCGATTTTGCCCAGAATGTGGCGGATAAACTTGTAGCTTGCGGCGTGCGTGCCATCTGGAATTTTGCGCTTGTCAAGCTGAACGTTCCATCCGGGGTGCTGGTGCAGGATGAGAATTTGGCGGCCTCGCTTGCGATTCTGTCCCAACACTTGCGCGACCGCATGAACCGGGAAGAGTAAAGAGAAGCATATCGATATTGAAATATCGATATGCTTTTTTTATATTTGCATTTTTATTTGGTTTGTGCTATTATAATAGCGTAAAAAGAACGGACAGGTTCTTTTGAAAAAATAATTTGAAATTTATAGATTCGGAGGACAAAACAATGGCAAGATTTACTTTACCGAGAGATTTATATCATGGCAAGGGCGCTTTGGAAGCGTTAAAGACTTTTGAAGGTAAGAGAGCAATGGTCTGCGTAGGCGGCGGCTCTATGAAGAAGTTCGGTTTCCTTGACAAAGCCGTCAATTACTTAAAAGAAGCCGGTATGGAGGTCGAATTGTTTGAAGGCATTGAGCCTGACCCCTCTGTTGAAACGGTTATGAAGGGCGCGGCCGCTATGGAAAAATTCCAGCCGGACTGGATCGTTGCAATCGGCGGCGGTTCTCCGATTGACGCAGCCAAGGCTATGTGGATCAAATATGAATATCCGGAAATCACCTTTGAAGAGATGTGCAAGGTATTCGGTATTCCGAAACTTCGCAGAAAAGCACATTTCTGCGCTATTTCTTCCACCTCCGGTACGGCTACCGAAGTAACGGCGTTCTCGATTATTACCGATTATGCAAAGGGCATCAAGTACCCGATTGCTGACTTTGAAATCACGCCGGATGTCGCTATCGTTGACCCTGAACTTGCTGAAACCATGCCGAAGAAATTGGTTGCTCACACCGGTATGGACGCTATGACGCATGCCATTGAAGCATATGTTTCCACGGCTAACTGCAATTATACCGATCCGCTTGCTATCTTCGCTATCAAGATGATTCAGAACGATCTGATTCCGTCCTACAACGGAGATATGGAAAAACGCGACGCTATGCATGACGCTCAGTGCCTTGCCGGCATGGCATTCTCCAATGCATTGCTTGGTATCGTTCACTCCATGGCACATAAGACCGGCGCTGCTTTTGCTGATTACGGCGCACACATCATCCATGGTGCAGCAAACGCTATGTATCTGCCGAAAGTTATCGCATTCAACGCAAAAGACCCGACAGCCAAGAAACGTTATGGCGTTATCGCGGATTACATGGGACTCGGTGGTGCAAACGACGACGAAAAAGTAAAACTCTTAATTGAACATCTCCGCGGCATGAACGACGCTTTGAACATTCCGCACTGCATCAAACATTACGGCGCAGACAGCTATCCGACCGAAAACGGATTTGTTCCGGAAAACGTATTCCTCGAAAGACTTCCGGAAATTGCAAAGAACGCTATCGGCGATGCTTGCACCGGTTCCAATCCGCGTATTCCGACCCAAGAAGAAATGGAAAAGCTGCTTAAATGCTGCTACTACGATACCGAAGTCGATTTCTAATCGAATTCTATCGTATTTACAACGACCTTTGCGGGCTGCTGTCGTCTTACGGCAGCGGCTCGTTTTTTATATACCGCTTTGCGGCAGATAAGAGGAAGAGAAAAATGTATAAAATTATATCCAAAGAAGCATTAAATCCGACAGTGATACGGATGGAGATAGAAGCGCCATACGTGGCGAAGAAAGCAGAGCCG
>CAKSOW010000019.1 GCA_934479825.1 uncultured Eubacteriales bacterium
CCATGTTTCAAGGAGACTATCGCTAAATATCCAGATTTTGACTTTGGTCGGTTAGTGCTGGGGCTTGCCGCCGCAAGTGGTTGGATAAAAGGGAGAGTGCACGTTATCTTTGTTGCGATGGAAATGGAAAATTGATGCGAGTGATTGGAAAGTTGGGAGTAAATCTGTGGCTTGCATATATGCAGAAAATCGGATATTTGCACTCTCTTACATAACTTTTTCTCAAAAACAATCTCCCGCCAAACTCTCCCATTTCATGACACACATAACCTACTGTCCGCTTAAATCAAACTCTGCTTTTTTATAAACACCTATAAATCCTTACGCAGAAAAGTCACCCTTTCGCACCGGTTCAAAATACTCCGAGCTGTATGGCACAAGACTACGATTTTTGCTAAAATTTCTTGATAGGCACACAGCTTGCGTTTTAGTAAGAATTTTCACCGCTCGGAATTTTGAACCGAGGTCGCAGGGCGGAGCCCCGTCTGCTTTTGGTTACTTTTCGCAGAAGCGAAAAGTAACGTAAAAAACGTCTCTTTTGGTTACTTTTTCGTACAAGCGAAAAAGTAACATTAAAACCGTCTCTTACTTGCTTTTCGCGAAACGAAAAGCACCCTTCCAAGCCTTTTGCAAAAAAGGCTTGCCCCCTTTTGATGACTTTTCCGTAAAAGTCCTTGCATAAATAAGCCAAGCTGGGCAATACTGGCATATAGATAAAAATTTTTCCGGCTATACCGGTTGTCAAGGAGCTGTTTTGCGTTGAAAAATTCTTTGAAACGCCTGTTGATACACGATCTTCTTCCCTCTCTTTTGACCGCTCTCGCTGTCTGCTTTGTCCTGTTTGCAAGCCTTGCCAATATCATCCCCCTTTCCGATGAACCAACCGTCCCTATAAGCGATAATGTCATCCGATTACGCGTCGTTGCCAATTCTTGCTCCGAATACGACGGACAGGTCAAACTCGCCGTGCGTGACGCTCTCTTAAAAAATGCCCCTGATCTGTTCGGCTCCTGCCAATCGCAGGAAAGCGCGAAACTTGCCGTGCGCTCTCATCTTTTTACAATCGAACAGACTGCAATCAAAGCTGTCCGGGAGGCCGGCTCGCAAGAGGATGTCCGCATCCATTTCGGCTATGAACGCGCGCCTGTGCGCCGCTATAACGACTATACCTTTCCGGCAGACGATTATCTGACCTTACGCATTGATATCGGAAAAGCCGACGGCCGGAACTGGTGGTGCGTGCTGTATCCGCCGCTGTGCCTTGCCGCGGCACAGACCGATGAATCAGCCGGAAACGGAATTTCTGCTTCGGAACAGACCGGTTCAGAACAGAACGTCGCCCTCGACCGGGATGTCTTTCTCGCCTGCGGTTTTACAGAACAGCAATTAGACGCTCTGCAAAAAGCCGCTGCCGAAAACGACAAAAACGACGGAAAACCGGCCATTCGTTCGGCTTTGGTTAGCTTTTTTTGCAAGTTGACAAAGTAAATTGCCCATTTTTAACAGCGAGTTAACACTTGTACTTTACCCATGTGATATAATAAATTATTATTGGAATAAAGAAATATCACAGAAAGGGTGATTACAATGGATGGAAAGATGCAGATTCTGCTTGCTATGGCAGGATATATGCTGATCGTCATTCTGATTGGCGTGTTTTTTGCCAAAAAATCACAGGCAAACTCTGAAAACTACTTTTTGGGCGGCCGTTCGCTCGGCCCGTGGGTCGCCGCTATGAGCGCAGAAGCGTCGGATATGAGCGGTTGGCTTCTCATGGGATTGCCGGGCGTTGCCTATTGGTGCGGTATCGCGGATGCGGCATGGACGGCGATTGGTCTTGCGATCGGCACTTACATAAACTGGTTGTGCGTCTCCAAACGCCTGCGCGCCTATTCCATTGTTTCGGGCGATTCCATTACCATTCCCGATTTTTTAAGCAACCGTTATCATGAAAAGAAAAAGGTCATTCTCGGCATTTCCGCGACTTTTATTCTCATCTTTTTCACCGTTTATGCAGCAAGTTGTTTTGTCACCTGCGGCAAGCTGTTTTCGGGACTTTTCGGATTTTCCTATCATTCCATGATGATTGCCGGCGCGGTATTTGTGTTGATCTACACGTTCTTGGGCGGCTTTCTGGCGGAAAGTGCGTCTGATTTCATGCAGGCGATCGTCATGATCATTGCCTTGGTCGGCGTTATGGCATTCGGTGTAGCCAATGCCGGCGGGCTGGGTGCTGTTTTAGAAAATGCAAAAGCCATTCCGGGCTATTTTTCGTTTACAAGTATCGCAACGCCTCTTACCGACGCCTCTACCGGGGTTCAGCTTGCCGAAAACGGTAAACCGCTCTTTGGCGACGCCGCTTCTTACGGACTTCTCACCATTCTTTCCACTGCGTCCTGGGGCTTGGGATACTTCGGTATGCCGCAGGTGCTTTTACGTTTTATGGCAATCCGCAAAAGCTCAGAGCTGAAAAGATCGCGCCGCATTGCCACCGTCTGGGTGCTTATTTCCCTCTTTACCGCGGTGTTTATCGGTATGCTCGGACGTTATATTCTTCCGACCGATCCGGCGCTTGCTACACAAAGCGGGGCGGAAAACGTTTTTGCCAACCTTGCCAAGCTGCTGTTCCATCCAGTGGTAGCCGGTGTGGTTATGGCTGGAATTTTAGCCGCTACGATCAGTTCTTCCGACTCATATCTTCTGATTGCGGCGTCTGCTGTTTCCAAAAACCTTTTTGAAGGCATTGTCAAAAAGGATGCGACAGACAAACAGGTCATGCGTGTGTCGAGAGCCGTGCTTTTGATTATTTCTCTTATCGGTATCGGCATTGCCTGGAACGAACAGAGTATTATCTTTGAGATTGTATCGTTTGCGTGGTCGGGTTTTGGCGCAACGTTCGGGCCGATCATTCTGTTCTCGCTCTTCTGGAAACGTGTGAACCGCAACGGTGCGATTGCCGGAATGCTTGCCGGCGGTGTGATGGTCTTTATCTGGAAACTGTTATTAAAACCGCTTGGCGGAATATTCGGCATTTATGAGCTTATGCCGGCGTTCTTGGTATCCTGTCTCTTTATCGTAGTCGTTTCTCTGCTTACGGCAAAGCCGTCGGCGGAAATTGAGGCGGAATTTGACAAGGCTGCCGCCTATACCGAAGCGTAAGATTATCAAAATAGGATATTTTAAAAGGACTGCTCCGTTTGGTGTGCAAACGAGCAGTCCTTTTGCCGCCCTGAAAGGGGAAAGCAAAGCCGCCGTCTGAAATTTTCCAAAAATTTATTTTTTTCGCTAACCAACATACCCGTTCCGATACTATATAGACGAATGCATTCATAATAGCATAAGGAGAGGAAAATGGATAATAAGCAAGCCGCAAAACAGATTTCCGAAAATCTCACATCTATCTATGGCTATGCCTTTGCACGTCTGTATGATAAAAATGACGTCGATGACTTAACCTCCGAAATCGTGTATGAAATTCTGCGTTCTTCATCAAAACTCAAAAATGAATCTGCTTTTTGGGCCTTTGTATGGAAAATCGCTGAAAACACGTTCCGTAAATTTATCCGCCGTAAAGAACACTTGGAAAAAGGCGAACCTTTGCCGGAGAGATCCGATTTTCCGGATACCGCGCCAACGCCGGAGCAAGCGTATATTGAAAGAGAAACCATGGAGCAAAGTATTTTCCTTTTGCGCCGAGAGCTTTCGCTTTTGTCTCAAACACACCGCGAGGTTTGTGTTGCTTATTACATCCATCACAAAACCTGTTCCGAAATTGCCAAAGAACAGCATATTTCCGTCGATATGGTGAAATATCATCTGTTCAAAACAAGAAAACTTTTGAAAGAGGGAATCGGTATGACGCGTAATTTAGGAGAAAAAAGCTACAATCCCGGTGTTTTCCGCATCAATTTCTGGGGTGACAGAAACTATTACATTGACCTGTTTCGCCGCAAGCTTCCCGGTTCGATCATGCTTGCCGCTTATGACATTCCGATGACGGCGCAGGAGCTGTCTGTCGAATTGGGCGTGGCGATGCCGTATTTGGAGGAAGAACTGGCGATATTGGTAAAAGCAGGTGTGCTTTTGAAAACCGGCGAAAAATACAGAACCAATTTAGTGATTCTCACAGAAGCCTATGAAAAGGACTTTGACCGAAGAACGAAAAACTTCTACAAAGCCACTGCCGATGCGCTCTATGAGAATGCGGCGGAGCTTCTTCCATCGCTGCGAAAGCTCTCGTTTGAGGGAAACGATTCCAACGACAATTGCCTTTTATGGCTGTTACTAAACATCACCATGATGCAGGGTTATTTTTTGGCAAACGAAGTTTCACCGATGGGCGACCCCAAAAAATGGCCGCTCGGCGGCTACGGCTTTCTTCACGGGCTTGATAACAACTATACGTACCGTCATTTCAGCGGCATTTGTACGGACAAGAATGCTGCGGCATGGTATACGGCGGTGAACTATACTGTCATTGAACCGTGCCAGAAGTATTTACACGAAAAATTCGACCGGCGAACCGAAGCCATGTGTGCGGCCATTCGCGGTGAAAAGGCAGACGAGCGTAATGACACGATTTCGGAGCTTATCGCCGGTGGTTTTATTCGTTGTACCGACGGTGTGTTAAAAGCGCGTTTTCCGGTGTTTGACGAGAGCACCTTTTCGGCGGTTACGGCACTGTTAAAAGGGATGATCGAAAGAGTATCCGCGCTGATGATTGAAATCTCGGACATGGGAGAAAAGCTTCTTCGCGAATATGTGCCGGATTCCGTCAAGGATCAATGCGGCGATATTGCGAAAATTTATCATCGGCTGAACACGATGGCGTTTTTGATGGAAAGTTTGGTGGCGGACGGGAAATTGACTGTACCGCATGAGCCGACGCCGCTGGGGGTCTATGGAGTAAAAAAAGTTTGATTTTTTGCGCCCTATGGTTTGTGTATGCAACCCATAGGGCGTTTCTGCTTTTCGGAAAACAAAGGCATTCCCAAAGTGCCTCTTTGGTTACTTTTATAAAAGTAACAACGGCTCCCCAGCCGCCCTTTCAGGGCGGCAGACTCACGCGCCGTGTGAGAACAGGCGGCGGCATAGCCGCCGCTCAAAAAAGAGCATGGCGAAGGATTGTTGTCCTTCGCCATGCTCGAAAAAGCACCATTTTTATAATACTTTCGATAGAAAATCTTTTAGTCTCGGACTCTTCGGAGACGTGAAAATGTCAGCCGGAGCGCCTTGCTCTAAGATCGTGCCTTCGTCCATAAACAAGACCCGGTTCGCCACTTCTTTGGCAAATCCCATTTCATGCGTTACAACGACCATGGTCATGCCGTCCTCCGCAAGCTCTTTCATTAAGTCAAGCACCTCGCCGACCATTTCCGGGTCAAGTGCCGAAGTTGGCTCGTCAAATAACATCACATCCGGATTCATCGCAAGACTCCGCGCTATGGCGATTCTCTGCTTCTGTCCGCCCGAAAGCTGTCCCGGAAACGCGTTTGCCTTGTCGGGCAGCCCTACGCGTGCCAATAACTTCATGGCATTTTCCTGCGCTTCTTCCTTGCTTTTCTTTAAAAGCTTGATTGGCGCAAGCGTTATGTTTTCCATAATGGATAAATGCGGAAACAGATTGAAATGCTGGAATACCATGCCCATTTTCATGCGAAGTTTGTCAATATCGCATTTGGGCGAAGTGATAAGCTGGTCTTCAAAATAAATTTCGCCTGACGTCGGTTCCTCCAAACGGTTAAGACACCGTAAAAACGTGGATTTTCCGCTGCCCGACGGTCCGATAATAACCACTTTTTCGCCTTTTTCGATGTGTTCGCTCACACCTTTTAATACTTTAATCTCGCCGTTTTCGCCGAAATCCTTGTACAAGTTCTTAACGGTTATCACCTTTTCTTAACCTCCTTTCAAGAATCGATACCAGTTTGGACAAAATCAATACCACAACCAAGTAGATAATGGCAACCGCCACAAGCGGCATAAAGTTGCTGTACGTAATCGAACGGATCTTCAAACCGCCAAGCAAAAGGTCAGCCGCCCCGATGTAAAACGCGATAGAGGTTTCTTTCAACAACGCGATAAACTCATTGGCAAGCGACGGAAGAACTGCCTTGAACGCCTGCGGTACAACGATGTAATACATGGTTTTTAAATAATTGAAACCAAGACTTCGTCCGGCTTCGGTCTGACCGTTATCGATCGACATGATGCCGCCGCGCACGATTTCCGAAACATAAGCGCCCGAGTTGATACCGAAACACAACACCGCCGCCGGAAATTTGCCAACACCAAGCGGCAACAGCACAACGAAATACATGATCAAGAGCTGCACCATAAGCGGAACCCCGCGAACCACCGTGACATAGACCTGACAAATAGCCGACAGTAAACCGACTTTCCCGGTCTTTTCATGGGTTACGCGGATAATAGCTACCACAAAACCGATAACAATACCGATCAATAAGGAGCACAGCGTAAGACCAAGTGTTGTCAGGAGACCGTCCGTAAGGTATTTCCATTGATTATTGACGATAAAGTTACGGTAAAAGTCATACTTAAAGGTGTTCCAGGCCTTGATAATGCCGATGGCTGTATCCGGTTTCTTGCTGTCATAGTTGTTTAACGCGATACAATCCTTGATACCGGTGCGAAGCGTGTTTTTGTTGGCAATCGAAATTTCTTCGCCGTCATAGATGACGGTATCCGTGTTTTCGATAATTTTTTTTGCATCCAGTAAACCGCCGAAGATGGTATTGACCGCTTCATCCGAAAGGTACAGCGAAAATTCGCCGGTTTTTACTTCATAGATGCGAAGTTCGATCTCACCGGTCACTGTTTTGGCTGCATCAAGGTCTTTCTCAAACGCTTTTGCTACCAAAAGTTTGATCTTGGTTGCATTGGTTTTGACGCCGTTTGCCTGATTTTGCACATACAGCCCGTATGCGTCGGCGATGTAGGAGGAGATCCCGTTCTGCACCGTGGAAAGTACGTCCTTGGTTTCATAGGTGCAGTCTAAAATCACATCTTTTTCCGAACCGTAGGACACCTTGTTGACGGTTACTTTTGTATTGTCGGCAACATATACGGCACCTGTTGCCACCGATTTTGGCAATGCGGCAAGCGCGTTGTCTGCGATCTCCTGCGTTTCCTCCACGGAAAGCTCACGCGAAACACTTCCGGCGATCTTCTGTGCGATAAGTGTTCCGACGACAAACGCCGCGGCAAGAACGATCACGACTAAAATGCCGGCGATTATGCGTTTTTTCTTGTTTTTGACCATGTTTTTCTCCATATATCATAAATGGGAATGTTGCCATTCCCATTTACGCGTTATTACGATGTTTGAAAATCCGGATTACTTGATGTACTTGGCAACGATAGCGTCGATCGTACCGTCTGCGGTAAGTTCGTCAATTGCCTTGTTGAGAGCTTCAAGCATGTTGGTGTTTTCCTTGGCAACACAGATAGCATAGTCTTCGTCAGCATAGGAGGTTTCAAGAATCTTCAAGCCTTCGTTTGCCGCAACAAGCGCTTTGGCCGGTTCGTTATCGATGACAACACAGTCAACCGAGCCGCCGATAAGTGCGAGAACCGCTTCGTTTGCGTTGGAGAACTGAACTACGCGTTCGCTGCCGAGGTCGCCGGTGCAGTAGCTGTCGCCGGTCGTGCCGAGCTGAACGCCTGCTTTGTAGGTTGCGCCGTCTGCGAAGAGGTCATCAACAGACGTGATGGGGGAATCTTCTTTAACGATAACCGACTGAATACCGGTTGCATAGCTGGAAGTAAAGTTGACGCTTTCCAATCTTTCTTCGGTAACGGTCATACCGGCCATGCCGAAATCAACAGAACCCTGCTGAACAGCAGTCAGAATGGAATCGAACTGCATATCTTCGATCTTTAAGGTCATGCCAAGCTTTGCGGCAATGGCTTCGGCGATCTCAGCGTCGATACCGACGATCTTGTCGCCTTCGTAATATTCATACGGCTTGAAGTAAGCGTTGGTTGCCATAATGAGCGTGCCGTTGTCGGTCGTGTCGTCAGCCGGGGTCTGTTCGTCGCCGGTGTTTTCGTCGCCCGTGTCATCTGCCGGAGTCTGAACATCGTTTTCCGGAGTCTTGTCATCGGTTACGGTATCTTTCTTGGCGCAGGCTGCAATGGCAAATACCATCATAGCTGCCAAGAGGACTGCTAATACTTTTTTCATTGTTTTTTACCTCTTTTTCAGTTGTTTTTAAATTGCATGTACTTATTATATACGCAAAACGCGATTTGTCAAGAGCTTTTTGTGATTTTTAGCAAAATATACAGAGTATTTTCTTGTTTATGCAGTATTTTCGCGAAAATGACAGATTTTCAGACGAAAATATGCAATTATGCACTCGTTTTATGCAATCAACTCGCAATACAGGCAAAATTTTCCCGCGGTATGCGCGCACAAAACCGGCGGTTCAAAGGAAACATGGAAAGGCTGCACAAAAAGTTGGCGCATAGCGAAAAAATTTCGTAGAAATTGTCTTGACGAACGCTTTGGTTTTGTGTATAATGAAAATATCCAAATTTATCTTATTACAAAAGGAGAGGAAAAGACACATGTTTTTATCCAAAAGAGCTCTTATCGGCGCTATTCTTGCCGGCGCTCTTGCCGTATCGGCTTCTGCCGCATTCGTCAAGACCGGCACGTACACCGAGGGGCAGTTTGCCGATGTACCGGCCACCGAATGGTATGCGTCCGAAGTGGCGAATGCCTATGAACTGGGCCTTATGAACGGCACAGGCGGCGGTCTGTTTGCACCGGAGGGCAACGTGACGGTTGCCGAAGCAATCACCATGGCTAGCCGCGCATCTTCCATCAATGCCGGGGAGAGCATTGACACATCGGCTGCCGGCGAATGGTACACCCCGTATGTGAACTACGCCACAGCCAAAGGCTTTGTGACCGAAGGTCAGTTCGATAACTTCGACCGTCCGGCCAAGCGCTATGAAGTGGCAGAGTTGTTTGAAAAGGCTATGCCTGACGGCTATTTTACCGCACAGAATAATGTTGACGCCATTCCGGACGTCTCCGAAAAACAGCCTTACCAGAAAGAACTGCTCACGTTATACAAGGCCGGTGTTGTCATGGGAAGCGATTCTTACGGCAACTTCCGCCCGGAGGACAATATCACACGCGCCGAATCGGCGGCAATCATCAACCGTGTGGCACTTCCGGAAAACCGTCTTTCCAAGACGCTTGACAAGATTTCTGACGACGATGCCTATTTGCTTGTCACCACCGCCACTTTCAACGGAAACAAAGAGGGTATCAACTCCGGCTGGGTATTCGATAACCGCGGCGGTTCGCCGAGAACTTCCTTAACGGCATCCTACGGTTCGCTTGTCGATATCAGCACCGAAGCCGGCACAGCCATGATCCGCGAGATCAACAAAACGACGACCGGTGTTCTCCGTCTGACGACGGCTCTTTCGACTACCGGCGGCGACGGTGTTTACTTGGAATACCGCAACGACGAAGACGAATCCGTTTACCGCGTCGAAATCGTTGACGGAATGTGGAAACTGTTGAATGCAGACGGCACGTATACCACCGTTTATGAGATTACCAAGAGTGATGTGAAATTCAACTTCCTCATTTATGTTGACCTTGACAACAACCGTTCGACCACTTACATCAACAACAAACTTTGCGGAACCTATCCGCTCTTAACAAGCGGCGACAAGACCAATATCCTCAACTTCCGCTTTGCCACCACTGACAAGAGCACCGCAACGGTTGCCTTGAATCCTACCTATATCGATGTCAACTATGCCGTAAGAGACGACCTTGACACAACAAAGGGCTGGGTCAAATCCGACGGTTCGACCGATTCAAAGCTTGCCAAGGACGTTTCCGCCATCCGGTCGTTCAATCCGGTCAGCGGCAAGGTGATCGGCGAAATGTATTTCCTGCTGCCGAATGCGGAAAGCATTACCTATTCGCTCCGCAGCGGCACAAAGAACCTTGTCACTTTCACCACCGACGATAAAAACTTCTATGCCAACGGTGAAAAGGTTTACGAAAACTACTATGCCAACCTGTATTACCGCCTGCGCGTTGAAGCGGATACCGATTCTCAGAAAGCCATTATTAAAATAAACGGAAGAAAAGTCGGCGAAGTCGCTTTTGCCGAAGCGGCCACCTCTGCGGACAACCTCGTTGTTTCCAATGCGTCCGAAACAGTCCCGAATCTGTACAGCTTCCGCGTATTCCGCAAATATGACCGTGCGGACTATGTTCCCAAGCCTGTCGTTCCCAAAGGCGAAGAAAAATACACGGTCGGCATGAATGTCTGCTCGCTGTGGACCAACGGCGGTCACTTCGGATGGAGCTGCATTTCTCCGTTTGAAGATCCGCATCCGGTTCTTGGCTACTATGACGAACAGAACCCCGAAACAGCTGACTGGGAAATCAAATACTTAGTCGAACACGGTATCGATTTCGGCGCATACTGCGTCTACTTCAATTCCACAAATGGTCCCCAGAACCTCGGCCGCAATCACCTCTACGACGGCTTTATGAACGCGGAATATTCCGATATGTCCAAGTTCTGCGTCATCTGGGAAACGGCCAACGCCTCTTCCCCGAACAGCTTTGAGGCATGGAAGAACGACTATGTTCCTTACTTTATCGAAAACTTCTTCAAAGACCCGCGTCACATCGTTATTGACAACCGTCCGGTTCTTTGCGTATTCGGTGCAGGAAAGATTGCCGAACGCTTAGGCGGCGGAAATGACAAAGTCAAGCAGTGCTTTGATTACCTTGAAGAAGAAGTCAAGAAGCTCGGCTTTGACGGCATGATCTATCTTGCCTGCGGCTCGTCCTCCCAGACGTATGCCGATATGGGCTTTGACGGTTGCTACGCTTACAACTGGGGCAATTCCGGTTATCAGTTCTCCGTCAACAAGAACTCGATTTTGGGCAGTGCCAAACAGGGCGCCGTTTACACGGTTCCGACCATTTCCGTCGGCTTCAACAGCATTCCGTGGCACGGCGAACGTTTCCCGATGATGAGCAAATCCGACTTTGCCGAAGCGCAAAAGTGGGTTAAGGAGGAATACTTCCCCAACTATCCCAAGGAAGAATGGCAGAAGAACTTTGTCATGCTTTCGACTTGGAATGAATACGGTGAAGGCACCTATCTCATGCCGAGCACCGACGAAAAGGGCTTCCAGTATCTCGATGTCTTACGCGAGGCCTATACCGATGAAAAGGAAGATCCTTCGGTAGATACCGTGCCGACGGCAGAACAGCTTGTCCGCATCAACCGTCTGTATCCGCAATACCGCAGACTGCTGCGCAAAGAGGGCTATTACACCGAAACGGTTGACGAAAGCACCTTAGCGCCGGTTTCTTCGGTTGAATTCGGCAAGTTTGACAAACTCAACGTGTGGAGTTTCAACGAAGGCTTTACCAAGGACGCCAACGGCGTTTCCGGTACTTCCTCCGGCACTGACCCGATTTTGCAGATCAATGACATTGGCTTTGATGTAGAGCTTTCCAGAGTTTCCGCTATCCGTATCACGGCAAAGATTCCCAAGGGCAACAATATGCAGCTCTTCTTTACCACCGAAGCTGGTCCGAAATGGACAGAATCGCAAAGCTTGACTATCACCTCCGACAGCGACGACATGAAAGAGTACCTGTTTGTCATGAGCAGCCGTCCCAATTGGACCGGCAAGCTCATCGGACTCCGTTTCGACCCGTGCTCGGTCGCAGGAGTGGATATGGTCATCAAATCCGCTGAATTCATGGCGGAACCGGAAAGACCTACCAAGTATATTACTATCAACGGTCTGACCTTTGAAATGAGTCTGCCGTATCAGAAAGCCGCCAACGGCGACGTACTCGTTCCCTTTGACCCGGCTCTCGGTATGGATTTCCGTCTCAATACCTATTATGTATGGGATAAGGCGGCCGGAAAACTCACGCTGAACTTCAAGAAACATACGCTTGTCTACACGGTCGGCAGCGATACTTACACGCTGGACGGCGCAGCGAAATCGCTCGGCTACAAGTTTGATAAGTTCGACGGACTGCCGCTCATTCCGATCAAGAAGCTTTGCGAAGAAGTCGGCTACACCTATTCGATCAAAGACGGCGTCGTTTCCGTTGAGACCGATCAGATCGAATACTTCAAAGAAATTGCAAACCGCAAGGTCGGCGACTTTGAATTCAATATGCCGGGCGATACGGAAGGCTGGTCTTCCGGCTCAATGACCATGCTCGTTACGGACGGTCATCTGGCGCTTGCTACGCTGACCCAGGAAGCTTTCGGCGACCCGATGATGCATTCGGCTAAGGTCTCCATGCCGGCAGCCAAGTATTCCAAGCTTGAATACCGTGTCCGCTATGAACACTATTCGGACAAACAACAGCAACTGGTTCTCTACTTCATCACCGACAGAGATTCCACATGGAGCGAATCCAAGACCTTGAAGATCGATCTGCCGAGCAACACTTCCAACGGTGAATGGATGGAATTCTCGTATGATACGGCTAAACAGCCGCTCTGGAAAGACACCATTACCCAACTCCGTTTTGACCCGTTCAACGCAGGCGGTACGATAGACGTTGACTATTTGCGCTTCGTGGAGAATCCGGATTACGTTTACGTTGACCCGGACAAAGCGCCGTTCACGCTCAGAAACGGCGACGCGGAAACCACCTCCGATGTTGCTTTCAAGGGATACAGCAGCGATACCGGTATCATGGAAGATCCGCTGGATAAATCCAATCATTGCTATTACTTCACGCCGAAAGACGGCAAGACCAAGGAATGGGTTTACGCAACGCAGAGCGTTCGTTTCAAGTCCGGCGCCAAATATCACGTTGAATGCGACGTTCGTCCGTATTCGCATGGGGACAATAAGAATCTTACGGATGACTTTGAGGCAGAGCTCCTGTGCAATGCACAATATACCGATCCTGCCGGTTCCAAAGACCATGTCGTCAGCAACATCAAGATGAAATACGGCAGCGGCTGGACGCACTTCTCGTTTGATTTTACGGTCAGCGACAAGAGCCGCAGCCGCGGTGAGGACGTCTTATCGTTCTACACCAATCCGAAAGACGATCTTGGCGTCGGATTCCTTCTCGACAACGTTGTTGTGACCGAAACACCGGCCCAATAAGCGCCCTCTTGCAAGGGCTGCGCCCCTTTAACTTCGCCTGCTTTCCTTAAAAAGCGGGACAAAAGAATGTTAAATTTAACGCACGGCGGTTTGTACTCAAACTGCCGTGCGTTCTTTGTTGCTCTTATGAAAATAACAAAACAGGCGGCTTTGCCGCCTGTTTGAGCGTGTCGCAAAACTGCGTTTTACGACACGGAAACAGATTCGTACGCTCGCGCCTCATGCCAAAAAGCTTCGCTTTTCGACACTCGCGAATCTATCGGTGAAAAATCCGTGGCACATGTCCCCGGATTTTTCGGATTTTTATTAAAATCGGGCTTCGCCCGAAAAGTCTTGGGCTGAATCCGAAAAAATCGCAGGTCAGTGCCGTGATTTTTTTCCCGGATACATTCGCGCGTGTCAAAACCGCTGTTTTTCGGAAAGAGGCGCGCGCAAACCCAAGCAAAGCTGTCTGCCTTTCTTATTTGACGATTTTTACAAGGAACGACGGTTCGGATTTGTCCTCGTCGGTTCGCGCCGAGGTGCCGAATAAACGCATATCGTCCCCGTCAAAGGTGACACGGTTACCGTCAATTTTACATTTATCCGTCACATCCTCCGCCATGTCCGCCATCAGGTCCTGTACAAAAATGCGTGCAGAACCAATCGGCTCGTCAAAAACAAGCGTCAGACTGTTATAATAGCCGAAAACGCCGACCGGAGAGGCGATTTCTGTCTGAAAAGTGATATCGGCCGGTGCGATAATGCCACTGTTGGGGTTGATGGTGCGCTTTATTGTGGCAATTGAATAAGCGCCGGTACGGGGGTTTCTCGAAGCAACAACAAACGGCGTCACTTCGCCGGTTGGCTTTACCTCGGGCAATTCACAGCCGCGCGCCATGATGGCCGGCGCGTTTTCCTCAAACCGCTGTCCTCTGACATGGATCCACCACCACGGCTTGCGGTCGAAGAAATAGGAATCGGTCAAACGCGTTTCGCTCTTTTTATAGTCCGTTTCATAAACCGAAAACGGTGGTGCGATTCGATGCCAGCGTAAGCATGCCGCGTCGGAGGTATCCTTGCTGTTGCCGCCCATAATGCCGAGCGCACAGCCGAGCGCCGCACAGATCGACGAGCAGGTTTCTGCGTTGAGAATACCGTGCGTGTTGTATAACGGTTTCATGCCGACCGACGCGGATAACGCTTCATCGGCGCGCATGAGCATAGAAGAATTTTTGAAAGGCGGCGCAACGTCATACAGGCGGAATACGTCGCAGATCGGAAGATCTTTGGCCGTTTCCGCGGCACGTTTGGCAATATCGCCCATTCCGGAATACGGTCCTTGGCAAAAGGCATGTTCTACAAGAATATGCGGTGCGTTTTCACGCAAGACTTCTGTCATCATCTTTCGGTATTCCGGGTCGCAATGCTTGCCCCAGTCGATTTTCCAATACCGGACGCCGGCCTTTTCACACCATGCGGCGCGTTCTGCCCAATATTCGCGCGCCTCTTTGCCGACGCCGAGATCTCCTCTGCCGCTGCCGCCGGTCTCGGTTGCAATCCAAAGACCGATTCCGGCATAGCCGAATTCCATGGCTTTGCGATTTAACGTTTTTAAGCGTTCAACGGGCGTTGAACCGTAGTTCGGAAATTTTTCCGGATTCGGGTCGCATGTGCCGAAAAAGCGCTCGACCTCCCAGCTGTTCTTACTGCCGAACGGCACGTCCCAGCCGTCGTCCAAAAGCAGGTACAGCCCGGCTCGGTAAACGCGGTCATATGGGTGATAATAGCGTTCCGTGCCGAAAAGCAGTTCATCGGTGAGCACATCGCGCTGGTCGGTACAGCTGTCGCCGGAGGAAACGCCGAGCTTGCCGGCTGTTACCTCTTGAAGCGCCCAGGTGCACATATAATCATAACACGGTTTTGTTTCTTGCGGAATAAAATTCATACGGGTATTCCTCTCTTCTCTCTTGGTCTGAACAGAATATTCCAAAGCTGCCGGAGAAAGCGCCGTATCACCGCCGACAGAATTCGGCGTGCGTTTGCCGCCGGTGAGCAACTCATCCGTGCTGATGCCGAATAACTTGGCTGCGGCAAGCAAAGTCTCATTCTGCGGCTTCGAGCGGCCGTTTTCCCATTTTGAGACTGCTTTATCGCTGACACCGAGCTTTGCGGCAAGTTCCTTTTGCGAAAGACCTTGGCTCATTCGCAAAGTACAAAGATAGTTGCCGAAATCGAAATCGTTCATGCACATATTTCTCCTTTAACAGTCAGATTTTCCACTGCTATTATACAGGAAAAAGCGTCGGTTTGCAAGAAAAAAGAGCGTTTTTATCTCTACTGTAAGTAGAATTTGGAAAAGAGCCGGTTTTATGCACCGGTTATCTTGCGAAGCGAATGGGATAAAGCGTTTTTGAATCAAAGAGCTGCGGCGTTTTGTTTTATTAAAAATTGCCGCAAACCGTGACTTTTTCGGAAAAATGTGGTATACTATATAAAAACTGCGATACGGATAATACGGAGGTTATTATGGAGCTTTTTCATAACGTCTTTTCAGTTGCTTCGCATCATGACAATTTAAAGCTTTCGGCACTGTCGGTTTGTCCGGAGCATCCCAAAGCCGTCGTACAGCTGGCACACGGCATGTGTGAACACAAGGAACGGTATCTGCCGTTTATGCGGTTTCTTGCCGAAAACGGCTATGCCGCATTTATTCACGATCACCGCGGACATGGCGAAAGCGTGCTTGACAAGGGGGATCTCGGATATTTCTATGACGGTGGTGCGCGTGCGCTAATTGATGATATGCACTTGATTACCGAACATATCCAAAGCGTTTATCCCTCGCTTCCGCTTGCACTTTTCGGGCACAGCATGGGATCTCTTGCCGTGCGCTGTTATACCAAGCGTTACGATAGACGGATCAAAGCGCTTATTGTATGCGGTTCGCCAAGTGCCAATGCATTTACCGGAGTAATGAAAAAAATAGACGATCTGTTGATTCATGCCAAAGGGGAACGTTCGCGAAGCGACATAATCGACACGGTTTTTTCGGGAGCCTTTCAGGCGCGTTTCCGTTCGGAGGGAATTGAAAATGCATGGCTTTCCTCCGACCGTTCCGTATCGGAGGCCTACAACGCCGACCCGTTATGTCACTTCACCTTTACGTTAAATGGCTACAAAGCGTTATTGGAGCTGCTTACGGACACGTATGACGACTGTGGCTGGAAAATGGAAAATCCGTCTCTGCCGATCCGGTTTCTTTCGGGCGCCAACGACCCTTGCATGGTAAATCGGTCTGCTTTTGCCCGTTCGGTAGAGCACATGCGAAAGGTTGGATACACCAATGTTTCTTCGCGGCTTTTTGAGGGAATGCGGCATGAGATCTTAAATGAGACCGAAAAAGAGCTGGTATATGCCGACATACTGGACTTTCTTGACAAAACGCTTTGACAGGCTCTTTGTTTTGCGCCCCTTTTCTTTTAAGAAAAGGGGCGTTGTATATGTTCTTTTTGCTTTTGCAAAAAGAACTAAAAGGACGGTTTTAATGTTACTTTTTCGCTTGTACGAAAAAGTAACCAAAAAGTACACCAGAGGTCAGCAGACCTCTGGACTCCGGGGTGCGGTTCAAAGCTCTACACAGGCGTACTTTTTATAGAAATTGTAGCTTTCCGTGCCTGAAACAGCTTTCAGGCTTTGAACCGGTGCGAAAGGGTGACTGCGGATAAAAAGCAGAATCGGGTTTGGCGGAGAATTGAAGTTGTAGTGCGGGCTTGTCGCCGCAAGTATCGTTGAAAAGGAAAGTTG
This sequence comes from uncultured Eubacteriales bacterium, assembly GCA_934479825.1. Classification (GTDB taxonomy): domain Bacteria; phylum Bacillota; class Clostridia; order Oscillospirales; family CAG-382; genus UMGS882. Next base: position 16,957 of record CAKSOW010000019.1, read on the forward strand.
CACGTTATATGGGTGCAGTGGAAAAGGAAAATTGGGTGTGTGCCGGTCGAAAGTTTGGTGCAAAAACACAGTTTACTTGTGTGTGGGGAACTCGTAATTTTGCCATTCTCAACCGGACTTTTCGTTTCTTACGGTAATTTCTTTCTGTCCACCAAGAAATAATTTCCCACCAAACTTCCCCTTTTCCTGAAACACATAACCTACTGTCCGCCCAAATCAAAGCTTGCCTTTTTATAAATCCCCACAAATCCTTACGCAGTAAAACACGCGTCTCGCACCGGTTCAAAATACTCCGAGCTGTATGGCACAAGACTACGATTTTTGCTAAAATTTCTTGATAGGCACAAAGCTTGTAGTTTAATCAAAAATCCACGCTCGGAATTTTGAACCGTACCCCGGGAGTCCAGAGGGCCGCAGCCCTTGGTCTGCTTTTGGTTACTTTTCGCAGAAGCGAAAAGTAACAGAAAAACGCCCTTTTGGTCCTTTGGGCTTTTGCAAAAAGAACGTAAAAAACGTTCTCTTTGTGTTACTTTTCGATTCTTGAAAAGTAACACAAACCCATCCCTTTTCATTCTTTTCGGGAAAAGAATTATTTTTCAATCTTTGCCTTGACTTTTGCCCTCGTATCGGTTAAAATTATAATAATATGGGGATATTTTTCCTATCCGACAGATATCTTCAAATTACAGAACAAGGACGGTTTTGCATGTACTATTATTTAAACGGATTTCTTGCGCTTTTGGAGCCAGACCGGGCAGTCGTAGACTGCGGCGGCGTGGGGTATCTTGTTTCAATTACGCGCAAGACCTATGACAGCCTTGCCGCAGGCGGCGCTTTCAATGCGTCGGGGAACACAGTCGGAAACAACGTGAAACTGTTCACCTACTATGTGGTGCGCGAGGACGCAGCCGAATTATACGGTTTCTTTTCGGAGCGCGAACGCGATCTTTTTAAAATGCTCATCGGCATTTCCGGCGTCGGTCCCAAAGCCGCGCTTGCCGTCTTGTCGGTTTTGTCGCCGGACGATTTTATCACGGCAGTGGCCGCACAGGATGCACGCGCTATCTCGGCCGCCCAAGGCGTGGGCTTGAAATCGGCTCAAAAGATTATTCTGGAATTGAAGGATAAATTAACCGATTGGGGTCTGCCGACAGAGGAAATGACCGCAACGTCCGACGCTCCGTCTGCCGGAAACGATATGTTTAAAGAAGCTGTCAACGCCCTTGTCGTTCTCGGCTATTCCCGGCAAGAAGCCATGGGCGCTATCCGCAAAGCAAGCGGCGCGACTTTGGAAGAGCTGATCCGATCGGCTTTGACAAAGCTGATGTAAACGTAAATAATAAATTTTATACGATAAATAACGGAAGAAAAAACATATGATAAAGAGCAATAAGGACAAGAACTACGAGGAAGAAGAATTCGATTTTGAAAATCGGATCGTCTCCTCTTCGGAATCGCCGGAGGATTATGAAGCTGAGCTTTCCTTGCGTCCGAAAACGTTGAACGATTACGTCGGACAGAAAAAAATCAAGGAAAAATTAGCGATTTCCATGCAGGCGGCCAAAATGCGCGGCGAAGCGCTTGACCATATTCTGCTACACGGACCGCCCGGACTCGGCAAAACTACGCTTTCCACCATTATTGCCGCCGAAATGGGGGTGGATATCCGCATCACCTCCGGCCCTGCCATCGAAAAACCCGGCGTGCTTGCGGCGCTTCTTACCAACTTAAAGCCGATGGATATTCTGTTTATCGACGAGATTCACCGTCTGCCGCGTCAGGTTGAGGAAATCCTGTACCCGGCCATGGAGGACTACAACTTAGATATCATTACCGGAAAAGGCCCGTCCGCCCGGAGCATCCGTCTGCCGTTGCCGCCGTTTACCCTTGTGGGCGCGACCACGCGTGCCGGTCAGCTTTCGTCCCCTTTGCGCGACCGTTTTGGAAACTTATACCGGTTGGAACTGTATTCGCCGGAGGAGCTTTGCGACATTGTCTGCCGCAGTGCCGACATTTTAGGTGTGACGGCTCATCCGGACGGTGCTTATGAAATTGCGCGCCGCTCGCGCGGGACACCGCGTATCGCAAACCGCATGTTGAAACGTGTACGCGACTATGCCCAAGTGAAAGCGGATGGCGTGATTACCAAGCAAGTTGCGTCTGACGCGTTAAATATGTTGGAAGTGGATGAGTTGGGCTTAGATATGACCGACCGCCGGATGCTGTCGGCGATCATCGAGTTTTTCGACGGCGGCCCGGTGGGATTGGAAACGCTTGCCTCTACGATTGGCGAAGAGGCTGTAACATTAGAGGACGTATATGAGCCGTACCTCTTGCAGCTCGGGTTTCTCAACCGCACACCGCGCGGCCGCTGTGCCACACGCGGCGCATATGAACATCTCGGCTTTGCCTATCCCGAACGGAAAGATGACGGAAAAAAGCCGGAAAAGGTGCGCAATGCCACACTGTTTGACAGCGACGAACAAGAATAACGAAACGGAAGAATTATGATACAGAAAAAGAAATCCGGCAAGACCGGCGCTAAAAATTCCAAGCCACGCGATACCCGGCAGCCCAGACAAGGCGCCAAAAACGCCAAGAATGCACCGTTTAAAGACAAGGACGCTTTCGCAAAGCCGTATAAAAAGCGCACGCACGTTATCACCGACAGCGCGACCGGCGCGGTGCTTGACGCGGAAAAGCGTCCGAAAAAGGCCAAAAACAAGGACTCCGAACGCAAAGCGGCTACCGGAAGTGAGTTGGCGCGCGCCATTCAATGGTTTCCGGGACATATGACCAAGGCTATCCGCGAAATCGGCGAGAGCCTTGCCATGGTGGATATCGCCATCGAGCTTTGCGACGCGCGAATCCCGGTTTCCAGCCGAAACCCGAACATCGAAAAGATATTAGGCGGAAAGCCATATATTACGTTGATGAATAAATCTTCGCTTGCCGACCCGAATGCAATTGCACGCTGGAAAGAGTATTTTGCCGCTCAGGGAAAGACGGTTATTTTTACCGACTGCGTGACCGGGACTGGTATTTGTGAGATCCTGCCGGCCATTCGCGAGGTCTTGAAAGAAAAGCTTGCCGCCTATGAAAGGCGCGGTATGCGCCGTTTGCCGAAAGCGATGATTTTAGGTGTGACCAATTCCGGAAAATCTACGCTAATCAACAAGCTTTACGGCGCGCGCAAAGCCAAAGCCCAAGATAAAGCCGGCGTCACGCGCTCCCAACAATGGGTCACGGTCGAGGGAAGCATCGATTTATTGGATACTCCCGGCATTCTTTGGCCGAAATTTGACGATGAGACCGTCGGACTTCACCTTGCCTACACGGGCGCTATCCGCGATGAGATCTTAGACACCGAGGAGATTGCCGTGCTTTTGTGCAAAGAGCTGTTTGAAAAATATCCGAATCTGATGATGCAGCGGTTTAAACTGTCTGCTGATGAGGTAAACGACAAGCAACCGTTCGAAATCTTTGAGGCTATCGGACGGTCCCGGTCGCTCCTCATCTCAGGCGGCGAAGTGGACACGCTTCGCTGTGCACGTATGCTGATCGACGAATTCCGCGACGGAAAGATCGGCCGTATTACGTTAGAATGGCCGGAATCTTCCCGATAACGTTTCCAAAGAAAGGACGCATGAATATGAAAATTTATTCTTTTCCCGAAAATTACGAAAAAGTTTCCGACGCCTTTTCCGTTGTAACCGAAAATGGCGAAAAAATCGGCGTTTACGGCTGTGATGTGTCGGCTTTTCCGCTCAATCAGGTCTGGCCGGGCTATCAGCGCCCGTTTGAGCAGACCGAGCCGACATCGTTTACCATGTTCGGTTCGGATAACGCGGTCACGTTAATTATCACGCCGAAAGATTTTTTTGAAACGGTGACGGTTCGTCCGCTTGACAAGAACATCGGACCGGAATTTGCGGACGGCAAGGTCAGAGTCACTTTCCCGGGTCCGGGACAGTATTCTGTCGAATTTGACGATATGCACCACGTATTGACCGTTTTTATCGATCCGGAAAAGGAGTTCGGTATTGACGAAAAGGACGAAAATGTGCTGTATTTTGCGCCCGGCGTACATTATTCCGAAGAGATTACGGAGCTTTGCGACAACGAAACGGTCTATTTTGCGCCCGGTTCGGTTGTATACGGCGGTTTTTCCGCATCGGATAAGAAAAATGTCCGCGTGTTAGGTTACGGCATTTTGGACAATTCCAGCATCGAGCGCGGCAAAGGCTCGCCGCTTTGCTTCTCACACTGCGAAAATGTGTGGGTAGAGGGTATTACCATAGTCAATTCTTCGGCATGGACCGCGCATTTTTCGGGCTGTACCAACGTGACGGCCGACAACATCAAGCTTATCGGCATGTGGCGGTACAATTCCGACGGCTGTGATTTTACCAACTGCACCAATGCCGTTCTCCGCAACAGCTATTTGCGCAACTACGATGACTGTATTGTTATCAAAGGTCTTGCCGGAAATACCACACTTCCGGTGCGCAATGTCTATGCGGAAAACTGTGTGCTGTGGTGCGATTGGGGACGCGCCATGGAAATCGGCGCGGAGACCTGTGCACCCACCATTTCCGATATCTGCTTCAAGAACATCCATGTTATCCACGGCGATTCGGTCATGATGGACATTCAACACGGCGACCATGCCGAAGTATCCCATATCCGCTTTGAGGATATCTATACCGAATATACCGCCAAGGCCATGGCAGGCAAATTGCAGACTGAGCGCGACGAAGTTTATGTCAACGCCAATGAAAAACATATGCCGCTTTTGTTTACGATTCTCACTATTCATACCATGTGGTCGCATGACGATGTGACCGGCAACATTTCGGATGTCCGGTTCAAGAATATCCATGTCCATTCGGAGGACGGACGCATACCGCCGTCCAACATTGCCGCAGCCGCCGACAACACGGTAATTTCCGATATTCTGTTTGAGGATGTTTTTGTCAACGGCGTCAAACAGACCGACAAGAAAGCGCTCGGAATCGATGCCGGAAGTACGTCGGATCTGCCGGAATCGCTCATAGTCGGCGAAGGGGATGCGCCCAAAAAGGGCGGTATCGTCAAGAACGTCGTTTTGCGTTAAACCGATGTCGGTATCTTTCTTTGTCGGTGTATTTTTTCTTGCCGCCTGCGTCCTTGCGGCGGCAGGAATTCTTCTTTCGATAAAACTTACCGTGCGCCGCTATACACTTCTAACGGATAAGCTAAGCGGTCAAAAGACGCTCCGCTTTGCGCTGCTTTCGGATCTTCATGCCGCCCGTTACGGAAAAGGGCAAGAAAAACTATTAGCGAAACTCCGTTCCGGAAAGCCGGATATTGTATTACTTGCCGGAGATGTCATAGCGGAGGACAAGAGCCGTGAGCCGGCCTTGGAGCTGCTTGGTGCGCTTGGAAAAGAGTATCCGTGCTTTTATGTGACCGGGAATCATGAATACCGTTCCGGCAAACCGGAAGAGGTTCGCGCCTTGGCGCGTTCATATGGAATTACGGTGCTACGCGGGGATTCGGTTTTTTGGAAAACAGCAGACGGAAACATCCGGATAGCCGGAATTGACGATTTGCAGGAAGCCGGTTTTGAGGGGGTACTGTCGCAGGCGAAAAGAGCGCTTAGCCGTGCGGACGCCAAGGACGGAGACAGTTTATTTACTGTATTTATCTGTCACCATCCGGAAATTCCGGTTTGGCTGAATGAAACGCAGAATTTAGCGTTTGATCTTGCTGTTGCCGGGCATGCTCATGGCGGACAATGGCGTTTGCCGGGGCTTATCAACGGATTATATGCGCCGCATCAAGGGTTATTTCCGAAATATGCCGGCGGTCTTTACACGTTAGCGCAAGGGGCGTTAATTGTCAGCCGCGGTCTTTTGGGAGGATTTCCCATTCCGCGCCTTTTCAATCCGCCGGAACTTGTGTTTATCGATGTAAAGCCGGTTTAGCAAGGGTACGCCCTTGCGGTCTTGCCGGGGCGTTTTTACGTTCTTTTTGCCTCTGCAAAAAGAACGTAAAAACGTCTCTTTCTGTTACTTTTTCGTACAAGCGAAAAAGTAACATTAAAACCGTCCCTTTTCTGCTTTTCGTAAAACGAAAAGTGCTCTTTCCATTCCTTTCCGAAAAAGAAAGGCGATCCCAAATGCCTCTTTGGTTACTTTTCGCAAAAATAACAGCGGCTCCCCGACCGCCCCTCCCGGGGCGGCAAATTCACGCGCCGCGTGAGCATCGGCAGGCGGCATGGCCGCCTCTTTTACCACTTTTTGTAAAAGTGAAAAATGTCGTATTCCTCTATAATTTATCCATTACCACTTTGATCCAATCAGCGAAAGGCACGTGCAAAACCATGAAAAACAAACCCACCTCCATTCTCATCCTCTTCTTGACCGCTATCATCTGGGGCTTTGCCTTTGTGGCACAGGTTTCCGGCGGAGCAAATCTCGGAACCTTTTATTACAACGGCATTCGGTTTATACTCGGCGCCGTGTCGCTCCTCCCGGTGATTTTCATTTTTGAGCGCGGCGAAAAGGGGAAAAACAAAATCACCTACCTTTCCGGCATGGTGGCCGGTTTGATCCTCTTTACAGCTGCGAATTTACAGCAATGGGGAATCAATATCACCGGCAGTTCCGGCAAAGCCGGCTTTCTGACTGCGCTCTATACGGTTATCGTACCAATCTTCTCGGCAGTATTTCTAAAAAAGCGCACGAACCGCAACACTTGGTTTGGTGCGATCCTTGCGCTTGTGGGACTGTTTTTCATTCTTTCGGGCAGTATGTCGTCGGGCGATACCCCGTTTTTCACAGCTATGTTAAAAATCGTAACGGGCGGCAGGACGTTCGGCGGTACGCTTACCATCGGTTTCGGCGACGTGGTGCTTTTGCTGTGCGCGGTTGCTTTTGCCGTACATATCGTCTTTATCGATTATTTTAACAGCTCGATAAACCCGATCCGGTTCTCCTGCACCCAATTTTTCACTGTCGGTATTTTAAGCCTTATTATCGCCTTTTTCACCGAAACGATTACGGCGAACGCCGTGCAGCAGGCACTCATTCCCCTGCTCTACGGCGGCATTATGTCTACCGGCGTTGCGTATACCTTGCAGATTATCGGTCAGCGCGGCACACATCCCACCGTTTCGGCTATCATTCTTTCAACCGAATCCATGTTTGCGGCTATCGGCGGCGCACTTCTGCTAAACGAACGCATGACAGCGGCCGGTTACGTCGGCTGTGTGGTGATTCTAGCCGGTATCATGATTGCACAGATTCCGGTTAAAGGCCGCTCATAAGTTACGTCTCATACAAAAGAATAGCGAAACCAAGCCCATTGTACAGAAAAAACTTTCCGAAAAAGGCGGATAAAACCCATACGGCGCATTCGCACGGAATACAGGCATCTCTTCCGATATCACGCCGAACGATTCGCGCAAACAGCCGATAAAGGCCATAACCAAGAACAGCGCCAAGCGTATTCAGAATCACATCGTCAACATCGGTGCTGCGGTAATTCAATAATTGACTGCATTCGATCAGCACGGAGAAAAACGCGCCCGCCAGAGCCATCTTCCAGAGTTTCCGCATGTTTTTCAAGAGTAACGGAACCAGAAATCCATACGGCATGAGCATGATGACATTTAGCGTATAGCCGACTGCCGAAAGATCCGGGTCGGAAAACGGAATCAGATTGACGGCGGCAGTGTTAAGTCCCTTGGAACGCAGAAAATCATACAGCGTACCGCTTCCGGTCACATCCAAAACCATGGTGATGTATACGCCGAAAAGCAGAATTCCGACAAAATTTAAGTGTTCCGCACGGCGGGACGGTTCTTCCAGACAACCGTCGCCGCCTTTTTGTTTGCGGCTTTTGTGCAACAGCAAAAAGCTCATCACGGCAAACGGCAGAAACGGGCAGAGAAACTGATAGAGTTCAAACAGAAGATCAAGTGCAGGCGTTTTCATGCTTTTCCGTCTCCTTTCGGGGGTGTTTGTCTGTACACGAGAGGATAGACTGCGACAGAAAGAAAAATTCCGGCGAATACATCCAAAAGGGAATGTTGTTTGAGAAAGACGGTAGACGCGCACACAAGCATGCTGGAAAGTACAAAAAAGATACGCCAAGCAACATGTTGAAAGCGTTTGCACTGGAAGGCAGCAAACAGCACCGCCAATTGCCCGACCACGTGGAGCGACGGGAACACGCCCGTGTTGGTATCCGACGCATAAATTCCGATGACTAAGCGGTCAAAGAAGCCGGGGTTGATAAAGACCGTCGGGCGCAGATGTTGGACGCTCGGAAAGAGAAAAAAGGTAACAAGGCCGACCGTATAGGTGAGGGCGACGAAAGTCATATAACGGACAAATATCTTTTTTTCACAGAAAAACGTGTAGACTGTCATGCCCCCGACAAAAAAGAACCAAGCTATATACGGAACGACAAACACACTGCAAAAGGGAATATACTCGTCCCATATGACTTGTACGGTATGATACCGCGTAATGAAAGCGCCGCTTTCGGAAAGCTCAAACAGCACAAAGAAAACCGGCCAATATAGCAGTAACAGATGCGGATGTTCCAAAATATAGTTCTTTATGTTGGCGGCGGTACTGCGCAGAGCCTGAAAAACATTTGAAACAGCCGGCAGATTTTGTGATTCCCGGTTCATGAAAGATCCTCCTTTTGAGTTGCTATGGCTTCATTGTAGCACACAAAAGGGAAAAATCAAGGACTTTAACCGTATCTTACACGGCTCTTAAACAATTCTTAACCGCCTTTTGAAAAAAAGACCGCAGGGTTCCTCTGAATCAGTGAACCCTGCGGCGTTTGTTTTTATTCTTGTATATTTGCAGTGTCCAGAGGCTCAACAGGAGTCAATGCCGCGTCCCGGCGCGCGAGGTCGCCTTTGACGAGTTTGTAAATTGCCGCGAAAATCGGCACACCGACCAGCATTCCGACAATGCCGCCGACAGCGCCGCCGACTGTAATGGCCACCAACACCCAAATGCCCGGTAAGCCGATTGAAGCTCCCACAACACGCGGATAGATCAAATTCCCTTCCAACTGTTGCAGTACCACGATAAAGACGATAAACAGAGCCGCTCCGACGAGAGAGTCAGCGGAAAATACCATAAATGCGCCCACCGCCGCGCCGATGTAGGCGCCGGCAATCGGAATCAGCGCCGTGAATCCGACAAGCGTGCCGATCATGGTTGCATATGGAAAGCGGAAAAGGGTCATACCCAAAATACATAGTACCCCTAAAATCACAGCTTCGGTGCACTGACCAACAAGAAACCGGTGGAAACAATCGTCAAGAACCGAAATAACGTGCTTTAAGGTGTTTCTTAATTTTTCCGGTTTTAAATAAGCGGAAACAACGCGGTTGAGTCCGGCTGTCAGTGTTTCTTTTCCGCTTAGCAGGTAAACCGCGAAAACGAAGCTGGCGAATACCGAAAAAACGGTAGAAAAAGCGGCGGAAACAAATGTAAACAACGATCCCATCACACCGCCGAGACCGTTTATGACCAAATCGACGGCTTTTTCCACAAGGTTTTTCCAGTCGGCATTCTGTCCGAGCTGTTCGTTGATTTTATCCTGCAAAAGCCCGGAAAGCCCATATTCGCTTTCCAAGTTCTTATACCATTCATCAAGCACCGGCGGCACTTCGTCTACCAACACTTTAACGCAGGATACAAGTTCCGGCACGATCAAGGTTATGACCAAAAAGACCAGTGCGGCAAGAAGTACAAAAGCAAGCGTCATGCTGACCGGGCGTTTGATCTTGGTTATGATTGCTTTTTTGCTTTTTCCGAACAGTGCTTTTTCCAAGAAGCTCATCGGGATATTGACTGCGTATGCGATCACGAATCCCCCGATAAGCGGTGTGACAGCGTAGAAAAGCGTAACGAGTACGCTTTCGGCAATGCTCCAATACCGTGTAATCAAAAACAGAAGAAATGCGGTTATGCCGAGCAATAGAAAGTTTTTTCGGTTATCTTTCATGGAGTATCCTCGCTGTTCTATCAGAAATGGGTTTTTGTTGCTTTTCGTTTCTGCGAAAAGAACCAAAAAGCACGTGCTCGGACGCGTCAAAAGTTGCCGGTGGCAAGTTTTGGCGTGTCGGAGACCGCCGAAACAGGGAGTATTGTGAGCGGACGCGAACAAGACGACCATGTTTCAAGGAGACTATCGCTAAATATCCGGATTTTGACTTTGGTTGGTTAGTGCTGGGGCTTGACGCCGCAAAGGTGGATTAAATGGGAAACTGCATGTTATATTAGGTGCGGTGAAAATGGGAAATTGAGTGGGGTGAGTGAAAGCTTGGAGCAAAACTACGGCTTGCTTGTGTACAGAAAAACGGGATTTTGCATTTCGTCCGGAACTTTCCGTTATCCCCAAGAACGACTTTCTGTTCTCTCAAAAACAAATTTCCGCCAAACTCTCCCATTTCCTGAAACACATAACCTGCTGTCCGCCCAAATCAGAGCATGTCTTTTTATAAATACCTACAAATCCTTGCGCAGTAAAGCACGCGTCTCGCACCGGTTCAAAATATTTCCGAGCTGTATGGCACAAGGTTGCAAATTTTCGTAGAAATTTATTGATAGGCACATAGCTTGCGGCTTAATCGAAAAATCCACCGCTCGGAATTTTGAACCGCATCCCGGAATCCAGAGGGCCGCGGCCCTCTGGTGTACTTTTGGGTTACTTTTTCGTACAAGCGAAAAAGTAACAGAAAAAACGTCCCTTTTGTAACTTTTCGCAGAGACGAAAAGTTACAAAAACCGTCCCTTGGGGACTACCGGGGGTCTGCCCCGAAACGCTCACAGGTGTTGATGTTTGCTTTCCGCGCTTGCGCATGCTGCATGCGGCGCGGCACATGATACCGTACCCCGTCCTTAACAAAGTTCGCCCCTGTCTGCTTGAAATAAAACGGAATACCGGCATCCATGCATTGCTTTCGGAGGTGTAAAATCCATTCATAGCGGCAATCCCTTGCCTGTTCGCCGCTCTCTCCGCCGGCTATCACCTTTCCTATCCCATTAAGCTCTCCATGAAAATCAATGTCCGTAAGCAATGGCTCGCAAACAATGTATTTGCATTTGATGGGAAGCACCCGAAAAACCGGCAGCCGCCTGTCGCATTCCTTTTGATTTTCCACGGTGCAGCAGATAGAAACATTTTCGTATCCGTTGCCCCAATCGTCCGGAATGCATTCAGAAAAACGGAGAATGCGCTTGGTGATAATGGTAAAGGAAAGGTCACGCCGCTTGCGGATAATGTCCCATACTTCCTGCCGCCAGACCTCAGCAAGCGGATGATCAATGAAAAAATCACTGGTCATACTGACATAAACATTCGACCCGGACGGGATTTTGTAGCGCCCATGCCGATCTGCGGCAAGCGGCAGGGCAAACGACTTGTTCTTGGTAAGAATCGAAGCGTCGCGCCCGACACGTTCATCACGCCGGTATACATAGCAGTTCTGACAGCCGTCCGAATATTTTTTACAGCCGTGCCACGGATTCCAGACGAATTCCGTGGCACGTTCTTTTTGTATTGGATTGTCGACGTTCATCTTGATTTTTTACGCTTCGGCCGCGTTCATGATCTCATCGTATGCCCAGAAATCGGGGGCAAGATCACGGAAACGTTGGGCAAGGCCGGATGTTTTGACAAGCCCTGTCACACGGTTGATGATGGTGACGGCTTCGGCACGCGTAACCGCTTTATCCGGACGGAAATCGCCTTCGGGATAGCCGAGTATGTAGCCTTTTGCCACAAATTTGCGGATGTTGCTTTCAGCCCAGTGTCCGGGAATATCCGAAAGCGAAACAGCCGTTTCGCCCTCGACTGCGGTTTTGTCCAAACCTAAAAGAAGCGAAAGAATCTTGACAAGTTCGGCACGGGTGATTTCACGCGCACCGCCGAAAGTGCCGTCCTCGTAACCGTTGATGATGCCGGCCGCAGAGAACAGCCCGACAACGTCCTTGTAGCTTCCCGAAACGTCCGAGAAACGATTGGTAGGCGTTACGCCGGTGATGTCGAACAGCTTTGCCAGCATCTCTACCACTTCATAGCGGCTGGCCGGGTCGTTGGGACGGATATAGGAGGAGTTTGCTGCAAGATACTTGATCTGCGAAGCATTTTGCTTTAAGGTGATGACGGCGTTTCCAACCGGTTCATCGGGTTCTTTGACCGGCTCTTCCGGAAAACGGAAGTTAAAGGCGACGATCTCGCTGTTGGTCATACCGTTTTTAATGGCGACTGCACGGATTTGCGTACCGTTCTGCGTGATTTCGATCGGTTCGGAATAGCGTAACGACGTGCCGGTCGGCGGATTGCCGTCGAGCGTATAATAAATGACTGCTCCGACAGTAGCGCAGCTTAATGTGACCTTGGTGCCGGGGGTAATCAAACCGCTTGGCGTGTCGCAGGTGACGGGTTTTACCTGTTCCAGTTTGACAATGCCGCCGGTACCGCCGCCCGTAGTGCCGCCTCCGCCGGTGCCACCGCCTCCGGTACCGCCGCCGCTCGGGGTGTTTTTGACGAATTTTGCGGTAACGGTAACATCCTCTGTAACCGTAAACGTGTACTTTAAGCCGGAATAGACAAGTTTGTTTCCGATATACCAACCGGAGAGCGAATAATTCTTATCGGGCGATGCGGTAAGCGTGACCTGTTCGCCAAGTTCAAAACTGCCGCCGCCGGAGACTTTACCGCTTCCGGAAGCGACCGCTTTTACGGTGTAAGCGCTGGATTCACCGACGGTAACAACGGCCTTTTGCTCAAAACTGTCGGCAAGAACTGAAGAACCGTTCGGCGTGTTTGCTTGCAGAACAAAGGTGATATTGTATTTGGCGTAAGGTGCGTCCTCGCTTACGGCAAACGTATAGGTGACAAATTCGGTGGCCGATGTGGTCTGCATGGGGTCGGCAAATTCCCATGAGGAGATGGCCTTGCCGGCCTCTTCGGTGTTCGTGCCGGTATAGCTGTCGGCAAATTTTTTGCTTTCGGTGTTTTTCAACGTGAAAATAGCCGGGTCAAAGGTTGCCGTTACAGACATGGACTTAAAGTGAAAGGCTTTGTTTATGGCATAGGTAAACTTGATTTCGGAGGCATGCTTGGCGCGTGCATTTTGCGTGCCGGAGAAAGTCGGGGTGGTAACGGTAACCGTAAGGGTCGTTTTGACGCCGTTCAGCGTGCGTGCGGTAATAACCGCCGTGCCCTCGGAAAGAGCGAGCAGATCGCCTGTTTGAGCGTCAACACGGACAATTTTGGTATCCGAGCATTCGTAAGTTACAGTATCGGTATGGTCAAGCGGTTTTACCATACAGACGGGAGTGGCGCGTTCGCCGGCGACCAAGGCGATTTTATTGGGTTCAAAAGAAAGAGAAGTAATCGGACGGTAAACGGTCAGATCGTAATAAGCAGAGATTGTGCCGTCCGTGTTGGAGGCAGTGATACGGGTCACACCGACCGCCAGAGCGCGGACTTCGCCGTTATTATCGACGGTTGCGATCTCAGCGTTTTCGCTGGTATAGAGAATTTTTTCGGAGGGGCGGCGCGGCGTTGCGGTGACGGCAAAGGTTTGGGTTTCGCCGAGAGGAATCGACTGGGTAGGAGAGTTAAAGACGAGTTTTTCGATAACGGCGTAAGAGCCTTTGAGCAAACTGCTTTTAAAGGATACGACGGCTTTGCTTAAATCTCTGTTGCGTTCATTCAGATCGGAGTCGCTCTGCGGAGTGGTTTTGTGCAACGCCAAAAGCACCTTTGCCAGTTCGACTTCGGCACGCAGCTCGTCCGCATTTTTTTGAGTTGTCCACATTTTGTTCTGCGGCACGTTGACCGAGCTGTCTGCGATGAGAATATCGTTTTCATCGAGCTGGGTCAAATAGCTGTTGGCGTTTAAATACGTTTCAAACAGGCTTTGCGCCTTTCCCGTGAAAGAAGTGCCGCCGACAACGATAATGGTTGTCGTATAGGAGAACGGTTGACCGCGGTCGGACGAAGGGTCGGTTTTGGAGCTGGTCACGGTGAGCTTATATTCCAATTGTTCATCGATATCCGGAATTTCCGGCGGATAAAACTTCTGGGACGCGCCCGAGCCGACGATCTGCTGCGGTTTTCCGGAAACACCGTTTTTGACTCCTACATAGGTATATGTGTAGGAATCCTCCATGGGACTGCCGAATTGGTCAAGCGTTTGGACTTCGATCGGGAGATATTCGGGGTTGAAAGTGGTTGAGTCTAAGCCGGTATCGGCTTCTATGTAATTGGTGCTGAACGTGTTGCCGTCCACCATGACGGTCATACGGGTGGGAACGGAGGTGTCGTGTTTTACTTTGAACGAAGCGGTCCGCGTGATATTTCCGCAGGTAATGGCAAAGGTATATGTGCCCTCCTCTAAGGAAGAATCAAGCAACAGGGCATTGCCAGAGGGACTGATTTCGATCTTGTCTCCGTCATAGCCCACCATTTCGCGTTTCGCATACGAGGGCAGCCTGGATGCAAAACCGAACGAGTCTTTCGCTGTTACGGTATAGCGGACATACGTCACAACGCCGCTGCCTTTGATGACATATTCGTCTGCGTTCAACTGTATCTCAAAATCCGCCACATCCTTGGCGTCTCCGGCTTTGGCATAGAATAACAGTTTGGGTGCTTTCAAAGTGCCGGAGGAAAGAAAGACCGTGCCGTCCTGATACAGCATGGGCACAAAAGAAAGATCAATCTTTCCGTCCTTGTCGGCACGGACGTGATTGTAGTATAAGATACTGCCGTTGTCAGGCGAGAGGGTAGGCGTATCGCTTTCCTCATACGTTCCGGCAAGCATGAATATGAGATAGGACGCACCGGGAGAAGCTTCTTCGTAAGTGTAACGGTAAGCGCCCGTGTCGCTTGCCGGATAAATGTCCGCATAAGGGCTTGCGTCGTCTGCGGCGCATAGCAGGGCAAATGACGCAAACAGCACGGCACACAGGGCAGACAAGCGGAATTTCTTTCTACTTTTCATCTGATAACGACCTCCGGAAAAACAGATAATCTATATAAACAAACAAGCTATCCTATAATGGTTTTAGTATATCACAACCGGCCGTTTATGTCAAATCTTTTTTGAGTCTTTTTGCCGGAATTTTCTGGACGTATGGCAGATTGTGTTTTACGGTACAAATCTGTTTCGTGCCGTAAAACGAAGTTCTGCGACGCGCCCTTATGCGGCAGACGGTTGCATAACAAAAAAGTTGAAAATGTTTCACGAAAAGTCTGTACAAATCCGAGAGATTCCTGTATAATATCGGTATACGGAAAACGGCGGCACGCCTTTGGCCGTATAAGTTGATTTTCAGGAAAGGATACGTACATGAAACTTCTTACGCTCATGCAAAAGCATAAGTTTGGAACGCGTTTTGGCACGGTTTCGGCTCTTTTCCTCTCGGTAACTGCTTCTTTGACTGTTTTTTCGGCGTCTGCCGGCGCCTTTTCCTTAACGCCTGCATCGGCTGTTTTGCAGAATACACAGCCCTTTACGGAGAGCGTCCCGGTAGAAAAAGTCAATGTCAAGATAAACGGCGCCAGCCCCTCGTTTACCTATGCTCCGTTCATTTCGGGCGATCATACGCTTATCCCCTTGCGCGCGGTCATGGAAAACCTCGGCTGTAAGGTCGAATGGA
This sequence comes from uncultured Eubacteriales bacterium, assembly GCA_934479825.1. Classification (GTDB taxonomy): domain Bacteria; phylum Bacillota; class Clostridia; order Oscillospirales; family CAG-382; genus UMGS882. Next base: position 32,652 of record CAKSOW010000019.1, read on the forward strand.
TTGAAAGTTCGCAGAGTATTATCATCACGTCGGCGGATAAGAAGATCACGCTTGTCATTGATTCGGACGAAATGACGGTGAACGGGGAGAAAAAGAAGATCCCGGCAAGTGCGATTTTGGTCGGAGAAGTGACCTATGTTCCGCTCCGTGCCGTTTCCGAATCGCTTGACGCGGCCGTCGGCTGGGATGAAGCGACCCAAACAGCCGGAATCTATTCGCATGCGAGAAACCATACTTTAACGCTTGGCAATTGCACCGTCGCTATCGGACAGTCGCTTGCTTCATTTACGTTCACGCACGGTCTGCCGACGTATTCGGTTTTGGGCGAAAACGGACTGTTATGGCATGTCTATGCCAATCCGTCCGCTTTTTTGACAGTTGCGTCGGATGGCGGCATTATCTGCGCTTACTATACCAATACCCCCGGTTTTTCCACGGCAGAGGGCTTGCAATATGGAGCGGCCGCTCCCACAGACGGCAGGCAGTATGAGTACATGCACACAGGACACATCAATGTCCACAAATATTACGATACGATTGACAAACAACTGTGTGCCGTATATGTGGCGGCAGACAGTTACTACAATCTGCATGATATCAATGCCGCATTGGCAGGCGAAGCGCGCATGGGATTGGATATTCTCAATGCTTTTCGTGCCGCTAACCACCTTTCGGCGCTGACCTGGGATGATGCGGCGGCTGTCTGCTCGGCCGACCATGCCGAATATATGGCGGATATCGGGGAGCTGACGCACACGGGCGTGGCGGGGGAAAGCGCGATACAGCGGTATCAGTATTATAATCCCGGATTCAGGTGGCAGTCGTGGGGCGAGAATATCTGTGCAGGCGCAAAGAATATTTTCACCTGCATGAACGGTTGGCGCAATTCAAGACAACACCGCACGATCATGCTGTCGGATAAGAAATATGCCGGAATCGGCATGGTATACCGGCCGCATGGCGTTTACAATTACAGTGCGGCTATGTTGGTTCTGAAATAACTGAAAACGCAAATTTAAGCTTTGGAGGAAATAATCATGACAGAGCATGAAAAAATCTTTGCCGGAAAAATGTTCAATGCGCGCGGTGCGGAATTAAAGGCAGTCAAGCACAAGGCGCACAATCTGTGCGTGGAATACAATATGTTGACGGAGGATAATCCGCGGCGTGCGGCAATTATCGATGAAATGCTCGGAGCACATGGCGAAAATGTTACGTTCCAAGGCCCTGTGCAGTTTAATTACGGTATGCACACCAAGGTCGGATCGAATTTCTTTGCCAATTATAACTTTATCGTACAGGACGACGGCGGCGTTACCATCGGAGACAATTTCATGGCAGGTCCGAATGTCACGCTTTCCACGCCGCTTCATCCGCTTTCGGGCAGACAGCGCCAAGGCATGGTGAATGAAAAGGGCGAGACCTTTATTCCGTGCTATGCAAAACCGATCACGATCGGCGACAATGTTTGGTTAGGAACCGGCGTTGTGGTGTGTGCCGGCGTTACGATCGGCGACGGTGCGGTCATCGGCGCAGGCAGCGTCGTGACGCACGATATCCCGGCAGGCGTTCTGGCATACGGCGTTCCGTGCCGCGTAGTCCGCGAAATTACCGAAGAAGATGAGAGAAAGATGGAAGCGCTGATTTAAGAGTGCAGAAGGTGCACTTCACAGAACAAAAAACAAGAAACCCGTTTTTTTCAGAAGAAAAGCCGGGTGAAATCAGAAGTCTGACGCGCGGCATTTCGGAATATTCCGGAATGCCGTGCTTTGAGCGTGTCGCAAAACTGCGTTTTACGACACGGAAACAGATTCGTACGCTCGCGCCACATGCCAAAAAGCTCCGCTTTTCGACACGCGCGAATCTATCGGTGAAAAATCCGTGGCACATGTCCCCGGATTTTTCGAATTTTTATTAAAATCGGGCTTCGCCCGAAAAGTCTTATAGACTTTTGATGTTTCGGAATCGGTAAGAAATACTCCCTATGCATAACGCGCGCCCGGCGGTTTCAAACCACCGGGCGCGGAGAATTGGCCGTTAAATGATTTAAATCTCAACTTTTTCCAACTTGATGAGATATGAGGTGAAGTTGGGGAGCGTCAGATAAGCCGCCGCCGTTTTTCCGGTCACGATTTCTTCGCGAATTAACTCTTCATCGTGCGTTTCGTCCAAAATGTAATAGGAGAGCTTCATCGGCTCCGTGATGTTCATGTCGGCAAACGTAAGCTTGACGCTTCTTGCCTCCGCTTGGTCGTTTTCGTCAAAATGCGTGACAAGAACCGCCATTTTTCCGTTTTCGACCTGCTCTTTGGCGGCGCAGACATATAATGGTTCATAGTCGCTTGTCGCCTCTACCGACATGCCGCACTTGACAAGCGCATTGAACATGCGGAACGGATAGTAACCCTTTAAACGATCACAAACATAATCCGTATTGAAAAGACCGTTCATCGAGCAGGGTCTTGCGTCGTAATACATGAGTAAATCTAACGGACGGTATTGCGAACCGCTCATGACAGCCGCCGTGAAAGCCGCACCCTTTAAGCCCTTTTCGGCTTTGAGGGAATACAGCCATTCGTCTCCGCAGAAACTTCTCACATAGTTCCATTCGTTCAAAATGCTTTCGGTTTCGGTAAAATCGTTGGCGTCGAGAAGCTCGCGGACTTCGGATTCGATTTTCAGAACAATGCCGGGATGGTTGGCATAGCAGTGCCAGGAGAAGAAGTCAAGCGGCACATTGTGCTCTTTGACATAAGGAAGAAAGGCCTTTGTCCAATCCGTGATAGCAACAGTCAAAGCAGGACCGCCGATTTTGAGGTGGGGAAAGCATTTTTTCAAATGCGTTGCCGCTACGCGGTATAACTCAAAAAATTCGCGCATGGTGCCGCCCCAGCACTTTTTGTCAACGTAATCCGCATCATCCGGCGCACCGTCCGGCTCGTTCCAGATTTCCCAATATTCAATGTCATACCGGAACCCGTCTGCCCAACCCTCGGTATAGTGGCGGATAATATGTTCGCAGATTTCTGCCCATTTCTGATTGTCTTTCGGTGGAAGTGTGCCGTATTTTTTCGGCCAGTGTTCAATTTTCGAGCCAAGGCGGTAAAACGGCTTGACTCCGGCAAATACCATGACTTTGAGATATTCGTCGGTGAGCGTGAAATCATAGGAAGCCGGATCGTTGACATCTTTGTCAAAATCGGGGAAAATAGCCAACATATCAACCGTGTGTTCACCGCCGTAGTTGGAATAAAAAGCGGCGTCGTGCGTTCTTGCATAAGGAATTTCAGCCTCGCGGAATGCATCGATGTTGGTGATGCGCTGATCGACCGTGAATTTGTAGACCGGACCGTTGTTGACGGCATGCATAGGCTTCATCTTGCCGGTATTTTTGGAAAAATTAACTTGAATATGGTTCATGAGCTGTTCCTCACTTTTCTTTTATAGGATTCAAGTTGATTATAATGCAAGCAGGATGAAATGTCAATCGGTTTGTTTACGAAATTTTTTCGTAAACAGAGGAGCCTTTATTGAGGGAAAACACGGCTTTTCTTATGAAAAAATCCGCGGCATACGCCTGCGGATTTTTTTAACGTCTTACACTTCTCAGAGTGCGGCATTCTTAGTCATACAGCTTTTTGAACAGTTCCAGACTTTCTTCCGGCGGCATGGTCGGAAAGTATTCCAAGCCGCATGCTCCGGTATAGCCAGCCTTATCGATGGCATCGAAAACGACCGTATAGTTAAGCTCCCCGTTCTGCAATTCATGCCGACCCGGATGCCCGGCCGCATGAAGATGGGCAATGCAGTCCAGATTTTTCGTAACCGACGGAATAATATTGCCCTCCATGATCTGTTGATGATACATGTCGTAAACCACTTTGACAAACGGATTAGCTACTTCATGGATCATGTCAAACGCTTCGGAGGAGCTTGTCAGATAGTAGCCGTGATGATCCACATACGTGTTTAAAGGCTCAATCATGAGCGTTACGCCATATTCTTCCAAAATCGGTACAGCCGCGCGGAGTGTCGTAACAATGCTTTCGTGCTGGTACGCACGTTCGACGCCTGTGTCCGGCCCGACCTGTGTGATGAGTTTTCTGACTCCCATTTTTCCGGCAGCCTCACAGCTTTTGCGGAGCGCATCCAGATAGGTTTCGCGGTTTTCGGGAGAAGTCATGTTGAATTCTGATGTGCACATGCTGAGCAGTGTCACGCCGGTTTCCTTGCAGGTTTCGCGTACTTTTTCAAAGTCAAGCCCCTGCCAACGGTAGGTTTCGGCCGCGTTGAACCCCAAAGATGCGACCTTTCGCAATGCGTCACAAAAATCAAGTTTTCCGAAAAAACACGGAATCGGAATGCAGAAATGCATAAATATCTTCCTTTCCTCCAAACGGGCATGCCGCTTTGTTTGTCTGTTTCCATTATACGAAAAAAACGGCGGAAAGTCAAGGAAAATGTGGACAGAATTGCCAAAAGATTACGCGGCTTTTCCTTTGAGAAAAGAGAGCAGATTCAAGGGCGCAGCCTTTTTTGTGACCTACGATAAAATGGCGCGATCGTTGGCAAATTCACTGCCGCTTGCCTTGGTGAACAGAGAAAGCAGATTTTCAACCGTCAGTTTTTCCTTTTCTTCGCCGCGGATATCAACGATCACTTGCCCCTCATGCAGCATGATAAGACGGTTTCCGTGCTTGATTGCGTCACGCATGTTGTGCGTGATCATGAGCGTGGTCAAATGGTTTTCCGCAACGATCTTGTCGGAAATTTCCAGTACCTTCGCCGCCGTTTTCGGGTCAAGCGCGGCGGTGTGCTCGTCTAAAAGCAATAACTTCGGCTGATTGAGCGACGCCATGAGTAACGTCACCGCCTGCCTCTGACCGCCCGAAAGAAGTCCGACTTTGCTTGAAAGTCTGTCCTCTAAGCCAAGTCCGAGCTCGGCAAGCATTTCCCGGAATTTTTTGCGTTCTGCCGACGTAATGCCCCAACGCAGACCGCGGCTCTTGCCGCGGCGTGCCGCAAGCGCAAGGTTTTCGGCAATTTCCATGTCTGCGGCTGTGCCAAGCATGGGATCCTGAAAGACGCGTCCTAAGAATTTGGCGCGCTTGTATTCCGGCATGGCGGTTACATCGTGTCCGGCAATCCGAATATGGCCGCTGTCCGGTTTCCATACACCGGCAATGGCGTTCAACATCGTGCTTTTTCCGGCGCCGTTGCCGCCGATGACCGTGACGAAATCGCCCTCTTCCAGCGTGAGATTCAATCCGGAAAGTGCCACTTTTTCATTGATCGTGCCGGGGTTGAAGGTCTTGTAAACATCTTTTAATTCAAGCATGGGTGCTTTTACATTCGGTTCAGACATGGGCTTGTTCCTCCTTTTGACCGTTTTTTCCGGCTTTGCCGGAATCGACTGGCTTTTTTGCGGAATTTCCGGCGAAGTAGGTCTTTTTCCAATAGGGGACGGCGAGGAAGATAGCAACCACCAAAGCCGATAACATTTTCAAAAGGTCGGTGTCGAGGCCGATATAGATGACTGTTTGGTACACGATATAGTAGACAATACCGCCGCAGACAACGCCGGTCAGCTTGGCGGCAAAGTTGCGCGAAATGTGCGACATGATCGCCTCTCCGATGATGACGGCGGCAAGGCCAATAACGATAGCGCCGCGCCCCATGTTGATGTCCGCCTGCCCGAGATATTGGGCGAGCAGTGCGCCGGAGAGGGCAACTAAACCGTTGGAAATCACGAGCGCCAGAATTTTGTTGGATTCGGTGTTAATGCCCTGGGCACGGCTCATGCTCTGATTGCAGCCGGTGGCACGGATGCCGCTGCCCAGTTCTGTTCCGAAGAACCAGTATAAGATCGCGATGATAACGGCGCAGAACAAGAGCAGCGTTACAATGGTTTCGACGCGTTTCAAGGGCGTGGCAAGCACATAAACGCTTCTGGCGTTGACCGTCTGGTTGGCTTTGCCCATAATCTTCAAGTTGACCGACCACAGCATGAGCTGCGTCAGAATTCCGGCTAATATCGGCGGAATTCCCATAAAGGTGTGCAGGATACCCGTTACAAGACCGGCACACATACCGGCTATCACGGCAACAAGCATGGCAAGCCATACGTTTACGCCTGCCGCGACAAGCATAGCGCATACTGCGCCGCCCGTACACAGCGAGCCGTCTACCGTTAAGTCGGCGAAATCGAGAATTCTGAATGTAATGTATACGCCGATTGCCATGATTCCCCAGATCATTCCCTGGGCAATGGCGCCCGGCATGGCGTTAAGCAGTCCAAGCATGTGTTTGTACATTCCTTTCGTGTTTTTTTCGTATTCACTTTTCAAAGCGTGCCTTTTCTTAATCAAACGCGCGCTTTGAAAAACGGGGGAAAACCGCTTTGACGCGGTTTTCCCTGCAAGTCGTGAAAACGGACCGGTTTTATTCTGCGGTTTCAATCGCGACGTAGTCGTCGGGAATGGTAATGCCGAGTTCATCACAGATAGCCTTGTTGTACTTCTTGACCGGAGTCTCAACGTATTCAATCGGCATTTCGGAAATTTTTGCTTCGCCGGTCAGAATCTTGGCAGCCATTTCACCGGTTTTTACGCCGAGGTCATAATAGCTGATCGAAAGGGTCGCTACGCCGCAGCCGGAGCAGATGCCTTCTTCGCCGGCGATGATCGGCACTTTCTTGGGGAGTACGACGTTGTTGATGGTCTGTGCGCAGGAAGCGGCTGTGTTATCGGTCGGAATGTAGAGAACATCGTTGTCCTCGGCGGCCTTGTCGGAAACCTGGGCTACGTCGTTGGAGTCGGAGAATTTGTATTCGGTGCAGGTAATGCCCTTGCTTTCCAGAATCTCCTTGACAACGCTTACCTGATAAACGCTGTTTGCTTCGGCGGAGCAGTACAAAAGGCCGACATTCTTGGCGTCCGGAAACAGGTCGAGAATCATCTGTGCCTGTTCGGAAAGAGGCGCAAGGTCGCTGGTGCCGGAAATGTTGCCGCCGACCGTGCCGGAGAAGTTGTCAATGCCCAGCGCAACACCGTATTCGGTAATGGAAGTGCCTAAAATCGGAATAGTGGTGGTAGCGCCGGCAGCCGCCTGCAAGGCAGGGGTAGCGTTGGCGAGGATCAGATCCACGTTTTTGGAAACAAAGCTGTTGGCGATAGTCACACAGGTGTTGGCTTCGTTTGCAGCGTTCTGCTCGTCAAATTTGACTTTATCGCCGAGTTTTTCGACCAATGCGTCTTTAAAGCCTTGGGTAGCGGCGTCAAGGGCAGGGTGAGTAACAAGCTGGCTGATGCCGACTGTGTAGGTATCGTCTTTCTTTCCACAGGAAGCGAGTGCGAGAACCGACGCGCATACGAGTACGCATACAAGCATCAGCGAAAGAAGTTTTTTCATGTTCATGATTTTTTCCTCCGGATCATAATAAAGTGTAGAATTTATATCCGGCAAAAGCGAAACGGCGTGCCGTTTACATTTTTTGCGTGATATACGGTTTTTATGCGGAGCGCTTGCGGCAAAACGCATTCTTAAACGTCCGTAAAGATGTAACGAAGTAAAGCAAATGAAAAAAGAAAAAGCCCTGCACCAACGGTGCAGGGACGAAAGAACGTGTTACCACTCTGCTTTGCGGACGTTCTTGCGGACGCCGCCTCAGGAAGCGGACAAATGCATAGCGAAAAGACGCGGCATTTGTTTGCTTCGGCGATATAACGGTCGCTTCCGGCGTCGCTTACTGGGACTTTTATCAAGCGGTTGGGCGGCGCAGCTTGCAAAACGAACTTCCGTTTCTTACTTGCTGTTGTCTTGCACCGGCCGACAACTCTCTTGAAGCTTTGGGAAACATACTCTTTTTTGCTCAGGCGCTTTTGTTTTTGGATGATACATATTTTAGCATGCGTATCGGGTTTTGTCAAGGAATTTTTTTAACAGATAATTCGGAAATATTTTTTCTTGTTTTTGAACATTTCCACAAAATGTGAACGTAAAATAAATAAAAAATACGCGGTTTCGTTTTGCGTATCATTTTTCATCCGTGCCATAGGAAAAACAAGGAAAACGGTTGACAAACGGGCAAAGCCGTGCTATTCTTTTTTAAAATGCACCGCGGAATCAAAAGGTGCAAAATCTGAGAAATCTTTTCAAGAGAAGAATTATGTTGATAACCGATCCGAAAGAACTGGAAAAATTCAAGACGCAACGCCGGCTGTGGCAAGGCATTCCGGGACTCGAAAAAACCAAGAAAGGCCGTCTTTTCGCCTGTTTTTACTCAGGCGACCATTGTGAAGACCGAAACAACGTCTGCCTGCTTATCAAGAGCGATGACGACGGTAAAACGTGGAGCGAGCCGATAGCCGCCGCCTACCGTTCCAAACTGTTTCGCTGTTATGATCCCTGTCTGTGGATAGATCCCTTGGGGCGGCTTTGGTTTTTGTGGCCGCTTGCGCCGAACCGTGCGGTTTATGCTTCGGTCTGCGAAGACCCGGATGCGGAAGAACCGGTGTTTCTCCCGGAAAGAATAATCGGCTGCGATGTCTGTATGAATAAACCGACCGTGTTATCCGGCGGCACATGGCTGTTCCCGATTGCTGTCTGGGACAAGATCATGCGTTTCCCGCATATTCAGGATTCCGAATCGGAGCAAACCGGTGCGTTTGTGTATGAAAGCCGCGATAACGGGAAGAGTTTCGTCCGGCTCGGATACCCCGAAAGCGACGCGCATTCGTTCGACGAACATATGACGGTGGAACTGAAAGACGGCCGCGTCATGATGCTGATCCGCACCAGAAAGGGCATTCAGAAATCCTTTTCCGCCGACGGGGGAAACACATGGACCAAAGCGGTCGATTTTGATTTTCCGACCCCGGATTCACGCTTTTTTATCCGCCGTCTGAAATCGGGAAATCTGCTTTTGGTTTCGCACTATGAGTTTACCGGAAGAAACAATCTTACGGCGTTTTTATCGGAAGATGACGGCAAGAGCTGGAACTACCGTATGTTGTTAGATGAACGCGACGCGGTTTCCTATCCGGACGGGGTGGAGGACGAAAATGGCTATATATGTCGTTTATGACCGTGAACGCGGCGATAAAGCGTCGTATGAAGAAGCACGCAAAAGCGCACGGGAAATATTGTTTGCCAAATTCACCGAAGAGGACATTAAAAACGGCGCGCCGTTAGATTCAGAAAGCCGCTTGAAATGCGTGATTTCAAAGCTTGGCGATTATGAGGGAGACACGGTAACGCCATATGAACCGAAGAAATATTGCAGTCAAAGCGATATTCCCGAAATTCTCGCACAGGTTTCGGATGTAAAATCGCTTGAAACCATGTTGAAACTGTACTTTCATGCCAACATAGAGGCTTTGCGGAAAGATAAAAATCTGGACGCCGAGTGGAACTTCCTTTTGGGCGAGCTTGGCAAACACAAAGACGTGGATACCGGCATTTTGGAAAAGCTGCTTGCTTTGCTGGGCCGCATGTAAAGACGGCAGATAAAAACAGACCGACGGGGAAAAATCCGTCGGTCTGTTTTTTATGTAATTTACGTGTTACTTATTTTCTCTTGGAGAGAACGTCAGCCTCGTATTTCTTGATTTCTTCAAACCAGCTCTTGTCGCCGGCTACGCCGCATCTTTCGCAGTATTCTGCCCAAACGTCGCCGAACGGAAGCGTCTTGACTTCTTCCTGCATCATCATAAGTTCGGTGAGCTTGTTTTCATCTTGCAAAGCTTTGAGAGCTGCGTTCGGGGAAAGCATCGCGTAAAGCAGCGCTTTCTGCCAGCTGCGCAGACCGACAGTCCAAGCGGAAATACGGTTAATGCTTGCGTCAAAGTAATCAAGCGCCATGTAAACGCGTTCAAGAGCGTCGTTGCGGACAATCTCTTTTGCCATTTCTCTGGTCTCATCGTCAAAGAGGAGAACATGGTCGCTGTCCCAGCGAACGCCGCGTGTGATATGGAGCGCGATTTCGGGGAAGAAGCAGAGAAGCGCCGGAATCTTATCCGAAACGACTTCGGTCGGATGATAGTGACCGTTGTCCATTAACGGCAGGCACTTATCTTTATGTTCTGCGGCAAAGCTGAGCGTAAATTCCGCAGAACCGGCGGTGAAGGATTCCACACCGATACCGAACACCTTGGATTCTACGCAGGGCTTTACGAGATTGAAATCATACGGTTCGGACAGGATTTCTTCGATGGAAGCCTTATAGCGCATACGCGGCCCCATTCTGTCTGCCGGAATATCCTTGTAACCGTCGCCGGTCCAGATATTCATAACGCAGGGAATGCCGGTTTCCTTGGCAAAATATTCGGAAATGCGGATGCAGGCCTTGCCGTGATTGATCCAGAAACGTCTGGTCTCCTCATCCGGGCTGGAAAGCGTTAAGCCGTCCTTTACCTTGGGGTGAGAGAAGAAAGTCGGGTTAAAATCGATGCCGAGGCCTCGTTCCTTGGCAAAGTCCACCCATTTCTTGAAGTGTTTGGGTTCAAGCGCGTCACGGTCAGCGAATTCGCCTTTTTCAAAAATGGCATAGCAGGCGTGAACGTTGATCTTCTTTTTGCCGGGGACAAGGGACATAGCCTTATCCATGTCGGCAAGCAGTTCTTCGGGGGTTCTTGCCTTTCCGGGATAGTTGCCGGTGGTCTGGATACCGCCGGTGAGAGGGCCGTCATGGTCGAACCCGATAACGTCGTCGCCCTGCCAGCAGTGCATGGAGACCGGAACGGTCTTTAATTTTTCAATCACCTTTTCGGTGTCTACGCCGTAAGAAGCGTAAATGGCTTTTGCGGATTCATATCTCGCGTTCATGTTTCATCCTCCTGATATTTTTCTATATAAGCCTCACATGTTGACAATTTTCTCGAATCTTTCGTAGCCCTCGTCCCACATATCGGTATCGTGCGGCTCGAAATAAGAGATCTCAAAGGAATTTGCGATCACTTCGCGCGCTTCTTTTACATCCTTGATCTCGCCGGCGGCAATTGCCTGAACGGCGATATTGCCGAGAGCAGTCGCCTCAACTGGGCCGGTGTAGACAGGACGTCCGCAGGCGTCTGCCGTCAGCTTGCACAGCGGAACTTCCTTGGTGCCGCCGCCGACAATGTTGATAAACGGCGCACGGTGTCCGGTAATCTCGTCGATCTTTTCGGCGGTGCTGCGGTAGCACATGGCGAGACTATCGAAAATGCAGCGCACGATTTCGCCCTTGGTTTCGGGAACGTGCTGGCCGGTCTTCTTGCAGAATTCCACAATACGCTTGGGCATGTTGCCGGGCGTCTGGAATACAAGATCGTCGGGATTGATGAAGCAGGCAAGCGGTTTGGAGGCCATAGCCATGTTGCTGAGTTCGTCGAAGGAGATCTTTTCACCCTCGCGCGCCCATTGACGGCGGCTTTCCTGTTCGATCCAGAGCCCCATGATGTTCTTCAAGAAACGGATTTTGCGGCCGGTGCCGCCTTCGTTGGTGAGATCGTATTTATAGGCAAGCTCGCCGGTCAGCGGCTCGGGAATTTCCTTGCCCATGAGCGACCAGGTGCCGCTGGATATGTAAACAAAATCATCGTCCTTGGCCGGAACGGCAACAACGGCAGAAGCAGTGTCATGCGATGCGCAGGCAATGACTTCGGCGTCGGTTGCGCCGACTTCGTCGGTAATGTGCGGCAGTAATTTGCCGGCGGAAGTGCCGGGCTGTACAATCTCGCCGAACATTTCTTTCGGGAAACCGAGTTTGTTAATGATATCCCACGACCAGTTGCGGCTCTTGGCGTCGAGAAGCTGAGAGGTGGAGGCGATGGTATATTCGGTCTGCTTGGTGCCGGTGAGGAAGTATTTCAAAAGGTCGGGCACAAAAAGCATATCCTTGGCATTGGCAAACTTATACGGGTCTTTCACAAACGAATAAAGCTGATAGATCGTGTTGAAATTCAAGAACTGCGTACCGGTAATGCGGTAAAGCTCTTCTTTCGGAATAATCTTGAAAAGCTCGTTCATCAGTTCGTGCGTCAGCCGCGGGTCACGGTAGTTATAAGGGTTGCCGATGAGCTGACCCTCATAGTCGAGAAGGCCGAAATCAACGCCCCAGGTGTCGATGGAAATGCTCTTTATATCTTTGTTGTCCGAGAGTAAGCAGTTGGAGATCGCATGCTTGATCTCTGTAAACAGCTTCAACATGTCCCAGTACAAAGCGCCGTGGATGTTGACCGGGTCATTGGTGAAACGGTGCGTTTCTTCAAGAGAGATCTTATTGCCGTCGAATTTTCCGACAATGCCTCTGCCGCTGGAAGCGCCGAGGTCGATGGCAAGCATTTTTAATGTTTTGCTCATGATGATTCCTTTCGTTTATATTCATATATTCATTTTATTCTATGCTGTGTGGACCGCATCAGATGCGTGCAAGAATACCGCGGAGAGCGGCAAGAGCCGTATCAAAGGCTTCTTCGGGAGAAGCATAAGCGTTTTGAACCTTGATATCGTCGAGATTGGAAAGCTTGTTTAATCCGTCGAATACCGTTAAATGCGGTTCAAGCGTCAGAAACGTATCTTTGTCGGTGAATTTGTCGTAGGCGGAAAGAATTTCGTAAACCTTGCCGTCGCCTTCGCCGGCCGGAACAATGCGCGTGTCAAAGAACGCATCCTTGATATGAATGTATTCAATGTACGGCGCAAGATATTCATAGCCTTTTATGGGATCTTTCTGGCAGAAAGCAAAATTGCCCATATCGAGTACACTCTTCATGCGACCGTTAAAATGCTTCATTAAATCCAGACAATCCTCCGGCGCTTCACCATAAATGGCCTTTTCGTTTTCGTGGCACAGCGTGACTCCGCGTTTTTCGGCAAGCTCCAAAAGAATTTCAAGGCGTGCCATGACAGCTTCTCTGTGCATATGGACGTCGGTATCTTTGGGATAGAAAAAGCTGAACATGCGGATATTTTTCGTGCCGAAAATTTCGGCGATATCCATCACATGCTCAAACAGGCGGATGTGCTCGGCAAAATCGTCGTCTACGCTGATTTTGCCAATCGGCGAACCGACCGAAGAAACGCCGATTCCGCAGGAATCCATCATTTTTTTAGCGCTTTTCGCTTCATCTAAGGTCAATGCGGCAACACCGGTGCCGTTAATGTTGCGCGGTTCGATAAAGGAAATCTCTCTGCTTTTCAGATAGTCGAGCTGTTTTGTAAAATCCGACGAAACTTCGTCGGCAAATGCGCTAAGTATGTATTTGGCCATTGTTCTTCTCCTCTTTTTGCCTTTTATAGCTTTTTTCCCTATACAGCGCTATTATACACGACTTACCGGATTTTGTAAATAGCAAAAAGGGAATTTTTTCAGAAAAAAACAAAAAAAGACAGAAAAAAACAGAAAACGACAGACCGAAAGTCGGACAACCGCGCAAAATCAAAGAAAAATTCGGATTTATCTTATGAAAGAACAGCCGGGAAAGGGCGGACTATGCAATAAACTGCGCTATCCACTCCGCAAGATATACCGCCGCGCAGGCCGCCAGCGCCACGGTCACAAGTCCTCTGCCGAAGTAAGCAAGCACAAGTGCCGCCGCAAATCCGGCAAGCGCTGAATACAGATGCCCGGTCGAGGAAAAAATGGCCGGAATTGTCATAGCGGCAAGTACCGCATACGGGATATAATAGAGGAAAGAACGGATAAAGCGGTTCTGTATCTTTTTGCGGAACGCGATGAACGGGATCACACGGATAAGGTAAGTCACGCCTGCCATAACCACAAGGTTGGCTATCAGAGAGGGGGAAATGCTCATGCCGCCTGCCCCCTTTCTGCGTTTTGTCCGGGTTCATCCGGATCTTGAACCGGTGCGATGAACGCTCCGAAAGCTGACGCGGCAAGTGCGCAGATAATAATGACAAAACCGGAGGAAACGTTTTTCAAAAACGGGATATAAGCAAACGCACACGACAGCGCGACCGAAAGAAGAACGACCGCCGTGATTGGGCGTGAAAAGCGCATGGCCGGAATAAAAATGGCAAGAAACATGCCGTAAATGGCGATTCCGAGCGCGGAGGCAAGCGATTGCGGCAGGATGTTTCCGGCCGCCGCACCGAGAAACGTGCCGCCTGTCCACCCTAAAAAGGGCAGAAGAATCAGCCCGAACATATATTTTTGACCGACTTCGCCCTTTTTGGCACTGGCCACCGCGAAAATTTCATCGGTATTGCCGAACGCAATGAGAAAACGTTCCGGCAAGGTGACGCTCTTATGCATTTTCTGCGAAAGGGAAATGGACATAAGCGCATAGCGAAGATTGATGACAAGCTGCGTTAAAGCCATTTCCACAAGCGAGCCGCCGCCAAGAATCAGGTTTAACCCGGCGAACTGACCGGCAGAGGTCAGATTGGTCATGGAAATGAGTACGGCAATAACGGTCGGCAGTCTGCCGGCAGAGGCCATTATTCCGAATGTAAAAGAGACCGAAAGATAGCCGAGGGCAATCGGAATACCGTCGGAAAGACCGGTCTTAAAAGAATTGAGATAGTTTTTTTCGGAGGTTTGAGAAGTCATGATCTGTCCTGAAAGCATAGCTTTTTGAAATAGAGTTTAAACGATCGTGCCGCCGCCGACCACCGTGTCGCCGTCATATAGGACGACAGCCTGACCCTTGGTGATAGCGCGCTGGGGTTCGTCAAATTCGATGCGAAGCCGGTCGTCGCCGATTTGCGTGACGGTGGCAGGCTGTTCTTTCTGACGGTAGCGAACCTTGGCGGAAACGCGCAGGGGGGCGTCGATCCGGTCGATCGGAATGAGATTGATGTCGGCCGCTTCCAAAACCGAAGTGAACAGTTCCTCGTTCCGGCCTAACACAACGGTGTTGTCCTCCGGCCGGACGGCTTTGACATACCAAGGCTGTTCCGAGGAAATGCCGAGTCCTTTATGTTGGCCGACCGTGTAATAAATAATTCCTTTGTGACGGCCTAAGACATTCCCGTCCGTATCGACAAAATTTCCGGCCGGATAGTCTTTTCCGGTCTGTTTTTTGATAAAATCGGCGTAAGTGCCGTGCTGAACGAAGCAGATATCCTGACTGTCGTGCTTGCGTGCATTGACAAAGCCGTTCTGTTCGGCAATGTCGCGCACCTCGGTCTTTCGGAGCGCGCCGAGTGGGAAACGCGTGTGCGCTAACTGCTCCTTGGTCATGGCATATAAAACGTAGCTCTGGTCCTTGGTGTCATCGAGCGCTTTTTTCAAGAGATAACGGCCAAGCGTTTTGTCATATTCGATTCTTGCGTAATGACCGGTCACGACATAGTCGAACCCCAATTCCTTGGCGCGTAAAAACAGCTTGTCGAATTTCAGATGCCGGTTGCAGTCAATGCAAGGATTGGGCGTGCGGCCGTTTTCATAATCGCCGATAAAACGGTCAATGACGGTGGTGTGGAAAAGATCGGAAAAGTTGAAAACATAGTGCCGCATACCGAGAGACGTGCAAACGCTCCGTGCATCCTCCACGTCCTCCAACGAACAGCAGGAGTTTTCGCGGACATCGCAGCATTCGACCATATCTTCGTCGTAAAACAGCTTCATGGTCGCACCAATGCATTCAAAACCCTCTTTTACGGTAAGAAGCGCCGCAACGCTGGAATCCACGCCGCCGCTCATGGCGATGATGGCTTTTTGGTTCATAGTTTTGTTCCTTTTTATTATGGGCAAACATATTTCGGATAAGACCGATACGAATAGTATTATAACACGTTTTAGCGGCAAGTCAAGCCACACAAAGCAAAAGTTTCGTGTTTTTTACGGCAAACGCGAAAAAACTTTGGAAAAGATATTGACAAATCCGGTTTTGGGTGATATAATAGGCAAGTAAATTTCGCTGGTATGGCTCAGTTGGTAGAGCAGTTGATTCGTAATCAACAGGTCGCCGGTTCAAGTCCGGCTACCAGCTCCAAGAAAATCCCGAATACGTCAGTGTTCGGGATTTTTACTTACTTTATAGTAAAAAAGCAAGGAATCCGATATGCTGAACCAATTTTCAAGAACCCAGCTTTTGCTTGGCAAGGACGCCATGGAAAAGCTTGCACATTCGCGCGTTGCCGTATTCGGCATAGGCGGCGTGGGCGGTTATACCGTCGAGGCGCTTGTCCGGAGCGGAGTCGGCGCGATTGATCTGATTGATGACGATAAAGTTTGTCTTACCAACATCAACCGTCAGATCTATGCTACGCGCAAGACCATCGGAAAATATAAAGTGGATGTTGCCGCTGAACGCATTGCTGAAATCAATCCGGAAGTTGCAGTGCGTACCTATAAGACTTTTTATACGCCCGAAACTGCCGGGCAGTTCGATTTCAGCGAATATGATTATGTTGTGGACGCGATCGATACCGTAACCGGAAAGATTGAGTTGGTTATGAACGCACAAAAGGCCGGTGTGCCGATCATCTGCTCCATGGGGGCAGGAAACAAACTGAATCCGGCGGCATTTGAAGTGGCGGATATCTATAAGACATCTGTCTGTCCGCTTGCCAAGGTCATGCGGCATGAAATGAAAAAACGCGGAATCAAGCACTTAAAAGTGGTTTATTCCAAGGAAAAGCCCATCAAGCCGGAAGAGGACATGTCCATCAGCTGTAAAACAAACTGCGTTTGTCCGCCCGGAACGGCGCGCAAATGCACGGCAAGGCGGCAGGTTCCCGGCAGTACGGCGTTTGTACCGTCTGTGGTGGGGTTGATTATCGCCGGAGAGATTGTTACGGATTTAGTCGGAATCAAAGGGACAATGGCATAATTTTTTGGAAAGATAAACGCGGCTTCCCGTCTCAGAGAAGCCGCGTTACTTTTTGCGAAAAGTAACCAAAGAGGCACTTTGGGAGGGCTTTTCTTTTCCGGAAAAGCCTGGAAAGAGTGCTTTTCGTTTCGCGAAAAGCATTAGGGACGGTTTTAATGTTACTTTTTGCGGCGTGCCCCAAGCCCCCAAAGTCCCCAAGGACGTTTTTACGTTACTTTTTCGCTTGCTTGAATTTTCAAGTCAAGTGCAAGAGCAAATTGTAAAAAGATTCAAAAGGAGAAAGCCAG
>CAKSOW010000020.1 GCA_934479825.1 uncultured Eubacteriales bacterium
GTCAAACCCATTATACTGGATTTTTCCTTTTGTGTCCATCCTTTTTTTTGCTTGCACTTACATTGTAAATTCAAGTCAGCAAAAAGTAATCAAAAGAGACAGTTTCATGTTCTTTTTGCTAAAAGCAAAAAGAACATGAAGGATGATTTTTCTGTTACTTTTTGCGGCGTGCCGCAAGCCCACAAAAGTCCCCAAGGACGTTTTAACGTTACTTTTTCGCTTGTACGAAAAAGTAACCAAAAAGTACACCAGAGGGTTGCGGCCCTCTGGACTCCCAGGGGACGGTTCAAAACCCGTGCGATGGGATTTTAGGTGAAATTTGAAAGGTTCAGTGTATTAAGATTTTTTGCAAAAATTTATTAGTGCTGCAAAAAGCACGGCCATGTTTTGAACCGGTGCAAACCGGAAGTGTAGTGCTGACGCAGAATCGGGTTTTGTGAAAAATCGAAGTTGCAGTGCGGGCTTGACGCCGCAAGCACTTGATTAAAAGGGAGAGTGCGCGTTATTTTTGTTGCAGTGGAAAAGGGAAACCGATGTGAGCTTGTGAAAAACTTAGAGTAAAAATGGGGCTTGGTATGACACAAAAGTGCTGTAAGCTGTTTAAAACTTTGAGATTTATCCAAAATACTTTTGTGTGCAGAAAACTTGAAATTTGCGATTCTGTCCCAAACTATCTATTTCCCTGAAAATAGCTTTCTGTTCGCTACAAAAACGACCTCCCACCAAACTCTCCCTTTTTATCCCCCTTAACCTACTGTCCACCCAAATCAAACTTCGCCTTTTCATAAAAAATCGCAAATTCTTCCGCAGTAAAACCACCGTTTCGCACCGATTCAAAATACTCCGAGCTGTATTGCACAAAGTAGCAATTTTCCATAAAGATTTCTTGATAGCACACAGCTTGCAATTTAGCAAATAAATTCACCGCACGGGTTTTGAACCGTTCCCCGGGAGTCCAGAGGGCTATTTTGCAGCGGCGCTTCGCCGCCCCTCGGTCTGCTTTTGGTTACTTTTTGCACGCCGCAAAAAGTAACAGAAAAACGTCCTTTTTGATTCTTTTTGCTAAAAGCAAAAAGAACGTAAAAACGTCCCCTTAGGGAAATTTTCTGAAAAAGGAAAATTTCCCTAAAAGCCCCTTTCCGGGCTTTTAGAAAAAACATAAGCCGCCCGACGGCAAACCCGTCGGGCGGCAAAACTTATACTCTTTTATGCCTTTTCGCTCGGAACAAATACGGCTATAAAGCAGACATCCTCATAAATGCGGCTCTCGGAGAGACTTACAAGATTTTCACCGTCTATCGACCAGCCGGCAAACACATAGCCATCCGGCGCATAAACAGCCGGAGCCTTGGTCGGCGCTTGTCCAAACAACACTTCTTCACTGTCAAATCCGTAAAATTCACCGATTCCGGCATCATATGTCACCGTAAACGCAACCGGCGTGCTGTCCGATTCCGGCCGTTCCGTCCGAACCGAAAGCGCCTTGTCGGAAAGCTCGGTTCCCTCCGACGTATAAGCTTTAAGCTCCGCACTCAAAGCATAATCAGGCGCAAGACCGGATACCGTGATTGACTTGGTAAGCCCGATGATGTTGTCGACCTGACGTACAATCTGTCCGGCAGAATCCTTCAATATCAGCGTATAGGAGACAATGTCCCGATTTTCCGGAACTTGCCAGAGAAAACGGATTTTCTCGGAATAAGTGTGCGCCTGCAAACCAAAGTTTACGTTTTCCGTCTTGCCGGTCGGTTCTGTAATCGGCTCATCCGGCTCTTTGGAATCGTCTTTACCCGGTTCAGTGTCTTTTTCCGGGGCAGTCTCCGGCTCTTTGACCGGATCCTTGATATCCGTATCGCCGGGAGTCGGGTCTTTTTCAGGCGGTGTAACCGGTTTATCGGTAGAAGCAGAAGTATCCGCGCCGGAAAAATCCGCGGTCACGGCGATCTTTAACAGCGAAGTGCCATCGACAGCCGCTGCCGTGAAGATCTTGCTTTGGGAATTGATGACGATAATACCGTTTGTCCAACCCGAAATACCGGTACAGTCGGACGCCGAAACAGGGGTTAGATCTGTATTTTTCAAATCGGAAGGAGCAACGCCATCGGCAAGCTTGAAACGCAGAACCGCAATTCTTCCTCCGTCAAGCGCCGATGTTACCGCGTCGATATTTTTTGTGGCATACCAGCCGAAAAGCACTTTCCCGGCTGACGGACGTATTAAATCTGCCGGTTTATTGGATTCCGCGGTCACAACGATATTTTCATGTGCTGCCTGCACCACAGAGGCAAGATAGCTTTTTCCGTCTGCGCCCTTTTCGGGAATCTGTGCCGGGAGCGCCGTTCCGTCACAGGCAACAAGCTCCAATTTCTGCGTGTTGTACGCAAGTCCGAAATGCCCGACAATCGCGTCGCCTGTCAGAATCGAAACTTCGGCTTTGATTAAATTTTCCGTGCTGTCATAAGTCACATGCACGTTCTGTGCGCTGTCCTCCAAAGCAAAACAGCCCAGCGTCAGCGCCGCAAGCAAGAAAATCATCGCCGTCAGCTTTTTCATAGCTCCATGCCTCCCTAACAGATCATCTATATATAATGAAGAGAATTTCATATTATTCTTCAACCGTACACTCCGCCAATTTACAATCCGGGGTTCGGTTATTTCTTCTTTTATTATACTGCAATTATTCTGCGATTTCAAGAGTTTTTTCACAAAAACCATAACACCGCTCATATTTTTATCTTTTTGTTGCATACTACTATCAGATTTTCACATTCTGATTCTCATTTCAATGCAGTATCTGACGAAAGGAAAAAGCGTTTATGGAAATCAACTCTAACTATTCCGAATCCGTCGAAGCGGTTGTGCTCGCCGGAGGAAAAGGCACGCGCCTTGCGCCGCTCACCGAGGATACGCCGAAACCAATGTTGAAAATTTTGGGAAAGACGGTGCTTGAATCCGTGTTTGACCGTATCCGCGCCTGCGGCGTGAAAAAAGCGCGCGTGACGACCATGTATCTGCCGTGGCAGGTGGAATCGCTCGGCTCGCAGTTCGGCGATCTCGCCGTCGAGTATGTGCGTGAACCAAAGCCTCTGGGAACGGCCGGCGCCGTCAAGAACGCTTACAGCGGCGAAAGCGACACGGTTTTAGTGCTTTCGGGCGACGGAGCTTTCGACTTTGATTTAAAAAAAGCGCTGAATTTTCACTATGAAAAAAATGCCGATGTCACCATTGTTACCTACAAAACGGAAAATCCGTTGGAATATGGCGTCGTTTTGTACGACACAGACGGCCGCATCGAGCGTTTTGCCGAAAAGCCGCCGTGGTCGCAGGTCATTTCCGGAACAGTCAACACCGGTATCTATATTATAAAGAAAGAAATTTTAGATCGCATTCCGGCCGGCACGGCATATGACTTTTCGGGACAGCTGTTTCCGCTTCTTTTAGCCGGAAATTGCGGACTTTATGCATACGAGGCAAGCGGCGTCTGGTTTGATATCGGAAATCTGGACGAATACTTTGCGGCCGTGAGCGCCGCTCTTGACGGGAAATTATCCGGTTTTTCCTCCGGCGGTTTTTCCCCCGAAGAACTTACGAAACAAGGTGTGGAATTTGACGCGCCGGTCTATGTCTCCCCAAAGGCTGTACTCGGAACATCGGTCAAGCTTGGCGCGTATACGTCTATCGGGGACGGCGCAGTCATCTCCGACGGAAGCGATATCGCCTGTTCGGTTGTTTCGGACGGGGCGTCGCTTGGCGTCGGATGCGGCATATACGGAACCCTGATCGGCAAAGCCGCACGTCTCGGAGAAAACTGCGTGACCTCCGAAGGATGTGCGATCGGCGGCGGCGCGGTCATTGAGGACAGCGTGATTCTGCCGAAATATTCGTTTATCCACAGCGGTTCGCATGTGGCCGGCAGTGATTTTCTGCCCCAACGCGTCGGAAAGCGCGACGGAACGTTGTTTACGGATGAGGGAATCCGCTGTGATAAGGGACGGTTGAATCCGGAATATCTATTAAGGATCGGCCGCATTGCCGCCGGAACGCTTTTGGCAAAAAAATCAGCCGGAAGCTGTCGTGTGGGCGTGATGAGCGACGGAAACGCCGTCTCGGAACGCATTGTACGCACGGTTTTATGCGGCGTGCAGTCAGCCGGGATCCGAAGCTATGATTTCGGCGGCGGCTTTGAGGCCATGGCGCGGTATGCCGCCATGCGGTTCATCACGGATTTAGTGCTCTATATTGCGCATGACAGCCGGAACGGAGGGTATACAGTACGCTTTTTTGAAAGCACAGGGCTTACGGCTGACAGTGCGTTTGAGCGCGCCTTTTCCAATTTGTTTTACAGCTCCGGCGATTACCGCGAGCCGGATAAATTCTATGAAACCGACCGTTTCTGTGACCTTTGGACTTTGTATTACAGCGAACTTGTCAAGCATGTCCGCTCGCTTTTACCGGCCGGTAAAAACGACGGTTTAAGGGGCTTAGCCTGCCGGTTTGAGCACGCGGACGAAATTCCGGCCTATTCCCCGGCACACACGGCTTTATGCGCCATTGCAGAATTAGGCGGTGAAATCCGGACGGAAAAGTATGAGCATTTGCCAACTGAATCGAATCCGAAAGATGAAATTCCCGTCTTTTCGCTCGATGCGGCCGGCAATCATTTAAAGGTCACTTACGGCAGAGAAAAACTTGACGGATATCACATCGGAGCGCTTTTAATGGCACACATGCCGCAAAATGCTGCCTACAAGCTGTATTTTTCGGACGAATGGCCGCAGGCATACCGGACGCTTGCCGGACAAAGGAACATTGCCTATACGGATTATACGGAAAGCGTGCATAGCGCACTCTCCCCCACCGGCGACGATATGTACCGGGAATTGTGGCTGACCGATGCGGTCTATCAGACTTTATGTCTGGCAGCGCTGTTGCAAAACACCCCCGATGCACTCCAAAAAACGGAGCATTTACCTGAATTTGAGATATACACGCGCTATGTAGAGGGAAATCCCAACCGTGCCGGAATCATGCAGCGTCTTGCAAAGCTGGCGGCCAAACAAAACGGCAAGGCTCCGGAAAGCGTTCACGATGGCGTGCGTTTGGTTTTTTCCGAAGGCAAAGTCACGGTCATTCCGGGAAAAGCCGCCGGATTCCGCTTGATCAGCGAAGCAAGAAACACAGAAGCGGCCAAAGAAATCTGTGAAAATATTGAAGAATACCTGAAATAAGTGAAGTTTATCGTAAAGATTTATTTTTACGACGCATCCCCGGTGAACGGTTTTTCCGTTCACCGGGCGAAAAACAGGTTAAATTATCCAGGTTCCGGCTACACTTTCCCTTTGCGGCACAGCAACTTGTCCAAATACGCCGAAATGTCGAAAAGTTTCACAAGAAAAAGCGAAAAAAAACTGCAAAAAATCGAAAAAAGGGGTTGACAATTCAGAATGTTTTTGCTATAATATACAAGCAACGTCGGGAGAGCGAAAAGCCGTCCCGCAGAGAAATGGCGGAATAGCTCAGTTGGCTAGAGCATTCGGTTCATACCCGACAGGTCGTTGGTTCAAATCCGACTTCCGCTACCAGTCGTTTTACGACTTACAAATCACGTCTTTCAAGACGCGCACGGCCCGTTGGTCAAGCGGTTAAGACACGGCCCTTTCACGGCTGTAACATGGGTTCGATTCCCGTACGGGTCACCAACATAAAAGCACTTGTTTAAGCAAGTGCTTTTTGTTTTTTCTATTGTCAGGACGCATTCTCCGCGGTTTCCGTTATTAAACAGAGTTTTGGAGGAATAATCGAAAAATCCGGATCACAGCGCGTATTCCATGGATTGGATACGCGTTTTTGTTTTTTCGGTAACAAATTTAATAAGAAAAAACATGACAGGAGTTCACAGAAAATGGAACGTATAAAGAAAAATTTCGGTTTTGGCTATATGCGCCTGCCCATGAACGGCAAAGAGGTCGATTCAGAGGAAACAAAGCGCATGGTAGACGCTTTTCTGAAAGCCGGTTTCAACTATTTTGACACGGCGCACGGCTACATAGAGGGAAAAAGCGAAACGGCATTACGTGAATGTCTGACAAGCCGCTATCCGCGTGACAGTTACATTTTAACCGATAAGCTGACCGGCAATTTTTTCAAGACCGAGGCGGATATCCGTCCGTTTTTTGAGAGCCAGTTGAAAGCATGCGGTGTGGACTATTTCGATTTTTACTTAATGCATGCGCAAAGTGAGGGCAATTATCCGCATTACAAGGAATACCGTGCTTATGAAACGGCTTTTGCGCTCAAAGCAGAGGGAAAAATTCGCCATGTAGGTATTTCTTTCCATGACCGCGCCAAAGTTCTGGAACAGATTTTAACGGATTATCCAGAAATTGAGATAGTACAGATTCAGTTCAACTACTTGGACTACGACGATCCTGCCGTACAAAGCCGGTTATGTGTTTCATGGAACGGAAAAACTGTGGTAGAATATATTATCGTTTTGTGTAAACCCCAAATTCAGCTCCAAAGTTTAGCAAGGAGTTTACACAAAACTCAGGATTGACTCACTTTTTCTATTGCTTTTATTTCTTTCACATTAAATATCATTATGTCACAGCACCTTTGTCAAATTCCGGTATATTATATCCGCAATTCTTTTCATGCCCTTGTCACTCGGATGTGCCGCAACGCCCGAATGTTCATACTTTCCTATTGCCCGAAATGACAGGTCTTGCGAAAGTTCACTCATATCCATAACCATTGCGTTTAATTCTGCCGCCGCTTTTTCGATCGCCTTGCACACAACCGGCTTTTCCCATAAAAACGGTTGTGAGATAAGAACGGGAACTTTACTTTTCCCCTTTCTTAAATATGAAATCAGTTCTGAAAATTTGTCCGCAAGTTCATCTTGTGTATGCTCATTCTCATTAATGTTTTCGCCGAGAACAATTACAACTGCGTCCGCTTCAAAATCCTTTAAATTTGAATATTCATCAAACACGTTATCATCATTCATATGTCTCTCCCAATACGCACATTGCGCAATGCAATATGTCGCATTGGGATATTTTTCTCTAACGAATCGCATTGTTTGGTGAACATAATCATTCTCACGTTTTGATGCTGCCATTCCCCAATCACCGCTCCAACCGATATCGTCTTTCGGGGCATGCCACGCCATCGAATTACCGGCAAACAAAATCTTGGGCAAACCTTGCACTTCTCCAAAGCGCAAGAATTTTCCGTCTCCAAGCTGATTACTTGCATCAACGGTATTTGTTAAATCAATATTCCGCATATATTTTCTCTCTGTTTTCAGTATTTTTGTTTTCAATCTTATTTTGATAATTTCATACCTGTAATATTTTTTGTCATATTCGCTATATCATTCATGGAAACTCTGCTCATTTCTAATTACTTACTTCAAAATAATATTTTCCGCAAATTTTCCGACAGATATATTTGCTTTTGACATATCCGTAATTTTTTCACCGTTTAAGTAAAGGTTTTTTATTTTAATATTCTTTACTCCGTACTCCTCGCTGTAACCGAAAAAATTTGACGGTGGCATTGCAGGAGCGGTCACGTTAATGTTATTGAAAGTAATATTTGATATTTTTCCTCTTTCTCCTTTTGAAGAATAACACTCGGAATAAAATACCATCCCCCAAATTAACGGCGGCATAAAATTCGTATCTTTATTTACATATATGTCATCTTCATTTTCTTGAATCATCGGATAAAAAGAGACTTCGTCATATTCCACCCGTATGTTTTCAAACACAATGTTATTAACATGTGCATAGTCAACATTCGAAACGTCCATAACCGGCCCTGTAGCATGAATTACATCACAGTTTTCAAATCTGCAATTTTCTATTTTCTTTGCGCAAAGGTCGATTCCTACCTCTAAAGCCTTTCCCCATTCGTTAAATACAACGCAGTTGCAAAATACAATATCCTCCGAAATGTCGTAATCCCTGTTGTTATGATGAATACCGTCGGCATAAGCACAGGCAAACCCCTTTATGCACAAGGAATCGTCAAAGCTTCTGACAAAACAGTTTTCAACAAGCGCATGACGGCAATTTAACAAATCGATACCATCGGAATTATATCTCCAGTTCCCGATTATTTTAATGTTATCTATATGTACGTTTTCGCAGCATATGGGTCTTACCGACAAAAAACATGAATCGCGGATTACAATGCCACAAATTGTAATATTTTTTCCGTATTCTATTTTTATCGGACTCGGTCTCGGCGGGTCAATAAATCCATCTTCTTCAATCGTTTCTTTCATTTTGCTGTGATCTAATATGCCGTATCCCATTATTTTAACATTTTCGACGTCAATTCCGTAAATTTCACCGTATACAACAGCTCCCTCGTCGATAAAAACGGTCTGTCCGCTGACTAAATTTATTCTGCCCGTGTTATGCTCTCCTTTTCCGAAATACAAAACATTTTCTTCCGAAAGGTCATAATTTTTATCTTCATTTGCAAAAAACTGTAGTTCTTCCGATACATCTTTAAATTCAACCACCACCTGGCACGGCTTATTTATTTCAAAAATTACCGTTTTGTCCTCTACAATCGGCTTAATATTTAATGACAGCGGTCTGACAATTATATTTTTAATGTAAAAATCACATTCAATTCTAACCGTTTTTTTATCTTTTATATTAAAGGATAAAAATGCTGTTTCCTTCGTCTGATCAAGCGATCTCTGGAATCCAGGCCAATGACGGTTAATCGGGTATCTCGAAACTCTCGCAGACTGCAGCTCTGTCAATTCATTGTCAATATATACTTTGTATTTTTCCATTTTAATCTCCATTCTGCCGCTTACGCACCGGCACAAATAGGAATGGAAGTGCAGATAAGCGGCTGTTTTTTTGTTATACTGTTGCTGCAATTTGATTTTTGCTTGCCCTTTACAGTGTGGTAAAACAATGCTGCACTGTTTTTGCCGATGGTAAATTTCAATTTGTTCTTGAGTTTCTCACCGTCGGCACAATATTTCAAGCATTGTTTTGCCTAAGCTGTCAAGGGTGACAGTAGGTTTTCACATACTTCTTTTTTCATATGCTGCTTTACACTCCCCTGCGAAAAGACTTCGCATGGAAAGTGGCATAACCGCCCAGTTGTTACACTGTTTTCAGCCTCGCCCTGCCGGAATTACTCCCGGCAGGCTCTATTATACATAAAAAAACCCAATATGTCAATACCGCTTCCGCCGCCGTGAGCGGCTTTTTTATGCCTCTTTTCCGCCGTCCGTCATTTTCGTGACTTCGCGCAATTGATCCGCCGTGCCTGCCTGCGCCTTGATCCTCGCTGCATCCACAAGCCCCTCGCCGATGATGTAAGCGATCATCGAAGCCCCTGCCGTGATGATGGCGGTCACCTGCTCAATGGTCAAGTCCGGCACACCGAACGCAACCAAAATCGTCGTCACGAACGTAATGACAGCCGCCCAGAATTTGCGGCTGGTTAACCTTTTGGCAGATAAAATCCAAGAAGTCACAGCCAAGGTAACGCCCGAAGGGCAGGCGGTCACCTGCAATCAATACCGGTTGGAAATTGTGAACGCCGATAAGGTCATAAACGGTTTTATGTTCCGCTGCAAGTACAGCCTGGACAGTGGTCAGCCGTATTTAACGACCGAGCCGATTACGCTTACGGTGACTGACAAGTGCTCGCAGAACGGCCATACCGTCGGAACCGCTACCTGCTACCAAAGAGCGATCTGTGAGGTGTGCGGCACGGCATACGGCGAAGTTGATCCCGAAAATCACACCGGAACGGCGGAATGGGACACCAGATATTGGAACATTGCAAACACGCACTGGAAGACATGGAGCTGCTGCCACAAACAGATCGACGAGGGCGTTCACACCTTTGAAAACGGCGTCTGCACGGTCTGCGGCTGCGTCTGCGACCATGCGTTAAAGAAAAAAGCAAATTGCCACGAAGAGGGAAAATGTTATATCTGCGGCGTGAAAACCGACGATATCGATCCCGATAACCACGATCTTTCGCTCGGCACGACCACGCGCGACGAAAAAGATCCGACCTGTACCGAAGACGGCTACACCGGCGATACCGTTTGCTGGGAATGCTTAAATGTGATTTCCACAGGAGAGTTTATCCCGGCAAAGGGATATGACACCACCTGGGAAGCAACCTGCCACGAACCTGCCTACTGTATCGTTTGCAGAGAATACTATGGTGAAAAAAAACCGAATAACCACTATGAACCGTGGTCGGCTTATTACACGAATGTACTGAGACAACGCACGAAGAACATTGGAACTGCTGTGATATGGTCATGGTTCTTCCGCACTGGCTTGATGAAGAAGGCGTCTGCACGCTCTGCCATTACGGATGCCAACATACCGGCGGTACGCCTAACTGCTCCGAACAGGCACACTGCGAAAAGTGCGGCGAACCGTACGGCGATCTCGACCCGAATAACCATGAGTATACCATGATTCTTCCAAACGAGGACGACACGCACACGGAATACTGCAAATGCGGCAAGATCATCTCCGATCCTGAGGCACACATATGGGAAGACAGCACTTGTACCAAATGCTATACCAGCCACATGGATCACACGGAATCGGAACCGTTATACGACACTCCGGCTTTCGGCAAAGACGGCATGTGGTACAAAGAATGCACGGTGTGCCATATGCTGCTTGAATACACTCCTGTCGACGCGGTCACGTTTGATACCGTTACTTTAATGCACAACTGTTTGTTCGGCAACGACCTTTCGATGTTGTATGCCATTCTGAAATCCGACCTTGCCGACTGCACCGATATCCGCCTTGTCGTCGAAAAAGAGCATTATACCGGAAACACGCCGACGCAAGCTGTCACCAAAACGCTTTACCCCGCCGAATACACGATTGACGGCAAAGAATACTACCGTTTCGATTACTGTGAAGTGCGCGCCAAAGAGCTTGGCGATACGCTGAAAGCCACATTGTTTTTCAGGCGTGAAGGCGCGGATTACAGCGGTATAGTTGATACGTACAGTTTAAAACAGTATGCCCAAGAACGTCTTTCGGCTTCGCAGGATTCGCTCTATAAAACACTGATGGTCGAGCTTTTAGGCTACGGTGCCGCGGCGCAGGAATATTTCGGCTATCGGACCGACGCACTTGTCAACCGCGATTTAAGCGAACAGGATCTGCAAGATTTTTCAAGAGACGGCTATGACCTGATCACCGGCGTTGCAGAAAATGCCGACGGCACGGAATACGCCGCCGCAATCACCTCCAAGAACATCGTTTTTGAAAGCCGGATCGAATTGCTTGTAGCGACCAATCTCGCCAAAGACAGCGATCTTACCGGCATTTCCTTACGGATCCGCTATACCGACCGTCTTGGCAATGAAAAAGAAAAATTCATCGAAAGCAAGGATTTTGTATCTCGCACGGACGTGAACGGATATGTCGCATACTTTGACGGACTCAAAGCGAGCGAATTCCGCACAGCTTTGGAGCTTACGTTAGTCAAGGACGGCGCCCCCATTAGCGCATCGGTGAAATACAGCTTGGATACCTATGCCAAGAACCGTTTGGAGCAATCCACCGACGAAGCCTTCAAAAAGCTCTTGGAAAAAACCTTGCGCTATTCGGACAGCGCCAAAGACTATTTTGCCAAAACATCTAAGTAATACATCAACACATTACGGAGGTAAATAAAATATGAAGAAAGAATGGGAAACACCCGTCATCGACATCTGCTATTCGGATTCCGGAGATATTATCTGTATTTCCACTGTCAGACCGTGGGAAGAAGATATCGGCGAATGGGACGGATTGAAACAAATAAATTTCAAGGGGACAGCCGCTTTACAACGGCTATCCCCCTCAGATTGTTGCAAAAATCTATAAGACTTTTCGGGCGAAGCCCGATTTTAATAAAAATTCGAAAAATCCGGGGACATGTGCCACGGATTTTTCACCGATAGATTCGCGAGTGTCAAAAAGCGAAGCTTTTTGGCATGAGGCGCGAGCGTATGAATCTGTTTCCGTGTCGTAAAACGCAGTTTTGCGACACGCTCACGAGGATAGCCGCTTTACAACGGCTATCCCCTCATATCGGAATCCATAAGTGCCCGCACCGGCTATCCGGACTTTGCACGCAAAGGGGGCGTCGATTTTTCCAAATCGACGCCCCTCTCTTTTTTCATGGCCTTTTCATTACGGCAAGCAAATTCTGAAATTCACAGCCAAACGGATTTTCGCAAAACACCGCACTTCCTGCATCTGTCATAGCATTTTTCTTTTGTATCCGCAGTCGCAATACGGACCGCCGGAGGCAAGCGTGTATTTGCGCACAAATTCTGTCACGCCGCCTGCTTCGCTCATGTTGTAGTCCAAATGACACAAAGCAGGTGTGAGATCGTACAGTCCGAGTTTTTTCATAAGCGCACAGATACCGCACTTAGTAAAACGTCCCTCATATCCGCGGCCGTCCGGATATTCGTAAAAGTCCATATTCCAGGAATACGGGTTGCGGTCGGCGGCTTTCAGCGCGGCAGTCGCTTTCATGCCGGCGATATCCTTGGCGGTAAATTTCGTCTTTCCGGCCTTGCGGCAAAACCATCGCATGGGCTTGGTCATCATGGCTTTTGCGTAATACTCCGTCAGTTTCTCCAACGCCGGACGTTCCGGCATGGAAAGGATAAACGCCCCTATCATGGCACAGTTCACCAAATTCATTTTGAAACGGTCGCCCTTTTCAAACTCCGGCAAGTCCCGGATAATTTTTTTGTATGCCGGCTTTGCGTTTTCAGCAATGATTTTAGCCGTATTCCCATCATAGCCAAGTACAGCCGTCAGTTGTTTCCGGAACGACCCGGCAAACATTCCCCACATGCCCATAGGCATTCCTATGTACTTCATGTTTCATCGTTTCCTTTCACTCTTACCGATACCCGTTTTCCCAGGAAAACACCGGCGGCCAATACGGCATTGGTTCGGCGTCGGTTTTTAACTTGAAATCGCAAAAGCCCCCCTCCATGCAGGTATGCTTCCGGAACAGCGGCACGCCGAGAATGCCGAACATGACATAATCGAGATTGCAAAGATACGGCATATACGCTTGATATCCGTATTGCCGGGCAAAGTCTGCAAGCGGACACACAAGGTTGTGATAGCTGAAATCATAGCCTTTTTCGGGAGGTATCTGCGTTTTTGTTTCAAAACTGCCGGGATTTTGGGCGGCATTAGCGGCGTTTTTCGCGTCCTTTTTCAAGAACATTTTGCAAAGAAGCCGGGGATTGGTAAACATCTTTCCCATGATCTTCCGGAAAAGAGCCGGCATTTTCATCATGCGGCGCTCATAGGCAAGCGTCATCCATCGGCCGATCTTTTCCCTATTTATGCCGTATCCGTTTAAATATTCGCCCATGGCGACAAGCATATAGGCCTCAGTCAGATTTTTCGTGCCGCTTGCCTTGTCGCCGCCGATATAGGGGAAACGTTCCAGCATATCCCTCTCGTAGACGCCCCATATGCCCTCGCTTATGACGTCATATTTTTCTCCGCACGCCTGCTCCAACTCGGGACGCACAAGCGCTAAAAAGCTTTTCATGGTCTTTTTTAACTTGCCGCGGTTTCTTTGGTAATACTCATGCATACTGTCCACTCCTTATCGGTCTTTCTGTCTCAACATAGGCCATTCCGGCAAAGCGTTTTTCTCCATGAGAGACCGGAGCAGTTCCGAAAAGCCCTGCGGATCGCGAATCTGATACTGCATGTGGTTGTAACCCTCGAAAACCGGAAAATTGCCTTTCGGATAAGCTTTTTTTAACGTTTCACGGTATTGATAGTGCTCTTCTGCACGGCCAAACTCAAAATAGGTGTTTTTTTGCAGCGCCTCCGGTAAAAAGACAAATGGCTTATCCTCCAAGCTGTCTGCCATTTGACGGCGCAGATTGCCGTATCTTAACGCTTTTCCGGCTGCTATGAAATACGGCTGGATCGCGTCGTCGCCGCACCACAGAATCTTCTTCAAAGTCCTGCCCTTTGACCAGTATACGCTCTTGACAGCAAGATACAAAAACGGCGTCATGAGCCGGCGCGTTGCTCTTCCGATCTGTGCGAACTGACCGCCGTCAAAGAAAACGTGCCCGACGGGAAGTTTGGTCTGCGATAAGAATGCCATCGCCAGATCCGCACCAAGGGAGGACGCCACAACCAACGCAAGGCTCTTTATGCCTTGCCGGTCTAAAAATTCCCTGATCTGCCGCACTTCGTCCGCCTTGCCAAGGTATTTCTGTCCCTCGCAGTAAACGGTGGAGGTCGGCAAGATACAGAAATATCCTTCCTGCAAATGCCGCGCTATCGGTTCACTGCTCGCGCCGGTGACACCCATAGCATGAAAGAATAATACGGCAGAATTTTTCTTGTCGCCCCATGTTTCAAATAACATCGTATCCTCCCCGTTCAGAAAACCAATACAGTAACGATAAAAGCGCATTAAAACCGTTTTGAACGGCAGTTTTTTCCTTTCAGATCAGATACCCTCCGGCCTCTTTTTCAAGCGTCTGCCATACCGGATAGGACGCTCCGTTTTGGTCGAAAAAGCTTTTCAGATCCCGGTTTAACACACTCATTTCCTCGACAGCGTTCATAGCATGGTCTGAGGCACAGATCTTTCCCAGACATGTGGCGCACATAAGTTTGAAAAAGCGGAAACACGTCTTTCGGTACGCGGCGCTTTCAAACGCTTCATCCGTTTTCGGCAGGATTGCATGACCGGCGTTCCTTATGGCGCGGTAGCCTTCAATATTGGCGTCAATCAACCGGTTTAAGTAAGCATTGTCCTTTTTGATCTTTTTCAAATGGCCGTCCGTTTTATAACAGGCAAATGCCGCCGGCAATACGAATGCGGCATGGCATAAAAGATAGTCGGTCATGTTCGGTTCGTATGCGACTTTATACTTTGTCCCCTCAAAGATCTGTCCGACTAACGTTTCATCCTGCGGTGTTCCGCCCGGCCGGCCTATGGTAATCTTATGCAGATCGACCGAAACCACGCGGTCTCTTTCCCTGTGCCCAGCCGAGGTCGCAAAGGCAAAAAACACGTTCTTTTCCGGCAAAAGCGCGGCAATTTCCGCCGTGCGCACATTATTCCCGACAAAAACGATGTTTTTCGTTTGATTGGCACGTAAAGTTTCCACGACCGTTTCAATCTGCGTATACCGGACAACGACGAAAATCACATCGTATGCATCCTCCGGTGCAAGTCCGGTCACGACCGGAACGCGCTTTACCGACACAAAAGGAGAAAACACGTTCTTGATCCGCAATCCGTTTTCCCGGATTTCCTGCGCCCATACTCCGCGCGCTAACAACGTTACATTTTTCCCGGCGCAAAACAGATCCTTGGCAAGATTGCATCCTAACACCCCTGCGCCGAATATCAGAATTTTCATATCCTAACCTCTTTTTCCATATCCGAATGACGTTTATAAAAACATTGATTACCCAAGCATTTGCGCCCCGGAGTCATACCGTTCCGCTTGCAAAAGGCGCACTCTTATCTTTTTCAAGAATAACGATCTTGTTGGAAATGTTCCGGACGAGCGGAATTTTTCCGAGCCATTTATACACCGGCACAAAAGCCGCCATTCCCTCGGTCAAGGAGTGTTCTTCCGCGAACCGGAAATCGGGCAAAAGCGCGGCAAGCGCCTTGCCGGAGCTTATGCCCCACGTAAATTTTGCGTGGCTCCCCTCAATGGATTTTTCCTTGAAGCGTTTCACAATCATAGGGTTCATGATTTCGGCAAACACCGTCACTTTTTCAAAACGTTTGGAAATCACCGCAAATATGCGTTTAACCTCCGCCTCGGATAAATACATGGTTAATCCCTCAATGATGACAAGCGCCGGCTTTTCGTCTTGTGTGACCGCGCCGCCCCAATCCTCCATAGCAGACATGGCAATCTGCGAAACGGCGCCGTTCTCCGGCAACAGTTTCTGCCGCACGGCAATCGTTTCAGGCAGATCCAGGTTATACCAATGCGAATAACCGTTTAAGCGATAGCACCGGGTATCAAGACCGCAGGCAATGTTGACGACTACCGCGCCGTATGTCCGGCAAGCCAGTTCTTTGTCAGCCGGTCAAGCACGACCGTCCGGGCAATAACGCCGCTATGCATGGCAGAATCTTTATCGGCAAGCGAAAAATCGTAGTCTAATCCGTTGACGATCTCTTCGGCTTTCGGGTCATGAATCACACCGCGTCCGCCGCTTTCCTTGGCTCGGGCATAGAGCGTTTGCAGCATTGTTTCCGGCACACCGGCAAGTTTTATTTTGTCAGCCATATCCGTCAACCTCCATATTCTGCACCGTTCGTCAGACCTGCGCGGCAGCAAGTTAGCGTTCACTAACCGCCTTGCTTTTGAAAAGCCGCCTTGCGGCAGCGTTCTTTACCAATAAAACGTACAGGACGAATCCCCGGTCTTTATCTTATAACC
Source organism: uncultured Eubacteriales bacterium (assembly GCA_934479825.1). GTDB lineage: Bacteria > Bacillota > Clostridia > Oscillospirales > CAG-382 > UMGS882. The sequence goes on from CAKSOW010000020.1 coordinate 16,499, forward strand.
GAATCCCTCTGTCCGGTCATATTATAGCACACTGTGTTTTGCTTTTCAATAGGAATTTCGATTTTTTAACGATAATGTCGATTGTTGTTTTTATATCAATTCTAAAAGGCATCGACAAAAAAGCGCCCTGTATGTAAATCCCGGTCATTTCGCAGACGACGCGTCTGACAAATATTCTGCCGGAGATTCTTGACAAATTCTCCCCAATATGATATAATTTTTTCAGAAACAAAGAGATTAAAATAAAAAATAATGTATGATAGAAATACATTTTCTTCTTTCTGCGGCAAAAATTCAGAAAAAGCTCAAAACCTTATGTCCAAAAGCCCTGGACGATATAGGTGTCGGCCATACTATGGGGTGAAAATAATGAAAAAAATACTAATCAGCTGCATTGCGGCATTATTAGCGGCGCTCTCGGTGTATGGAGACACCGTGCAGGAAGAAGCCACACGAATGGAAGCCATAAAAGTGCTTTTTCAAGCCGCAGAAAATGCTGTGACGTACAGTGAAACGGAACTTTATACGATTCTTGTCCAATTTACAGATACATGGACTGTGGAGGAATCAGACAGGCAAGCGTTAGCCTATGCCATAGAAACAGGCATCATACAAGGTTACCCCGACGAAACGATAAAACCGTATTCGCCTATTACCAGAGCTGAATATGCCGCTATTATCAAGCGCTGTAAGGAGCACCAGTGGTTTGGGTTTGATGATTACGAAGAGCTCACCGGCTGCAACGTCCAATACGCCGATGTTGAAGAATGGAGCGCAGAGGGAATCTCTTTCTGCATGACGCGCGGAATCATGATGGGGTACGGCGACAGATTCGGTTCTGACGACAATCTGACCACCGAACAGCTTGAAACAATAAGCCGCAGGGTGGTTTTTGGGCCTTCGAGCGCGGAGAGGGCGACTCTCAGATTTCTTAACGCGGATGTCAAACTTAATGCGAGCTATGTCGCTTCGTTGCCCTTTGAAGGAGACGCGAAATTGAATATCCAAGAGGTGGTTGCGAACAAAAGACCGGAGATCTATATGTCTATAAAAGCAGACATTCCCAACGCGGAACAGGTAGAGAATTTACACGTTCTTGGGGATTCAGCTGCGGTAAGAATTATAAAAACAGCTACACAATACGTCGAGGAGAAAAGTAAGGCTTCTGCCGGAAATTCAAAGTTTGAGTCTGTTTTCATCTCGGATTTTAACAATATATATGAGGATGCCATGCCGCCTTTTTCGAGTGATACGGTTAAAGGATATGAATATTTCATTTATTATGACAGCGATTTCTCTGTTTCAGATGAATATGAGATCGGTAAATGGTATCGCCGGCCTGTTGAATTCCATTCCAGCCGCGATGGCAGAATACGCTACCCGAATATGGGCACGGCAGTAAATAACGTGAAATACTATCCGGCTGAGCTTTTGGATGAAAACTTTTATGCAAAGCAGCCGGAAAACAGGGAATGATTCCTCCCGTATTGCATGCAAAGTTTATTTCATTACAAATATGCTCTAATTTTTAACGTCTCCTCTTCCCCGCCTGACAAAACAAACGCAAGTCGGAATATATCGCCGTTTCAGTGATGTATTTCGACTTGCTTGTTTTATTTGGCAGTATCCGTCTGACCGTCAATAAGACAGAGGTTCACCCTCAAACCAATATTTCAAAAGCAGCTGGACAAACCCATTCATCGTGGAATCCCTGTCTCCGGTATAAAACATAAAGGGTCTGTTCTTATAGTCTTTGAAGAAAAATGTATATAAATAGTACCGGTCGTTATACTCTTTTTCCGTAACAGAAGAATCGAGTTGCATGGCATAGGAAACTTCTGCGCCTTCTTCGACCTTTGTTCCGCCGTAAACCGTCGCCGTTCCGGGTTCGCAAACGGCATTTTGGTTCATGCAAGTCAAAACATTCCACAAATTGAAAGTTCCTGCCGCATTAAAATAATAATCCGGCTGAAGCAGCGCATAGTCGAAAATAGCGGTTCGATTCAGTATAAATCCTGTACGTTTCAGGCTTTCCGGTTCTGATTCTACATAACAAGGCATCCAGAGAAAGCTCTTTCCTTCGTTCGTAACGACCGTATCCATGGACATCATTGCCCTAACCATGGGGTTATTAAAACCGTTTTGCTCCATTGTTTCATCGAAAGGCGTATAATACGGCAGAAGTGCATCGTTTGTCCAATAAAAGCCGCGGATATTCTGATTCCAAACGTCTGTACCGAGCTTGGTTTTCAGATCGTTCAGGTACAAGGTAAACGGTTCAACGTATTTTTCGCTGAAAGACGGAAACACGATCAACGGGAACGGCAGCCAGATAACGGCATTCGGATTCATGGAAACGATTCGATTTGTCAGAGCCACAACATCGTCGGCTAACGTTTCCAATGTGAGCTTGGGAGAAATCGCGTCTCTGGTGGATGGGCCTGAGCCATATGCTGTGCCGTATCGATACAGCTTCGGGTCCAAATGGGTGTTAATTCTGTAAATATTGGAGGACGGAGTGACTAACTTGCTTTTTTGCTCCCGGATCGAGTTGATTAATTCCATGTTCTCGGATCTCCTCGGATCCAGATGAGTAAAGATCTCTGTGACATACGGTGCAAAGGTCATCTGTTTGCCGTCTGCGGTCGTAACAGTGATCATATTCCCTTTCAGAAGATACTGATAGTCTTTTTTTATCTGCTCAAAATCCTCGGCATTGTTTACCAAATCAAGGCTAAGATTATCAATATCCGTCTGAGAAACAATTTGCGTCTGCGATGCGCCGTAAGTATTATAGGGCGTGTTGCCGCATGAAAGCACAAACTCATTTGTATAGCTTAAAAATGCGGCGATGTCGCTGTCTTCATATTCCGGATACCGCGTAGACGCAGTGACCGAGTCATATCCGACGAACAAGAGCTGTCCGTGCGGCGGGTCGGAGAAAGGAACCGCAGTGGAAATATCCGTTTCCGAAGCTGAAACGGCAAAAGCCGGAACAAACAGACTGAAAATGAGTGTCAGTGCCAAAAATACGGAAAGGTTCTTCTTCATTGTTTTTTCCTCAACTTTCTTTATATGTTTTGCGTAAGCCCATAAATTGTCTCCTTTTCCCTGCTTTTAAAAGAACGTCTGCACTCCTTTCTATCTTGTTCTCACTTATATAAACCGACTAAAATCACAAATCGTTACCATTTTTCGCTTTTTCGCTGAATTCTCTCTATCAAATGTAATAATACCGGCATTCATACGTTGCCAGGTTTCCCGTCCACTTCTGCCGGAATATAGGCAGGAATCAAGCCCAAGTTATTATCATAGTCGCTAAAATCCAACAAAAAGGCAGTGTCATCTTCCAAAACCGTATGTCCTGAACAATCGATTTTGCCATATAACGGAAAAAACATGGTATAGCTGTTCTTAAACGCATCGATACATTCTGTTCGTCCATCGGAGGCCCGACATACGGAACTGTAAACAGCCCCATTCCGTCTTTGGAAAGATACAGCCAAATCTCGCCTGTATCGCCAGATGTGTTGATATAACCCCATTTTCCATTCTCTTTTACAGCCGCCAAGCCCTCCGCGAACATCGATGCTTTTTAGACGTACGCGCAAAAACCGTTGTTCCGTCTTTACGGATATATTTTCATTCGTCGTTTTGTTTTACTGCCGCATAATAGCGGTGTGAGGCATCTGCTTTGCGAGGCAGATGCCTCAGCCTTTATTTTCTAAGGCTTGTAATCCCCGTTAATCAAATCAAAAGCATCGATATAATCCTTCGGAGCAAACAGACGGCTGTCAAAATCGTCTGTTTGATAATCACGGAACTGATATTGCCGTTTTATCGGATATATCGGGATCCATTTTTCGGCATATACCGTAAAGCATTCCTCGGCAGTGTCCAGATTTTGTTTGCCTAATGCCGAACGATTGGCGGTGTCGGCTGCATAGACCAGAAATCGATTATCGGAATAGGTAAATACGCCGCCAAGGTCGTGTATCGGTGTGCTTTCTCCAAGTATCTCAATGTCAGAACCGGCATATGTCCCATAGACAATTTGATATTGCGGTCCTGTTGCTCCATCAGAAAAGCGGACAAGGAAACAAGCGGGATTTGCTTCTGCTATTTTCTTTGCCTCATTTAGAGAAATACTCTCTACGATACAATCATAAGAGGTGTCCCTCATGTAGATCCCCAAGCATAAACCGCCGACAACAACCAAAACAAGCGCCAAAATAATCCATACTTTTTTCATACGTGTTCTCCTTTGGTCTCCAATGAACGATACTTGATACGGATATTCCCGATTCTTTCTTTTTGCCGCGTTGTCCCTTTACTGGTATAATCACTGACAAACAACGTGCTGTTATCGATCCATGAAATATCATCGTGCGGAAGTGTGCCGATATAAACATTTCCCGGCCCTTTGGAAAGCTCTTTGCCGGTCGGCAAAACAGATATGTGGTAAATCCAGCCGGTTGTCGCGCCGGCATTGCTTTCAAAAACATACGCTGTGTATGTTCCATCCGGTGAAACTTGCATTTGTATTACCGTAGGTTGTGACCAGAACAAATTCTTTAACAGTAGGGGGACCGTTATAATTGCAGCTGCCGCCACGAGCACTATCACCAAGATAAAGCAAAATCGTTTTTTACGCATATACAATCACCGCCATATCCAACTATGCGTTTTTGGGATGCCGCTTGGAAAGAGACATTCCTTTTGTGAGCAGAAGCCTTTGCTGCCAGTTCATTCAACTCTTTCAATACGTTGCCTCAAAAACACCTAAAAGTAATCTGACAATCGGAAATGGCGTTTTTCAGTTTTTCCCTGTCAAGCAAATAATCTCCTATATCTGAAATTTCCGTAATATCATATATCTTCTCACTATCATAGTTATACGCTTGCATAACAGAGACTTTATGCTGTCCATTTTTCTCAAAATGTGTAATAGAAAAATGCTTACCGTGATATACGAATTCGACTTCTCCGCCGCGTTCGATGTTGCTTTTGAGTTCATCAAAATTAACAAAAGGCTCTTCCATGCTATCACCTCTCCTTTATTTGAAAGTCGGGGCACCGCCAGGATAATTAACAGAAGTACTAAATCTTTGGTGTCCATTTTTCCAATCTATTTCTATTGTATAATCATGGGGATTTGTATGATTTTGGGGATTTCCTTGATCTGTTTTTGAATCCGCCAATAGGTGCTGCGAAAATGTTTTTTTGGCAGGGTTCACCTGTGCTTGTAAGGCAGATGAACCCTGTCAGTAGTTAATTCAACTTTTGAAATAAGAAATTCTCATTCAATTCTTGTATTCCAGTTGAATCGTAAGATATTGCTTTTTTTCGATTTGGAAAAAATTCCTAATCGGATTCCATTTCTAACAATATCTCTTGTTCCTCCGGGCTGAAATCGGAAAAGTCGTCCAGATATTCGACATATTCGTTGTCAATGAACCGACTGATATAGTGCTTGTTCCCTTCACTGTCTGTGGTATATCCATTAACAAAATCTTCTGCCGGAACCGTAACATAAACCCTGCAACAAGGGGTTTCATCGATTACAGCATATCCTTCTTTGGAGATTATGTAAAGTTTGTTCTTTTTTCTCTTATGGTGTACGCCTTGCAGCACATTATCCATACTAAGCCCCTTTGCTTTGGGATTCTTTACAGCCAAATCGTTTCTGTCCGAAAGGTGTGTAATATCAAATGTGTTTTTCCAAATTAACACGGTATCTTTACCACGAACAATGTCCCCTCTTTCCACTGCTTCCATACGGGCTTGTTCCTCTTTCTGAAAAAGGTAATCAAAGCCTTGCCAGAATAAATAGATCTTGACAACAATGGTAAAAACTATCATAACTGCGCAAGCAATTATCATACAAATTTTTTGTTTCATTGTTTTGGCTCCCATATTGTGAAAAAATCCACAACAATTTCATATGGTTGAATAGCTTCAAGTATTTGAGAAAAGACGGCAATATCATTGGCAACAGAGTTCACCGATTTAAAACAACTCGTGAACTCTGCGTAACAGTCTCGGCCTCTTTACAGCAACGGCCGTTTATCGGGGGTTATCATGTGAAAGCACACAGCTGAAAACATTTCCGTTTTGTTCGATATCACGATAAAACAACTCATTTTCCAACACCACAATATCATGAATATTGGCACGTATTAAACATTGTTTATCCGTTCCGTCAAAACGAATGCTGTATAAGTTTCCGCCGTCGCTTTGATTTCTGTAAAATATCCGTTCGTTATTTCCGTTGATATTCCAGCAGATATCCTCACAAATGCAGGTTTCATTTCCGGTTAATAAATCGTAAGTAAAGAGTTTTCCTCCGCGATTTCTATCCGCATAAACCAAGCAACCGTTTTCCGCAAACAGCCCGGACACATCGGCAGATTGCAGTATTTTCGTTTCCGTTCCGTCCGTTTTCATCGAACAGATCGTATTTTCTCGATAATCGGAATAATAGATTCGATCCTCGTACAAACAGAAATCACGTACGTTTTCAATAAGAAACTTTTTATGATTTCCATTCAAAGCAGCGCAAAACAGTTTGCCCCAATCGTCATCTTCCGAAAGCCGGTAAAACAGCTTATCCTGATAGACAAGCAAATTTCCGACTCTCTGATCGATCAGCTTTTTTTCGTCTTTGGTATCCAATGACAAACGCCAAACGTTACCGGGTTCGCCGGAAACATAATACAGCATATCGCCGCACACGTTCATTTCGTAATAATAGCGTTCCCCGGCAATTTTCTCGGTTGCCCCGTCTTTTTGACGATAATACAATGTGTCATAATCCTCGGGATTTGCATACAAAACGCCGTCATGGTAAGAAACCGCATAACCGCCGTTCTGAATATTTGCGGCATACAGCGCCTGCGTAGTATGAACTTTCTTCGGAATGCCGCAAGAAGAAAGCAGAATAAGTATGCATATGCCAAGGAACAAACCACGTGAAATTCTCATCTTTATCGCCCTCCTTCTGCCATTTCAATACCGTATTGAACCCAAAATGCATCATCTTTATCCGTAGTTGCAAAATTCTGATACACAAAATGCGGCAATCCCATTTTCATTTGCTTTTTCCTCCTCGATGAAAAATAGAGCGTGTGTCGAGAGCGCTTTTGCGGCAGAGCTCACCTGCTTGTAAAGCAGATCCCCCCCTGTTTTTCCTTTACGCTTCGGTCGCCCGTTGTTTTTGAGAGCTAAACCTATATTCTTCCTATCTGTAAGCAAAAGTCCGTTGTAACCGGAACAAATTATATTTTAATCTCTAAAAATAAATACAATATTCAAAAAATACAACATATTTCGATATAATTATAGCATAGGAATTATTGGCTGTCAAGGTTAAAAAAGCACCCCCCCCTCTTTCAAACGCTTCGCCCCTTTCTTCGGCAAGCAAGCGCCCAAGAGAATCTTGAAATTTCCGGAACGGTATAATACATGTTTGAATAAGCTTTAAAGCCAAAATCTTTTATATCATTTCCTATGATACTTTTTACAATGTTTTTTACATTCTCCATTTTTCCTCCGGTGTTTAGCAAGCTAACAGAACTAACGATGCACCACTTGTGAAAAATGTGCCAATAATTGCTACAATTGCCATTATTTCCGACAAACCGGTCATTTGCGACATTCCGGAAAATTCACTGCTTGCCGACGCATTTTTCTTGCAGAAAAAGCAATTTTGGAATTCAATGACGGCGACATGTTCCGCATAACAACCTGTAAAATCCCGCGCATTATTCATGCGCCGCAAGGCTCATTTGACGAAAAGCGGCAGATACTGTACCGTTTGTTGCATTTGATCCTTTTATTATTATCCAATGTTGTTCCGATTCCTTACACAACAGATGAAGCGGTTGTGACTTCACTTGATTACATTTACAAGAATTACAACAAACCTATTTCGATAAAAGATCTATGCGCGCTTGTTTCGCTGTCAGAAAACCAATTTATTCGCCGATTCAAAAATGTCATGGGCAAAACGCCGTATGCATATCTGCGTTCCTATGTCTGCTTTGTGCGCAAGAACTCATTTTGGGCGGTCACACAATTACGGAAACATCAGACATGGTGGGGTTTGCGTTGCCGAATTCGTTATCGCGTGCATTAAGAAAACAAACCCCAAAGAATTAAATTATAAATTATCTGAGATCACATAAAGCTGTTTCTTAGGCGTTTTAGCATAATTTAAAGTCATTATATATTAGGTATCTTTTCAAGATCTTTCATTCAATTCTGATTTCATAAAAAACTCAATTCGCTGTCAACAAGTTTTGGGGTTGACACAAATATTTGCTTTTGTCTGTTCACCTTATTGCCGATTTTGTTTTTCCAAAACAAACCAATCCTTGTTTTGCATAAAACTCCTTTCGCTTACAGAAAATACAGCTGTACCGCAAAATTGAAAACAAAAGGAGTTTATTATATATGAAAGCAACCGGAATAGTCAGACGGATTGATGATCTTGGCAGAGTTGTCATTCCGAAAGAAATCAGAAGAACCATGCGTATTCGCGAGGGCGACCCGTTGGAAATTTTTACGGATCGCGACGGTGAGGTCATTTTCAAGAAGTATTCGCCGATTGGGGAGCTTTTAAGCTTTGCCTCCCAATATGCTGACACGCTGCACAAAACCTGCACCAATCCGATCATCATCTGTGATCGGGATTCGGTTGTGGCTTTTGCCGGTGTTCCCAAAAAGGAATGTGCCGAAAAAAAGGTTTCGTCCGACATTGAAGCCATTATGGAAAGCCGTCAGATGTATCTTTATACACCCGGCGAAAAGGAACAGTATATGGTGGACGGAAACGAAAAAATCGCACTCTCCTGCGCAATGCCGATCATTGCCGAGGGAGACGTCATCGGCGCCGTAGCAACCATTTTAAAAGAAAATGAACGGAACGCACCGGGGGATGTTGAAATCAAGCTCATTCAGACGGCGGCGGCGTTTTTAGGAAAGCAATTGGAAGAATAAAAAAGAAAAGGCAGACAGAAAATTTTCTGTCTGCCTGAGCGTGTCGCAAAACTGCGTTTTACGACACGGAAACAGATTCGTACGCTCGCGCCACATGCCAAAAAGCTCCGCTTTTCGACACTCGCGAATCTATCGGTGAAAAATCCGTGGCACATGTCCCCGGATTTTTCGGATTTTTATTAAAATCGGGCTTCGCCCGAAAAGTCTTATAGACTTTTGCAACAATCTGGGGCAGACAGAAAATTTTCTGTCTGCTCTTCGTTTGTGCATGGGAGCTACGCCACCCACATGTTTTTCCGTTTCCGAAAAGCACTTCAAACCGCTCTTTGGTAGACCTTTCGAGAAAAGTCATAGGCACAGGGGTGTGCAGTCTTGCCCCCCAAGAAAAAAACGACAAAACGCACTTTTTTGCAAAAAACAGTTGACAAACGCGGCATTTTATGATATAGTATATCAGTAATTTGATATGGCCCCTTGGTCAAGCGGCTAAGACATCGCCCTCTCACGGCGAAAACGGGAGTTCGATTCTCCCAGGGGTCACCACAAAAGATCATCCGAACACTTTTTAATCCGTATTTGGGTAAAAAACACTTGCTTAGGCAAGTGTTTTTTTATGCCCCTTTTTTTCGTTGCTTTTCAAGAACCTGCTATCGTTTAAGCAAAGTACAAATTATTTTTTAATATTTTTGGATTATAATATTGACATATATTTCAGTTCCGTGTATAATGAAATTGCAATTTAAGCGAAAAAGATTGCAAGCAGATATAATCGCTTTGCGGACGTTTTCCAAAACCAATGACAGTCTGATAAAACAACAAAAAGGAGTGCAGTCCACATGAAAAAAATCCTCAGCTTAATCCTGTGCCTTGCGACGATTTTCTCGTCTGTGGCGTTTTGCGTACCGGCAATCGCGGCAGATATCGATTTCGGCATAGAGACGGTCACAGAGCCGTCCGGCACGAAAGAAAAGACGGATCGAAACAAAGAAGAGCTGTCGCTTGAAGAAACCGTAACGCTTACTTTCGTTTGCGATAATTTAAGCACGGTCATAGATTCCATTCAACTTGCCGCCGGGGATACGCTTGACATGACGACAGTTGAAGATGTCATGCCCATCGATTCGACCAAACGATTTAACGGTTGGTCTGCGACCGGCGAATGGAAAGATGTTCTCCATGGCAAAGTTCAGATCAACAAGAGCATGACCCTCTATCCGGTCATCAGCTACAACTTTGATTTTGCTGTTGCAAACAACCGCGGTGCTTGGAAAACATATAACGCGATATTTCTGTCCGATCTGTATAAAAACAGCGTTGTTATCAGTCAAAACGGAAGCTCCAACGATGTTATCCTGTTTAATTCCACGGTGAATATTCCTGCCAAAGATTATAAAGGCATCAACATCATCTTCGATACGACCTATGACGGAGACAGAGCCAAAAAATGGGCGGTCGGTACGGAAGTGGAGGGGCTCTATTTCGGCAGAAGCGGCGAAAGCGCCTCGGCAAACAGACATGTAAGCGGAAAGATCGACGAAATTGACGGTTACGGTCTGGCCACTGCCTATATTCCGGCTTCTAAACATCAACTGTGGACCGGGACGATCACCTACTTGCGTATTGATCCATTCCAAAGCCTTGAGTCGGCCGCCATCCGCGCGATCGAATTCGTTCCGATCGATGAATTTGAAGAGACCGAAATCAACATTACCGGTTTTCCCGAACCGGTTACCGGCAGTTACGTCAGACCAAGTTGGACAAGTCAGACGGATATAGCGGATGTAACATCTCTCCAATGGAGCCCAGCTCTTGTAAATAACCGTTTTGACTCCAACACCGTGTATACGGCAACTCTCACGCTTGCTCCCATACAATCAACCGGCAAGCGTTTCCAGCCCTCAACATCCGTCTTATTGAACGGCGAGCCGACAAACGCCACCTACGATGAAAGCACCGGCCTTATCACCGCAACCAGAACGTTTGCCCAAACCGGCGATTATATTGATTTCTCCTTTAACATCACCGGTCCGCAGATCGCCATGATAAGCGGAAAAGCTTCGAGATATTATGTGGAATTCACTTCGGATGAGGAGATTCCTGACAAACATATTCTATGGACGGTAGATGATTCTTCTGTTGCGGATATGGCAAATATTAATTTGTCGTCCGGAACCACGTCCGGTTCGCTCCAACCGTTAAAAAGCGGCAAAATCGTAATAACGGCTACCTCCGCATACAATTACCATTATTCCCAGTCTATGACGGTTGATGTCCGGTATTATGATTTTACCATGAGCATTTCCGGCAAAAACCGGATTTCCATTGACGGAAAGCCGGTTCCCTATGAGGCTGTCTTTACGTCGGACAATACCTTGCCGGATGATAGCGTTATCTGGTCGATTGAATCGGACGGCACGGAAGACCCGATTGCCGAGATCACGCCCGACGGCATGCTGACGGCAAACCATGACGGCGATATTACGCTTCGCGCGGTTTCCGTCTATAATCCGGATATATCTGCCACCTTAGACATCCACATTGATACGCCGACCGAACAAGGCTCGATCACCTATCACGCCGGAACGACGGATACGGTTACCGGTCTGCCGGACGAACAAGTATGCTATGGCAAGGTGAATCTTTCGACTGCCATTCCGACCAGAACGGACAGCCGCTACTGTTTTCTCGGTTGGGCGCTTTCGGACGAATCGGTAGACGTGGTGGATTCGATTATCGTCGTACCGGGACAGAATGTTGACGTATATGCTGTCTGGGCAAAGGGTGTACGGTGGACCTACGGCACAAAGGGAAACCATTCCTTAAAAGGCACGACCGGCTATGTAGGCACCGGCGCAGACTATGATGAAATCAAGCCGAAGGTCGGCGACTATCGTATCTGTATGCCGCTTAATGTCAGCGCAAAGGACTACACCACGGTTTCTATCCGTATGTCCAGCACCGACACAGCTGCTACAAAGTTCTATTACAAGACGATCTTTACCAACGAAAACGGTAATGAGGTCACCATGGGCTATGACACGAACGGCTTCGCTTATGCAGAAGCACAGTCTGTAACAAGATATGTTTCGTATGACGGTCTCGACAACTTCAAGACGATTACCTTTGATATTCTGAGAGACGATACCGCTGCTACCGCCGGTAAATGGAGCACGGCCGATAAGGTTGTTCAAATCTATGTTGACCCGTGCAAGAGAGCAGGTCAGAACTTTCGTCTTTCTTCCATTTTTGTTTGTGCTACCCCGACGGTAACCTTTGACAAGAATACAACAGATATCGTTACCGGCATGCCGGATCCTAAAAAGGCTTCTTTTGGCGGCACGCTTACTGTCAAGGAAACGCCGGTTCGCGACGGCTACACCTTATTGGGCTGGTCAAAGACGCCGGACGGTTCAACGCCTGTCAAAACCACATTCAGCATAACAGGCGACATAACTTTATATGCCATTTGGGCGTTCTGCCCTCCAAAATTCGATAACGCCGTTTCGTTCCGGACCGAAAGCCCGGCCGGACTCCGCTTGCGTGCGTCGGTAGCGCAAAGACTGCTTTCCCTTGACGACAATATTGAAATCGGCTTTTTGGCAGCCTTGAAAAAAGATCTTTCCGATGAGCTTTCCTTTGAAAACGCCAAAAAAGAGAACTATCCGATTGTCACGGGCATTGGCTATTCCAAAACAGACGGCACGGAAACCATCAACAAGCTGAATCCCGAAGTAGACGGGCTGACATCTGATTTAACAGCCATTGTAATCGGTGTTCCGGATAACAGCCACGGCTATACCTCCGTTTTTGCTTTCCGTCCGTATGTTACAGTCGGAAACGTGCATTATTACGGCGATACCAAGACCATGTCCCTATATCAGGCGGCTCAAAAAGCAAAAGCTTCTGCGGATTATGAAGAAAACGCCTACATCGAACAGATCATAGAAGTGTCAGAAAACGACTTTATGCGGTATCTGGTTGTTACACCGGACGAAGATGGCCGTTGGCTCGAAAGCGGCAGCTTTGATCCGGTAACCGGACAAAAAACGACCTATGTGCATGCTTGGGTGAATGGCGACATCAAATGGATCAAAGTCAAGACCGACGCGAAGATCTGGCCGCAGATCCGGGATACGGACGAATCCATGGCGGCGTATGCCGGAAAACTTGCCGTCTATTCCGTGGATTCCGACGGATATTATACCATTCGTCTGCTCGGCAATGCCTATTCCGATAAATCCTTGTCGGAAGATACGTATATCGGTCTTAACAAAGATCTAAGCGACCTTGCCGATGAAAACGACAGTTCCCTCACCTGTCTTATTGAGCGCGACGAAAGTGAAGAACGAGATCTGCTTTTCAGAAACGCCGACGGAACCTATACCGCAACCGGTGTCAGCTTTGCGCTTGCAACCGACGAAAACACGGTCTTTCTTATCCGGAACGAGCATGAAGACACTGACGGTAATACGGTAATTGATTTTATCCGGCTCAGAGCCGGAGTGCTCTCTATGGGTTTTGTAAACACTTTGAAAAACGTTCAGGCAGTCGTTTCCAACGATCCGGAAAGCACAGAAAAAGAAAAACTTATCTTTTACTATGCCGAAACCTCTGACAGAACCGAGCTTTATGAGGGAGTGCCCGCAGCAGGTGCGCCGAAACACGAAAGAATTGTGAAATCAGCAGAATTCATGCGTGATTCCGATAAACTCTATTACCTCCAATACACGCTCTGTAACCCTTATACCGGAGAACTCGAAACGGCGAAAGGCTTAGCGAAAAGCAAGGATATCACCACTTATCGGAGCTCCTATTCTATCGGAGACGTAATTGAAACAATTGTTACGAATGTTGTCACAGTGGACGATGAAAAGAATTTACGGCAAGGTTCGGTCTTTTCCGATACTTATTGGATTCTTAACTGTGATGTGGAATCCGGCAAGATCGAGATCGTGCCCACTCCGCAAGACGCAGGGGAGGTCGAACGGATTGAAGACGGAATGGCTGAAACGTTCACGCTTGACCTCGGAAAAGCGGCAGTCAGCCAAATCGGCAATCAGACAACATACGGCATGGATATGGTTCGATGGGGACTGTTTTCAAAAATTGAGGCAAGTGCGCTTGCGTCAGATTCCAACGAATTGAAAGCGCTTAACGATATGTACATGCCGCAAGATTCCTCGGAGTATAAGACGGTTTATGCCAAATATGTAAAAGCCTACATTTCCATTGATTGGGAAAACGAGAACGACCGCACCGTACGAAACGAGAAAAATAACTGCAACGGAACAGCAAGATTCATTTCGGTAATACGAAACAATAGCGAGCCGATTTATCGCTGCGAATTAAATAAGGCCTAAACAAAAAGCACGGCGGTTTGAGTAAGCAAACCGCCGTGTTTCTTGCTTTTCCGCTTTCATACAGGCATAAGAAAAGGCGGCACAGCCGCCTTTACAGACTGTCGGCAAAAGCCGTTGCCAACTCGTCGCACCTCTCATTGAGCGGTGTGCCGTTATGCCCTTTCACCCAGATAAACGTCACCTTATGCGTTTGCAGCTTTTCAAGAAGCTTTTCCCAAAGATCGACATTCAGCGCCGGTTTACCGTCCGATTTGACCCAGTTTTTCTTTTTCCAGGCATAGACCCAGCCTTTGTTGATTGCGTCAGTCAAATACTTGGAGTCGGAGTACAGCTCCACTTCGCACGGTTCTTTCAAAGCCGCTAACGCCTCAATGGCTGCCGTTAGCTCCATTTTATTGTTTGTTGTGGATACGTCGCCGCCCGACAGCTCTTTCTTTTTGCCGCCGTACACGAGCACCGCGCCCCAACCGCCTTTTCCGGGATTTCCGCGGCACGCGCCGTCGGTATAGACTGTCACTTTCTTCATGCGCCCTCTTTTTCCGGATTCGTGCCGGTTTCACTGGCCTCATCCTTCGCCGTCTCCGGGAGCGTGACACGCTTATATTCAACGCCGCCCAAGGTCAGAACATCCCCGTCTACGCGGTATTCAAGCGTTACGACGCTGGCCGGGTCGTCTTCTACATAAACTTCCAGCTTGCCGTTGCGGATACGGTACTGATTTTCCGTACCGCCGGTATAGTTGAAAATGTCAGAGGCAGTGCGGTCGATAAATCTTCCGTCATCGGTGAATTCAATCACTAATTCCGAGCCGTACAGCTCACACGACCATGTACCGACAAGGTTTCCCTTTGAGCCGCAGGCAGTCAAAATAAAAACCGCAAGCGTCAAAAAAATCAAAAGACTGTATTTCTGTTTCATGCAACTTCTCTTTCCTGTATTCATGGTTGTTTTTCTGCCGTTCAACCGATCTTCTTGGTTATGGCCGCCGCGGTCGGACGAAGTGTCCGCATGCCGCTCCACAAATATACTTTTACGGTTTCGGCGTCTGACAGGCCGGCAAAGGTAACGGAAAACGCACCGCCGTCTCCGACCTTGGGCATTTGAAGCGTCATAAAGCGGCCGTGTGCGTCATACAGCGCCGCAATCAGCGTTTGTCCGGTGGGAAGCGCCTGCGCGGTACTGCCGGTTACTGTCACATTTCCGTTTTTGTCGGCGGCCGCGTAATCCACCGAAAGCGAAATGCCGGTCGTTTTGGTAATCACCAAATTATCCACATAGAATTCCAGCGCTCTTGTCGGCCTGTCCTTGGCGCTGTCCGGGTTGGCATAAATGCGGAAAGCGTCGGTCGAGCGAATAAAGGCATAGGCCGGAACGGTAAAGGTTCGCTCGGTATGCCGCCATTGACCGGAATTACTGACCGATGCCGGAGAAGTCGGGGATTGAACATGGTCGTCCGGATTCTGTTTTTTGTACTGCTTAGGATCGTCATACCGCGGATCGGCATGAATAACGGTAGACACCTTTGTTTCGGTATCGCCGCCGTAAAGGGAGCCTGCCATAACGTCATAGCTTACCGTATAGGTCGCACCCGGCTCAAAGTACATGGCATATTCCATTGCCGCATATGTGCCGGCAGATTTCGGCATAACGCGGTAAACGTGATTGGCGGAATCGGTCGGGTCTGTCACCACGGAAAGCTCGGCATTTCCGGAGGTAAACGGCATTTTTCCGTCCTCCGCGTCAAAGGACACACCGGTAAAGCTCTCATCGTGCGACCGCTTTCCCGTCGGTACCAGACGGATAAACTTGATATAACCTTCACTTTCAGCGGCGTTGAACGGGTCAATGCGAATTTCGGTAACCGTATCCTTCCAATACGCGCAATCCGAAAGTTTCATCCGGAACGTCTGGAATTCGCCGTTCGTGCTGAGCGAGGAATACGGCAGGCGAACCGATTTTTTCTCATCCCAGCTGCTGTCCTCATCCGTAATAAAGAAGCACTGCAAATGATCGCCACCGTTTCGTTTGCTGTTATAGGACAGGCAGATTTCCAGTTCATCGTATGCGGCAGAATCAAACGATACTTTTCCGGATTGCATACGCGTGTCATTGTCCGTAGCACGGACATACAGCGTATCGCCGACATTGTAATACACCGCGTTTGCCGTCCAACCCAAACTGAGTCCATGACTGAAATCCCACTCGTTTTGCGGACGGGTAAACAAATAGGAATTATCTTCGTAATTCAACGTATGAACGTAGAAATTCTTGCCTTTTCTATACCACTGAAAGCCGAAATAATCGCAGAACGACGGCATATAGAGCATGGGCAGTCCGTCCACGGTGAACACTTCGCACGGAAGTGAAAGCGTGCCGGAATCCGTTATCGCCGTATCGCTTCCGACCGTATAGGTGATTTTTTTATTGCCGTCGCCATAGAACGTCAGGGCTTTTGAATCAAAATCCCACTCAAAATGCAGATTCATGATATAGCCTTGGGCAAGAGACGGGTCAAACGGATAATACATGTTTCCGTCGCGTTCAACCGGATATACGGAAGAAAGGAACGCCTTTTCATCGACATACAGCCTGCCTGCGCCAAGTCCCTCAACCGAGCGGACCGAGAAACGCACGCCGCTGCGGTCGGCCGGGTAGATGCGGATCTTGTCAAGCGTGCCGCTCACAGAGCCGAGTTCAACGGTATAGCTTTTTTCCGCACCGGCAAGCGCCGTAAAGGTAAGTTTATTCTTCTTGTCATACTTCGGGCTTGCGGTAGTCGTATAATATACGTTTACTTCCGTATCTTCCGAAACGCTCATGGTGATGCGCAAGGCATTCAGGGCATCCATGGACAGTCCGACTGTATCGCGTGCCTCAATATAGGTAAGATACGAGGCGTTTGCCTGTGACACACCGCTGATCTTCCCGTCATAGACGACATTGGAGGCGCCCGAAACAAGGTAGTCAAGCGGATTGTCAAGACAAATCGTCTGCAAGGAGAAAAGCGATTCCGAAAGATCGTTCCGTTCGCTGTCCAACCGCCGTAAAAGCCGGATATGCTGCGGATAATTCTTGGTAATGCGCGAAAGCTGTTTTTCGTCCGGCACGACATCGTTATGCACGGTATCATCGTCTGTAAACACCTTGCGGATGGTGTCAAGATAGCCGAAACCATTCAGTTTTTCCGCCGGCATGATATAGGTTCCCTCTCCGTATTCGTTCCAGGTGGAGAGCATCATAAAGTGGTTCTGCCATGCCTTTTTCGGATAGGTCTCAAAATAGGTGTCACGCACCCACATAAGACCGCGCTCATAGTCGGAGACCGACATGTTGGGGTAGCGCGTTCCGTGCCACGGCAAACTGTTGAAACCGGTGCTGATCGTAGGAACGGTATAGGTTTTTCCGACAGCGGCGCACGAAGTGATACAGCCGATGGAATAATCGATATCATAGCCTTTTGTGCCCCAGTTATAAGCATAACAGCCGTCAAGGCCGGCCTTAGCCAAGGTATCGGAATCCCATGCATTGCTTGCTAAGATAATAAGGTCATCAAAACCGAGTTCTTTGACCTTTTCGCGCAAGTAATCCAATTCGGTCTTGCAAGCGGCGTTTGAACCCATATCATCAATGAAATGATTGATACCGAACACCAAAAGAACCGGTTTGTTGTCAATGACCATATAGCGGTCATCCTTGAAATAATTTTCGATCCAGAACGGCACAAAATACGACCGGAACGCATTGCTGTCCTTGGGATGTGCTCCGTTTGCGGCCTCCCAGATGATACAGTATTTCATTTTGTCGCTGTAACGTGCGTTCATGTAGCCGTCGTGCAGGTGAATGGAGTTGCGCGTGGTTTTGAGCGGTGCATTCTGCTTGTCGGCATACCAGCAGAACGCCTGAAAATCAACGCCGTGTTCGGTTAAGAACTTGATCTCCCAATCCGCCGTTTCGGGCGAACCCTCGTCATAATAGCCGAGAACCGGTCGGAATTCCTCATACGGTGTGACGCATGACCAACCGTGATTGGAGGTATACGCCCACAAGGAGCAGACATTCATACCGACAATATTATCCGCCGAATCGGTCGGAATGACCGGTTCGGGCACATAATCCTCCTCGTCCACCATGGCGGCAAGCCGCACATCGTCAAAGCTCATGCCATTTTTAAGGCCTCTTATCCGAATATTGTCCACACCGTCCGAGGCCGATAGCAGATCAACGTCTTTTACGGTTCTGCCATTGACCTTTATGCGCGCCGTACCTTCGTCGAAATCAATTTCGGCGCGAAGACGGTACCAGAAGTTTTCAAGCGCGTCCTCATACACCAAAACGCCGTTGCAATTGAGTTCTCCGTTTCTGTATTCAAATTGCAGCGTCTCTGTGTCTGCGTCGCACAAGCTAAAATAGTTTGCCGAATCGGCTGCGGCAAGGAAACAGACATCAAACGCCTGCTTGCCGCTTGTCTTGGCAAAGTATTTTTCAAGATATGCGCCGTTTCGCACATAACCGACCGTATTCTGGACATAGGCGGAGTTTTTATCGCTCGACTCCCACCCATAGGGAATCTGTTTGGCCGAGCCGGTATAATAGGTAAAATCGTCATGCAGCGTGTAGTTGGCGACTAATTTAAGGCCGCTCGGCACAAGCGTCAGCGTATCCTCCGGCGTTGTGGAAAAGGCAAAGCGGTTGATGTTGTCCGACAAAAGCGCACTTTCGCCGAAATTTTGCCCGGCAATGACGGTATTGGCTTTTCCGGTCTCAAAATCAAGCGTGATCAAAACATGGAAACTTGCTTTCCGGTTGTCCGGTGTGTACAGCTTGCGGCGCGAATCTTTTTCCAGAAGATAAAACGCGTTGTCGTCGGTTTCAAGCTGGTAAGTAATGTTTCCGTCCGAATCGGTCAACACCAGTTTCAATCCGTCAAAACCGTCACGGAACGCAAACGAAGTTTCAAGCGTTGCGATTCCCTCGTCCATGCGGTTCAAGTCGCGGTAAAGCGAACTGCCGCGCATGGTGCTCGTATCTTTCAGCACATCGTAGCCGCCGGCAATCGAAATGCGAAGATCGCCCCCGCGGTTATCCAAGGTCCACCCGGCCTGAATGCCCTCGTGCGAGCCGGCATAGGTCGAATTGTAGCTTAACGTATACGGTTCATAAGCCGCGGACGCGGTAAAAAATCCGGCAAACAGCGCTCCGGCGGCTAAGGCGGCAAGACGTTTTTTCAGTTGTTTTCGGTTCATGGGAAACTCCCTTTCTCATTTGGCACGACACAGACGGACAAGCCATTTTCCTAATTGTATATTATAGCATAGATCTGTGAGTTTTGTATGCTTTTTTTGCGTAAAAAAACACTTTTTGTAAAATGCTACAAAAACAGGCTTTTCGCCTTGTGCAAAATGCTCGTATGCTTGCAGAAAAAACGCGCTCCCAACGTTTGGAATATCCGAACCGTTGGGAGCGAAAATTATTTTATAAAAAATGTAATCCAATAAGCCTTGAAAGCCTTACACGGCCTTTTTCAGCCTATTCCCTGCTCTTTTTTTCGCTGTAACTTGGTACGCACAGCAAAGAAAAGGAAGACAAGGAAAATGCCGACAAGCGCACCCGAACTGTCGATACAGACATCGGTGAACTCTGCGCCGCGCCCGGGCACGAACAGCTGGTGAAACTCATCGCATAAAGCATAGAACACGCAGATAAGCCAAGCCGACGCATATACGCGCCAATGCGGTTTGCCGTAATAGGAGCGAACCGTGCACAAAACAAGGATTCCAAGCCCTAAAAACATGCAGAAATGCGCCGCCTTGCGGACAAAGGATTTAAAGAAAGTTTTGGGAATTCCCAGCCAGTCGCGTTTGGGAACGGGGTCATAATCCTTGCTGTTGCCGCCGTGCGAAAACACTTCAGCCGCTTCGTCATCCTTGTCAGTCTTGCCGGAAGAATTTTCCGGGACAGCCGGAGTAGTTCCGGGGTTGTCCTCATCGCTTTTGGATTCGTTTTCCTTCGAAAAACTGGAAGAATCCGGATTCTTAACCGAACCGTTTTCCGTTTCCGAAACCAGGGTATTCGTCCCGTCCGAAACCGTCCCCGACGCGCCGTTTTCTGCGTCAGACGAGCTTTCGGTATGTTCGCCCGGTTCAAGCAGATTTAAGATCAATCGGGTAAAAGCGTCGCTGACATTGGAAGATTTGGTGGCGTCCTGCGCCGAAAGCATGAAGATCAAAACCATCCAGACAGCTGTTATCACAGCCAGACATTTGGTCTTTGATACTGCCCCGTGCATACATTCCACCCCTTCCGTCAGATTGCTTTTCTATTTGGCTTAATTTGGTTTAATGAACGGCCAGTCCCTTATTTTCAATGACATCCACAACTTTTTTCGCCAATGCCTCGCAAAGATTCTCGCCCATGGCTTCCACCATCACGCGGACAACCGGTTCCGTGCCGCTCTTGCGGAGCAAGATCCGTCCGTTGTCGCCCAGCTGTTCCTTGGCATAGGCAAGCGCCGCCTGCACATCCGGGTCGGCAATCACCGCGTCCTTATCGTCCACGCGCACATTCTTCACAAGCTGCGGATAACGCGTAAAGCCCTCGCAGAGCTTGGAGGCAGGCTGTTTGCTTTCGATAAAGACTTCCATGATTTTGAGCGCCGTAATAAGTCCGTCGCCGGTTGTGGCATATTTCGAGAAAATAATATGGCCGGATTCCTCGCCGCCCAGGCAAAGGCCTCCGTTCTGCATGGCTTCATAGACGTACTTATCGCCGACATCGGTCTTGACATAGGAAATTCCCTTTTCTTCCAGCGCCTTGAAAAGACCGAGATTGGACATGACGGTTGCGGCAATGGTGTTTTCGGCAAGCTCGCCTTTTTGTTTCATATGGCAGCCGCAAAGATACAGAATATGGTCGCCGGTCAGAACGTTTCCGTTTTCATCAACAGCAAGGCACCGGTCGGCATCGCCGTCAAACGCAAAGCCGATATCAAGGCCGTTTTCCTTGACAAGCTCGCATAAGCCTTCGATATGCGTCGAACCGCAGTTATTGTTGATATTGAAACCGGTCGGCGTATTGTTGATGACAAAAGTATGCGCGCCGAGGGCATCGAAAATGCTCTTGGCAAGCATCCAGGTACTGCCGTTAGAGCAGTCAAGACCGACTTTGATTCCTTTATAGGAATATTTGGCAAGTGAAATGATATAACCGGTATAGCGGTTACGGCCGACGGCATAATCGACCGTACAGCCGATATCCTCGCCGATGGCAAACGGAATCTCTCCGATAATGCCGTCGAGATAAGCCTCAATATCGGCAATGATGGATTCGCTCATTTTTTCGCCGCGGCTGTTGATCAGTTTAATGCCGTTGTCGTTATAGGGGTTGTGGCTGGCGGAAATCATGATACCGCAGTCAAAATCTTCGGTACGCGCCACATACGAAACCGAAGGAGTGGTGGTAACATGCAGAAGATATGCGTCCGCGCCGCTTGCAACAAGGCCTGCCACCAACGCATATTCAAACATGTAGCTGGAACGTCTGGTATCCTTGCCGATAACGATCTTGCACTTATGTTCTTTGCCGTAGTACCAGCCGAGATACCGGCCGACTTTATAGGCATGTTCAACGTTCAAGGTAATATTGGCTTCGCCGCGGAAGCCGTCAGTACCGAAATATTTTCCCATTATATATTCTCCATTTTACTCTTAACAGTATTATTTTATGCACCGGTTCTCTCATTTAGAACCGTTTCTTCGGGATTTTCCGCAAAAATACGGAAAACCCCGAAGCGCACACATCTCTGCCGTTTTTTCTTACTCAACCGTCACCGATTTTGCAAGGTTACGCGGCTTATCCACGTCACAGCCAAGCTGTAAGGCTGTATAATAAGCGATGAGCTGTGAAAGGGTTGCCGTCGGAATGGGCATGAACAGCTCATCAAGCGTCGGCACGCGAAGCACATCGTCCGCCACGTTTTCCGGAACAGACGCGTTTTCATCGCACAGAAGAATCACTCTTGCACCGCGCGCACGCACTTCTTTGATGTTGCTCAACATCTTGTCGTAAAGACCGGCATAGTTGGCAAGCGCAAACACCGGCGTTCCGTCCGTAATCAGCGAAATCGTGCCGTGTTTGAGTTCTCCTGCCGCATACGCCTCGCAGTGAATATAGGAAATTTCCTTTAATTTGAGCGCCGATTCCATGCTTAAAGCATAGTCTGCACCGCGTCCGATAAAGAAAATATCGTTGTTATCCTTATATTTCTTTGCGATCTCAGCACACTTCTTTTCACAGTCGAGCGCCTTTTGGATCATCTGCGGTGCGATATCGAGAAGTTCTGCCGCCAGCGCCTTTACTTTTTCCGCATCAAGCTTTCCGCACGCATAGGCAAGACGAAGCGCAAACAGATACATGACTGCAAGCTGTACGGTATAAGCCTTGGTGCTGGCCACGGCAATTTCCGGCCCGGCCCAGGTATAGACCACGCTGTCTGCTTCTCTTGCAATCGAAGAGCCTGCGACATTGACTACGGCAAGCGTATACACGCCGCGTTCCTTGGCAAGGCGAAGAGCCGCTAACGTATCTGCTGTTTCGCCCGACTGCGAAACAATGATAACCAAGTCATGCTTTCCTAAAATCGGGTCTTTATACCGGAATTCCGACGCAATCTCCACATTCACCGGTACGCGCGCCAGTTTTTCAACGGCGTATTTTCCGATAAGACCTGCGTGCATAGCCGTTCCGCAGGCAACAATGTGAATGCGTTCAAAAGACGCAAGGCGTTCGTCGGTAAGCTCCGGGATTCCGAAATCCGGCATGCCGTTCTTGATACGCGGACGGACAGTTTTGATAATAGCGTCCGGTTCCTCATGAATCTCCTTGATCATGAAGTGCGGATAGCCGCCCTTTTCGGCCGCTTCGATATCCCAATCCGCCGTTTCGAGCTTTTTGGAAACCGTTTTCCCGTCGCGCGAAAGAACCGTCACGTCCTTTGCCGTGATAACAGCCACTTCGCCCTCATCGATACGGAAATACCGGTTGGTATACTTCAAAACAGCCGGAATATCCGACGCAATGAAGTTACCGTTGTCCGATACGGCAATAATCAAGGGGTTATCCTTGCGCGTGGCATATATCGTACCCGGATGGCCGGCAAAAACTGCGCCGATGGCATAAGAACCGGCAAGATGCGCGATAGCCTTTTGCATGGCCGTGGCCGGGTCGCCGGTTTCGACATAGTAGTAATCGATGAGTTTCGCCGCGATTTCGGTATCGGTTTCCGAAACGAACGTATAGCCCTTTCCAACCAAGAAATCCTTGATCTCATGATAGTTCTCGATGATACCGTTATGCACGATATACACGCGCGGCGTACCGTGCGGATGCGCATTGACATCGCTCGGTTCGCCATGGGTTGCCCAACGCGTATGACCGATTCCGCAATAGCCGGAAAGCTTTTCGGACAGATGATTGATCTTGTCGCGAAGAAGCGCAAGTCTGCCCTTGGATTTGACCACTTTCAGGGTGTTGTTAGTGTCAAAAACCGCAATACCAGCCGAGTCATAGCCGCGGTATTCGAGAGATTCAAGTCCTTCCAAAAGTCTCGGGACGGCGTTCTCGCCGCCCGTATAGCCGATAATTCCACACATAATAATAGTCTCCGTTTCACAAAATTTGCTTTTGTTCCGGTGGGACAAAGCCGGAATTGTCAGCTTAAAATTCAATTTTTAAAGTTCAGTTCTCCGTGAATCCGATTTTGTACGGTTTACTTTCGCAAGCCGCTTTGTTCGGATTCTTTCGACAGGAGCTGCCGAAGAAATATCCGCCGAATTTTCGATAATTTCTTTCCTCGTCGCCGTACAGAAATAAGCCGTACCTGTACGGTCTGGCGCTAAAACAGGGATCAAGACTCCAAAGAGCCTTGCCATTCGCCAAGAGCAGGCGAAACTGTCTTTTCAGTAAAAGCTGCAAATACGATTGCCGCGTGAAAGCGGCCGTTTTGCGACTACGCTTTTCCGTGTCCCGTATTCATTATATTCCGTTTTTCATACAATGTCTCGGCAAAGCGTTCCGTCCGAAAGCGTTAAAGCTTTGCGACGATGCTCTTTTCCGATTTGAAGATACGGTTTGCCGGAATGTAACCGCGCACGCGCGAGAGCGGATAGACTGTGCAGTTTTTGCCAAGCACTGTGCCGGGGCACAAGACGCTGTTGCAGCCGACTTCGGTTTCGTCTCCGACCATAGCGCCAAACTTTTTAAGCCCGGTTTCCACTTTTCCGTCGGCCGTTTTCACCGATACGGGCGTTTTGTCGCTCTTGACATTGGACGTGATAGCGCCTGCACCAAGATGAGACTTATAGCCGAGCACCGAATCGCCGACATAATTATAGTGCGGAACCTGAACATTGTCAAAAATAATGCTGTTCTTGACCTCAGTCGAGTTGCCGACCACACAGTTATCCCCCACAAGCACACTGCCGCGGATAAAGGCGCAATGTCTTACCTCGGTGTTTTCACCGATGATACAAGGGGCTGCAAGATAGGCGCTCGGAAAAACTTTGGCGCTTTTGGCAATCCAGACGTTTTCGCTTACCATATCGTACTTTTCCGTGTCTAACGTTTTGCCGAGTTCGATAATAAAATTCTTTATCTCACCAAGCGCTTCCCACGGATATTCATACTTTTCAAGGAGCGGACGTGCCAGCGTATGGGACAGATCATACAGTTCTGCTGTTTTCATGCTCTTTCCTCCTTTCATCAAAAATGGGCAATGCGTCAGGGCATAAACCGACACATTACCTGATAATTATAACATATCTTTGTCATTATTTCAATAGTTTTTCGATGTTTTTTCAATATCTGTCCATTCGCTCAAAAATATGGCTTCGTTCTGTGAAATAGATAGAAAAATCAAACAAAAAGGCGGAATGCATGTTTCGCATTCCGCCGCAGTGTATATGTACCTTCAACATGCCGTAAAACAAATATGACAGCACGCTTTATTGCTCGTTTTCCTCAAATTCAATATTTCCCTCGTCATCCATGGAGCGGATAACTGCAAGCGATTTGAGATTGACTCCCATTTCGCGCAGTTTTTCGCCGCCTTTTTGGAAACCCTTTTCAATGACAATACCCATACCGGTCACATTCGCACCGGCCTGTTTGACGATATCGATAAGTCCGAACGCCGCCTTGCCATTGGCAAGAAAATCGTCGATAATCAGAATATTTTCATCGGGATGCAGAAATTTGACCGAAACCATGACGTCATAGGTTTTTCCGTGTGTGAACGAATGCACGGGTGCGGAAAAAACGCTGCCTTCAATGTTTTTGGATTTTGCTTTTTTGGCAAACACCACCGGTACGCCGAAATATTGCGCAGTCACGCAGGCGAGTCCGATACCGGAGGCTTCGATGGTTAAAATCTTATCCACCTTGATATCCGAAAAAAGGCGTTTGAATTCCTTGCCGATCTCGTTATAGAGTGAAATATCGATCTGATGATTCAAAAAGCTGTCCACTTTCAGTACGCCGCCCGGCGCAACATGTCCATCCTTGCGTATTCTGTCTTCAAGAAGCTGCATAACAAGATTCAACCTTTCCGGTTTTGTAGAAATATAAAAGTATTATACTACGAACCCCGGAAAAATGCAAGGGATTTTTCAAAAAAAGACAGCGGGGGGCCTTTTCACAAAAGTGAAAAGGCCCCAAAAGGTGTTTTTAGGATGCTTTTCGGTTCTCGAAAAGCGAGCCCAAAGTGCCCCTTTTGGAGACTTTTCGGGAAAAGTCAAACTCCCCTGAGAGCCTCTTTCCGGGCTATCCGAAAAAGCCAAAGCCGCCCGATGAAAAACCATCGGGCGGCACCAAATTTCTTTTACTCCCTTTTCTTAAAAGAAAAGGGGCGAGGTATAAGGGCAAGCCCTTATACCTCATACACAATCTTAATCCGGAAGGATTTCTTCGACTACAACGTTATCGAAATAGTAGCCTACGCCGATTCCGTTCACCGGGTTGGAGTAAATGGTGAACATATCCGCACCGCGGTTTTCGCTGTTCGGGTTCACGGTAAACTCGAATTCGAATTTCTTCCAGCCATCGCCTGCCGTTAAGAAGATGTTTTTGATGACATGGTCATTTTTGCCGATATCCGGGTCGCTGTACTGCATATTGGCAAGAATTTCGCCCTTGAACGACGGGTCAAGAGCCGTATCCGTGCCGTGGCCGTACAGGCGGACGTCCATGCTGACCTTATAGGTCGCGCCCGGCTTAAAGGTGCAGGACTGTTTTGCATACAGCCAAATCTGAATATCGTCGCACGGGAGAACATAGCAACGGTTATTGCTGTTATCCGGATCTTTGACGATTTTTATTTTGCCGTGCGTATCCGAGAAAGCAACTGTCGAGCCTTCGGCGTCACCGTTGCGGATAGCAAACGGGGCTTCGCCCGGGTCAACGTAGTTCGGGTCAACCACAAAACGGATATAATCGATATCGATTTCGCCGATCGCATCAAACGGGTCGAAACGGAGCTGGGTAATGGTATCCTTCCAAAGCGCGTTGGAGGCGGTATCGACTGCATATTCCTCCCATGCGCCGTCGCTGCTCTTGCCCTTGAGTTTTACCTTTAAGGTCTTGCTTTCCGACCAGTTTTGGTCGTTATTGGTGATGAAGTACATGGTCAAGAACTCGGTGTCTCTGTCCTTATGATACTGGCCGGAATAGCTGTAACGCACACGGTATTCCAGTCTTACGTACTTTTCAGCCGGGAGGTTAATGCCCTTGGCCGACATGATGGTCGGGTCGGTGCTGTCCGAGAGAGAAACGGCGGACATATGGCCTTCATTGGCAACCGAAAGTCCCATAAAGCCGCTGGTCCAGCCTTCGGTATCGCCGATGAGATCGAATTTCCACTCGCCGTCCTTGCGTTCAGCCACCTTGTCATAGTACCACTTGTTATCGGTCGTGACGTTAATCCTGCCCTTTTCGTCAACCGAATAGGTGTAGCCTACATCGGCACAGAACTTTTCAAGCGGCAGGTACGGAAGTCCGTCAACCGACGGGAGCTTATAGCCAAGATCCTTGGTTGCGCCGTCAAGCGTGTATTTATCGCTGCCGACCGTAAGAACAATCACATGTTTCTTCATGTTGAGAGTCAATTCGCCTTTATCCTTGTCCCAGACATGGAAGATATCCAAACGGTAGTCAATTGCCTGACGCGGGTCAAAGGCAATGAGCATATCGCCCTTTTCGGATTTGAGCGGCTTATAGAAGTTTTCAACCTTTTGACCGTCAATCATCATTTCCTTAGGCATGGAAGAGGTGTCAGCCAAAAGCTCAATAGACTTGATACCGAACGATTTGCCGGCACCGTCCACGGGGTCGATACGGAGCTTTGCGATCTTTCCGCGCCAGTTGGAGTTGGCGGAGGTATTGATGATGTATTCGGCCATATCGTCGGAGGTGATCTCAAACTTGAAAGAACGCGCTTCGGCAGGGTTCATATTGTCCGTAGTCATAAAGAAGAGCTGGGCAATCTCGCCTTTTTTCGCCTGCATGGTAATGCGCACGGCCGGAACTTTATCCAATGTCAAGTCGCAGGAAATCACCTTATCGATCAATGCATCGCCCTTGGAAACGCCGAATGCGCCGTTTGCGGTAAATTCGATACCGTCTTCAATGTTGGCAACGCCGAAACCGTCTCTGTTGGTGAATTCAAGAGATGCGACCGTTGACAGTTTGGAAGTGTCGGCGTTTTCGTTCACTTCACCGTTACGGCGGAGCAAATGGCGGTATGCCGGGTACATCCGGTTGATACGTGTTTTTTGTGCAACCGTCGGAACGGTATTGACCGCCTTATCGGCCTTTTCGTCGGTATAGGCTTCGCGTAAAGCGTCCAGATAGCCGAAGCCGTTTTCGCCGGCTGTCGGCATAAGATACGTGCCTTCGCCGTATTCGTTCCAGGTCGAGAGCATGACGAAATTCTTCTGCCAGTTTTCCTTGGCGTAGTTCGGGAGGTATTCCTCTTTGACCCATTTCTGGGCGGCGGCATAGTCAGCAAACGACATCATCGGGTGACGGGTTTCCGAACCGCTCCAACCGATATTGTTAAAGCCGACGGAAATAGTCGGCACGGTATACATGCCGGTAAACTTGGCGCTGTTCAGAATGGATTCTTTATTATAGGCAAGCGATGAGCCGGAAGTGCCCCAGTTATAGGCATAGCTGCCGTCAAAGCCCATGTTCATCATGGTGTTGTTGGAGGAATCGCAGGCAAGATAGATCATGCCGTCAAAGCCGAGCTTTTTGACCTCTTCTTCGAGGTAGTCAAACATCTTCTTGACGTTTTCTTCACCGCCGGCACGCTTTGCCATATCTCTCCAGCCGAACACGCAAAGCACCGGCTTGTTGTCGATGGTCATATAGCGGTCGTCCTTGAAGAAATTCTCGATAAAGAACGGGACATAGTTGTTCTTGAACGCTTCAAAGTTGGTCGGTGAAGAGGCATTTCCGGCTTCCCAGAGAACGGCATATTTGGACATTTCCGAATACTTTGCGTTCATGAAGCCGTTGAAGAGGTGGTTTCTCTCGCTATCGATATTGATGACACCGTCATGCATATTGTTTGTGCCGAAATAGATGCAGTATGCACCGAAATCAATGCCGTGTTCAACAAGGTATTTGATTTCCCAGTCGGCGGTTTCGGGATTGCCCTCGTCGTAGTAGCCGAGGACCGGCGTAAGGTCGTCGTGTGCCGAAACAGTGCCCCAACCGGCATGCAGCTCATTGACCCACAGCGAGCAGACGTTCATGCCGACGGTGTATTTGTCCTCACCGGCCGGCTTTACGGGAGCCGGAACATAGTCCTCATGCTCCGCATAGCGGTATACCTTAAAGGTATCCATGGAAATTTCGGTGTCCGACCGGTTGGATACGACAAGGTTATCGACCGAAGTAGTGCTGGCGGCGAAATCGACCTCGCCGACCTTGCGGCCGTTGACCTTGACAAGCATTTTCTGCGTTTCGGTGTCAAGCTCTAAACGGAAGCGATACCAGAGGTTCTTTACATAATTATCGTAAACCTTGATGCCGTTGACATAGTAATTGTTTGCGTCGGCAGAAACGGCAGCAATCGTCTTGGCACCGCTGCGCAGATCATAGGTAAAGCTTTCACCGCCCGGCTGCCATGCGATAAATTCGGCAATAATCTTGCCGCTTACCGGGTCGAATTGGGTCATAGCCGAACTGTTTCCGGGAAGCTTTAAGGCAGAACTTGCGGAATAGGCACCGCCGAGCGTCGTCCAACCGTAAGGAAGTGTATTTTTGGTTGCGGACATAACGTCAAAATTTTCGTAAACACCGTAGTTTACGGTCATTTTGATGAAGCCGGGCGTGAGGATAGCCGTACTCTTTTCATCCGTCGCAAAACGGAAGTTCACAAGATTGGTCTTCTCACCGGAGGTGGCAAGCGGATGCACGCCATAGGACGTATCGCCGATAACAGTCTCAGCGCGATTGTTGTCCAAATCGAGGACAATATAGAAGTAGAATGCACGGTTCTCACCGAGATCGACAAGCTTGGTATAGCTTCCGTCGGCATTCAAAAGCTGCCATGCGCCGTCAAGCACTTTTAGCTGATAAACGCTGTCACCGGTCTCGTTCTGATATTCAATGTAAGCGCCCTCATAGTTTTTCTTGCCGAGAGAAACCGAAGTGCGAAGCAAAACCTTGCCGGTCGTGGTCTTGTTAAGCTCACGGATATACGCCGTGCCGTTTTCGGTGCTGATATCCACCAAAGAGGAGTACGAGGCTTCAAGCGAGGTAAGCGGTGCGCCGCCGCGGCCGTCATACAGCCACCCGGATTTGAGACCGTGCTGACTGTTGCCGAGCGAAGGAGAACGGCTGGTTACAAGAAGATAAGCATCGTCCTCCGACACGCTGTCAAGCGTTTTGGAAAGGCGGTTTTCGGGAAGTGCCACACGGTTGATAATGGCAGCCGCTTCCGCACGGGTAATATTGTTTTCCGGGAAGAAGTTACCGTAAGCGTCGCTGCCCATGACAACGCCGGCTCGATAGAGCGTTAAAAGGTCGGCGGCATAGGCGCTTTTTTCGGATACGTCGGGAATGGATTCTACCTCGTTTTTAGCCGTGAAATAATCAGCCGGCATAGCGCCCTTGAAGATTGACGCAACCTCATGGCGCTTGGCCGGACGGTCGTAGTTGTCAAACTGTCCTTGTTTGACAAAACCGGCAGAAACGGCATAGTTCACATACGGGGCATACCATTCGCCGTCCGTGGCCGTATCGATTGCCGTGCCGTTATAAATGGCAGACGCACGAGCCGCCATGGTAATAGCCTCCGCAACGGTTACATTTCCGTCCGGAGAAAACAGTCCGCTGCCGACGCCGTTCATTAGGCCCAATTCATAGGCCCCTGCCACTTCGGTTGCATACCATTCTGTCTGCGGCACATCGGTAAACTGACCGGGCGTGTAGGTGCCTGTTTTTTCAAACGCGGCGGCCGATACAGTAAGCGTGACCGCTGTCAGCAAACCGATGAACAGTCTTTTGGCAATGTTCATTTTGCATGTCTCCTTTTTGCTTAAATAATTTGGGTGGGAACAAAAGAATATAATAAGACTATTC
This sequence comes from uncultured Eubacteriales bacterium, assembly GCA_934479825.1. Classification (GTDB taxonomy): domain Bacteria; phylum Bacillota; class Clostridia; order Oscillospirales; family CAG-382; genus UMGS882. The sequence continues at coordinate 47,500 of CAKSOW010000020.1, forward strand.
TTTATTTAATTTTAGCACAAGTCCCCTGTTTTGACAATATCCGCAAGCAAAAGGCAGCAAATACGCACATATTTGCGCATTTGCTGTCTTGGTTTACCGTGATATATGGTAATTTACCGTTTTCTTCAAAGAATCCGGATGAATCGTTCATATTCGTCCGAATTTCTTCTGTCCGGCAATTTTATTTATTTCTCAAATATTCATCCATAGCATCCGCAGCATTTTTACCGGCGCCCATAGCGAGGATAACGGTAGCGGCGCCGGTGACGGCGTCGCCGCC
>CAKSOW010000021.1 GCA_934479825.1 uncultured Eubacteriales bacterium
CTCCTTTTGAATCTTTTTACAATTTGCTCTTGCACTTGACTTGAAAATTCAAGTCTGCAAAAAGAACCAAAAAGCAGACGGGGCTAACGCCCTGCGACCTCGGTTCAAAATTCCGAGCGGTGGATTTTTTGATTAAGTTGCAAGCTTTGCGCTTATCAAGAAATTTTGCGGGAAATTGCAGTCTTGTGCAATATAGCTCGGAAATATTTTGAACCGGTGCGAGACGCGTACTTTACTGCGCAAGGAGTTGTGGGTGTTTATAAAAAGACAAAGTTTGATTTGAGTGGACAGTAGGTTAAGGGAATATAAAAAGGGGAAAGTTTGGTGGGAGGTTGTTTTTTCGCAAACAGAAAGTTATTTGCCGGAAAACAGATAGTTTCGGACAGAATTACATAATTTCAAGTTTTCTGCACACAAAAACATTTTGGATAAATTTCAAAGTTTCTATCAGCTCACATCAATTTCCCTTTTCCACCGCACCAATATAACGTGCAGCTTTTCTTTTAAACCACCGCTTGCGGCGGCAAGCACGCACCGCAATTTCAATTTTGCACAAAACCGGATTCTGCGTTAGCACTGTAATCGCCCTTTTCTACCGGTTCAAAGCCTGAAAGCTGTTTCAGACACGGAAAGCTACAATTTCTATAAAAAGCATGCCTGTGTAGCGCTTTGAACCGAGGTCGCAGGGCGGAGCCCCGGCTGCTTTTTGGTTCTTTTTGCAGAAGCAAAAAGAACATAAAAAACGTCTCTTTTGGTTACTTTTTCGTACAAGCGAAAAAGTAACATTAAAACCGTCCCTTAGGGAAACTTTTCAAAAAAAGAAAAGTTTCCCTAAGAGCCCCTTTCCGGACCTTTCCGGAAAAGAAAGGCATTTCCAAAGTGCCTCTTTGGTTACTTTCGCAAAAGTAACAACGCCTCCCCGGCCGCCCTTTCAGGGCGGCTAACTCACGCTGCCGCGTGAGAATATGTGGGCGGCTATGCCGCCCTATAAACCTGCCGCGCGAAGGACCTCTATGGAAACGGAGCATAACACCAATCCCCAGATACACAACAGAATTTTCATGCCGCGTACCTTGGAACACGCCGCAAGAACCGCCAAAAAATACAGCCCGAAAAACAACACCGACGAGGGCAGTTTTCCGATCCATACCGGCTCAATCCGCGGATATTTCGCAAAATATGCCGCGATCCATAATATCAGCTTCGTAAAAGACGCAAATACCGTTCCGAAAAATCCGGCGCTCGCCGGTATCAGCGGTACAATTAAGACCGATAGCCACGCAAAAACCAAACAGATCTGTGCCGGGAATACGCCAAGACACGACGCCATAATATTTCCCAAGCCCACCGAACCGAATACGCTCTGACAGTAAAAATACGTAAATCCATATGCGGCCGCCGATAAAAGAACCGCCGCCCCCACAAACTTTCTCCCCATGTGTCCGGCAAACCGCGCTTCCATTATCCGGTAAAGCTGGCCTGCAAGCAGAATTCCCGTACACGATAACACCGATAACCGGAATCCGATATCAAACACCGCCTCCGGACGCACCAAACAGATAAACGCCGCGGCAAAAAGAAGAGTTTCCGTACAGCGGCGCGCGTTTTTGCGCGCCATGCCAAACAGCGTCGCCGTCATCATGATCGCCGCACGCATGGCCGACGGCGTAAAACCGCATAAATACAGATACAGTCCCGACGCGGCAAACAGTAATATCAGCCGAAGCTTTCGCCTGCGGACAAGCCATTCTGCCAGAATCGCGGCGCCGCCCAAAACCAAGGAAAAATGCAAACCGGACACACATAAAATATGCGTCAATCCGCTGAGCGCAAAATTCTCTTTGTCGCTTTTGGAAAAATCGCCTTTGTCGCCGTATAGTAACCCATACAGCATGGCGCGGATCTCCTCATAGTTTTCTTTGCCCTGCAAGGTGTCGAGCGCTTTTTCCGCTCCCGAAAACAGTATTTTTCCAAGCTTTTTCCGTCCGGTCTCACTGACAGCCGCCCCGGCTTTAACCTCCGTTCCGGCAAGAGCATACAGTTCTCCGTACACGCCTTTGGATCTTAACCAGGCACGGCGGTCAAAACTGTTTTCCGTCTTATCGGACGGTTTCGTGTTCTCCGGAATCCGGAACTTTCCGGTAAACACCAACGTTTCCCCCTGTGCCAACCAATGACCGGTCGTATTCTCGGCATAAACCAAAAGCGGCATATCCAATTTCCTGCCATCCATATGCGTTAAACGCACAAAAAGATACCGCGTGGATGAAATCTCCGCGCGGTCAACCACCGCTTCAAACACATGCGGATTTCCCGATTCTTCTGTTTTTTCTGATTCTTTTCTCCCCGTTACAGCGGATATGTCCGAAATGTCCGGTTTGTCCGCCGTTTCTCCGGCACATTCATAGGCAAGCTTTGCGGCATAATCGGTCTGGGAAAGTCTCACCCAGGCGGCACGTGTATATCCGATTCCGATAAACACCAAAAGGCAGACAAAAAGCTGACACCACGACGTTTTCCGCAAAAAGCCGCTCCCGATACACGCCGCAGCAAGTCCTGCAACCGCCGCTCCGGACAAAATCAAAAACAACCGGCCGTTTTCGGACAACAGCACAAAACACATGACCGGCACACAGAACAATCCCAACGACAGCGCCGGGAAAAAGAATCCGGCTGTTTCGGTTCGTCCGGTATTTCGGATATTTTCATGCTTTTTGACAGACACTCCGACGTTCATAAGCTTATGCCCGAAACCTGCGTCAATTCCTGTCTTGCGTCCGATAGGTGCTGATACGCTTTAACGTTAACATCAGCGCCGGCAAAAAGACCAGCTGGATCACAATACCCGGCAACCCCGTTCCGATCGAAGCAAACGCGGCGGCAAGGCTGACAGCCTTATGCGTTACGCCTAATATCTTTACGGCAAACAACGTACATAAGAGATTGACGGTCCGTCCGGCAAACTGTGCCACCAAAACCGTGCAGATGCTCTTGGCAAGCTCCGGCAAGGGCGTATGGGAAAACATGCGGTAGATGAGGCCGCAGAAAAGGCCGTATGTACCGACTTCAAACATCATAAACGGCACTTTGATAAGAATCGGCATAGAACCGCCGGTGAGCAAAAAGCTCAAAACCGGTGAAATAACGCCGGTTATCACGCCGGCAAGCGGTCCCATGATGAATCCGGCCGCCATAGCCGGAATATGCATCGGCAGAAATACCTGTCCGGAAACGGCTCCGAAGAAATGGAACGCCTGCGGCAGCAACGCGCCGAGCGCGCAAAACAGGGCGCAATACGTAATATACTGTAATTTTGTGCGAATTTTCTTTTTTTTCATAAAATCCATCCTTTCCGGAAATAAATTTCATTTATGATATTCTCTGCCAAATCATTCGACATAATCAGACATTTGGTATCCCGAATTCAGACATTTAATATGTTTTTGATAACATAATATTTTTATATTGTCGAATACGGCAGGTTTTTGCAAAATTATTGCTAAATCATGTAAAAATATATGTACAAGCTATGAAAAACCGATTTTATATGGCATATGATTTGTACCTTTTCGTTTGGTTGAACATGGAAGCTATGCAAAAAGAACAATAAATTTTAAATTATGATAATTGTTTTTGTAAAAAACGCCTTGAAGCGGCCAAAAGGAGTTTTGCAATTGCATATGCGGAATTTACATAGTATACTTAACGTGTTCCCAAAAATGTACAATCCGCAATTAACCATCAATGATTTATTGAACAGAAAAGGTGATAATGATGTCATACACCGGCAATAAGGGACGCGTTCTGCTTGCCAACACAGACGCGATGTTCCTAAAAGGGTTACGCTCACATCTCGAAGGAGCTGGGTATGAAGTCGTTTTTGAATGCAGCAACGGCAACGATGCACTCAAAAAAGCCACCGAACTGCATCCGGATGCACTGATTCTCGGTCTGATGCTTCCGGGAATGGACGGTTCGGAGGTGGTATCTGCCGTAAAAGCCGCGCATCCCGCCATGGCGCCTGTTTGCATAATCACGACTTCGGTTGCGAATCCTTTGATGTTAGGAGAGGCCTTATCTGCCGGCGCGGAATACTGTATTATGCGGCCGTGCGACTATGGCGGATTACTCACCAAGTTACAGAAGGCGCTTACCAAGCGATTATGCACGACAGGAATCGGAACGGCAGGGACAATAGCAATGGGTGATCTTGAAGCACAGATAACGGACATGATTCATCAGATCGGTGTTCCGGCGCACATCAAGGGGTATCAATATCTTCGGCGTGCGATTATGATGGCGGTAGAAGATGAGAAGATTATTGATTCTGTCACCAAGAAGCTATACCCGTCGGTAGCGCGTGTATACGGCACGACGCCATCGAGAGTGGAACGTGCGATCCGTCATGCGATTGAAGTAGCGTGGGACAGAGGGGATGTTGACACGATCAACTCCTACTTTGGGTACACGGTACAGAGTTCGCGCGGCAAGCCGACCAACAGTGAATTCATAGCGCTAATAGCCGACAAATTACGGCTTCGCGCCAAGATGGCCTGCTAAGGCAGGCATTTGCGGCAAACGGGGTTTCGCCTACGGGTGAAACCCCGTCTTGTTTTCGGTTTGCAAAGAAAACCGCCTGAAAAAGGGCGGCGGGGAGCCATGTTACTTTTGCGAAAAGTAAGCAAAGAGGCACTTTGGGATTGCCTGTTTTTTCCGGAAAAGCCCGGAAAGAATGCTTTTCGTTTCGCGAAAAGCATAAAAGGGATTTGTAATGTTACTTTTTCGCTTGTACGAAAAAGTAACCAAAAAGTACACCAGAGGGCTGCGGCCCTCTGGACTCCCGGGGGACGGTTCAAAATTCCGAGCGTGAAAATTACTTGTTAAGCCACAAGCTGTGTGCCTATCGAGAAATTTTTATGAAAATTTGCAACCTTGTGCCATACAGCTCGGAAATATTTTGAACCGGTGCGAAAGGGTAACTTTACTGCGCAAGGATTTGTGAGTATTTTTGAAAAGGCAAGGTTTGATTTGGGCAGACAGTAGGTTATGTGTTTTATGAAATGGGTGGTTTTGGTGGAAAATTGCTTTTAAACGGACAGAAAGCTGTTTTTGAAAAAACGGAAAGTTTTGTGAGAAAGTGCAAAAGCCCAATTTTCTCCACACATGCAAAACCCAGCTTTGCTCCAAGCTTTCTCCCGAACCCACACTGTTTCCCTTTTCCACTGCAACAAAGATAACGTGTACTTTCCCTTTTAATCAACTGCTTGCGGCGGCAAGCCTGCACCGCAACTTCGATTTTTCGCAAAAACCGATTCTGCGCCTGTACCATAGCTCCCCTTTCGCACCGGTTCAAAGCCTGAAAGCTGTTTTAGGCACGAACCGTTTCAATTCCTAAAAAACATCCCTTACTTGCTTTTCGCGAAACGAAAAGCGCTCTATCCAGACTTTTCCGAAAAAGAAAAGCCCTCCCAAACTGCCCCTTTTGTTACTTTTCCGAAAAGTAACAACGGCTCCCCGGCAGCCCCTGCCGGGGCTGCCACTCACGCTTCGCGTGAGAACCGGTCGGCGGCTGCGCCGCCCTTTTAGGCACTTTGGGGAAAAGTGCCTTATTCAAGCGTCAGCTCAAAATACCGCGCTGTGTAGTCCTTCGGCATGTCGATTGCCAATATCGACGTGTTTTCAAAATAACGGTATTCCGTCTCGATCGCCGTCGGATAAACATACTTCACCTTGACAGCTTTTCCGCCGAAATATTTCGATAAATCAATCTTGATGACCCGCGCCGCATCTTCAAATTTCCAGACCGCAAGCGTCATCTTCTTGCCGTCTGCCGATAAAAAGCCTAATGCCGAATGCGTCTTGTCACATAAATTCAGCTTTCCGCACGGCCATACCGGATACGACGTATGATTGTGCGAACGGTATGCCTTGTAGACGTCCGTTCCCTCTTTGATAAGCTGTCTGTTGAATTTGTCCGCTTTGTCAATGCGTCCCGACAGATACAACACACCGCACAGCGCGTTTATCATGTTGAACGCTGTCTGTTCTCCGTCGGCTAATGCGTCCATACGGGCTTTGTCCGCATAGACATCCATGCCCTTTTGAATCTCATAAAACGATACCGGATACGGATAAGCCCAGATTCCGGCCTTTTCCGGCATAATGCAGGCCGCATATCCCGACGCAATCGACGGGTTCAGGTCGTAAAACTCTTGGTCAGACGTGCTCTGCAATTCAAAATGACGCAGCGTTCCGTTGTCGCTTCTCATCGCACCGCTACCGCAGTTCTCAATCTTCATATCCGGATGCTTTTTCTTGACCCGGTCAATCAGCACATAAAACGCTTCCGCCGACTTTTTCAAGCCCTCTCCCGGCGATGAACCGCGGATTTCCGCACCGTACATGATCGAACGGTTATAGTCGTTCTTGATAAAGCGTGCGCCAAGGTCATACAGCATATCAAAAACGCCCTCGATATAATCGCACTGCTTCTGATCGGTATAATCGACAAAGTGTCCGGCCGCGACCGGCGTTCCCCAGCGTTTCAAAATGCCGCCCTCATCGTACATAGGCGTATTCGGGTCAAGCGATTCGATTTCAAGCCATGCCCCCGGCTGCATGCCCTTGGATTTGATAAGGTCGAAAATACCTTTCAAACCGCCTTTGCCGAATTTCTTTTCACCGAATTCGCGGTCGCCGAGCGTCCATGCGCCAAGCCCCTTTTCGTACCAGCCGGCATCCAAACAGAACACCTCACAGCCGGCATCGGCCGCCGCGTCGATAAGAGCCGGTAAAGTATGTTTATCGCCTGCGCCCCAGACGCAGTCCATATAAGTATTGAAACAAGCCGGCGCCTCGCCGTCCCATTTAGCAATGGTCGTCTTGCGGCGTGCTGTCAAAAGCTGTTTTACGCCGTCCTCAAACGAACCGTTCGTGCAGCCGAACAACGCAGGAGCCGCCGTAAAGGTCTCGCCCGGACGGAGTGTTTTTACAAAGCCGGTTTCTTCATCGGCCGCATTGGCTTCAAGGAAGAACGTTCCCTCGCCGTCGCCGTGTCCGTTGCGGTTGCCAAGTTCGATGGTCCAGTTGAAGCCGCCCTCGATTTCCATATACCAGACAAGACCGGTTTCGGTATCCTCCACCGCCACAAGCGGGAAATGCTTGCCGGTACTCCAAGAACCGATCGAGCGCACGCGCCAGGAGGTCATATCCCAGCTGTGAGCAGTCTGTTTGGTAATGCCGAGTTCAGACAGGCTGTTGATTTTCCATTGGGCTTCGCCCTGCCAATGGGACATGAAATGATGCACTTTTATGCGCGAATCGTCCCGATACCATTTGGTCATGCCGCCGCAGGCGACTCCGTTTATCAAAGCAGAGCCGAAGTGGTTGAGCATGACTTTTTCTTTGCTGATATTTTTTATCGAATTGATCTGTCTGACCGCGTCCGCGCCGGGAATAAAGGACATTTTGACAGTCACTTCAAGTTTGTCGCCGGCACAGAGATATTTAGCGGTGATTCCGGCTTTATTCTGCTTGAAAGATGTGCATTTTGCGCCCTCATAATGGCTGACAAGCGACGCACAGCCCTCCATGGGAGCGGTTCCGTCGGTCGTGAGCGAAAGTGTAAAATTAGGCGAAAGCGCAAGATCTTCGGCTTTTACGCGGTCGGTGCTAAGAGCGGACATACGGAGTGTATCGCCCTCCGAGCCGGTATAGGAAAAGAGCATATTCTGATGTTTTACGGTAAAGTTTTCCATAACGGTGTCTCCTGGTTTGTCAATTTGTCAATATTTCAAAGCCGTTCGCAAGTTTTTTTACGGCGAGCTTTTTATTGGATTTCCTTGAAATTTTCCATATGTTCGGCATGTTTTTTTAACGCTTCAAACGTTTGGGCGCTGATGACGTGTTCCATCCGGCAAGCGTCTTCGACCGCCGTTTCAGGATCAACGCCGAGTTTGATGAGAAGTCCGGAAAGGAGCGTATGCCGTTCATACATTTTTTCGGCAATCACTTTTCCCTTATCGGTAAGAGAAATAAAGCCGGTTACGGAATCCATAAGGATATAGCCGTTCTCACGCAGGTTTTTCATGGCGACGCTGACGCTGGGTTTGGACAAGTCCAATTCGTTTACAATATCGATCGAGCGGACATTTCCTTTTTTCTTATGGATCATATAGATGGATTCAAGGTAGTTTTCCGCGGATTCCTGTATTTTCACGGCGCACAGACCTCCTTTTTAAGAGAATGGTATCGATTTTACGATACTTGGTATTTATACAGAAGTATATCACAAATAAAGTGAAAAAGCAAGATTTTTATGTCAATTAACCGAATATTAAATCTTGCAGTTCTTTGACGGAACGGATATAGAAATCGGGTTTTTCGGTATCAAAGCTATGTTCGCCGCCGAAGCCCCAGAGAACGCCTGCGCACGGAAGAGACGCGTTTTTAGCGGTAAGCACATCGACATACGAATCGCCGACGTAGAGGACGTCTTTCCGGGCAACGTTCAAGGCCTCTATGGCGCGGTCGGTACAGGCTTTATCGGGTTTAGTGGGAAGTCCGATACCGGAGCCGGAAACGTAGGAAAAGACATCTTTGCCGAAGCAATGTTCTGCCAGGGTTTTTGCCTGTTTATCGGGTTTATTGGAGACGACGGCCAATTTGATATGGTTTTGTTTCAGTGTTTCGATAAGTTCTGAGATGCCGTCATAAGGATGTGTTTTTTCGCAGACATGCTGGTCATAGATTTCGAGGTAACGTTTCAAGACGGCGGTGACGTTTTTTTCATCTCTTGCATTTTCGGGAAGAGCGAGTTCCATCAGGCGATAAGCGCCGTTATTGACGTAGGAAGTGACCTCTTCAATTGTTTTTTCGGGGTATCCGTATTCTTTTAAGGTGATATTAACGGACTTTGCGATATCATCGATGGTATATAAGAGTGTACCGTCCATATCGAAGATGACGCAGGAATAATTCGGAGTTTTCATATTTTTTCCTCTCAGTCTATAATGGATTTTTATTTTTCCGGAGAATCCGGAAAGGGGCTTTTAGGGAAACTTTTCTTTTTCTGAAAAGTTTCCAAAGAGACGGTTTTACTGTTACTTTTTGCGGCGTGCCGCAAGTCACCCAAAAAGTCCCCAAGGATGTTTTAACGTTACTTTTTCGCTTGTACGAAAAAGTAACCAAAAAGTACCCCAGAGAGCCTCGGCCCTCTGGACTCCCGGGGAGCGGTTCAAAATTCCGAGCGGTGAATTTTTGATTAAGTTGCAAGCTTTGTGACTATCAAGAAATTTTTATGAGAATTTACAACTTTGTGCCATATAGCTCGGATATATTTTGAACCGGCGCGAGACGGCAGCTTTACTGCGTAAGGAGTTGTAGTTTTTTATAAAAAGGCAGGCTTTGATTTGGGTGGACAGTAGGTTAAGGGGGATAAAAAGGGAGAGTTCGGTGGGAGGTGGTTTTTATGGCAACAGATTACAGCTTTTCGGAAAAGAGAAATTTTGGTGGGAGATTTTTTCGCGAAAAGAAAGTTATTTCCCGAAAAATGGGTAGTTTCAGACAGAATTACATAACTTCAAGATTTCTGCACAAAAACACATTTTGGATAAATCACAAAGTTATAAACAGCTTACAGCACTTTTGTGTCAGGCCAAGCCTTGGTTTTGCTCTAAGTTTTACCGGCTCAACCCCGGTTTTCCTTTTCCACTACACCAAAGATAACGTGCAGTTTTTCTTTTCATCGACCGCTTGCGGCGTCAAGCCCGCACTGCAACTTCGATTTTTTCGCATAACCCGATTTTGCGCCTAATCTACGGTTTCCCTTTCGCACCGGTTCAAAGCATGAAAACTATTTTAGACACGAGCCGCTTCAATTTCTATAAAAAGCATGCCTGTGCAGAGCTTTGAACCGCATCCCCGGGAGTCCAGAGGGCCGCGGCCCTCTGGTGTACTTTTGGTACTTTTCGTACAAGCGAAAAGTACGGATATCGTCCCTTAGGAAATTTTCCGAAAAAAAGAAAATTTCCCTAAGAGCCTCTTTCCGGGCTCTTCCGGAAAAAACAGGCATTCCCAAAGTGCCTCTTTGGTTACTTTCGCAAAAGTAACAACGGCTCCTCAGCCGCCAATACTGCCGCGCGCGCGTCCTGTGCGCGAAAAATTCCGCGCACAAGCCACACTGCGCGGCTTTCTTCGCTTGGCGGAACTCAACCCAATTCGTCCAATGTCTTTTCAAAACCAGCCAAAAGATGCTTGATAAACCAGTCAAGCTCGACGCATTCGCTCGCCAGCTTCTGTACCGACGCATACGTCGTCTCATAGGCACTGTCAAATTCATGATTGCCAAACCGCCGCTCTGTCATACACTTGATCAACGCACACAACTTGTCCGCCGCCTTGATAAGCCGCGCCTGCGCCCTATCCGTCTCATGATCCAGCGAATCACGGTAAACACCCTGCAATTCCTGCGGCAGCTTGCCTAAAAGACGTTCGCCTGCCTCGTGTTCGATCTCCTTGTAACTGGACGATATCGCGGCATTATGATATTTTACCGGCGTGGGGAGATCTCCTGTGAAAATCTCACTGATATCGTGATATAACGCCTTGACGGCAATATTTCCCACATCGTAATTCTTTCCGAAATACGTGTTTCCAATGCAGGCAAGCGCATGGGCAAGCATGGCGCATTCCGCACTGTGCTCCAATAAATTTTCCGATTCCATACCTCGCATAAGCCCCCAGCGTCCGATATATTTCATGCGGAACGCAAGCGGAAAAAAGGCATTCTGGCTTTCTTCATACCGGCCGGCCGGTTCGGTTTGACGTATATTATCCGTCTGTTTTAACATCTTTTTCTCCTATTTACAAAACTTTTCTCTTATCTGCCAAAGATCATCAATCACGTCATCCGGCGCCTGCACTCCCTGCGGAAGTTCTTCATGGCGCGGATTATACCACACGGAATACAGACCTGCCGCTTTGCCGCCATGAATATCCGACGAAAGACTGTCGCCGATAAGGACGGTTTTTTCTTTGCAGAAATCCGGTATTTTTGCAAAACAAGCGTCAAAGAACGCTTGACTCGGCTTATCCGCACCAATCAATTCGGAAATGAAGATACCGTCAAAATATTTTGCAATTCCGGCATCGGCGATTCGCCCCTCTTGGACGCGTGCCGTGCCATTCGTGACAATATATAAGCGGTACGTTCCGTATAAACTCTGAATCAGTTCCAAGGCATGCGGCATAAAGAAATACCCTTCGGATAAGCGCGTTTCATAAAATTTAGCCGCCTGTTCCGGCACGACATCAAGTCCCGTTTGCTCAAAAAAACGGGCAAATCGGTTGATCTTGACCTCGGCGCGCGTGATTTCCCCCTTTTCCAAGCGTTTCCACTGTTCCAAGTTGAGTTTGCTGTACAGAGCGCACATCGATTCGGTCGGTTTTACGCCGAAATGCTCCAAAGTCAAACTCACGGCACGGTGTTCCGCGGCATGGAAATCAAGAATGGTATCGTCCAAATCAAAAAAGAAATTCTGTATCTGCATAAGTAAGTTCCTATTTATCGGATTTTTCGTGGTCCGCGTTTTTGGCGGAGCGTTTGGAAATTTTCTCATAACCGAACCAGCCGGCGATACTCACCAAAGCTGTCACGGCAAACAAGACCGCCGCAAGGACATATCTTTTATCGTGAATCAGCATGCCGCCGATTGTGGAAGAAATAACGGACGGGATCCGTGCAAGCATACTGATCCACAGAAAATCCTTCAAGCTTACCGGCGTTAAGCCGAAAAAGTATGTAAAGAGGTCTTTGGGCGTGCCGGGAATAAAGAACAGGATAAACATGAGTTTTTTGAGTTTATCGGGGTTATTGACGGTCTTTTGCACAAATTTCATGCCATTTAAGCTTTCTTCGGACACAAAGAGAAGCACGATCTTCCGGCCGAATTTTTTGACAAGCAAAAAAATCACGGTACTGGCGATAAACAAACCAGCATAGCAGATAAGCGTACCGCGGATTGCGCCATAGGCATATCCGAGGCCGATTTCGATGACTTCGCCGGGAATCAGTGCGACAAACACCTGCAAGAGCTGAAAGCCAAGGCCGACGAGCATTCCTGCCGCGCCGAATGAAAGGACGTATTCTTTAAAGCTTTCGGCATTGGATATCTCTTTGAATTTTGCGCAGAAAAACCAGGTAAGAAAGCCCAAAAGCGCTATAACGATGACGACAGACGCGATGGAGAGGATTTTTTTGGCTTTGCGGCGTGCCTCGGATTCGGGTTTGGATTCGTTTTCGTTTTTGGGAGCAGGGATTTCATTCTGTTGGGGGTTATTCGGATTGTAAGGTTTCATGAGACTCATCTTCTTTATGTTCTTGTATACACAGGGCGGTTAAAGGGTTCTGTTTACGGCAATTTTCGCAGACGCCGTACAGGACGGTACGGGTATTATCGACGGAAAAGCCATGGTGGGCGAGGATATGATTTTCGAGTTTATCGAGATAAGGGCAAGAGACATGAAAGAGCTTGCCGCAAGAAGTACATTTAAGGTGGAAATGTTTGGTACAGGCGGCGTTACGGTCGTTCATATACTGGTAGCAAGCCGGTTCTTCGGGGGAAGTGACATATTTACGGACTTTACCGGAGGACACGAGTTTTTCAAGCTGTCGGTAAATGGTAGCGACTGAGACGGCTATGCCGTTTTTTTTCAGGGTTTCAGCGATATCTTCGGCGGTCATATGGATATTTTCGTTTTGTTTTAAGCAAAGCAAGACGGATTGGCCTTTTTTTGTAATCTCTTTCACGGGATCATCTCCTTAGGGGTAGTTTTCTTTTCACGAAAAGAAAGAAAAGGTGGCAACTTTGCTGCCAACCTATTCTCACGCATTAGCGTGAGGGGCGATTCCGGCAGGGACTGCCGGGGAGTCGCCTTTTTGGCAAAAGGCTTGGAAAGAGTGCTTTTCGTTTCTCGAAAAGCAAGTAAGGGGCGGTTTTTGTGTTACTTTTTCGTTTGTACGAAAAAGTAATCAAAAGAGGACGTTTTTTCTGTTACTTTTTGCGACGTGCAAAAAGTAACCAAAAAGCACGCGGGGCTTCGCCCTGCGACCCCGGTTCAAAGCTCTGCACAGGCATGCTTTTTATAGAAATTGAAGCATTTCGTCTCAAAACAGTTTTCATGCTTTGAACCGGTGCGAAAGGATAGCTTTACTGCGCAAGGAGTTGTAGGTGTTTATAAAAAGACGGGCTCTGCTTTGGGTGGACAGCAGGTTATGTGTTTCAGAGAATGGGATAGTTTGGTTGGAGATGTTTTTGAGAGAACAGAAAGTCATTTTTGGAAAAATGGAAAGTCTTGCGAAAGATTCAAAAATTCCGGTTTTCTGCACACAAAAACATTTGGGATAAATCTCAAAGTTTCTATCCGCTCACATTACTTTTGTGTCATGCCAAGCTATGGTTTTGCACTAAGCTTTCTACTCAACCCACTCCAACTTCCCATTTCCACCGCACCCAATATAACGTGCAGTTTCTCTTTTTAACAACCACTTGCGGCGGCAAGCCCGCACTGCAACTTTGATTTCCCACAAAATCCGATTCTGCGTTTGTAGCATAGCCTCCCTTTCGCACCGGTTCAAAACGTGGCCGTGCGTTTAGCGACACTTATAAATTTTCGCAAAAAATCTTAATGCGCTCAACGTTTCAAACTTTATCAAAAATTTCACCGCACGGGTTTTGAACCGTCCCCAGGAGTCCAGAGGGCCGCCGCCCTCGGTCTGCTTTTGGTTACTTTTCGCAGAGGCGAAAAGTAACAGAAAATCGTCCTTTTGTTCTTTTCGCGAAACGAAAAGCGCTTTTTCCGGGCTTTTCCGGAAAAGAAAAGCCCTCCCAAAACTGCCCCTTTTGTTACTTTTCGCAAAAGTAACAGCGGCTCCCCAGCCGCCCTTTCAGGGCGGGCTGTGCCACGCTTATGCGTGCATATTGCCGGAAGGCTTGCTTTCTTCACCGATGCGCGTGTCCGCCGGAAGCGTGATCCGGACAGTCGTCCCGGCTCCCTCGACGCTTTCCACCGAAATTGTTCCGTTGTGAGCGTCCACAATCTCTTTGGCAATCGATAAGCCAAGCCCTGTTCCGCCGGCTCCGGTCGAACGCGACTTATCGACCCGATAGAACCGCTCAAACAAATGCTCGATATCTTCTTTCGGAATTCCTATTCCATTGTCGCTCACCGTTATTTCATATGTCTTTTTTCCTTGCAGATGCGGCAACAGTTTTACCTGTATTTTTCCGCCGTCCGGCGTATATTTGATCGCATTTCCGATGATATTCGCCACAACCTGTTCGATTCGCTCTTTATCCCCATATAGCGGTAAAGCGCCTGTCGCGGCACAATCATATGTCAGTTCATGCGAATGCGTATGCGCCTCGGTCTGCAAGGCTTCACACATCCGGTCAAGCGTTTCACCGATATCAAACGTATCCGGACTCCATGTCATACGTCGGTTATCCAAGCGTGACAGCACAAGCAAGTCTTTTACGATACGCGTCATGCGGTCCGATTCGTTGATAACGATGCCCAAGAACCGTTTCCGGAAGGAAAGCGGCATATCGTCATCATCCAACACCGTCTCGGTCGCGCCCTTGATGCTGGTAAGCGGTGTACGCAATTCATGCGAAACGTTAGCAATAAATTCCCGGCGGCTCTTTTCGAGAAGAGCGCCCTCGGTGATATCCTGGATGACGGCGATAAAACCGGTTTTGGTGCCGTTTTCATAGGCAAATACCGAAAAATCGATGCTTACGGTCAATTCTCTTGTTTTAATATCGCTTAAAGTATGTTCGGCGATATGCAGCCGTTTTTCTTTTTTCAAGCGTTTCATCGTAACTTCATTCAATCCTAATAGTGCGGTGAATTCGCTGAAAGACGGCTCGCTTTTTTCGGGCAAGGACAGCATTTTAAGCAAACTGGGATTCAAATGGATCACAGCGCCTTTTACATCGAATGCCGCAACGCCTGCTTGCAGGCAATTAACGATATTATTCAATTTTTCGCGTTCGTCGGACACAGCGTCAAGGTTATTTTCGATAACCTCAGCCATTTTATTGAAGCCGCGCGTCAGCGCGCCGATCTCATCGCGCGAACGGCTGACAAGGCGTCGGGAATAATCGCCGGAAGCAATTTCTTTTGTACCGCGTGTTATATTTTTAATGGGAGAAGTAATGGCTTTGGCCAAGAAAAAGGCCATGATAACAGCGATAACAAGTCCGACAATGAGGGATTTTATGATAATGGAAAACAAGACGAACGAAAGGGACTGCATTTCAGTAAGGTCGTCTTTAATATAGACAATGCAGGAATGATCGGCGCTTTGGAAGTTAATGGCATAATCGAGAAATTTTGTGCCATACGGCTGATGTTTAGCGGTTTTGCCGTTCATGGCGGAAAGGAGATTTTCGGTCAAGGCCACGGAAGAAGCGTTTTCATCACTGGAAGCAAGGAGGTTAGCGCCGGAATCGAGGATATAGAAATTACGGTAATTATCAAAGCCGAAAGAAGAAGAATAAGCAAGGAGGACTTCTTTAATTTTTGCGGGGTAATCGTCATAATAAAGGGCTTCGGAAATACGGTCGGAGGCGGTACTTTCAAAGGCGTCGTCGAGACGGTCAACGAATTCGCTGTTATAGTATTCGTAGATACTGTTCATGAGGAAGATACCGACTGTGGCCATGACGGCGATGATAAAGACAATAAAGATCAAGACAAGTTTTGAATTCAGTGTTTTATACATCTTTATCCTCCGTTCCGGCTGAAAGCCGGGGCAAAATTTTACTTTTTTGAAAAGTAACAAAAGGGGTGGGCTTTTCGTTTCGCGAAAAGCAAGTAAGAGACGTTTTTTCTGTTACTTTTCGCCTCTGCAAAAAGTAACCAAAAACACGCCGAGGGCCTCTGCCCTCTGGACTCCCGGGGAACGGTTCAAAGCGTTGTATCGGCATGCTTTTTATAGAGATTTAAGCAGTTCGTATCTAAAATAGCTTTCATGCTTTGAACCGGTACGAAAGGGTTATTTTACTGCGCAAAGATTTGTAGGTATTTATAAAAAGGCAGGCTCTCATTTGGGTGGACAGCAGGTTATGTGTTTCATAAAAAGGGGAAGTTTGGTGGGAAGTTGGTTTTTGTGGCAACAGATTGCAGCATTTCGGAAAAAAGAAATTTTGGTGGGAGATTTTTTCGCGGACAGAAAGTTATTTTCCGAAAAAGAAATAGTTTCAGACGAAAATGCAAAATTTCAAACTTTCTGCACACAAAAATATTTTGGATAAATCTCAAAGTTTTTATCAGCTCACATCATTTTTTGTGTCACGCCAAGTCATGGTTTTGCTCTAAGTTTTCTACCAACCCACACTGGTCTCCCTTTCCAACTGCAACAAAGATAACGTGCAGTTTCCCTTTTCATCGACTGCTTGCGGCGTCAAGCACGCACTGCAACTTCAATTTTCCGCAAAACCCGATTCTGCGTTTGTAGTACAACTTCCCTTTCGCACCGGTTCAAAACATGGCCGTGCGTTTTGCGGCACTTATAAATTTTCGCAAAAAAACTTAATGCGCAGAATCTTTCAACTTCTGCCTGATATTTTACCGCACGGGTTTTGAACCGTCTCTGGGAGTCCAGAGGGCCGCAGCCCTCGGTCTGCTTTTGGTTACTTTTCGCAGAGGCGAAAAGTAACATTAAAACCGTCTCTTATATGCTTTTCGCGAAACGAAAAGCACCTATATCGTCCCTTAGGGAAATTTTCCAGAAAAAGAAAATTTCCCTAAGAGCCTCTTTCCGGGCTTTTCCGGAAAAGAAAAGCCCGCCCCTTTTGTTACTTTTTGCAAAAGTAACACGGCCCCCGGCCGCCCGATCAGAATAACTTCGACTGCTCGTCGTTGTTGAAAATCGTCCCGGCACTCGGCAATTTCGGCTTACGATACTTCGCATATACTTTCATTGCCTCACTGCCGTCATCGTGAAATTCACGTACAAAATCAATTCTCTGCCCTTTTTTGAGCGTAAAGACCGTAGCTCCCGTCGAACTGCGCGTCACCTTGCGCGTTAACTGCGACGAATTCAAAATAATCGCACGTCCGGCCGACGAATGCACTAAATATTCCGTATGGAACCCGCGTCCGGTATGCTCCGGCAAATAGAAGATACCTGCCGCCGGCGAATCTGTGTTGTAACCGCCGGTCAGTTTCTTGCGGTTGGTCTTGGTCTCATACACGTTCAACGGCAAAGCCACCGCTTTTCCGCTCTCAAAGAAAATGACCGCTTCGCCTTTATAATCCTTTGTGGCAATCATCATAACGGTTTTTTCGTTTTCCGCAAAATCAAGACGAACCGGAATATAATCGCCGAGTGCAGACGGTTTTACCGCGTCGAAATCGTCAATTTTCGCCTTATAGACGTTACCCATATCGCTGAAAAACAGAAGGTCGTAATCGTTCTGCACATTCCAAGAGCTGATAATTCTGTCGCCCTCTTTGAGATTGTGTTCTTCAATTTTGGCGTTTGCAGCCTTGGGCGGCAATATCTTCTTGAAATAGCCCTCTGCCGTTAAAATGACTTCCACCGGATAGGCTTCAATTTGTTTTACAGGTTCGACATGCTCTTCAAATTCATAAAGAATCTCGGTTTTGCGCGGCTTTGCGTATTTTTTCTTGATTTCGGCAAGCTTATCCGAAATGAGTTTACCGACCTTTTTCTCACTCTTCAAGACATCTTCGGTTTCGGCGATTTTTTTCTCCAAATCTTCTTTTTCATCAATCTGTTTTAAGATATATTCTTTATTCAGATTACGCAATTTGATATTGGCGATATAGTCTGCCTGAATCTCATCAATGGAAAAGCCTTTCATCAAATTCGGGAGAACCTGATCGTCTTTTTCGGTTTCCCGGATAATTTTAATGGCTTTATCAATATCCAAAAGGATCTTTTCAAGGCCGCACAACAGGTGCAAACGGTCTTTCATTTTAGAGAGATTGAAATACAGCTCCCGTTTGACGCATTCTCTGCGCCAAGCGATCCATTCTTCAATAATTTCGCCGATACCGAGCGTTTTGGGTGAACCGCCGATGAGGACATTGAAATTACAGGAAAAGCTATCCTCCAAAGGCGTCAGGCGATACAGCTTTTTCATGAGTTTATCGGGATCGACACCGCGTTTAAGGTCAATAGCGATCTTCAAGCCGTCAAGGCCGGTTTCATCGCGGACATCGGAAATTTCGATGATTTTCTTTTCTTTGACAAGAGAAGCAATTTTATCGATAATAGCTTCGACTTTGGCGGTATAGGGAATTTCGGTAATTTCGATACAGTTATCTTTTTTGTTATAGCCGTAACGGGCGCGGACTTTAAAAGAGCCTCGTCCGGTTTTATAGATTTCCTCCATCTGGGCACGGTCATACAGGAGAAGTCCGCCGGTGGAGAAATCAGGCGCTTTAACGATATCGAGATAATCGCATGAACCGTTTTTAATGGTTTCACAGACGGCGTCGCAGATTTCGGCGAGGTTGAAGGAGCAGATATTGGAGGCCATACCGACGGCGATACCGGTATTGGGAGAGACGAGGATATTAGGAAAAGAAGTCGGCAAAAGGACCGGTTCTTTCAAAGAGCCGTCGTAGTTATCCTGAAAATCAACGGCGTCGCGGTCGATTCCGTCAAAGACGGTGGAACAGAAAGAATCGAGTTTTGCTTCGGTATAACGGGGTGCGGCATAGGCCATATCGGAATACTGTTTACCGAAAGTACCTTTGGAATCGATAAAGGGGTGAAGAAGTGCTTCATTACCGCGCGTCAGGCGGACCATGGTTTCATAGATAGCAGCGTCGCCATGCGGATTCAATTTCATGGTTGCGCCGACGATATTGGAGGATTTGACGCGGTTTCCGCGGATAAGGCCCATGGTATACATAGTATAGAGGAGTTTACGATGAGCCGGTTTAAAGCCATCGATTTCAGGAATAGCACGGGAGATGATGACGCTCATAGCGTAGGGCATATAGTTTTTACGGAGTGTTTCGACGATACCCTCATCGGCGATAGGAGCTTGTGTGGTTTCAAACATATCGACGGACTTTTTTTTGCGTTTTTCTGGCATCTGTATTCTCCTTGCGGCGGTATGCCGCGGCAAAATTTTACTTTTTGAAAAGTAACAAAAAGGGGGTGGGCTTTTCGTTTCACGAAAAGAAAGAAAAGGGACGTTTTTTACGTTACTTTTTCGCTTGTACGAAAAAGTAACCAAAAAGTACACCGAGGGGCGGCGAAGCGCCGCTGCAAAATAGCCCTCTGGACTCCCGGGGGACGGTTCAAAATTCCGAGCGGTATAGTTTTTGATTAAGTCGCAAATTATGTGCTATCAAGGAGTCTTTATGATAATTTGTAACCTTGTGCAATTTAGCTCGGAAATATTTTGAACCGGTGCGAGACGCGTACTTTACTGCGTAAGGATTTGCGAGTGTTTATAAAAAGGCAAGCTTTGATTTGGGCGGACAGTAGGTTATGTGTTTCATAAAAAGGGTTGGTTTGGTGGGAAGTTGTTTTTTGTGGCAACAGATTACAGCTTTTTGGAAAAGAGAAAGTTTGGCGAGAGAATGTTTTTTGTCGGACAATTTGCCGCCTTTCGGAAAACAAATAGTTTTGTGAGAAAGTAAATCCCACAGAATCATTTTGAAAAAATCTCAAAATTTGTGTCAGCTCACATCACTTCGGCAGTTATATATCAAGCCTTTGTCTTACTCCAAACTTTCCACTCAACTCACACCGGTTTTCCTTTTCCGCTGCAACAAAGTTAACGTACAGTCTCTCTTTTCATCAACTGCTTGCGGCGGCAAGCCCTCACTACAATTTCGATTTTCCACAAAATCCGATTCTGCGTTTGTAGTACAACTTCCCTTTCGCACCGGTTCAAAGCCTGAAAGCTGTTTTAGTGACGAACCATTTCAAATCCTATAAAAGCATACCTGTGTAGAGCTTTGAACCGAGGTCGCAGGACGAAGTCCCGGCTGCTTTTTGGTTCTTTTTGCAGAAGCAAAAAGAACGTAAAACGTCTCTTTTGGTTACTTTTTCGTACAAGCGAAAAAGTAGCACAAAAAACGTCTCCTATGCTTTTCGAGAAAAGAAAAGTTTCCCCTAAGAGCCCCTTTCCGGGCTTTTCGGAAAACAAAGGCATTCCCAAAGTGCCTCTTTGGTTACTTTTCGCAAAAGTAATACGGCTCCCCGGCAGCCCCTGCCGGGACTGCCACTCACGCTTGCGCGTGAGAATCGGCGGGCGGCATAGCCGCCTATTTAAGGCGGCCTAAAATCAAGCAATACTTTGCTTGGTTTTAACGTCCGCGAATCGGCATGACAAGATAGATGTAATAGGAGTCTGTGTTCTTGGCTTCTTCCTCATCTGTGGCCTTAATAACCATGCCGCGTCCGCTGTCCGCTACACGCAACAGCACTTTCTGGTTGTCGCAGGCACGCAATGCCTCAATCAAAAAGTTCTGATTGAACAAAACTTCACGTGCCTCCCCTTCCATATGAACCGGAATCAAGTCATTCACTTTTCCGCTTTCCGTTTCACAGGAGATCTTCAACATATCATTTTCAAATGCTAACTTTGCACTGCTATGCATTTTTTCATTGACAATCGCCACGCGTTCCAAACACATAATCAATGCATCTCTGTCCACTTCGGCTGTCATGACGTATTCCGGCACGAATTTTTCATAATGCGGAAATTCACCGTCCAACAGGCGGATCATGATATACAGATTATCCATATGGACGATAATATGCTTGGTTCCGAGTTCAAAACCGATCTCACCGTCTCCCTCATCCATGATACGCAAAAGATTCTGTTCGGCTCGTCCCGGGATGATAAACGAAATATTGACATCCGGGCAATCAACCGCGCTTTTTTCACGGCGGACGGCAAAGCGGAATCCATCAATAGCGCTGACCGTTAAGGTATTATCCTTGATTTCAAAGAGCGAACCTTTCAAAACCGGGTTGGAATCATCTTTACAAAGGGAAAAGAACGTTTTATTGATGAGGTTTTTAAACTGTTTTTTCGTAATAGAAAACGGGGTATGGCCTTGGATTTCAGGCATAGCAGGGTAAGTTGAGCCATCGCGCCCCATGATTTGGAACGTAGCGTCGCCGCAAGAAAGGGTAATAACGAATTTATCGTCAGAGCTGAATTCGATATCGCCGTCAGGCATACTGCGGACGATAGGGACGATCTGGGGATCGGCGATGATACAGCCCTCATCGGTAATATCGGCGTCGATGGATGTTTTTATGCCTTTTTCGATATCGTAGCAATAGAGGACGATTTCTTTTTTTTCGGCGCGCAGGTAAATGCCGTTTAAAGAAGATTCGGCGGTTTTACTTTGGGCAACGATACTGACGGGGGTAATAGCTTTTTCAAAGTCGGTTTTGTTAACGGTAAATCTCATCTGTATTTCCTCCGGAATGAAATTGAAGTGTGTATATAAGCCGGCAACCGGCGAGGTTTTTCTTTTCACGAAAAGTAAGCAAAAGGAGCAAGCCTTTTTGCAAAAGGCCTGGAAAGAGTGCTTTTCGTTTCGCGAAAAGCATTAGGGACGGTTTTAATGTTACTTTTTCGCTTGTACGAAAAAGTAACCAAAAAGTACCCCAGAGGGTTGCGACCCTCTGGACTCCGGGGTACGGTTCAAAATTCCGAGCGTGGGGATTATTTGCTAAATCGCAAGCTTTGTGCCTATCAAGAAATCTTTATAGAAAATTGCCGCTTTGTGCAATACAGCTCGGAGTATTTTGAACCGGTGCGAAAGGGTTATTTTACTGCGCAAGGATTTGTAGTTTTTTATAAAAAGGCAGGCTCTGATTTGGGTGAACAGTAGGTTATGTGTTTCAGGAAATGGGGAAGTCTGGTGGAGTTTTGTTTTTGAGAGAACAGAAAGTTATTTTTGAGAAAATGGAAAGCTTTGAGATAGTAAAAACTCTGTTTTGCTGCACACAAAAACATTTTGAATGATTCTCAAAACTTTTACCGGTTCACATCATTTTTTGTAGTGCCCAAGCATAGTTTTGCACTAAACTTCTTTTACAACCCACATCAATTTTCCTTTCCACCACACCAATATAACGTGCAGTTTCTCTTTAAAACACTGCTTGCGGCGGCAAGCTCCAGCACTAACCAACCAAAGTCAAAATCCGGATATTTAGCGATAGTCTCCTTGAAACATGGTCGTCTTGTTCGCATCCGCTCACAATACTCCCTGTTTCGGCGGTCTCCGACACGCCAAAACTTGCCACCGGCAACTTTTGACGCGTCCGAGCGTCTGCACTACGGCTCCCCTTTCGCACCGGTTCAAAGCCTTGAAGCTGTTTTAGGCACGGAAAACTGCAATTTCTATAAAAAAGCATGCCTGTGTAGAGCTTTGAACCGTTCCCCGGGAGTCCAGAGGACCGCAGCCCTCGGTCTGCTTTTGGTTACTTTTCGCAGAGGCGAAAAGTAACAGAAAAACGCCCTTTTGGTTCTTTTTGCAGAAGCAAAAAGAACATAAAACGTTTCTTTTGTTTACTTTTCGAGAACCGAAAAGCACTCTTTCTAGGTTTTCCGAAAAACAAAGGCATTCCCAAAGTGCCTCTTTGGTTACTTTTGTAAAAGTAACAGCGGCTCACCGGCAGCCCCTACCGGGTCTGCCGCTCACGCTGCGCGTGAGAAGATGTCGGCGGCATAGCCGCCGCTTTGTTTCTTTTGCAAAAAATCCCCTTTTCGGTGATATAATCCTATACATTTATCTTTATTATAAGAGTATAGTAGTAGTAGGGGGCGTTGAAACTGTGGAAAAGTCCGCAAAGCGCCTTGCGGCGCGCTTTTGCGCCGCTAAAAGGTGTTGGAAATCTGTGGAAAGAGTGTGGAAGGCTTGTGGAAAAAGATTCCTTGATTTTTCCACACCCTGTTAAAGACGGATTGTTATGTCTGTGGATAACTTTACTTGCGCATCAGCTCTAAAATGTTCGCTACCCTTGCGGATGTGTTGGAAGTCATGATATTGTTTAGGAAAAGCACTTCCCCGATTCCGTTGTTTTTGATAAAATCTATCGCATTGTACGGGAATGACCGTATGTCTGCTACATAGATCGTATCATAATGCGGTACTAAAAACGGAATAAAGGCGTTTCCGTAGGATTCCTTGAATACGATGATGCTCCGGCCGGAAGTGTTTTCCGTTTTTATGGTCGCAAGCGGTATGTCGCCGCCCATGAACGTTAGATATCCGTTGGTGCGGCCGTCCGAATATTCGCTGATCAAGCGGCCTTTATAGCTTGTACCATCCTTTTTCAGGTTGGTTTGCTCATAGGGAAGGTCGGTGACATAGTATTCGACCGTATCGGGATTTGCGGCTAAATTTTTGTCGAGAGAACTGTTATAAAGAGTACCCAAAAAGCCGGTTGAAGTACGTTTTTCATAAGAATCAAGCGGAACGGCTGTAAAACCAGCATATTCGCAGAATTTTTCATAGGCGCGGTATGCGCCGAGACCTGTCCAATGATGGTCTGTGCGGAAATACAGATATTCACCTTTATTATAATACTGCTTTAACGTATCATAAATATCAACAAAAACGATATTTCTGTTTAAGTTATCTTTGACCAAGTCCAAAAACGGCTTTTCTTCCCGTCCGATCTTGCCCTTATATTTACTCGGAAGCCCATATTCAAAATGATTGGGCACAATCATATCATAAATGGTAACATTATCGCCCAAAGCGTCGGAATAAGCATTTAAAACGGCGGCATAGTCTTTGGAGACCTGTTCATTGCCATAGAAAATTTCAAGAGCGGTATCGCCAACGACAAAGAGATTGCCGCGCTGTTCGCCGTCAAGCTGGTTTTTTTCCATATTGATATAGTCGGAAAAGCGGTCGTCAAGATCAGCTTTATTGAAATCAAAATGCTTGTTCGGGTCGGAATAATAAGGATTTTCAAGATCAATTGCGGCTATCGGCGCATTGGGTTCGGTTTTTGAAACGGACTTAAACGCAGATAAGTTATCGACGCATGTTTTAGTGTTTACATCGGTTGTTTTAGAAGCATTTGCGGCATTTTCGCCGGTATCCGAGCCATAGATGCGGACATCGTCGAGCCGAAGGCCTTTATGGTCTTCTATGGCAAATTTGGCTTTGACGAGTTTATCGCGCAAGACGAAATTATCGGAATAATAGATATTGAGTTCTGATGTAAAAGTGCCGTCCCACAGAGAAGAAAGGGAAAATTTCGGGAAAGAAGCAAGTTTTCTTTGTTCAGTTTCGGAGATTTCCTTTTTTGGCAAGACAAAGAAAAGGATGCCGAAAATAAGTATCAGAAAGAAGATACCGAAAAGAAAAGCGGTATTGATTTTCAAGCGCAGAAAGGCGAGTTTTTTTCTTTTTTGCAAGCGGATTTTTTTAAGGATTTCCGCATTTTGATCCATGGGGACACCTCCGTTTCAAAGCAGGCGGTTTTACCGCCTGCCTATCCTCACGCGCAGCGTGAGTGGCAGTCCCGGCAGGGGCTGCCGGGGAGCTGCTGTTACTTTTACGAAAGTAACCAAAAGAGACGATTTTTACGTTCTTTTTGCTTCTGCAAAAAGAACCAAAAAGCAGACCAAGGGCTGCGGCCCTCTGGACTCCCGGGGAACGGTTCAAAACCCGTGCGGTGATGTTTTAGGTGAAATTTGAATGATTCAGCGTATTAAGATTTTTTGCGAAAACTTATTAGTGCCGCAAACACGCACGGCTATGTTTTGAACCGGTGCAAGCCGGAAATGTAGTGCTGACGCTCGGACGCGTCAAAAGTTGCCGGTGGCAAGTTTTGGCGTGTCGGAGACCGCCGAAACAGGGAGTATTGTGAGCGGACGCGAACAAGACGACCATGTTTCAAGGAGACTATCGCCAAATATCTGGATTTTGATTTAGGTCGGTTAGTGCTGGTGCTTGCCGCCGCAAGCACTTGGCTAAAAGGAAAACTGCACGTTATCTTTGTTGTGGTGGAAAAGAAAAGTTAGGGTGGGTTGAGTGGAAAGTTTGGAGTAAAAACACGGCTTGTTTGTATGAGAAAACTTGAAATTTTGGCAATTCTGTCTGAAACTATCCGTTTTCCGAAAGAAATACTTTCTGTCCTCTCAAACACAACCTCCCACCAAACTTTCCCATTTTATGAAACACATAACCTACTGTCCACCCAAATCAAAATCAGCCTTTTTATAAATCCCTGCAAATCCTTGCGCAGTAAAATAACCTTTTCGCACTGGTTCAAAATACTCCGAGCTGTATGGCACAAAACGGCGATTTTCCATAAAGATTTCTTGATAGCACAAGGCTTGCGGCCTAATCAAAAAATTCACCGCTCGGAATTTTGAACCGCTCTCCGGAGTCCAGAGGGCGCTATTTTGCAGCGGCGCTTCGCCGCCCTCTGGGGTACTTTTTGGTTACTTTTTCGTACAAGCGAAAAAGTAACATTAAAACGTCTCTTATATGCTTTTCGCGAAACGAAAAGCACTCTTTCCGGGCTCTCCGGAAAACTCATTATAAAACTTCGTTTCTGCCGGATATGGCCCGTGACAGCGTCACATCATCGGCATATTCAAGGTCGCCCCCTACCGGAATCCCATAGGCAAGCCGCGTGACCTTTGCTCCAAGCGGTTTAATAAGCCGCGCAAGATACATCGCCGTCGCGTCTCCCTCAACACTCGGATTGGTTGCAAGTATCACTTCCGGCACTTCCTTTGAAGTGTCCGCCAGTAATTCATTGATGCGCCCTAAGAGCTCCTTGATTGTCAATTTGTCCGGTGTTTTTCCTTCAAGCGGCGAAATCAAGCCGCCTAATACATGAAAAACTCCCTCATATTCCCCAAGCTTTGCAATGGCCGCTACATCACGCGGATCCTCTACTACACAGATCTGACGTGCATTCCGCTTGCGGTCGGCACAGATCGGACAAATGTCCGAATCCGAGATATTCTGACAGATTTTACAGCGCGTTATTTTTTGCTTGGCCGACAAAATAGCGTCGGAAAATTCCTTGGCATCCTTTTCCGAAAAATCAAGGACGGCAAAGGCAAGCCGGTAGGAAGATTTTCGTCCTACGCCCGGCAGTTTGCGAAATTGGGACGCTAAATTTTCAAGCGGTGGTATAAAAGAATTTGCCGTTTCGGACAAAGTAAATCATTCCTTTATATAAAAATCAGTAATCATTTTTTGGAATCCGATTCCGGTTTCTTGTCCTGATTTTGCCCATTTCCGAACGGCGCAACATTAGGCGGCGGTTTGGGCAATTCATCGGAATCGGTAATATTCGGTTTGTCAGCATACGGAAGCATGAATTCAAACTCACAGTATTCGTTTTCCACGCTGTTGACCGAAATTTTTTCATCATGCAGATCAATAACGGTCTTGGCGATAAATAACCCAAGTCCTACGCCGCGATCTTTGCCGCGCGACATATCGGTTTTGAAAAAGCGGTCGAATACTTTTTCTTTGGCTTCTTCCGAAAGTCCGACACCGGTATTATAAACAGAAATATGGTATTTGCGATTCTCTTTATTTTCCGGTTCATTGTTTTCATCAAAGTTCTGCTTGACTGTAACATACAAATGTCCGCCTTCGGGAGTGAATTTCACGGCGTTATCGATTAAATTATACATAACCTGATAAATGGAATCCTTATCGGCATAGACAAATGAGCGGTAATTATCGGCTTTGAGGTTGAATTCGATATTTTTGGAAAGCAAGCGTTCTTCAACCGAAATAACGATTAATCTTGTCATTTCACAGATATCGAATACGGATTTATTAAGACGCAAAGTTCCGGATTCCACACGGGAAACATCCAATAATTCATTGACCATCCGGGATAAGCGTTTGATTTCCTTAGAGATAACCGAAAGATAATATTTTTGATTTTCCGGCTTGATCGTACCGTCTAAAATCGCTTCAACAAAACCTTGGATTCCGGTCATAGGAGTGCGCAGGTCATGAGAGATATTGCAGAGGAACGTGCGGCGTGAATTCTCAATTTTTTCGAGCGAGGATGCCATATCATTAAAAGAAACGGCAATGCGGTCGATTTCGGTAACGCCGGTCTGCGGCATACGGACGGTAAAATCGCCTTTTGCAAAAGTTTCGAGTTTTTGTTGCAACAGGAGAATCGGTTTATTGAGCCGTTCGCCGATAAAATAAAGAGCAGTAAAAGCGGCGGCGAATACCCAGATAAGGGCAAGTATAATAACAAAAATCATATGGCCGACGGAATCGTTAATGCCGGTAGACGGTGTACTGATAAAGAGAACGCCGATAGGGTCAGCAGTATCGGGCAAACTTGGATTTTTGATTAAAAAAGCGGTATTGAAATATTTTTGGGACAAAAAGCCGCCGAGGTTATTATAGCGGATCTCACCGGGATGGGAATAAAAGGATTTTACGGTTTTTGAGGGGATACGCGGTGAAGAATGCAGGTTTTCGTTATGAGGACCGCTGGCGTAGAGGACCATACCTTTTTTATCGGTAATAAAGACATAGGAATCCAATGTTTCAGCGAAGCGATCAAAATAAGTAATTCTATTTCTAAAATCCAGAACAGCAGAAGAAAAAGAGCCGTTATATTCGGTAAGACCTTTATCGATTTCTTCAAAGACAGCTTCGGAAAGCTTATTGGTAAGGAAAATTTTATTGTTTCTGGCGTACTCGATCATGATATAAGAAGTGATTGCGGTAATAGCCGAGAAAGACAGAAAGATAAGCAAGGCGAAAGTAACGAGGTATCTTGAAAAATTAGATTTTAACATAGAAGATTCCTTTCTGAAAGGAACAAAATAAGGAGGTAAAATTGCCTGCAAGACAAGCCATTTTACCTATTATAATATTGTAACACAGATTATTGCATTTTTCAATAAGCAATTCAAAAATATCTGTAAAGTCTGGGAGAGGGGCTTTTCTTTTCCGGAAAAGCCCGGAAAGGGGCTCTTAGGGAAATTTTCCTTTTTCAGAAAATTTCCCTAAGGGACGATATAGGTACTTTTCGTTTCTCGAAAAGTAAAGAAAGGGACGTTTTTTCTGTTACTTTTTGCAGCGTGCAAAAAGTAACCAAAAACACGCCAAGGGTTGCGACCCTCTGGACTCCCGGGGACGGTTCAAAGCTCTATAAAGGCATGCTTTTGGTAGTGATTGAAGCAATTCGTGTCTAAAACAGCTTTTAGGCTTTGAACCGGTGCGAAAGGGTAGTTATGGTACAGACGCAGAATCGGGTTTTCTGGAAAATCGAAGTTGCGGTGCGTGCTTGCCGCCGCAAGCAGTTGATAAAATGGGAAAGTGCACGTTATCTTTGTTGCGGCGGGTATGGGAATTGGTGTGGGTTCGGGAGAAAGCTTAGAGCAAAATCATGGCTTGGCATGACACAAAAAATGATGTGAGCTGATACAAACTTTGAGATTTATCCAAAATATTATTGTGTGCAGAAATTGGAATTTTTTGCATTTCTCTCGCAAAACTTTTTTGTTCCTCAAAAATAGCTTTATGTCCTCTCAAAAACAAATTCCCACCAAACTTACCCATTTTCCGAAACACATAACCTACTGTCCACCCAAATCAAACTTCGCCTTTTTATGAACACCCACAAATCCTTGCGCAGTAAAGCATGCGTCTCGCACCGGTTCAAAGCATGAAAGCTATTTGAGACACGAACCACTTCAATTTCTATAAAAGCATGCCCGTGTAGAGCTTTGAACCGCACCCCGGGAGTCCAGAGGGCCGCTATTTTGCAGCGGCGCTTCGCCGCCCTCGGTGTACTTTTTGGTTACTTTTTCGTACAAGCGAAAAAGTAATGTAAAAACCGTCCCTTTTATGCTTTTCGTAAAGCGAAAAGCGCTCTTTCCGGGCTTTTCCGGAAAAGAAAAGCCCTCCCAAACTGCCCCTTTTGTTACTTTTCCTAAAAGTAACAACGGCTCACCGGCAGTCCCGGCAGGGACGGAAAGGAGCAGCGATTCATCGCTGCTCCTTTATCATCTGCACATAAGGTAATACTTCATAGCCTAAACGCTTGTATAAAGCCATGGCACGTATGTTGTCCGGCTCTGCCTCCAAACGGTACCGCGCGGCCGGCACATTTTCCTCTAACCACTTGAAAAACGCGCTTCCTAACCCTTTTCCCTGGTATTCCGGTAAAATATATAATTCCTCCGTCCAGACTACCACGCCGCCGACTTCACGCATAAACATCTTGTTTAAAACCGCATAACCGGCTGTTTGTCCGTTACATTCCAGAAGATACCCCATTAAATATGTATCACTTCTCATCATCTCGTCAAAGGCGTTTAAGTGACATTTTTCCTCTATTTCGTGCAAAACTGCGTCCGAGCGATAGAATTCATGGCTCATGCGCAAGAATTCTTCCTTATCGTTCTGCGTAATTTTGCGTACATTCAATTCTGACATGTTAGTCTCCTTTTCTTTCAAATTCGGTTTCCGGCGGCAAGCTTGAAAATCAGCTCTTCCAATAATTCATACCCGTCGGTACGGCTGCTTTTGAGAAGCGTATCATATTTTAAGATTACTTCCGAAGCATAGGCCGGATAAGAGATACCGCCGTCTTTTTTGCGCTTGGCAATCAGATTCTGATAATTACGCACAACAAAATCGCGTAAACCGGTCGTTTTCACGATTTCCGCAAGCGGCATTCCCGATTCGGAAAGCTTATCCACCGTGCAAAGATCGGATACAGCCTTGGCAAGCGTTCCGAATACGATCAATTCTTTTTCCCCCGACAGCCGGAAGACTTTATAGGCAGACATGGCAGCCGTATAATTTCCGGCGAGCGCTTGGGAGGAAATATCAAAAATCTGTGCGGAAACGCTTTGTTTACAGATAAACCGGATATCCTCTTCGGTAAGCGTATCACGTCCCTCATACCGGAGGTACTCGATACAGTTATCGATTTCATTTTTTAAGGTAGTCATATCGTTTCCGACATAATTGTTGAAATAGGAAATGATATGACGGTCGGCGTTGACGCCTGCCTTGGAAAAGTGCCGCAGGATCCAGGAAAGAAGCATATTACTGCCGTTTGCTTCATGCCGGAAATTGATGGTCAGAGCGGCATCGGCAATCTTTTTATAAAGGCCTTTGGCGATTTTTTCGTTTTCGCCGGCATAGAGATAAAAGACGATAATAACACCGTCGTCGGGGTCTTCGATTTGAGAAAGAAAGTATTTTTCATCGGTTTTGGAAAGTTTATCGAAGGACACGGAGGCAAGGCGGACGAGCCGGAACACATTTGATTCGGGATTCTCATCTTGCGGTGCGGTATCGAACAAGCTCATAGCCGCGGAGGCGCTTGTCTGGCAGGCATTGATAAAATCGGGCAAGGAAAAATCGCTGTCGAAGAATGTCCGGACGTTTAATTGGCGGTTGCCGCAGAATTTAAGAAATTCATTATAATAGAAGTTTTTGGTATATTCTTCATCGCCGTAAAAGAGGTAGGCGCCGGAGAGATTTCCGGATTTCAAGCGGTCTTTTAAGACGGACAGATTTGCGGCATGGACATCGGCTGGTTTAGGGGTATAGGTTTTAGCCATTATGAAGCCTCCGGCTTAGATGTTATTTTTGCTACTTTTCGGAATCGAAAAGTAGCAAAAAGCGGCGGCTGGGGAGCCGCCTTATTGGGGGGAGCCTCGAAAGAGGCTCTCGGGGGGGACTTTTCTTTTCCAGAAAAGTTCCCAAACGAGTGCTTTTCGGTTCGCGGAAAGCAAGAAAAGAGAGTTTTTTTATGTTCTTTTTGCTAAAAGCAAAAAGAACATAAAGGACGTTTTTCTGTTACTTTTCGCCTCTGCGAAAAGTAACCAAAAGCAGCCGGGGCTCTGCCCTGCGACCTCGGTTCAAAATTCCGAGCGGTGGATTACTTGCTAAGTCGCAAATTATGTGCTATCAGGATATTTTAGCAAAAATTGTAACCTTGTGCCATATAGCTCGGAGTATTTTGAACCGGTGCGAGAGGGTGTTTTAACTGCGTAAGGATTTGCGATTTTTTATAAAAAGGCAAAGTTTGATTTGGGTGTACAGTAGGTTATGTATTTTATAAAATGGGAGAGTTTGGTGGAAATTTGTTTTTGAGAGAACAGGAAGTTTTTATTAGTTTACACTTCTTTGATATCATTACCAAGCCATGTATTTACTCTAATTTTTCCACCGGCTCACATCAGTTTCTCTTTTCCACCGTAACAAAGATAACGTGCAGTTTTTCTTTTAATCAACTGCTTGCGGTATCAAGCCCGCACTGCAACTTCGATTTTTCGCAAAATCCGATTCTGCGTCTGTACCATAGCTCCCCTTTCGCACCGGTTCAAAGCCTGAAAGCAGTTTTAGACACGGAAAGCTACAATTTCTATAAAAAGTACGCCTGTGTAGAGCTTTGAACCGTTCCCCGGGAGTCCAGAGGGCCGAGGCCCTCGGTCTGCTTTTGGTTACTTTTCGCAGAGGCGAAAAGTAACGTAAAAACGTCCTTGGGGATTTTTGGTCCTTGGGGCACGCCGCAAAAAGTAGCATTAAAACCGTCCCTTTTATGCTTTTCGTGAAACGAAAAGCGCTCTTTCCGGGCTTTTCCGGAAAAGAAAAGCCCTCCCAAATAGCCCCTTTTGTTACTTTTCGCAAAAGTAACAAAGGCTCCCCAGCCGCCCCTCACGGGGCGGCAAACTCACGTTTTCGCGTGAGAATCGGCAGGCGGCACGCCGCTTTTATTGCGGTTTTTTGATCAAATTCATCTTGATGTTCCACAGCTTTTCCGAAAGATCCACATAATAGTTGTGCGGATTCTCAAAACGCGTCACTTCATCCCAAAGCGTGTCGATCTGCGCTTTGCAGTAATCTTTGATCTCTTTCGGCGACGGACAGGTGTATACCTGCTTTCCCTCCTTGAAGATAGGAACAAGCAACTCCCGTGCCGTAAAATTCTCCAATTTTTTGACTTTCCAGGTCTCAGCCGGATCAAATATCGTGTGTTCCTTGGTGTCGTCCACCACTTCATCGTGTACGCATAATTCGTCCGCAATCGCTTTTCCGGTCTCTCTGTCGTAATAACGGTACACTTTCTTGAAATGCGGCGTCGTGATCTTAGAAGTATTTTCGCTTAACTTGATCTTCGGAATGATTTCTCCCTTTTCATTTTCCAGCGCCGCAAGCTTGTAGACCGCGCCGAAAACCGGGTCGCTTTTGGCTGTTATCAACCGTTCGCCTACGCCGAAAGTGTTAATGCAGGCACCCTGTAACAGTAGATCCGAAATCAGATATTCGTCCAACGCATTGGAAACCACGATCTTGGCTGTCGTTAATCCGGCATCGTCTAACATCTTGCGCGCTCTTTTGGTAAGATAAGCAATATCGCCCGAATCGAGCCGGATCCCGAAATCGTCGATTCCCTGCGGCACAAGTACTTCTTTGAACGCCCGGATCGCGTTCGGAATACCGCTTTCCAATGTGTTATATGTGTCAACAAGCAGCACTGCCCCATGCGGATACATTTTGCAGTATGCGACAAATGCGTCATATTCCGTGTCGTACATCTGAACCCAGGAGTGCGCCATCGTTCCGCCGGCCGGAACGCCGTAAATCCGATCCGTCAACGTGCAGGCTGTTCCGGCACAACCGCCGATATAGGCGGCTCTGGCACCGACGACAGCCGCCGATGCGCCGTGCGCGCGCCGTGAACCGAATTCCAATACCGGTCTGTCTTTGGCGGCACGGACGATACGGTTGGTCTTGGTGGCGATAAGCGATTGGTGATTGAGTTCCAAAAGGACATAGGTTTCAATTAGCTGTGCCTGGACAGCCGGCGCACGAACCGTTAAAAGCGGTTCACCCGGAAAAATCGGCGTTCCCTCGGGAACGGCATAAATGTCGCCGGTGAAACGGAGTTTGGAAAGATAAGCAAGAAAATCTTCATCAAACAGGTTCTTGCTCCGCAGAAATTCGATATCTTCCGGGTCAAAATGCAGATTGTTGATATACTCGACAATCTGTTCCAGACCGGCGCAAATGGCAAAGCCGCCGTTGTCCGGCACGCGGCGGAAAAAGACGTCAAAATAGGTAATGCGGTCGGCATAGCCGTTCTTGAAGTAGCCGCCGCCCATGGTAAGCTCGTAAAAATCGCATAAAAGCGTATAATTCTGTTGGGTCATGCAATGTAACTCCTTTCTTTTTTTGTTTTGGAATATCTCATTTTTATATCACGTTTATCTGCACCGAACGCATTACATCAAGTGCCGCTTTGTGCAGATTCCGGTCGGCCGCCGCGGTAAGGCCGGAAATGACGCACACTTCGGCATCCGGACAGAACGTTTTCGCGAGAATTGCATTGGAGATCACACAAATGTGGCTGACAAGCCCTACAAGCGTGATCTTGGTGTAGCCGCGTTTCTTCAAAATGTCCGCAAGTGCGGCCGAACCGAAAGTCGGTTTGAACACGCGCGTGTCCTGCGGCTGTATGCAGGAAGCGGTTTTCCCGTACAGCGCATGCCCTGCCGAACCGCGCAGACAGTGCGGCACGGGGAGAGCCTTCCCCTCGGCGCTCTGCAAATATTCTTCGGCCGTTTCGGCGTGTGTGTCATAGGTAAAAAGAATATCGCCGCCGATACTGCGTACACGTTCGATTTCGGCACAAATGCCGTCGTCGAGTGCTTCCGCACCCTTAAAACCGAGCGCACCGCATACAAAATCGACCTGATAATCGACTACGACAAGCGCTTCTTTTGCTTTTTGATTCTTATCCGTAAACATAGCTGTTCCCTCTTTTCTTTGATTCCATGCATAGGTGGCTCCGGTTTAATCAGACCACAAAATATTCAAATCCGTCGCAAGCGACAATATGGACAAACGGAAAACGAATTTTTTCACGTTCTAAAAGCACAAGATTATGGTCAGGTGTGACATGGGAGAAGATCATAAGACGCGTTTTGGCGTTCACGAGTACGTTTTTTGCCTTGTCTGCCGAAAGATGCGTCAACTCCGATACAATTAGATCAAACGGCTTTTCGGTCTCAAACGCAATTTTCGGAAAATCGTGGAAATCGTAGGAAAGATCCCCGGTAAAGAGAACCCGTTTGCCGTCGTCGGTTTCCAATAAATAGGCAAAACTGGGAACGTCGGGCGCAATGTGCTCGGTGCGGATAGCCGTCACGCGAAGTCCGTAGTTTTCATAAATAACGCCGGCTTTGACCGTGTGCAAGCGAAAACGCTCGTTGTTTTCCTCCAAAGGCATATGCACCGCTTTCATCCAGGCGCAGAAAGGAGCAATCGCACTTTCTTCCGGGAAAAAGACGTCCGCGTCGCCGGTCTTGTGGTAGCCGAGATAGCTTTTTGCGACTGAACCGAGCGTATCGACATGGTCGGAATGCATATGCGTCAAAAAATACGCTTTGACCTTCTCGGTCTCAATGCCGCGGTTTTTGAAAAGATATTCCACCGGAGCGCCCACATCCACAACAAAGCCGTATCCGTTGTGTTCAATATATACAGAAGTGCAGTAGCGGCGAAGTTCGGGATGCCCGTGGCTGGTGCCTAAAAATGTCAGTTTCATTTTTTCTTACCTTTTATTTTATTATATAAGTTTTGGCAGTTGCCTTGCCGGATGCTTTTTTATATAATAGCACAGGTTAGGGGGACACGTCAAGGTTTTCCGCATGTTTTTTGGAAAAACTTCTGCAAGAATAAACGAGTTTCCCGTCGAAAACTGACGAATAAGTGAACGTTTCCTGCTGTTTTGTCGAAAAATGACCGCAGGACTTGATTTTTTTTGACTTTTGGTGTATAATACTTTTATCTTTGAGCTATTTTTATAGATATCGCTGTTGGAAAAGCGGTATCTTGTCATCTCCAAAATCTCCGGGAAAGGAGAGAAACAGCATGAAAAATACAGAATTTGACCCGATTGATTTAAATGCGGCTGCAAAAACCGATACAGAAACAGAATCGGCAGAACAAGTATCCGAAAAGCCGGATAAAGGCGAAAAAGAAACAAATGTTCTTAAAAAAGACACGTCCGTTTCACGTGAAACAATTCTTGCCGGTACTTCTATCGGAAAAATGTACCGATTATTCCGCAAAGACGGCATGTCCAAGCATGAAAGCTTATACAACGCGCTGTACTTGGCCTGCCATAATCGGTATGAAAAAGCGCCGTCGGTTGTGCGGGAGGAATTCAAAAATATCTATCAACATCCGAAGGGCTGGTCGGGCGACAAACGAAAACTGCACAAGAGTGACATTTGGTCGGCCGGGCTTTGGGCCTTGAACGGTTGTGCACATATCACGCACGGTGTGAAAAAGGCGGCGCGTTCCGTCGGGGCTTTTTTCAAAAAATTAGCCCATATCCCCCACAGCATGGACAATTCCATGCGTGCCATGCGCGCATTCGGCCGTGTGGTTTTGAAAGCGGCATTGCCGGTAGGCGCGGCGGCGTTCATGGCGATCACCGCGATCCACATTGCAAGCGCTTCGCGCGTGAATTGCGCCGTAGGCGTATATATTGACGGCGAATATGTGGGAAATACTTTGAATGTCGGCGAGATCTTGGACACCAAACGGCAATATGAATCCGACCTTTCATCGCGCTACGGTTCGCCGGTAGTGTTGGAATGCGATATCAGCTTTGTGCCGGACGAATACCGTGAAAAGGATAAGATCATGGCCGGCGATACATCGATTTTTGATACCTACATGGCGCACTACACCGACGACGGGTATGGGTTATACATCGACGGCAAGCTTGCGGCAGTGGCGCCGGTCGAAAAATGGTTCTATGACGCGATTGCGGACTATATCCGCCTGCAAGAGCAGAGCTACAAGGCCTTATACGATGTATCGGAGGATGAAGTTGACCGTTTTATTTACAGCAACAACATAACGCTCATTTCTGACCGGTATCCGGAATCTTATTTTTTGAGCCGCACGGAGGTCAGAAAGCTCTTTTCGCTCTCCTCTTCCCTTTCGGATGAAGATGCGGCGTTTTTAAAGAACAATCTGCATTTTATCAAATGGTCGGATTTTGACGGCGGCGTTTCTACGGCGGCGTTTACGTATTCGTTAAAGCTCAACTATGCAAGTTTGGGAACGACGGCACGGGCAAGAACCGCTTCGACGGCTGTCTACAACATGGCGGCGCCTATGGAAACCGTTTCGGTAGATCTTTCAGTGGTCAAGGACGAAAGCGAACGTGTAACAGTGCCGTTTGAAGTACAGACGATCGATGAGGACAGCTGGCCGCAGGGCATGCGCCGGTTAGTGCAGAACGGAACAGACGGCGAAAAGATCATTTACTACAAGTCGTTTTATCAGGGCGGCAAGCTGGTCAAACGCGAAATTTCCGGCGAGGAGATCTTGAAGCAGGCTGTGCCGAAAATTGTGCGTGCCGGAACGAAAGAACTGACCGACGAAGAAAAGGCGTTGATTCCGACTGGAACATATATTTATCCGTATCAAGGCAAGATTACAAGCACATTCGGCTGGCGTGTCATATTCGGCTCGAACAGCTTCCACCAGGGACTCGATATTTACGGCAAGCGCGGAGATACGGTTGTAGCGGCTGATGGCGGCGAAGTCATAGAAGTCGGTGAGAACAAATCGTATGGAAAATACTGTCTGATCCGACACAATGAGGATATTGTAACGCGGTATGCGCACTGCGACAGCATCACGGTTGAGCAAGGCGATTTGGTCGGCCAAGGGTTCCCGATCGGGACATTGGGTGCGACCGGCAAAGTAACCGGTGTACATGTCCATTTTGAGATTATCAAAGACGGCGTCAAGGTGGATCCGTTGCCGTATATGACGGGCACGTTACCGTATGCATAAAAAAGAGGGCGGCTCTTCCTGCACTCCACGCAGCGCGTGAGTTTGCCGCCCCATGAGGGGCGGCTGGGAGCCGTTGCTACTTTTGCAAAAAGTAACAAAAGGGGCATGCGTTTCTTTTTCGGAAAGGCATGGAAAGAGCGCTTTTCGTTTCACGAAAAGCATAAAAGGACTTTTTTATGTTACTTTTTGTGGCGTGCAAAAAGTAACCAAAAAGCACGCGGGACTTCGTCCTGCGACCTCGGTTCAAAGCTCTACACAGGCGTACTTTTTATAGAAATTATAGCTTTCCGTGTCTGAAACAGCTTTCAGGCTTTGAACCGGTGCGAAAGGGAGGCTGTACAGCAAATGCTCGGACGCGTCAAAAGTTGCCGGTGGCAAGTTTTGACGTGTCGGAGACCGCCGAAACAGGGAGTATTGTGAGCGGACGCGAACAAGACGACCATGTTTCAAGGAGACTATCGCTAAATATCCAGATTTTGACTTTGGTCGGTTAGTGCTGGGGCTTGCCGCCGCAAGCAGTTGTTTAAAAGGGAAACTGCACGTTATATTGGTGCGGTGAAAATGGGGAAATTGATGTGAACCGATAGAAATTTTGAGTAAATTTGTAGCTTGCCTATGTGCAAAAAAGCTGGAATTTCGCATTTTCATCCGAAACTATCTGTTTTCCGGTAATTAACTTTCTGTTCTCTCAAAAACAATCTCCCACCAAACTTTCCCATTTCATGAAACACATAACCTGCTGTCCGCCCAAATCAGGGCTTGCCTTTTTATAAATACCTTCAAATCCTTACGCAGTAAAGCTACCCCCTTCGCACCGGTTCAAAATACTCCGAGCTGTATGGCACAAGACTACGATTTTTGCTAAAAATTCTTGATAGGCACACAGCTTGCGTTTTAGTAAGTAATTTCATCGCTCGGAATTTTGAACCGAGAGGTCGCAGGGCGGAGCCCCGTCTGCTTTTGGTTACTTTTCGCAGAAGCGAAAAGTAACATAAAAAACGCTCTTACTTGCTTTTCGAGAACCGAAAAGCACTCTCTCCAAGCCTTTTGCAAAAAAAGGCAGCCCCGGCACAGCCGGATATATAGAGAGTCTTGCAAATCAAAAGGAGAGATCTGCTATGAAAACCAATGTTTCACGTGAAACAATCTACCATGAAGCCGAATTTTGCGTTATCGGAGGCGGTCTTGCCGGCCTTTCGGCGGCCATTGCCGCGGCGCGCAAAGGCACAAAAA
The DNA here is from genome assembly GCA_934479825.1 of uncultured Eubacteriales bacterium. Lineage (GTDB taxonomy): Bacteria > Bacillota > Clostridia > Oscillospirales > CAG-382 > UMGS882. The sequence continues at coordinate 38,122 of CAKSOW010000021.1, forward strand.
CCATTTTGGTTCAGGATCGGCCGATGCTCGGCGGCAATGCGTCAAGCGAAATTCGCATGTGGGTGCGCGGCGCACACGGTAAAAACCATATGGAATCGGGTATTGTCAGCGAACTGGATTTGGAGAACCTGCACGTTAATCCCTATCTGAATTTTTCTATTTGGGATAGTGTGATGTACGGTGCGGCGCTTCGTGAACCGAATCTGACGCTGATGCTCAACACAACCTGCCTTGACGCGGAAACGGAAAACGGTGAAATCCAGACGATTATCTGCTGGCAGCTTACGACCTACACGTTTCACACGATTCATGCGGATGTTTTTGCCGATTGTTCGGGCGACAGCGTGCTTGCACCGCTCGTGGGTGCAAAATGGACGAAAGGCCGCGAAGCGCGCGCGGAATATGGGGAAAGTATCGCCCCGGAACAGGCGGATCTGCGCACAATGGGCATGTCTTGTCTGATTCAGGCACGCGAACATTCCGAAAAAGTGCCGTTTGTCAAGCCGGAATGGGCATATACTTATGAAACGGATGACGCACTTCCCCACCGCACCCATTCCATGAAAGACAAATATAACAATTTCTGGTGGTTGGAGCTTGGCGGCGAAGACGACAGTATCGGCGACACTGAAAAACTGCGGGAAGAACTGTTAAAAGTGGCACTCGGCGTTTGGGATCATATTAAAAATCACGGCGATCACGATGCGGATAACTGGGAACTCGAATGGATCGGCTTTTTGCCGGGCAAGCGTGAAAGCCGCCGCTATATCGGTGCGCATGTGTTAGACCAACACGATGTGGAGGCCGGCGGAAAGTTTGAAGATATCGCCGCCTATGGCGGATGGACAATGGATGACCACAACCCGGCAGGATTCCGGCACACCGGCGAACCGACTATATTCCATCCGGCGCCCAGTCCGTTTGGTATCCCCTATCGGAGCATGTATTCAGCCAATATAAAAAATCTGTTCTTTGCCGGACGGAATATCAGCGCTACGCATGCCGCGCTTTCGGCTACGCGCGTCATGGCCACTTGCGCGCTGATTGGCCAGGCGGTCGGCAACGCGGCGGCTTTATGCAACAAATATGCATGCAAGCCGAACGATGTGTATGAAGCGCACTTAAAAGAACTGCAAGCGGAGATTTTGTATGACGGCTGTTGGCTGCCGGGCTTGACACGCACGGTCGATTCCTGTATGCAGAATGCGAAGACCGATCTTTCGGACGAGGAACGCCGGATCTTATTCAATGGCGAAGAACGGCCGGATGAAAACGATTCGGTCAATTACATTTCACGAGGGAACGGCGAAAGCATAAGCTTTACTTTTGAAAGACCGGCAAACGGTGTGGTTCGCCTGATTCTCGACCCGGACTATTCGCGCGAGTCGGTCAGCGATAATCTGGAATTACGGCGCTATTCCATGCGCAGTAATATGCCGCTTGCGTTTAAACCGCTCAAAATGCCGGCAAATCTTGCCAAAAAACTAAAAGTAACGGCATTTATGGCAGACGGCACGCAAAAAGTTCTTTACGAATCTGCGGAAAACGACCGTCATTTGCTGTTTTTGCCCACTGGCGGCACAATAAAAGGCGTAATAGCCGAGTTCTTCGGCGCATGGCAAAGCGATGTGACAAATATTTATTCGTTTGAGCTTGTTGAAAAATAAATTGTTCATCCCGGAAATAAGATGTTTTCCGGGATGTTCTTTTTTGCGGATTTTTCATCATAAGTTATATTAAAAGCTTTTATGAAATGGAGTATAGCTTATGAGTTGTGGCTTTCAGAATACCTATCCGCGTTATCCGCTATCCGTGCCGGCGGCGCGTCCGTTTGCGTCCTTTATGGCAAAAAGCGAGGAATCGCCGCTCTCTCCCTGGGATCTGTATCAGAGTTATGGGTTAAGTCCCGATCCGAACGCCGGAAAAGGCGTGACGGTTGCTGTTGTGGCGGCGTTTGGCAGTGATTCATTGCAAAACGATTTTAACGCGTTCAACCGTGCTTTCGGTCTGCCGGAGGCAACGGTCGGGATACTGTATTCAGATGCGCAGAGCGCGTCTGTCAAAGCGCCTGAAAACTGGCGGATCGAAATAAACGCCGATGTGTCATGGCTTCATGCGGTGGCGAGCGGCGTGCGGATTCTTTGTGTTTTCGCGCCGGACGCGGAGATTACGTCGTTAATGAACGCTGCCCTTTTAGCCGCAGAAAAAGCGGATATTGTATCGATGAGTTTCGGCAGTGCGGAATTCCGCGAAGAAACGGATTACAGCCGCCGGCTTGCCGGGACGGGAAAGCTGTTTATTGCGTCGTCGGGCGACCGGGGCGGCGCTGTTTTATATCCGTCTGCCTCGGACGCGGTAATCAGTGTGGGCGGTGCAGTATTTCATCGGAATACCGCCAATGGGCGCGTTTTTGCATACAGTGCCTGGGAGAACGGCGGCGGCGGACCAAGTTTGTATACCGGTATACCGAATTGGCAGAAAAAATTTGCTCCGATTGCCCCTATGGCGTCCGGCATGCGTGCTACGCCGGATCTGGCGCTTGACGCATGTCAGAATCCGGGGTATGCCGTGTATGACGGTGAGAGCGGCGCTTTTCGCGGAATATGCGGTACCAGCATCAGTGCGCCGGTATTTGCCGGGATGTGCGCGCGGTATTTTGCGGAAAATGGGGTAAGGATGAGCAGTGCGGCAATGAGTGCGCGGCTGTATGAATTAGCAGGGGCGACGGCGTATGACGCGGATCAGACGGCGTTTCATGATGTGATACTTGGCTCAAACGGGCGGTATGAAGCGTTAGTCGGCTTTGATTTATGCACGGGGCTTGGAGTGCCGCGTCCCGCTTAATGGGCGGCTATGCCGCCTGCCGATTCTCACGCGAAGCGTGAGTTTGCCTCCCTGAAAGGGCGGCTGGGGAGCCGCGTTACTTTGGCAAAAAGTAACAAAAGGGGCAGTTTGGGAGGGCTTTTCTTTTCCGGAAAAGCCCGGAAAGAGCGCTTTTCGCTTTACGAAAAGCATAAAAGGGACGGTTTTTACGTTACTTTTTTCGCTTGTACGAAAAAGTAACCAAAAAGTACACCGAGGGCTGCGGCGAAGCGCCGCTGCAAAATAGCCCTCTGGACTCCCGGAGAGCGGTTCAAAGCTCTACCCGGGCATGCTTTTATAGAAATTGAAGTGGTTCATGTCTAAAATAGCTTTCATGCTTTGAACCGGTGCGAGACGCATGCTTTACTGCTCAAGGATTTGTGAGTTTTTATAAAAAGAATGGCTTTGATTTGGGCGGACAGCAGGTTATGTGTTTCATCAAATGGGTGAGTTTGGTGGGAAGTTGTTTTTGAGAGAACAGAAAGCTGTTCTTGGGGATAACGGAAAGGTTCGGACGAAAACACGAAAGTCTCAGCGTTCTGCACACAGGCAGGCTACGGATTTATTTCAAACCCTCCGCTCAAACAACAACAATTTTCCATTTCCACTGCAACAAAGATAACGTGCAACTTTCCTTTTCATCAACCGCTTGCGGCGGCAAGCACGCACCGCAACTTCGATTTTCCAGAAAACCCGATTCTGCGTCTGATGAAAACTAACCCTTTCGCACCGGTTCAAAGCCTAAAAGCTGTTTTAGACACGAACTGCTTCAATCACTACCAAAAGCATGCCTTTATAGAGCTTTGAACCGTCCCCGGAAGTCCAGAGGGTCGCAACCCTCGGTCTGCTTTTGGTTACTTTTCGCAGAGGCGAAAAGTAACAGAAAAACGTCCTTTCGGTTCTTTTTGCTAAAAGCAAAAGGAACGTAAAAAACGTTCTCTTTTATTGCTTTTCGAGAACCGAAAAGCAATCTTTCCAGACTTTTCGGGAAAAGTCAAATTTTCCTAAATGCCCCTTTCCGGGCTTTTCGCCAAACAGGGCGGCCTTTCGGCCGCCCTGTTTCATATCTCCGATAACTTGTATTTCGGTACTGCGTCGGTGTGCGCTACAACAAACCCGCTTAACCGCGCCGCTTTCTGCATGCAGACCTCTATCGGCTTGCCGCACAGATACTCCGTCAGCCACGCGGCGGAAAAACTGTCCCCTGCGCCTACCGTGGAAATTACCTTGTCCCCCAACGCACTTTCTCTGTATTCCTTGCCGTCCAATGCCGAATAAGCAAAAGAGCCGTCTTTTCCGAGCGTTAAAATCACTGTTTTGATCTGCCCGAACCGTCTGCATACCGCCCCGGCAATCTCCGCAAGGCTTTCGCTTTTCGGCTCATAGCCCACCATGGCGCGAAGAAGTGGTTCTTCGCGCCATGCTCACTTTCAACACGGTCGCCGTCTTTAAACAAAATTCCACCGAATCGCGGTCATAACAGTCACGCCGCAAATTGACATCGCAGAAAATTTCCGGAAAACACTCCATTCCGGCTATTTCCCGTACCGCTTTGCGCGAAATCTCATTTCTCTGAATCAGCGTGCCGAAATACAGCGCGTCAAAGGCCTCTTCCCGAATCGCCGTTTTGGTTTCTTCGGACAGCCGGATATTATCATAGGCCGTATCCGGAACAATGGTATACTGCGGCACTCCGTTTTTATCAAGTTCGACCAAACACGAACCGGTCGGACGGTCGGAAACCCGACAAACCGCGTATCTACGCCAAACTCTTTTAACGCCTCGCAAGCCTTTTCGCCTAGTTTATCTTTGCCGACTGCCGACAAAAGCGCACTTTGCGCGCCGCATAAGGCCGCATGTGCCGCAAAATTGAGCGGTGCGCCGCCGATTGCTTTTTTGTCGGGATAGATATCCCAGATAATTTCGCCTGCCGCTAAAATCTTCTTTCTGGATTGCATATAAACCCTCTCTTATCCGATTTCTTCCGGTTCACCGCAAACATACGATAAGAGTAGGTTAGTCGCTGTTTTGCCGATTTCCGCTTTCACCGTCCGACGGTACCATTTTTCTTCCTTCGTGCCGTCTTCGGCGCTCTTTTCACAAAAATATTCATAGCCGTATCCCCGTGTAACGATATAACCTGGAATAATGGCTACCTCTTGACAGTTTGCCGGTGAAAAAACGCAGATACTTTCCCGGACGGTTTTGTCGGCTATCGCCTTTTCGATGATATTACGTATAGTACCCGAATTGATGCCCATAAAGCTGTCCGGACCGAAATTTCCCCGGAAATTGGCTTCGAGATCTGCACGGTATTTCTCATCGGCCAATTTTCTGTAATCGAGATTGCCGAGCTTTTCAAACAGCGTTTCCATGCGGTCTTTGATGACTTCTACCGGCTCATTCGAGGGAATCACCGTTTCGGGAAAAGGCTGAAACACGTTCTCTTTCAACGCATCGTCATAGGCTGAACGGAGAATAGCGTCAAGGTCTATGGGAGACGTGCCGCAGAGCTGACGGACATAATATTTTTCCCGTGTATTACAGCCGAACCGCAGACGGCGGACAATGACCGAAAGCTGATCCCCGGTCACGAGGTCCTCTGCGCCGAATGCATCCCCATAGCCCACCATATAGCCGTTTTCCATGCAGTACCGGATCGCGTCGGCATTCCAATCCGAAAGATCGTCATAAACGTTGCTTTCACACAGTTTTTCGGCAAACGGAGGAAAATAGTCCTTTGCGCGGTAGATCATGCACGCGATTTCCGCGCGTGTCACATCGTTTTCCAGCCGGAGCGTGCCGTCGCCATATCCGTTGATAATGCCATTTTCCAGCGCGGCGCTTACGATTTTGGTAAAATGCTCCTCTAAACCGCCTGTGTCGGAAAATGAATTCAATACGGTTTTGTCCGCATTCTCATAATCGATGGTCGAATGACGGATGATGGCATTGAGACAGCCTTCACGGCTGACGGCTGACGCAAAAAGGGAAAGAGTCATACCAAGAAAAAGGGTGCAAAGGGCTTTTATCAGAATGCTTTTTTTCACAGTTCTCACCTTTCTTTTAAAAAAGCCGGTTGCAGGCTGAATCGCTGTAACCGGCTTTTTCTATCCGAAACTTTTAATGCATAAAAGGCTTTAAATAGTCGGCACTGGTCTTGATGCTGTGGAAAGCGTTGCCGTCGGCAAAGTTTGCGTCCTGTTCGACGATATAGTGCTTGACGCCGATCTTTTCCGCTTTTTCAATGACTTTCTTCCAATCGACAAAGCCGTTGCCGACCTCGGTCATTGTGCCGAAAAGGTGGCCGGCGTCATATTTGAGCATGACGTCTTTCAAATGGAGAATATCAATGCGTCCGGCAAGTTTATCCATCCACTCGTCAAGGCTTGCACAGCCGGCATGAATCCAACAGGTATCAAGAACGAAACTGACGGTATCTTTGTCAAAGCCCTCATATAAGTAGTCCATGAGCGTCTTTGTGCCGTCAATGCGCAAAAACTCAAAGTTATGGTTATGATAGGTGAGCTTGAAACCATGCTTGGCATAGCCCTCGGCCGCATGGTTGAAATCCGAGATAAACTTCTTTAAGTTGTCAAGCGAATTTCTCGCCTCGCCGGGCATACCGCCGATACCGATATTGGTCGTGCCCCAGAGTTTATGAAGTTCCATGGTCTCTTCGGGCGCATTTAAGATCTTGCCGTAGTCATAGTGCGTACCGATGAAATTGATACCGTGCTTATGGGCAAGCTCAATGAATTTGGCAGGTTCGATATAACTGCCGGCGGTATGCGCTTCGGTGTATCCGGCATCCGCCATTTTCTTAAAGGTCAGATCGGTAAATTCTTCGTCTTTGAAAAAATCTCTTAACGTATAGAGCTGTAAGCCAAGTTTATTAAACATTTTGATGTTCCCCTTTCGGTATTTTGTACGCTCATTATACTATACACAGGAAAATTTTGCAAGTATTTTTGGGAATTTTGGCAGATTTTAAGACTCTTTTTCGGCATTTTTGTCGGAATGGTCGGTTTTTTCTTTCTCTTGGTTCGTTTTATTTTCGGACAAAGCGAGGGAATCGAAGTATTTTTTGTTATATTCGACTTCGGGGCTTGCCGGATGAACGTTCCCGGCAAGCGAATTATAGTAGGCGGCTGTCTGATAATCGCCGAGTCCGTCATAACACACGCACAACGACAGCGCCGGATAGTATACCTCAAAATCCGGATCGACAAAGCCGTCTTTGCGGTATTCCTCCGGGCACGCCAAGGCGGCCTTATACCAAAAAACGGCCTGATTTATGAAACCGCCGCGTTTACAGTCGTCTCCGAGTAAGCACAGAACCTGAGGAGTGACCCGTTCAAACCCAAGGGCGGTACAGAGGAACTGTTTGGCGCGCCGGGGGTCATTTGCGGCATAAATGCGGTAAAGCAGAATGCAGGCGCCGATCTTATCGGCATACCAGCTGTCCGGCATTTCGAGAAAGGCTTCCAGACGGCGCGCGCAAAGGTCATATTTTCCATGGTCATACAGTTCGCGCGCATAATAATAGGTTTCACGTGCGTTTAATAAAAAGCCGGAAGAAAGTTTAGTTTCGTACAGGGAAAGATTGCGGTCGGAAGAAGTTCTTTTATGGGAATCGGGGAGGTGAAAGACGGTAATATCGGAATAGAGGATATTGCCTTTGGGTACGATGACTTCATGGACAAAGCCATACCAAGAGAAATGTGCCATACGTTTGACAAGGCGTTCGCGGTAATAATAGAACGCCGGAGAACCGTCGGAATGGAAAGCGGAGGTATATTTCATCATGACGACGTCGGTATCGAATGAGAGGGAATTCTTCAACCGGATAAACGCGGCGCGGTTTTTGTCGTCGAGCACATCGTCGGCATCAAGCCAAGCGATATAATCGCCGGTTGCTTTGGAGAAAGAGAAATTCCGGGCGGCGGCGAAATCGTCGCACCAAGGAAAATCGTAGATTTTGTCGGTAAAAGCATGAGCGACGATTTTCGTGCGGTCGGTTGAGCCGGTGTCGGCGATGACGATTTCGTCAAAGACGCCTTTGACGCTTTCCAGGCAACGGGGGAGGTTTTTTTCTTCGTTTTTCACGATCATACAAAGGGAGAATTTCATAGGAACACCTCAAAGAAAGTAAACTTTATATGGATGGCGGCTATGCCGCCGACATATTTTCACGCGAAGCGTGAGTTTGCCGCCCTTTCCCTATAAGATATGCTCTCTTCTGTCAAAACAGAACCCCATAGCATATGCTGTAAAGACGAAACCTTTGTCACATGCGTGTCAAAGATCTTCGTCCATCCCTTTGTGGGATTTCTATGACAGAAAGGAAATGTCCTATGACAAATAATGGTTACAACGGAAATGGCTTTGGCCGTCCTCCGTTCCCGCCGTTTCCTCCCACTCCCGGCTATCCCCCCATGCCGCCGCAAATGCCGTTTCCGCCGTTCGGTGTAGGCGGACTTCCCAATTGCCCGAATACCGGCACGGGCGGACAGACAACCGGTTGCGGTTGCCGCTGCTGTTCAAATAACGGAAACAACAATTCCGGCTGCAACTGTACAAACCGTCCTTGCGGTTGCGGCGGTAACGCTGGCACAAACACGTGCGGCTGTGCCGGAAATGCCGGAACGAACACCTGCGGTTGCAACGGCAACGCCGGGACAAATACCTGTGGCTGCGGTGGAAACGCCGGAGCTGCGCGTCCGCCGCGTCCGTGTCCGCCGCCTTGTCCGCCTCCCCGTTGTCCGCAAGGACCTACCGGACCGATGGGCCCGATCGGACCTACCGGTGCAACCGGTCCTACCGGCCCCACCGGACCTGCTATTGTAATCACCGGCGCCACCGGACCGACTGGTGCCACAGGCCCGACTGGTGCCACAGGCGCTACCGGTCCTGCCGGCGCTGATGGTGCTGTTGGCGCTACTGGCCCGACCGGCGCTACCGGCGCAACTGGCGCAACAGGTGCAACGGGTGCTACGGGTGCAACGGGTGCTACCGGCCCTGCCGGTACAGCCGCCACCAACGATTATGCCTACTTTACCTCCTCCGCAACAACCGTTACGGCAAATGAATCCGTACCATTGACATTAACCGATGCACAGACCGACACAGGAATATCGCTTGACGGCGCCAATATCACGCTTCCAGCCGGAAAGTATACCGTTTCTTATTCATTTGAAGGACTCGGAAGTGCTGTGGACACCATGAGCGTCATTCCGACTTATAACGGTGTAGCCAATTCTACTGCCGCAAGACGGTTTAATATCAATGATGCCGGCACGCTTGCCAACATTAACGGTGTTTTCGCTTTCACTGCTCCCGATGCAACGACGCTTTCCTTCACGTTGTCCTATGCAGACGGTGCAACGGTAAGCGATACGCGTTTTTCGGTAGTTGTTCAGAAAATGAGTTGACGATTTCGCAATTGATCGCCGACACAGCAAAAGCCGCAAGGATATCCTTGCGGCTTTTTGTTTGGTTAATGAAAACCACTCGCTAAGCGAGTGGTTCGAAAAAGGCTTTTGCCGATGAGAAAGAAAACCTCCTGTGA
>CAKSOW010000022.1 GCA_934479825.1 uncultured Eubacteriales bacterium
TCATGCCACATTTTTTACATCCAAAGTTTCTTTAATTTTTTTGATTTTATGGCTTGACTTTTATTAGCAGGTCTTATGCGACTTTTTCTTTTCCTTACCAATCTCTTTATATTTGCCCGTGTATTTGAAAAGCTCGTTTTCGCCGGGTAGATAGAGATTTCTGTTTTCAAGGCATTTGAATACATCACACTTTGAATTTCCTGAAGCTTTATAAAAATCACTATGTGAATAAATCTTATCTGCCTTGCCGTGAACACCTTCATAAGTTTCGCTCCACATTTTCATATCCTTATCAGAATGTAAATACTGTGATGTTTTGTAAATCGGTTCATTTTTAGGTATGTTTCCAACGGGCAAGAAATGATATTCACCATATTGAAAAGTATTAGGGTTTTTCATCGCTTTTTCGCACTCTAACACATCAATAAGCCATTCGGGATAATGCTCTTGTTTTAGCTCTCCAAGAATGTGGAAGCGTTCCCATCTTGATTGTTCTCCGTCAAGCATACGATAATTAAAGATAGCATTTCCGATAGCACCCGGTCTTGCACCATTGCCACCCGTGCATCTTATAATCTGATTTGATGCAGTCCTATATTCAGGTCTTAAACTTGATGGTTTTACAACAAGAATTTTGCCTTCAAGATTTTCTCCAAACACTTCCTGATTGCACATATCGGCGGTTATAAGTTGCTTTGGAACACCTTCTTTAATATACTCGTCAACGATTTTCTCAAGCTGATTATCAAGGCGGTCAAAGTAATTTTTCATTGCCATCAAATAATCTTCGTTTTGGTAAACATCATCGTAATATTCAAACATCCCATTATTACGAACTTCGCAAACCATATAATATTTCCCGTCAGGAGCTTTTAAGTTTTCACACAAAGCAAATTCTCTTACACCTACAAACATAGAATTGACAACCTTATAATCGTCAATCATTCTATTTTTTTCTTTCGCCATATTCGACACCTCATTTCTTATCGTTTTTATGCCTTGCTTCATAAATTTGAGCATAATTGCAGGGAGGATATTTCTCCAAGTCTGCTTTTACTTGCTCCGTTGTTTTACAAAAAGAACATTTGCCACTATTACAAAGCATTTCAGTTAATATTCTGCATCTCGTTGGAGTATAGTAATGACAATTCAATTTATTCAATTTCATCACCATCCAATGCCTTTAATTCAATCGTACTTACAATCTTATATCCGTGACTTTTAGCAAGTTCTTTAAGCTCGAAAATAAGTTGTCTGCGTTCTTCCTTTTGGACATTCTTCAAGGCTTCGTATGCGGTATTATCGTTATATCCGCTATCGTTATACCTCATATCGGGTTGTCTTGTATTTGGCATAACATCACCTCTCAGGCTCCGGTGGTTTTTTCTTTTTGAACTGCTCATAAAACCGTACCTTATCAAGAGCACGCTCACAGAAATCCTTTTGAGCAGAAAGTAAGCTTGTAGAGTAATGTCCCCAAAAATAATCATTTTTGTCTTTGCACTCCCAAGTTACAAACATATCAGGTCTTGTTTCGTGTACGCCGAGTACAATTTCTGATTCTCCGATTGTAATTGAGTTTGTTATGATGTATCCTGCGTTTTTTCTCCAATCCATAATGTTTACCTCCATAAAAATAGCCGACATACTTTTTATTCGTAGTCGGCATTATTTGTATTAAGTTTTTCAAGGCTTCGTTCCTCCTGACCTGCTATAATAAAGCAACACATCATTACTACACCAAAAACAGTTCCGGCAAAAAAAGCTAATGTTATCCATAACCAAATCATATTTATCTCTCCATTTCTAATTTGCGATGCCATTTTTCAAGAAGCTTTATAATTGTATCTTCCATTTGTTGTTTTGAATAACCTTTAGGGAAGTATTTCTTTAATTTGTCATCGCCAAGTGTTATTTTAATCTTTTCTTCTTTTTGTTCTTGCATAATCGAAAGAATTACATCAGGATTTAATCGTCCTTCATCAAAGAAACGGTGCATTTTTTTAGCTTGTTCAATAGAAGGGCAAGTTTCTTCACTTTTGATTGCTTCCAAAATCGCTACTTGTTCTTTAGTTTTTAAGTATGATAATTCAACACCTGCATTGAGTGCCATATCTTTACTGTCCACCATTGCAAGCAACGGATCAATCAATTCTGTCAGGCGAATATATCTGCGAATTTGGTCTTTACTTTCGCCAACTTGTTCTCCTAATATCTCATCAGAACGACCACTCACAAAATTAGTCGCAATTTGCGACACATTTTCTTTTGATGGTCTGCCGGCTTTTCTTTTCATAGCTTCAAGTCGCATCTGATATGCAAAAGCTTTCTCACTCGGTAAAATATGTTCTCTTTGCAAATTGCTATCTACAAGCAATATTACCGCCGTATCATCATCAAGGTCCTTAACTACAACGGGAACTTCTGTTATACCTGCTTTTTCACAAGCTCTTGCACGTCTGTGTCCTGAAAGTATTTCATAACCGCCTTCAGGATGTGGTCGCACAACTATCGGGGATAAAACACCATTTACTTTTATACTATCAACAAGTTCTTCCATATCTTCGTTATCAATCACCTTAAATGGTTGCTCTGAAAACGGTTTTAGTTCAGACAGTTGCATTGGTATAATTTCTTCCGTTTTTCTCCCAACATCTGTTTTGAAAAGGTCATCGTATGATTTCAGACCTATGTTTCTTCCGTTGTTTGCCATTATCAAGCACCTCCTTTGTTAAGTCCTTGTATGCTTCTGCAGCTTTTCCATTTTTGTCATAAGCGAAAATACTTTTGCCAACCGCAGAAGTTTCAGCCGCTTTGATAGAGTGTGGTATTTCAGTTTTGTAAATAGTTAAGTTTTTTGAATAACTCATCCTAATTATTCTTGAAATATCCTTTGCATAATTGGTTCTTTTATCAACCATTGTCAGCAATATTCCGCCAATAGTTAGCTTGGGGTTAATCTGTCTTTTAACCTTACCAACAGTAGTTAATAACTGTTCCAATCCTTTCGCCGGAAGATAGTGTGCCTGAACGGGAATTATAACCTCATCTGCTGCAGCAAGGGAATTTATAGTGAGCATACCCAAGGAGGGTGTACAATCAATCAACACATAGTCGTAATTGTTTTTTACTTGGTCGATATAATTCTTCAATGCTCTTTCTCTGTTCATCACAGTTACAAGTGCAGTTTCCATACCCGACAGTTCTATATTTGCCGGAACTAAATCAACACCCTCATCGTGATGTAAAATTCCCTCGTCACTTTTTATGGGTTCTTCGTTCATAGCTTTCCCCATAAGCGTTGACAATGTTATTTCCATTTCATCAGGATTCTGAAATCCCAAGCTTTCCGTTAAACTACCCTGAGCATCGCAATCTATAAGCAAAACCTTTTTTCCTTCGTTTGCAAGACCAATACCCAGGTTTACTGTTGTGGTGGTTTTGCCGACACCACCTTTCTGATTTGCTATTGCAATAACTTTACTCATTTTCAAAAACCTCCTTGTGCCATATCATTTTTAACCATATTTGTCAAAACCGTATCTGCGGTTGCAGGCATATTAAAAAGGGAAGTAATTAAATATGCCTTTGGATTATAAATTTTTTCTGTGTGTCTGTTGAATTCCAAAAGAAATGATTGGAGATTTTCATTTGTAACTTCCCTGAATCTCTGCTTAACCAACTCTGCCGGATATTGTTTACCTTCGATAGTGTAATAAGGTGTATTCATTGTCAAAACTTCAGCCATAATTTCAACTATCTCGTCAATTAAGGGTTTATCTCTGTCAGAAAGAAAGCAATCATACTCAATATTTTCTTTTATTTCCTCAACTGCATCATTATATCTATCTATCCATCTTTGATTATTTTGTTCTATATCCTCACCGTATTGTTCCGGCTCTCTTTGATTGATAGATGGATTTTTTATATAATCAGTTTTTAATTCTTTTTTATTTGATTTATTAGTATTTAATTGCGTTGGATTTTCCAATGCTGGTTCTTCCAACATAGGTTCTCCCAATTTTGGATTATCCAACATTGGATTTTCCAATATTGTTTTTTTTAATTTAGGTTCTACCGGGAACTCATGTATCACATATTCAATACTTCCGAGTTGTCCTTTTTCGTTTCTGATTCTTTCTCTGACAACATAACCTTGTTGCTCAAGTTCAAGAACGGCTACTCTTATTGCATCAACTCCTTCTTTACTTATTAGCGACAATCCCTTTAGTGTATAATCCCATTCTTCAGGTAGAGAGAGCATCAATGACATAAGTCCTTTTGCTTTCAAAGTAAGATTTCGGTTTCGCAAATGATGATTTGACATAATTGTAAAATCCTTCGTTTTTTCAATTCTAAAAACAGACATTATTTCACCTCCCAATACATAAATTTAGATAACAAAAAAGAAGGTTGCTACACTCCCGTATTGGGAGGTAACAACCTTCTTTCTAAACATTTATTATGCTGCTAATTTGATATTTAATATCATTTCGGGTTCTTCAGCTTTCTTTTTTCTTGTATAATCAGGGCTTGTTCCATACTTCAAACAACGCTCAAACACTTGTATTTCTGCGAGTTTCAGGGCATTTTTATCTAAAGGAGCATTAAACACACGATGTAGGTACCGAAGAACTGGCGCATATGGAAATGGTATGTGCAATCGTCCGGCAGCTCACACGCAATCTTACCATCGAAGAAATCAATGAGGCCGGCTTTGCCCCCTACTATGTCGACCACGGTCCCGGTATCTGGCCGCAGTCGGCCGGCGGCGTGCCGTTCTCTTCGGTCGCATTCCAGTCAAAAGGCGATGTCATTACCGATCTGACAGAAGATCTGGCAGCAGAACAAAAAGCAAGAACCACCTATGACAATATTCTTCGTCTGGTAGACGATCCCGATGTCCGTGAACCGATTCGTTTTTTACGCGCACGCGAAATTGTCCACTTCCAACGTTTCGGCGAAGCGCTTGAAAATGCCAAACGCCGGCTGAATTCAAAAAATCTGTACGCATTCAATCCCGAAGTAGAAAAATAAAAGGTGAGGTGACTATTCCGATGGACTGCGAATTTCTTATCGTAAGCTCAATCACCTATGCTTTAAAGGCAAAATCCGAGCTTGAAAGTCACGGGATTGTCTGTAAGGTGGAAAAAATCAAAAATGTTGCGTCTCTCGGCGGTTGCGGCTATGGAATTAAGGTAAGTCATAACGACTCATCGCGCGCACGCCGCTATATGAGTCTTGCCGGGATAAGGGTCATCACAACGATGGACTGCGGGGCAAAGACATGAAACGGTATATCTATTTTGACAACGCCGCAACCACGGTCGGAAAACCGGAATGTGTCTTTCGTGCCATGCATAATGCTCTTGACCGGTTCGGCAACCCCGGCCGGAGCGGTCACGACCTTTCGTATAATGCCGCCTCGGAAATCTATGAATGCCGGAAAGCCGTCTGCCGTCTGTTCGGATACGACAAGCCCGAACGTGTTGTTTTCACTTACAATGCAACCTATGCCTTGAACATGGCTATCAAGGGTTATGCAATTCGCGGCAGTCACATACTCATTTCAAGCTATGAGCACAATTCCGTTATCCGCCCGGTTCATGCCCTATCCAAAGACGACTCGCGTGAAATATCCTATACCGTTTTTAATGCAACCGGCGCTGACAGCGAAATTCTGTACGATTTCGTTTCAAAAATCCGACCGAATACCCGTATGGCCGTCGTGACGCTTGCGTCCAACGTCTGCGGAAAAATCCTGCCGATAGCTTCGCTTGCCGACATCTGCCGCAAGCGGAACATTCTGCTTATCTGCGATGCCTCTCAGGCCGCCGGGTGTGTGCCGATCAATGTCAAGGCACTCGGAGTGGATGTTCTCTGCTTTGCCGGCCATAAGAGTCTTTATGGCCCACAAGGCAGCGGCGGTGCGCTTTTCTGCACAGACAAAGACCCTGAACCTGTCATTGAAGGCGGAAACGGTATTAATTCCGCCGACCGGAATATGAGCGGCACGCTTCCCGAACGGCTGGAAGCCGGTACGCTCGGAACACCGTCAATCTGCGGTCTTGCCGCCGGCATCGGCTATATCTCAAAAATCGGTATCGGTGAAATATTTGAACGCAATAAAATGCTGATTGACCGGCTGACCGGAAACTTAGCCGTTATCAAGGGCGTTAAACTGTACGGAATCCATGACATGCGCACGCCGACACTGATTTTCAACAAAGCCGGATTTGCTTCGGAAGACGCGGCAAAAGCGCTGAATGAAAAAGGAATCTGCGTCCGGGGCGGTTTTCACTGCGCCCCCATTGCCCATGCTTCGCTTGTGACAGGCGAATACGGGGCAATACGCGCGTCATTGTCCTTCATGAACACTCCGGCGGAGACCGACGCGTTTGCGCTTGCGGTAGAACGTATGTAAAAGCATTATTTCAAATATACAAAAAGCGGTTTGGTGTGGCAGACCGCTTTTTTGTTCTGCCGCTCGGTTGACTTTTGGGGTGTAAAATGGTATAATACCATAAACTCTTTCATTTCAAGCGAGGTTCTTTTATGCAGATACATACTTTAACCCTCGGCGTTTGCATGACAAATTGCTATGTTGTCAGCTCCGACGGCGTTCACTGTGCCGTAATTGATCCGGCAAGCGACCCGGACCGCATTATTTCCGCGATCCGGAAACATTCCTATACCCCCGATGCAATTCTTTTGACACACGCGCATTTTGACCACATCTACGCACTTCCGGGGCTTCTTGAACAATACGATATTCCGGTTTACCTGCACAAAGATGAGGTTCCGGCTCTCACCGACATGCGTCTTAACCTGTCGCAAAGCCTGTTCTATACGCCTTTTGTTTTTACCGGTCCTGTTCATGCTCTTTCGGACGGTGAAACAGTTTCTGCCGCCGGAACAGATTTTCTTACATGGCACACACCCGGGCACACAGCCGGTTCTGTCTGCTACATAAACTATGCCGAAAAGGTCATTTTTTCCGGTGACACGCTGTTTGCGTCCTCGGTCGGACGAACCGATTTTCCGGGCGGGGACACAGCTACGCTCTTGAAGTCGTTAAAGAGGCTGTCCGCGTTAGGCGATACCGGTGACTACGCCGTTTACCCCGGCCATAACGCCGCCACTTCCCTATCCCGTGAAAAAAGAACCAACGAATATATGCAATGACAGCCATGAGGAAAAAACTGTATTTGGGAGACGCGCTGATTGTCGGTTTGATATTTGCCGTCTGCGCTTTGACTGCCATCCTGCCGTTTCTTGCCGGAAAAACAGAAAGTTTTCGTATCAAAGTAACAGTTGACGGAAAAACATACGGGTACTTTCCTTTGGATACCACACTCGAAACACCAATCGGTCAGACCGGTGTCCGGCTTGTTATAGCAAACGGAGCGGCTTATATTTCCGAATCCGATTGCCCGGACAAGCTTTGCACCCATTCCGGTGCAATCCACGTCGGCGACATCGGAAAAAGTATTGTTTGCCTGCCGAATCGCGTGGCGATAACGTTGGATACCGAAACGCGTCAAAGCATAAACAAAACCCAAAGTGAGGTGGACGCTGTTGCCGGATAAAAAACTTCCGCTTACCAACATGGCCCTCTGCTCCGTTTTCGGTGTTTTAGCTGCCATCACAGGCATTTTAGAGGGAATATTGGGGTTTGACGCCTTTCTGCCCGGTGTGCGGTTCGGATTCGCCAATATATTCATCATGGCGGCATTTGTACTGTACGGGACACGTTTTGCCCTTTCTGTAATGCTTTTGCGAATAGGGCTTGTCTTTCTGTTCACCGGAAACGTTACGGCTCTTCTTCTCTCATTCTGCGGCGGAATCTGCGCCTTTGCCGGATTATGCCTGTTTATGCCTCTGTATGGCAGGAAGTGCACGTTGATCGGCATATCTGCGTTTTCTTCCGCTTTACATGGAATCGGTCAGCTTACAGCGGCATTCTTTTTGACGAATGCACCGGTATTCTGGTATCTGCCGCTTTTATGTACGTTATCCGCCTGCACCGGAATTTTAAACGGCTTCCTGCTTGACCGGCTTTTGCCGCTGTTTCCGGAAAACATACGCAAAAAAGCACGTTTTCCGCTCTTATACACTTCGGAATCCATACCAAAGTCCCGGAAAGGAACCTAATATGACTTTTTCTGTCAAGCTTTTCTGTGTACTGTTTGTTTCTGTGTCGTTGTTGGGCATTTGTACGTCCTGCTCGGAAAGCAACTATCAGACGCGAGATTTTTTCGCCATGGATACCTATATTTCCGTCAAGGCAATGGGCGCTTCGCAAGCAGATTTAGAAGAAGTCGAACGCTTTGTCAAAGCGACCGAAAAAACTTTTTCCCGAACAGATCCGGAAAGTGAAATCTATCGGCTGAACAGCGTCCAGAGCTGTGAGGTCTCCCCCTCCTGCGCGCAGCTTTTGATGCGCGCCGCGTCGGCCGCCGATGCGACGCAGGGTGCGTTCAATCCCTGTCTTGGGCTTATCAGCGACCTGTGGGATGTCACCGGAAAAAAGTATTTGCCGTCCGACGCAGAAATTGCCGACGCGTTAGCTCATTGCTCTTATAACGGCTATGAAGTGGACGACACATCCGTTCTGAAAAAAGACATAAAGACAAAAATCGATTTGGGAGCCGCCGTAAAAGGTTATACCGCCGGCGAAGCCTTAAAAATCTTAAAAGAACGCGGCGTTTCGGACGCTATGATCAGCCTTGGAGGAAATATTGCCGTGAGCGGTCATGCAAAAGGGCGCACCGACGGTTGGGGTATCGGTGTGCGAAGCCCCTATTTTCCGGATGAATTGGCGCTCACCTTTTCCTGCACCGATCGGGTAATCGCAGTTTCGGGAGATTATGAACGCTATTTTGAAAGAGACGGCGTGCGCTATCATCATATTTTCGATTCCGCTACCGGAAAGCCGGCCAAAAGCGGACTGCGGAGCACGGCTGTTATCTGCGCGGACGGCTTTACGGCAGATATGCTCTCCACGGCGCTGTTTGTCATGGGAGCGGAAAAAGCCGGCTCCTTTGCTAAAAGCAGCCTTTACGATTTTGAAGCGATCTTATTCACAGATGACGGAAAAGTGTTATATACCGACGGACTTGCCGATAAAATCACTCTTTCAAACAACGCGAAAACAGAAAGCGGAACGCCCCTTACCCTGTTACCGTTAAGTGAATATTAAAAATACCGGAAAACACATATTTTTCATTTAAAAACACATGGTTCTTTCCGGATTATTCTGTTATAGTGTACGTATGAAGACACCTACGCCAAATTACGCACAGAAAGGCGGATCATCATGTCAAAACTTCCTATGCGCCAAGTACATTTGGATTTCCACACATCGGAAAGCATCGACCGCATAGGTTCGATGTTCGACAAGGAAAACTTCAAGCGCTGCTTAAAAAAAGGACACGTCAATTCCATCACCGTTTTTGCCAAATGCCACCACGGCTGGGCATATTTTCCCTCCGAAACCAACCAAATGCATCCCGGTCTGCATTTTGATTTGCTTTCCGCCATGCTTTCCGCCTGCAAAGAGGCGGATGTCGCCGCGCCCATCTACATTTCCGCCGGATTTGATGAAAAATATGCAGTCGCTCATCCGGAGGACTTGGTCATCTGGGAAAAAGACGGGCACGCGCCCAAACTTATCGAAAAAGACGGGCGCAGGTTTTATGAGAAGGCTTACTTTCATCTGATCTGCATGAATTCGCCGTATTTAAAAATTCTTGAAGAACAGACCAAGGAAGTCGTGGAAAAATTCCGGCCGGTCGGCGTGTTTTTTGATATTGTTGCGCCCCGTATTTGTTGGTGCAAACGCTGTAACGCTGAAATCGCCATGCTCGGAATGGATCCCGATGACCTGCAAAGCCATAAAATTCACGGGGAAATGCTCTACAAAAGATACTGCGAAACGGTAAACGCCGCCGCACGCAGCATAAAACCGGATATCCGCATTTTTCACAATAACGGTCATATTCCCTGCGGTAAACGCGACCTTGCCGCCCTTAACACCCATTTGGAGCTTGAAAGTCTCCCGACCGGCGGTTGGGGCTACGACCATTTTCCGAAATCGGCACGCTATGTCAACGCTCTTGGCTTAGAATATCTCGGCATGACAGGAAAATTCCACCTTTCATGGGGCGAATTCGGCGGTTATAAGCATCCGAACGCACTTCGCTATGAGGCGGCTCTGTCACTTGCCAATGGCGCCGGTTGCTCGGTTGGCGAGCAAATGCATCCTTACGGTTTTTTGGATGACGCTACTTATGAGTTGATCGGGAAAGCCTACGAAGAAGTCGAAAAAGTTGAAGAATACTGCACCGACGCTAAAAACGTCGCGGACATAGGCGTTGTATCGGTCGAAGGGCTCGGAAATGACGACGACCGCAACAATCCGTCAGACGTCGGTGCGTGCCGCATGCTTTTGGAGGGAAACTATCTATTTGATGTTCTCGACCCGGAATGCAATTTTTCACGGTATAAGCTTTTAATTTTGCCGGACAAAATCAAAATTGTGGGAATGCTCGGCGACAAGTTAAAAAAATATGTCAAAAATGGCGGCAAAGTGCTCTGCTCCGGCATTTCCGGAACGGATGAAAACGATGCGTTTGCCTTTGATTTCGGCTTGCGTTTTGCCGGAAAGAACCCCTATAATCCCTGCTATTTCCACACATCTTTTGACGCGCTCGGCCTTTCGCCGGCAAGCTATGTCATTTACAGTGATATGTATGATACAAAACTTTCCGGAAAACCTGAAATTTTAGGTTACAGCCGCGAGCCGTTCTTCAACCGCGCCCCCGAACATTTCTGTTCACACCGCCACACGCCCTATAAAACGCAAGATCACGCACCGGCGGCCGTTCTCGGAAAAGACGGCGGTTATCTTGCCTGGAATATATTCTCGGAATACGCAAATGTCGGCAGTATGATTTTAAAGGATACGGTTTTGCGTATGATTGACGCGATCTTGGAGGATAAAAAAACAGTCGTTACGACTCTTCCGGCACAAGGCGTTGTTACGCTGACAAAGCAAGATTTTGCCGCGCGGTATGTACTGCATACGCTGTATGCTTCTCCGGTGAAACGAGGACAAAACGTTGAGATTATCGAAGATCTGATTCCTATATACAATACGGCGCTTGAAATACGCGTGCCTGAAAAGATAAAAACGGTTCGCCTTGTTCCACAGCAGGAAACGCTTTCCTTCACTTATGAAAACGGCGTTTGCCGCTTTACGATTCCGGAATTTGTCTGCAAACAAGTGACAGTTTTGGAGTATGAGAATCAATAGATATTACCATGGAAAAACGCCGACGGTTAAACCGTCGGCGTTTTAGCGTGTCGCAAAACTGCGTTTTACGACACGGAAACAGATTCGTACGCTCGCGCCTCATGCCAAAAAGCTCCGCTTTTCGACACTCGCGAATCTATCGGTGAAAAATCCGTGGCACATGTCCCCGGATTTTTCGTATTTTTATTAAAATCGGGCTTCGCCCGAAAAGTCTTATAGACTTTTGCAACAATCTGAAACACCGACGGTCAAGCCGTCGGCGTTTTTCTGTTTTAGCCGCAAAAATGATTCTTTGTCTTTATTTTCTTACCGTGTCACATCGATATCGGCATAATATCCCGGCACATTTCCAACCACGACCGTTTCGGCCACACACACCTCAGTCTCTACAAAAGCCGGTTTTCTTGTTGCCGCTGTCACAACTACAATTTCCACACGGACGTTTATTAAAACCCGATGTAGCGATTGATTGATTCCGGCCGAAACAATGCTGTTTTTTACTTTGGTTTCCACCGTCCCCACCGGTAGTATATGAACCGGCACATGCGGCCCTTTTCCGGCGGCAAGCTCACTTCCCAAAATCGTACCGAGCGGAATTTCAAAGCCAACCGAATCCAGTTCTTCCAAAGCGTTCACCGCCACTAACGAAAGACGGCTCTTTAATCGATTGATTTCGGTGGTATTGGTTTTAATCGCCGTAATCTGACCGGATTTATCCTTTTCAAAAGAAACAAGGCTGTCATAGGTTACGTTATTTCTGGTGGTTTCTGCTATGATCGCATTGTTGATAATATAAGCAGCTTTTGCCTTGACAGCCGTTTCCGCCGTATCACGGATGATGGCGGCAAATTTTGTTTCAAACAGATAAAGAGCCAAGACAACAAATCCCACAAACAGTATAAGCGCCGCGAGCGCTCTCCTGCGACGCAGCCGTCGTGTTTTTCGCGGCATACGAATCCCCTACTTTCAAGGCCGAAAGCCATATACTGCATTATATGAGAACACAAACGGAATTTGCCACACAATAAAAAAAGAAAGCAATATGTGCCGTACATCATATTGCTTTCTCTTAATTTTCAAGACTTATCGGAATAAACCGTTTGTCTTATTTCTTTTTCTTAGAAACAACAACGATTATTACGATAACAGCGATTACTACGATAACGATAATAACCCAAACGATCGGAGAAACGCCCTTGCTTTCGGTCTGGGTGTTATCCTTGTTGTCATCGGTTTTGTTACCATCTTCGGTATTGGTGGTTTCGCCGTCCTTGGTAGCTTCCTTGGAGAGGTCGTTAGCTTCCTTAGCGTAATCTCTTGCGAGGTCGCTCTGGGTCTGAGCTTCTTCAAAGTTGTGTTCGTCGATTGCAGCGTAAGAAGCGTTGGCAGCGTCGATAGCTTCTTGAGCCTTAGCCTTGGCATCTTCGGAACCGGCAGCCGTAGCCTTATCCATAGCTTCGTTAGCCTTTTCCATAGCCTTGTCGGTTTCTTTCTTAGCTTCTTCAACCTTAGCGGCGATTTCAGCTTCTTCCTTAGCCTTAGCGATAGCGGCAATTTCTTCTTCGGTCATTTCGGTACCGTTCTTAACATCGGTGATGTAGTAGGTCCAACCGTCAGCCGGAGCGATTTCGCAGCTTGCGATAACGCTGAAATGAGCTTTACCGTCCGTGAATACATCCTGCATCGGGAATTCATACGGAACTTCAAAATCTTCAAAGCCTTCGCGGGCAAAGGTCATCTTGTAAGAACCGTTTTCGTTGCGGTTGAGCTTTACGGTAAGAGTCGTACCGCTCTTAATAGAGAACATTTCGTTGATGGATGCATCAACGCCCTGGGTGTTGTAAACACCGCTGAAACCGGTAATACCGTCATAGATTTCAAGGTAGGGCTTACCGAAACGGATAAGGTCCATAATACCCTGGTTACCGGGGTTGTCGCCTTCAAGGCTGAAATTGCCGGTATAGAAAGCGCGCGGAGCAGCAAGGAAGTCCATAGCTACCCAGCAGTCGGTATCGGTCGTAACTTCCGGAGCTTTTTCAAAGTAAACCGTAGCTTCAAAACCGTTCAAATCGTACTTATTGGTGGAAACAACACCACCGCAGTTGTCGCCGCTGGCATAGTAACCGCCATGAACGACTTTCAGACCCTTGTCCGTATCCGTCATATCAGCCGGATCCTGAACATCGGTCTTGTTATCTTTTCCTTCATAAATGAAGAAACCGTTGTTTGCCGTGTAGTCTGCAGCCTTCGGAGCCTCTGCATAAGCAGCGATCGAAGCGGTTGCGAGGACTACCATGGAAGCAAGTGCGAGAGATAAAAACTTTTTCATGATAAGTATACATCGGAGCTTTGTGTGTCCGATGCATTTTCCTCCTTTGCAATTTTGTGCAATTTTGATGTAAAATCAAATATATGGCAGACAGAACCTGCTAAACGTACGGCAAGCAAGTCTGACATAGACGGAAAAATGAAAGGAACACTTTCTGAAATATAATGCGTTATTACCTCGTTTTCATCCTCCTTACAAATCTAAAATTCTATACATAAGCCGTCATAGGCGGTTTGCATTCCGATTTGGGAAAGCTGTTCCGAAACGGCTGTATGATTTGGGTGAAGCGTACATGCCAAGTGGTCGGCATATACAACGCCGCCGGGTTTCAACATTTTATTGGCATGAATGACCGGAATCAGTATGCGCAGCATATCGACCGTGTTGTGTTCAAACGACCGATAATCGTTCGGTACACCGCTGGTGCAGTCAAGCACCATGAGATGAACCGGATGCTGCATGAGAAATTTTCCTTCAACCGTCGTAAACCATGCCCCGTCAAGTCCATAAAACAGCGACTTTCCGGAGGGAGTATCCACAACATAGTGATGTGTGGTCTCATCGGGCAGATCGCCCTGGTGGTTGGAGGGCATGACAAATACCGTATATCCGTCAAACGAGAGCGTTTGTCCGCTTGATACGGGCACGACGGTAATGTGTTCGTTTTGGGGGATAAGCCCGGTGCAGACGGCGTCTATGTACACATGGATGTGACCGTTTTTAGACGCCAAGCGTTCCAAAGCCGGCACATAGAAATGGTCATCATGGGTATGCGTGATAAATACATGACGAACTTTTTCAAAGCGAGCGTCAATCATCGCTTCTTCTTCAAATTTGTATGTCATGCCGCCTATATCAAATAATATGAAATCATTCAAAAGAGAATGCGTATTCTTGCGAAATTCTTTTCCCGGCTCCGGCTGCACGTAATCTGCCGCACCCGTTCCGCAAAACAGAAATTTGTCTGCCATTTTCCCCAACCTCCTCAAAAAAACTAACCGTCGAATTCAACAAACTCGGCTAAGTTTTTAAAGAAATCAACGTGAGCGGCATACTCATCGTCGTTCATTCCGACTCGCTTTTTGCGAAGGCATATGTAGGAATCCGGCTCAAAATCGCGAAGTCCCGGAACAGTCCTGTAAGCCGGAAGTTTGGAAAGCAAAAGAGCCTTATCGTCGCAGGCCGCCTCCGGCAAAAATCCAAGGACTTCTTTTAAATCGCACATATAATCCTTATTGCCGCGATAGAACGATTCGTCCATGATGTAAATGACACAATCTCCCAAAGCAAGTTCCAGATTGAACTTATCCGAAGAGGACAGCTCATTCGGCTTGGAATTGACCATTTCCGGAATATAGACTTCCTCTTTGAAATCGACCGTCACCACTCCGTCGCCGTTGTAATCTTTTGCAATTAACTTCATGCTTTCGCAGAAATTGTCTTTGGACGAAGCCGTAAGCCCGGTCTGGGAAATATGATAAACCGAAATATCCGGTTCTTTTTTGGAAACGGATTGCGCAAAGGCAAACCCGAACATGATAAGAGCCGCACAGACCGCGATAATAACAAACTTATAATGATACCAAATATTCTCGACCTTTTTGGCAAAGGTTTTCGGCTCGGTATCATTCATTGCTTTTTCCTCCTTGGGGGTTCGGTGCAGAAAGCAGACAGTGTTTTTCGGACAAATATGCGCACAACTGCAATTTACAATCATCGTATACAATTATACTCAGCCAGTTCTTAATTTCAACAGGATTATGTGAATTTTTAAATAACACCGCGACGATTCAGACGCCTGTTTTCGTTTAAATTGCACACATCCGGTTTATTCCCGACTTGTAACATCATACCATGTTTTTCCCGTTTTGTCAATCGTTCGGCGAAATATTTTTTCAAAAAATGCCAAAATAGCAGAAAATCATAACCACCGGCTAAGCCGGTGGTTTGCTCAGCCCTATAAGGGCATGATACTGGCAGGGCTAAAAGCCCTCTGAACAGGTCTGCCAACCGCAAGCGGTTCCAAACTGCCGCTAAAGCGGCTTACTTTTTGTTATGGTGCACTGGCTCACCCGTAAACGGGTCTGTATACTCTCGTAATGTCATTTGTTCATAGGCTACATCTTCTTGTAATTGGTGTTTGATATATTCCGCGATTGCCTTTTTATTCTTTCCAACCGTATCTACGTAATATCCTCTACACCAAAATTCTCGGTTTCCATACTTATATTTCATATTTGCATGCCTATCAAATATCATTAAGCTGCTTTTTCCTTTTAGGTATCCCATGAAACTTGATACACTTATTTTGGGTGGTATACTTACCAACATATGTATGTGATCTGGGCATGCCTCTGCTTCTATTATCTCTACTCCTTTCCACTCACATAGTTTTCGTATTATATCTCCTATGTCTTTCTTTATCTTTCCGTAGATTATTTGTCTTCGATATTTTGGCGCAAATACGATATGGTACTTGCAATTCCATGTCGTATGTGATAAACTATTTGTGTCAATTTTCATAATTGATCCTCCTGTCTTATTCTACTTGCGGTTGTTCAGACCCGTTTGTATTATATCACAGGAGGTTTTCTTTCTCATCGGCAAAAGCCTTTTTCGAACCACTCGCTTAGCGAGTGGTTTTCATTAACCAATAACCGACGCGCGGCAATCTGAATATTCAGATGCCGCGCGTCAAAATTATAATTCTTTTGCCAGGCTTTTCTTCTAAGAAAAGCCGCGTACTTTTTTGGAAAAGCTACATACTCTCCCCACGAGAAATTCTGTGCTCCCTCCAGTTACTCTTCACGCTTTTTCGCATCGGCGATATCGATTACGTACTGCGCTCTGCCATTCAGCTTAGCCTTATAAAGCAAGGTGTCAGCAGAAGCTAGAAGTTTTTCTTTTTCCATCGGATAGAACACCTGACATCCCCCGATACTGGCTGTAACCTCATACGGTTGCGGCAGGATACCGGATATCCGACTTTGAAACCGATCCAATTTCTGTTTCAGTTCGTCGGCCAAAATCGGTTTTTCAAGAAATACAGCAAATTCATCGCCGCCGATTCTTCCGACTGAGCCGTAGCCTTCAAAAACTTCTTTCAACTCTGCGGCAAACTCGATCAGTACTTTATCGCCTGTCGGATGACCGAACGTATCGTTTATGGTTTTGAAATAGTCCAAATCCGCAAGTAAAAACCACCCGTGTTTGGGAGAATATTCGCCTAAATTGTTCTGAAAACGGTCAAAGTAGTCCCAGAACATCTTGCGTCCCATAATGCCGGTAAGATCATCCAAATCGCTGATAAACGAACGATATGCCATTTGCTGAGACATAATAAACAACGCCATAACTGCGATAAAATGCAAGGACAGCATAGCAAACATAAACTGTATCTGCAAATGCATAAGATCATACGATATCGCCGAAGAAACCGTGACATTATGCACACCGAGCATATAAGCACCACGTTCGGCAAAATAGCCGGCTGCCGAAAAAGTAATGATAACCGTAAATATTCCAAATATGACCACGGCTCTCGTTCTGTGCTTTTCGGTATACGGCGAATTCACGGCACGGTTGACGGAAATTCTTAGCTGAGCAACATGTTTGCCCGAATAAATTTTCCATGTAAGACCGACCGAGCACATGCAGAACACCGCCAAGAATATATTTCCCCACGTATAATGGAATGTGTTTTTCCAAGTATAGCCCAATTCAGGGAACAGAAATCCATAAGTAGTAAAAACTGAAAATGTATGTAAAACCGGCGCAATGGCTGACACAAGGCAGATTCCCCAAAATGGACGTTGCAGTTTTGTTTTCGCCCAAGCATAGGCAAGGCCGATGATAAAACCATACAGAGTTCTCGTTCCGATGCTCAAAAAGAGACTTTCGAGCGGTTTTCCGCTGTAAAACGGCGAAAACACCATATCGGAAGTCAGAACATACGAAGCCGAAGCTTTATACAGTCCGGCGAGACCAAACACGAATCCTGTAAAAGTTGCCTGTGAGACGCCAAAGCAACATCCGGCAATCAAAATCGGAATATAAGCAATGGTAACCGACATAGCCGGAAAGTGGAGATAGCCCCAAAAAGTAAAGGACATAAGCAATTCGGCCGCAACACAAATAATAAAGAGATAGCGGTCAAAAGCTGATTTTTGGTATTTGTTTTGGAAAATCATGGCTTTTTCCTCCGTGCAGGAATAGAAATCATATAACTCTGTTGTCTCAGAACAGAACAGCAGGACTCTCCAAAAGACAACCCCGGAAGAACTTTCCGGGGTTGCGGACAAACAACAGATTGTTATCTCTTGGAGAACTGCGGTGCGCGGCGAGCTGCCTTCAAACCGTACTTCTTTCTTTCCTTCATACGAGGGTCTCTCGTTAAGAAGCCTGCTTTTTTGAGAACAGGACGGTTGTTTTCATCCGCTTGGAGAAGAGCTCTTGCCACACCGTGACGGATAGCGCCTGCCTGACCGGAAACGCCGCCGCCGGTTACGGTGCAGATAACATCAAACGTGCCGAGAGTCTTGGTCGCCTCAAACGGCTGACGAACGATCAGTTTCAAAGTTTCAAGTCCGAAGTATTCATCGATCGAACGGCCGTTGATCGTGATAACGCCGGTTCCCTGCATAATTCTTACGCGGGCAACGGAACTCTTTCTTCTGCCGGTTCCGTAGAAATAAGGTTTTGCACTTGTATACATATCCGTTTACCTCCCCTTACGCAAGAACGATCGGCTTCTGTGCCGCGTTGTCATGTTCGCTGCCGGTGTAGAGTTTGAGTCTGGTAAGGCTCTTGGCGCCGATGGAATTCTTCGGGAGCATGCCCTTGACCGCCAGCATCATAGCCTTTGCGGAATCCTTTGCCATGAGTTCCTTATAGTTGACAGCTTTCAAACCGCTGATATAGCCGGAATGATGATAATAGACTTTCTGTTCCAGCTTTTTGCCGGTGAGAATCGCCTTATCGGTGTTGATGATGATAACGAATTCGCCGCAGTCAACATGCGGAGTGAATTCGGGTCTGTGCTTGCCGCGAAGAATGTCGGCAGCCTTGACGGCAGTTTTTCCGAGCGGAACGCCGGCTGCATCGATAACATACCATTTGCGCTCTACTTTATCTGCCTGTGCCATAAATGTAGACATAGTTAAATCCTCCTGTTTGTTACTCGTTTACTCAACGAATGATATTATACCAGTTTTTCTGAAAAAGTCAAGCGATTTTTTTAGAAAATCGAAATTAAGCCAAAAATCTTCGTATTTCGGATAAAATCTCTTGATTTCTCTTTTATTCTCTCATGTATTTCTTGAAATCACTTTCAAATTTCCGGTTATTTTCTCCGGAATTCTCACTGTTTTGATTTCTGTATCTTCCGAAAATTCTGTGAAGATACGTGATTTTTCCGTGAAGTACATTGACCTTTTGCGCCGACTGTGATAAAATAGTTATGTAAACAAATGCAAGCCCTGTTCTTTTTGTTCTTACTGTCCGCATAAACTGTCAAGGTGCTCCACGATACTTTACTACATTATTATAAAGGAATGATTCTATGCCGGCTGCCATACGCTTTGCCTGCCCCGATGATGCCGAAGCGATCCTCTCGATTTATGCTCCTTATGTGGTTTCTTCCCCGGTCACCTTTGAAGCGACTGTGCCGCGCGTCTACGACTTTAAGCGGCGCATTGCCGCAATTTCCGCTTCTCTTCCCTTTTTAGTGTGCGTTGCCGACGGGAAAATCGCAGGTTTTGCCTATGCAGTCAGTCAGAAATTCGGCACAGCGTTTTCTCAGAATATCTGCCTGTATGTCTACATAAGCAATGAATACCAGCGCTGCAACATCGCCTCCGCTCTGTATCTTGCGCTTCTTTCCCTGCTCAAAGCCCAGGAATACCGACGGGTTTTAGCTTTTGTCACCTCCTCCAATCAGGTATGCGAAGCCTTTCACAGCGCATTCGGGTTTGAAAAAGTCGGAACCTTGAAAAAAGCCGGTTACAAACTCGGCAAATGGCATTCGGTTTCGATTTTTGAAAAGTCATTGTCCGACAGCGACGCGCCGCCGGTTCCTCCGAAAAGTATTTCCGAACTTGACCCAGCTTTCTGTGAACGAAATTTCAAAAAATGCGCCAAAATCATCCGGCTCCGATAATTTGATATGGAATCTTTTGCGGTAAACAGGCGTTTTTTGAGGAAAAACGTGTAAATTATAAGTTTTTTTCAAAAAGCACTTGTTTTTTTGAAAAATGTATGCTATAATATGCACGTTGCTTTACAGTAAGATAAAATTTCATCGGAGGAATTCAAATGGAAACAGTTATCGGTGTATTATTGATTATTATGGGGATCTTCCTTATTATCTCCGTTCTTATGCAGAGCAGTAAGGATCATCGTCTTTCCGGTTCGATTGCAGGAGGAGCAGAAACGTTCTTCGGCAAGCAGAAGGGCAAGACCTTAGACGCTCTTTTCAATAAGCTCACCACCATCGTTACCATCATTTTTGTCGTGCTTGTATTAGCTCTTTACGTCATGCAGCCGAGCCTTGAAGAACTTATGGCGCAAAATCCGACGCAAAGCGAGCAGCCCGCTGACACCAACGGCGACAATGCAAACGAAACCGGCGACAATACGGATGCAAACGGTGATAACGCTGACGCAAACGGTGATAACACCGGCGCGAACGCAGATAACGGTGAAAACGCCGACAATACCGATACGGCGGACAACACCACATCTGACAACGGTGCCGAAAACGCAACCGACACGGCTGACGCGGAATAACAAGACAAATCAAGGTCAAACTTGAAAAAGAAAGCACAAGGGTACGACCTTGTGCTTTTGTCTTTTAAAGCCTGTTATCCAAACTAAAAGCAAATCTCACGGAGGAATCAAACGGCTTATGAAAGAAAACAAGAAAAATATAACGTCGCAAATGGCAGAATCCGAACAGTCCGAAAGCAAACAGGAGAAGCCCCAAGCCCCTAAACCGCAAAGCTGGCTTCGCCGCAAAATCGGCACGGGCTTAGATAAGTTTTACGCGCTTTTGAACACAAAAAAGCAATTACTTCTGTTTTTAGCGTTTTGGTCGGTTCTTCTAAACTATCTTTTGGAATCCAGCCTGCGAAAGAATTTTCTGCTCGGCTTTGTACATATTTTGGCGCAGCCGCTTGTCTTTGCTTTCAATTCTCTTTTGATCTTCGCCTTTTTCTCCCTTCTTTTATTACTAAAACGCCGTCTTTTCGGCTTTACGGTTTTAAACGTTGTTTTTCTGACGCTCGCCATTACAAACTACATCGTCCTTCTCTCACGCAACACGCCGCTCAATGCACCGGATTTCCGTATCATAAAATCGGCGTTCGGAGTCGTCACCATATACTTGAATATTTTTGAACAGATATTGGTCGTTTTACTGATTCTGCTCGGGCTTTCTCTTCTGGCATTTACCTATTTCAAAGGCCGCTTGTCGGAGCGCGATATGAGTTTTTCGCTCCCGACGTTCGCCATTGTCTGCTGCGTAACGTTAAGTTCCGTTCTGTTGTACTCCCACGCGGTCATTACCGCGCATTTTTCCGATCTGCCAAACGCTTACAAAGAATACGGATTCACCTTTTCCTTTCTCTGCTCGGTGGTTGACCGCGGCATTGACAAGCCGGACAACTACACCGATGAATCCCTTGAAACCCTGAAAGTTTCATTGGATGATCATTCGGAAACAAAAGAGCATGACAGCAAAACGCCCGAAAACACCGTTATGCCCTCCGAAGTAACGCCCAACATCATCTTTTTGCAATTGGAATCTTTTTACGATCCTACTAATATTGAGGACTTACATTTCAACGAAGATCCGATCCCGGTCTTTCACAGTTTACAGGAAAACTATCCCTCCGGAAAGCTGACGGTTCCTTCTATCGGCGCCGGGACAGCCAATACGGAATTTGAAGTCATTACCGGTATGGATCTCGACTATTTCGGGGTGGCAGAATACCCATATCTGTCGGTCTTACAGGACAACACCTGCGAATCGGTTGCCTATGATTTGAAAGCCTACGGCTATGCGGCGCACGCCATGCACAATCATACCGGCTCTTTCTATGACAGACACAAGGTATTCCCGAATCTTGGATTTGATACGTTCACTTCCATTGAAAACATGCAGAATATCCGCCGCAATGAACGCGGTTGGGCAAAAGACGCCATGCTTGCCGATGAAATCAAAGGCGTAACCGCTTCCACCCCGAATCAGGCTGACCTTGTTTACGCCATTTCCGTCCAAGGCCACGGAAAATATCCGGTAAGCATCGAAGAATTCAACGAGTTGTATCCGTCAGAGCATCCGGCACACATCCGTGTAACCGGAAACGAAACCGATCCGGAAAAGCCGGGAGTGGACTATTGGGTCAATCAGGTTCACGACATGGACGCGTTTTTGGGGTCTCTTGTCAGCGAATTTGCCGCAAGCAAAGAACCGACCGTCATCATCATGTACGGCGATCATCTGCCGTCGTTCACGCTTGATAACTGGAAGATTAAAGACGGCAATCTCTATCAAACGCAGTTTGTCATCTGGTCGAATTTTGATCTTCCCGAAAAGAATGCTCCGGATATGCATTCGTTTGAACTTTCTTCCTACATCATGCGGATGTTCGGCTTTGAAAGCGGCTATATCAACCGCCTGCACCAGAAATACTATGCTAACGGCAAAGACTATTCCGCTGAACTGCATTTATTACAATACGACTTACTCTACGGCGGCAAAAAAATCTATGGCGGTGCTGACCGGTATTTACCCACCAACATTCGCTATGGATACCGCGATATCACCATTTCAAGCATTGCACACATCGGAAACAACATTTTCGTATACGGTGAAAACTTCAACGAATACAGTCACATTTATGTCAACGGCAGTAAAAAGCAGACAAGTTACATCGACAATGGCTGTGTTTCCGCCGGGAACATCGTACTTCATACCGGCGACCGGATCAAGATCGTACAGGTGACGACTGACCTTGTCGAAGTCGGTGAGAGTGATATATATGTGATATCGGAAAATGAGGCCGACGTCCCGGACAACTGGTTTCACAATTTCTTTTCCATTGACCGGATTATAAGCGGCAAAGAAGAGCAATAGGAAAAATGCGGTGACTTTTCCAATCTTTTTTTCGGTTGATATTGACAAAAACGCTTTTTTGAGTGTATAATAGTTCTATACGTTTTTACTTGATACTAAGCGGAAAGGATGAACCGCATGTCTGAAACTTATACCGTATCCCTTGACTCCCTTATCGACGAATTCCAACTTGAAAAAATCTATTATCCCGAAAAGCCCTCGCCGATCATGCTTGACCGCAAGGAAGTCAACCGTCCCGGCTTACAGCTTGCCGGATTCTTTGACCACTTTGATCCGTTACGCATGCAGATCGTCGGCAAAGTTGAATATCATTACCTGTTAGGCCTTACGCCGGCACAGCGCAAAGTTGCGATCGATACTTTCATGAGCAAGCGCATTGCGGCGCTTATCATTACATCCGGTCTCGACGTGTTTGATGAATTCCGCATCGCGGCAGAGAAATTTGAAACACCGGTGCTTCGTACCCAAGACACGACCTCCAATTTCATGGGCAGTCTCATCGCTTCTCTCAACGTCAGTCTTGCCGACCGCATGACACGCCACGGCGTATTCGTCGAATGCTACGGCGAAGGCATTTTAATGCTCGGCGACAGCGGTATCGGAAAAAGCGAAACAGCCATTGAACTGGTCAAGCGCGGTCACCGACTGATTGCCGACGATGCGGTGGAGATCAAAAAAGTTTCCGCCAAGACCTTGGTCGGCTCAGCGCCGGAGCTGATCCGACACTACGTCGAACTTCGCGGTATCGGTATTGTGGACGTGCGCCGCATTTTCGGTATGGGTGCCGTCAAGCTCACCGAAAAGATTGACCTTGTCATCAATCTTGAACCGTGGCAGCAAGGCAAATTCTATGAACGTGTGGGGCTTGATTCCGAATATACCAATTTAATGGGCATTGACGTGCCGTCCATTACCGTCCCGGTAAAACCCGGACGGAATCTTGCCGTCATCATCGAAATTGCCGCCATGAACAACCGTCAGAAAAAGATGGGCTACAACACGGCAGTCGAATTCAACAAGAAACTTATGGGTCAGTTTGACGACTCATTAAGATAAATAACACTTCAAAGGAGTACACGACTATGTATTATATCGGCGTGGATCTCGGCGGCACAAACATTGCCGTCGGTATTGTCAACAAAAACGGAGACCTTTTGCGCAAGGACAGCGTACCTACCGGCGCTGACCGCGAAGCGGATCTGATCATCAAGGATATGGCCGCTCTCTGCAAGAAACTGATAGACGAACAGGGTCTTACCGTATCCGACATTGAATATGCCGGCATCGCCACCCCCGGAACGGCTGACAGCGACCGCGGCGTAGTGGTCTATGCAAACAATCTTCCGTTCTTGAACTATCCGTTAGCGGACAAGTTAAAGAAATTTTTAGGCGTTAAAAAAGTTCTTATCGAAAACGACGCCAACGCGGCCGCCAAAGGCGAAGCTTCCTGCGGCGCGGCAAAAGGCTTCAAGGATTCCGTCATGATTACGCTCGGCACAGGCCTCGGCGGCGGTATTATCATCGACAACAAGGTTTACAGCGGTTTCAACTATGCCGGTGCGGAACTTGGACATATTGTCATTGAACTGAACGGCAAGCCCTGCTCCTGCGGCAGAAAAGGCTGTTGGGAAGCATACAGCTCGGCAACCGGTCTTATCAACATGACAAAAGAAAAGCTCGCTTCCACCAAGGATACCATTATGCACGAGATGGTGGAAAAGGACGGCAAAGTCAGCGGCAGAACTGCCTTTGACGCTATGCGTAAAGGCGATAAAGCAGCTTGTGAAGTGGTAGATGAATACATCTATGACCTTGCTATGGGTATCACCAATATTATCAACATCTTCCAACCGGAAGTTTTAGTCATCGGCGGCGGTATCTGCAACGAAAAGAATTACTTGCTTGATCCCCTCAACAAGATCGTTGCTACCGAACAGTATTCGCGCAACAGCGCCAAGAAAACTGAGCTCCGTATTGCCAAGCTCGGCAACGACGCCGGTATCATCGGCGCGGCTATGCTGGGACTTTAACAACAGCCCCTCGCCGGAAAACCGGTTAAAACAGCTTTATACGCACAACGTTTTGTTTTTCAAAGCGTTGTGCGTTCTTTTTTAGTGTAAAAAAACAAATAATGCCTCCGGAACGGATAAAATTTCATGTTTATTCAAAAATTCCCTTTACAGAAACCATAAAAATTGTTATAATATAAATTGATATATTTTTGTCCGGCAGAAACGCCGTTCAAATACAACCGATTTCACAAAGAAAGAGGAAAATTTCATGCAGAGAATCAAAATTTCCGAGGGTGTACATTTGAATCTTCTCCCCTCCGAAAAATTCAAGACCAACTATCTTTCCGTTTGCTTTGTCGTTCCGCTCGAAAAAGAAAACGTACACTTGACCGCGCTGGTTCCGAAAGTGCTCGCGCGCGGCTGCAAGACCTATCCGGACATGGCCGCCATCTCCGAACGGTTGGAATATTTATACGCCTCCGACATTTCGCCGGTCTACGTCAAGCGCGCTGAAAGCTTAATTGTCGGCTTTGCCGCCGATTTTGTCAAAGACGCGTTTCTTCCCGGCCATGACGAAAACCTGTTAAAGGATGTAAGCAGTCTTTTATTCGATATTCTGTTCAATCCGCTTGTCGAAAACGGGGCTTTTCACGAAAGCTACGCCGAAGGCGAAAAGAATGATCTAATCAACGCGATTGGCGCCAAAATCAACAACAAAGCGGCTTTCGCCAAAGAACGCTGCACCGAGATCATGTTCGGCGCACGCCCGTATGGGCTTTCCGAACTGGGTACGGTCGAAGAAGTCCGCGCTTCAAGCGCCAAGCAGATTTACGAACGCTATTTGCAGTTGACTGAAACTGCCCCGATTGAAATCTTCTTCTGCGGCGAATGCGACACGGATGCGCTCGCCGAAACCGTAAAATGCCGCATTCCCCTGTCCGAGCGCCGGAAAACCTCTTTTCCCGGCCGCGTTTTCTTGGACGGCGAACCGGACGAGGTAACGGAAGTTACCGACGAAATGCCGGTTGCCCAAGGAAAGCTTGTAATGGGTCTTCGCATGGGAGGCGTCAATGTCAATTCAGACGATGCGGCACCTTTCAATGTCTTTAACGAGATTTTCGGCGGTTCGGCAAACAGCAAGCTCTTTATGAACGTGCGTGAAGCCATGAGCTTATGCTACTATTGCCGCTCCATGCCGGATATGTTCATGAGCGCCATGTTCATTTCCAGCGGCATTGAACCGGAAAACCGCGACAAGACCATGAACGCAATTTTAGCACAGCTCGACGCCATGAAAAACGGCGATTTCACCGACGAAGATATTGCCGATGCCAAACGTTCGCTATGCAATGCCTATAAAGAATTGGACGACAGTGCAAGCTCGCTTTGTCTTTGGTACTTGTCGCGTGTGATTTTCGGAAATTCCGGCACACCGGAGGATACCATGAAGCAGATAAACGCGGTGACGGCAGAGGAAATCCGAAAAGCGGCCGCCAAAGTTTCACTCGATTCCGTCTACTTTATCAAAGGCACGGGGAACGTGGGCAATGAGGAGGAAAACGCATGAACATGATTTGCAGGGAAAATAAGGAAATTTCCGAAAAATACTACTATTTACAGCACAAGAGCGGCGCCGGTATCTACGTCGTTCCCAAGAAGATGTCCACCTCGTATGCCATTTACGGCACAAAATTCGGTTCGATCGACAACCGCTTTCTCTTAGACGGCAAAGAAATTGCACTCCCTGACGGTATCGCACACTTTCTGGAACACAAAATGTTTGAGCAAGAGGACGGAACAGACGCGTTTTTGCGTTATGCCAAAACCGGTGCGAACGCCAACGCCTACACAACGTTTGAACGAACCTGCTATCTGTTTTCGGCTACCTCGAATTTCTATGAATCGCTCGAAATTCTTCTCGATTTTGTCTCGCATCCGTTCTTTACCGACGCAACAGTGCAAAAGGAAATGGGCATTATCGGTCAAGAGATCCGCATGTACGACGACAACCCCGGCTGGCAACTCTATTTCGGCATGTTGACCGGTTTGTATCACCGCAATACGGTTCGTATCGACACGGCAG
Organism: uncultured Eubacteriales bacterium; assembly: GCA_934479825.1. Lineage (GTDB taxonomy): Bacteria > Bacillota > Clostridia > Oscillospirales > CAG-382 > UMGS882. The sequence continues at coordinate 26,878 of CAKSOW010000022.1, forward strand.
GCACGACCGAAACCATTGCCGAAATCACGCCGGAATTGTTACACACCGCCTACAAGGCGTTCTACAATCCGCACAACATGCTTCTTTGCGTTTGCGGCGATATCGATCCAAAAAAAGTCGTCGAAATCTGCGACCGTCTGCTGCCGGTTTCCGAAAAGCCGGATGTCAAGCGGCTTTATCCGGACGAACCGAAAGGCATTTACAAGGAATTCATCACCAAAAAATTAGAAGTATCCATGCCGATGTTTGCCGTCGGCGTCAAGGATAATGCTGTGCCGATGAGCGGCGAAGCACTTGCTAAAAAGCAAGCGGCCTACGATATTCTTCTCGACATGATGTTTGGCAAGAGCAGTCCGTTCTTTACGAAGCTTTACGAGACCGGGCTTATTGATTCATCGTTCTCCTATGAATACGAATGCTCCGAAACATTCGGTCATACGGCAATCTCCGGTTCTTCGGAAGAACCGGAAAAAGTCTATGCGGCCGTCAAGGAGGAAATCCGGCGATACAAAAACGAAGGGCTTGACAAAGCTGTCTTTGACCGCCTCCACCGTGCGTCTTATGCACAGACACTGCGTGCTTTCAACTCGACCGAAGATATTGCCGGCGACCTTTTGGTCTACCAGTTTGAAGGATTTGATTTACTCGATTATCCGCGTGCCGTCGCATCGGTAACATTTGAAGATGTTTGCCGCCTGCTTAACGAAGCTTTCGGAGAAAACGATTTTGTACTTTCGACGATACTTCCGCTTAAAAAGAAAAACTGACAGGGACTTCCCCGGGAGGAGACTTTATGAATCTGATAGGATTTCCGCGCTTAGGGCTTGGTCCGTTTGAAATAACGCATACCGCGTTTTCAATTGGTCCCGTTTCAGTGCAATGGTACGGAATTATCATCGTATTCGGCATGTTCCTTGCCTGCCTTTACGCTTTTTGGCGCATGAAGAGCGTGCCGCTTGTGACCGATGATATGCTCGATATTGCTATTGTCTGCATTCCATGCGGCATTGTAGGAGCACGCTTATATTATGTATTGACCAGTTTAGAAGACTTTCCAACCTTTTGGGACGTTTTCAAGATCTGGGAGGGCGGACTTGCCATATACGGCGGCATTATCGGCGGATTTTTAGGCATTTTTGCCGTTTGCCGCCACAAGAAAAAGAGCCTGCTGGCCGTACTCGACTGCATTGCTCCGGGGGTTCTCATCGGACAGTTAGTCGGACGTTGGGGAAATTTTGTCAACGCGGAAGCCTATGGCGTTATTGGGCCATATGATTTTCTCGGTCATACATTTGACGCCTCGTTTCTCTCCGAAAACAATCCCTTTATCATGACGATCAACGGGATGTATGTTCATCCGACGTTTTTATACGAATCGGTATGGAATTTCATTGGTTTTCTTCTGATAAATGCGTTCTGGAAACACAAAAAATATAACGGACAGATCGTATTGCTGTATTTAACATGGTACGGATTCGGACGCGCCGTCATCGAAGGATTCCGCGGAGACAGCTTATATATCGGCTCACTTCGCATTTCGCAGCTGCTCGCCGCTTTGTGCTTTGTGCTCGGTGTGTTCCTTCTTATCGTGTTTGCCGTAAAAAAGCCAACAAGGAAAGAATCAGCCATAGAAAATCAACCCAAAGCTTAACACAAAAGAAAGGAAATCAAAAATGGCTATAAGAATGGACGGAAAAGCCCTTTCGGCAAAAATCCGAGGACATATTAAAGAAGAAGCAGCCGAATTCTGCAAACGTACCGGCGTACATCCGGGACTTGCCGTTATCATTGTCGGCGAAGACCCGGCGTCAAAGATTTATGTACGCAACAAGGGAAAGGCCTGCGAAGAAGTCGGCTTTTATTCCGAAATCTACGAATTGCCGGAACAAACAACCGAAAGCGAGCTTTTGGATCTTGTGCATGTTTTGAACGACCGCAAAGACATCCATGGCATTCTGGTGCAATCGCCCTTACCGAACCACTTAAATGAAGATATCATCGTCAACAACATTTCGCCGGACAAGGACGTCGATGCGTTCCATCCAACCAACGTCGGGCGCATTATGCTCGGCGATTATCGCTTTTTACCCTGCACACCGGCCGGTATCATGGAGCTTTTAAAGGAATACGGTATCGACCCGACCGGCAAGGAATGCGTGGTCGTCGGCAGAAGCGACATTGTCGGAAAACCGATGGCAATGTTATTATTGCATGCAAACGGCACTGTCACAGTCTGCCATTCGCGCACAAAAAATCTTGCCGATATTACCCGCCGTGCCGATATTCTTGTCATGGCTATCGGTAAAGCGGATTTTTTGAAAGGCGACATGATAAAAGACGGGGCGGTCGTAATCGACGTCGGTATGAACCGGAACGCCGACGGAAAACTGACCGGCGATGTAGCTTTTGCCGAATGTGAACCGAAAGCCTCGTTTATTACGCCTGTACCGGGCGGCGTCGGACCGATGACCATTACCATGCTCATGAAAAACACGCTTGCCGCAGCCAAGGCTTTTGCCGAATCGCCCCAGGCATAACACAAAAAGGAACTCTACATATGAAAAACATTATTTTGATCGGAATGCCGGGTTCGGGCAAAAGCACAATCGGCGTCGTCCTTGCCAAAACGCTCGGTATCGATTTCATTGACACCGATATCACCATTCAGAACCGTACAGGAGAATTATTGTATCAGACCATTGAACGTATCGGCGTCAAGGGACTTTTGGACGAAGAGGAAAAAGCCATCTGTTCGCTTGATCTTTCCCAAAAGGTATGCGTGGTAGCAACCGGGGGGAGTGCGATTCTTCGGGAAAGCTCCATGAAACATCTGGCTCAAAACGGCGTTTTTGTCTATCTTTCACTTCCCTACTCCGTCATTGCCCGGCGTGTCGGAAACCGTGCCACGCGCGGCATTGCCGCCGAAAACAACGAGACTTTGAAGGACATTTATGATTTCCGCAAGCCATACTATGAAAAGTATGCGGATTTTACGGTAGACTGCAAGGGAAATTCCGTTGAAAAGAACGTGGCGGAAATTTTACGCGTCATGATCGGTATGGAATAACGCACCGGTAGAAACTTGCGCGTCAATGTCAACAAAGTATATTTTTTCATTTTGAATCATTTTGTACAAATATCCCTTGATTTTTTCAGGATTCTATGCTAAAATATACGAAGTGAGTTACAAAACTGTATTTTTCAGTTTTATAACGCTTAACAAGGAAAGGAACTATTTTAAATGGAAAACCGCGAATTCACGATCACCGATCTTCTCGGCATCGCTTTCAAACGAATTTGGGTCATAATTGCCGCCATGATCATCGGCGGTCTGATTGCCCTATACTATACCTCGTTTCTCATCACGCCGCGTTACCAGTCGGTGACAAAATATTTGGTTGACACCGCAAATCTTGCCAGTGAAAGTTCCTACTATGCATCCACAACCGCATCTGTTGAGGAACAGCGCAACACCGTCCTTTCCCGACTCATTGTCAGCAGTTACATAGAAATTCTCCAAACGCACAATTTCACCGAATACCTTGCCGAAAAGCTTTCGGACGCCAATCTCTCCCACACATATACCAGCGATCAGCTATACAACGCAATCGCCTACACCTTTGAAGAAGAAAAGGAATTCTATCTTGTCACCGTCACGGCCAATACAGCGACCGATGCACTTTTCATCGCGCGCTGTATCGAAGAAAATTCCGAAACCTATCTTGCCTCCAAAAAGACCAGCGCGGTCAACACTTTAAAAGTCATTGACAATGCACGTCTGAACACAGCGGCAGTCAATGTAAAATATGTGCTTAACATTCTCATCGGTGCAATTCTCGGCGCAGCTATCGCCTTTGCCATCATCTTTGTAATTGAAGTCAATGATGTTCGCGTCAAGAGCGAAAAGGCCCTGACCGACGCAATCGGACTTCCGATCATCGGCTCGATTCCGGAACAGATCGTCTATCGCGACAGTCCCCGTTCCGCTAAACGCCAGACAAAAGCTTAAAGCAAGAACGGAGACGAAAATGAAGAAAAATAAAAATTATCAACCGCAACACATCGTTTCCATTATGGATTCGGACGATTTCCAACTGGTGGAATCCTATAAGGCGTTGCGTACCAATCTGATGTTTTCCTTGCCGGCCAAAGAGAACACCCACTGCCGCAAAATACTTTTCACCAGTGCCACCCCCGGCGACGGCAAGACCACGACTACGGTCAATTTGGCGCTGACGCTTGCCGAAACCGAAACACGTGTGCTTTTAATCGATGCGGATATGCGTAAACCTACCGTGAACAAGTATTTTTCGGTTGACACTCGTCTCGGGCTTTCCAACCTGCTATCCGGCATGAATAAGCGTTCCGAGTGTATCCAAAGCATTCCGGACATTCCCAATCTTTCCGTGATTCCCTCCGGTGTTTTGCCGCCCAATCCATCTGAACTTCTCGGAAGTGCCGCCATGGATAAACTGCTCGCCGATTTGGATGAATATTTTGACTATATCATCATCGACACACCGCCGGTCAACGTCGTCACCGACGCGCTCGCCATTGCCGGCAAGGTAGACGGCGTTGCTCTTGTCGTTGCGCAACGCAAGACCACAATGCCGGAAATTGAATCCGCCATTGAAGCTCTTCGCTTTGCGAACGCAAACATTCTCGGCATTGTGATGAACCGTGTCATTTACAATAAGCACTCATCGCGTTTCTCCAAGCGCAGCTACGGTTCCTACAATTATTCCTATCATTATCAGCGTCCCACAAACTCCGGCACACCTGACACAAAAAATTAATTGTATGTTTCTGAACGTTTAACCCTTTCGTTTTTAAAGAGGAGGAAACTTTCACCATGGTAGACATTCATACACATGTTCTGTTCCGCTTTGACGACGGTCCCAAAACGTTGGATGAAAGTCTGGCTTTACTTGAAAAAACTGCGGCTTCCGGTGTTACCGATGTCGTTTCGACCTCGCACTACTATTCGGCGCACATGTCAGCCGAAGAATTCACCGAGCGCCGTACCAAACGTCTTGCGGAGTTAAGGGAAGCGGTGGAAACCCGAAAGATTCCGGTTCGCCTATATCATGGTGCGGAGGTCTACATCGACAAGCTCATCTTAAACTTGAAATCCCTTAATGATCTTTGCTTTGAGGGTACAAACAACATTCTTTTGGAAATTCCCCACACAGCGACGGATTTAAACGAGGTTCTGCACTTGATTGACCGTATTCTGTCCTATTATAATGTACAGCCGGTCATTGCCCATGTGGAACGTTATGAGTTTTTCTTCAAAAAAATGAAAAATCTGCGGTACCTGCATGATATGGGGTGCGTAATCCAAGCGGACACCCGGTGTTTTTTGGAGGGTTTCTGCGATAAACTGTTCGCATTCAAAGCCTTGAAAGAAGGCTATATCGATGTTATTGCGTCCGACTGTCACGACACGGTGAAACGACCGCCGGATTTGGCCCAAGCTTACGCGGCCATCCGCAAAAAAGCCGGTGAAGAGGCTGTCGCACATTTACAGGAAAATGCGCGGCTGTTATTATCGCCAAGCGTTCATTAGTTTTTTAAAGTATTCGTTATATTTTGGATTGTGCGATATAAATTCGATTATTTCTCTCAACAGCTTAAATTTTCAAGCTGTTGAGAGATTTTTTTCGCAAGACCAAGGTTTTGAAATCAAGTTTGCCCAAAAATTAACAAAATATATGCATTTGCTTTTGCAAGTTGTGCTATAATAAAGTGATTTAAAGGGCATATTGTCCGCTGATGAATCGATTTAAGAAGAATCGGAACACATAGGAAAGGAATGGATTTTTATGTCTAAGGCATACGGAAAAAAAGTATGGATGATTCCGGATGGTTTTCTTCATTCGGTGTCCTTGAACGACCAAGTCAGTCATGAAGCTGTCTGCGTGCTCAACACCTCGGAAAAAGACGCGATGATTTCGCTCACGCTGTATTTTGAAGATCGCGAGCCGATGACCGGCTTTAAGGCAGTCTGCGGCGCCGGACGCACGCATCACATTCGTCTCGACCGCATTGTTTCGGAAAAAGGTGAAAAAATTCCGCGCGATACCCCCTATGCACTGCTTGTGGAAAGCACCGAACCGGTAGTTGCCCAATATTCGCGCCTTGATACATCGGCTGTTGAAATGGCGCTCATGACAACGATTGCTTATCCGGTCGAATAAGCGGCGATATCGGATTATTCCATGATTTTTTGTCAATAATTTATAAGGAGATACATACAATGGCACAAGTACTTATTGAAACCTCTGCGCGTCATGTCCATTTGAGCAAAGAGCACATTGACATTCTGTTCGGCGCCGGTCATGAATTGACGTTCAAGAAAGCTCTCTCACAGCCCGGTCAGTTCGCCTGCGAAGAAAGAGTTACCGTTGTCGGTGAAAAGAAAGAAATCAAAAATATCAGCATTTTAGGTCCTGCCAGAAGTGCAACGCAAGTTGAAGTTTCCCTCACCGATGCGCGCACACTCGGCGTAAAAGCGCCCGTCCGCGAATCCGGCGACATTGTAGGCAGCGGTGCCTGTAAAATCATCGGTCCGTGCGGTGAAGTCGAAATCTCCGAAGGTGTTATCGCGGCAAAGCGTCATATTCATTTAACCCCCGAAGCAGCTGCCGAAATGGGCGTTAAGGACAAGCAGATCGTTTGTGTCAAAATCGACTCTGACGGCAGAAAAACCATTTTCGGCGACGTCGTTATCCGCGTCAGCGAAAAGTTCTCCCCCGCTATGCACATTGATACCGATGAATCCAATGCGGCAGGCTGTGTGCCGGGCATGATGGGTGAAGTTATCATCGACTGCGGCAAATAATCCGTAATATTTTTCATTTCATTTGAAATAATATTGATATTAAAAAGTAAGGAGTAAGAAACATGAGCAATGAAAACAAACGCGAGTACATTCTCAGCAAAGAAGTTGAAGACATGTGCGTCGTTGCCAAGGGTCCGAAACACGATCCCGCTCCCATTCCCGAAGAAGGCAAATGGGTAAACGCAAAGCAGATCCCCGACATTTCCGGCTTTACGCACGGTGTAGGTTGGTGCGCTCCCCAGCAGGGTGCCTGCAAACTTTCCTTAAACGTTAAGGACGGTGTTATCCAAGAGGCTCTTGTTGAGACCATCGGATGTTCCGGTATGACGCATTCCGCCGCTATGGCTGCCGAAATTCTTCCCGGCAAGACCATTCTTGAAGCGCTCAACACAGACCTTGTCTGCGACGCTATCAACACGGCTATGCGTGAACTGTTCTTACAGATCGTATACGGCAGAACCCAGTCCGCTTTCTCCGAAAACGGCCTTACCATCGGCGCGGGCCTTGAAGACCTCGGCAAGGGTACACGTTCTCAGGTCGGTACAATGTACGGTACCGCTCAAAAAGGCGTCCGTTACCTCGAAATGGCTGAGGGCTATGTCACTCGCATGGCTCTTGATGCAGACGACCAGGTTATCGGCTATGAATTCGTTTCTCTCGGCAAGATGACTGACTTCATCAAGAAAGGCGACGAGCCGAACGAAGCATACAAAAAAGCAATGGGCAAATACGGCAGATTCGATGAAGCGGTTAAGTACATCGATCCGCGCAAGAACTAATAAAGGAGGAATGAATCATGGCACTTTTTGAAAACTATGAAAGACGTGTTGACAAGATCAACGGCGTTTTAAAAGAATACGGCATTTCCTCCATCGAGGAATGCAAGGACATCACCCTTGCCAAGGGCATTGACTGTGATAAAATCGTTAGAGAAACCCAGCCGATCTGCTTTGAAAACGCAGTCTGGGCATACACAGTAGGCTGTGCAATTGCTATCAAGAAAGGCTGCACCAAGGCCGCTGACGCCGCCGCCGCTATCGGTGAAGGTTTACAGGCATTCTGCATTCCGGGTTCTGTTGCGGACAACCGTAAGGTTGGTCTTGGCCACGGAAACCTCGGCAAGATGCTTCTTTCCGAAGAAACCGAATGCTTCTGTTTCCTTGCCGGCCACGAATCCTTTGCGGCCGCAGAGGGTGCAATCAAGATTGCTTTAAATGCAAACAAAGTCCGCGTTAAGCCGCTTCGCGTTATCTTGAACGGTCTCGGTAAAGACGCCGCTTTCATCATTTCCCGTATCAACGGCTTCACCTATGTGGAAACCGAATTTGACCACTACACCGAAGAAGTCAAGGTCATCAAGGAAGTTCCCTACTCCAAGGGCCCTCGTGCTGACGTTAAATGCTACGGCGCAGACGACGTTTGCGAAGGCGTTGCCATCATGAAACTGGAACATGTCGGCGTTTCGATTACCGGTAACTCTACCAACCCGACCCGTTTCCAGCATCCTGTTGCAGGCACTTACAAGAAATGGTGCGTTGAAAACGGTGTTAAATATTTCTCGGTTGCGTCCGGCGGCGGTACGGGTCGTACGCTTCATCCGGATAACATGGCAGCTGGTCCTTCCTCTTACGGTTTGACCGACACCATGGGCAGAATGCACTCCGATGCGCAGTTCGCAGGTTCTTCCTCCGTTCCGGCTCACGTTGAAATGATGGGTCTTATCGGTATGGGTAACAACCCGATGGTCGGCGCTACTGTTGCTTGCGCTGTTGCTGTGGAAGAGGCTTCCAAGTAAGCATTAAATAGAATTGAATCTATGTTCAAGGCTCCTGAATAATAATTCAGGAGCCTTGTTTTATGTCCGGGGCTATTTCGTCCTTAAACCTATCCCACTTTTTGATTCTTGAAATATCCACCCAAAGAGTCACTTTTTCTTTTTATGGTATACACAAATGCCCTCGATGATTTGAATATACAAATCATCGTGGGCAAAAAACAAAATTCTTATGTCAGGCTTTCTTCTAAGAAAAGCCGCGTTCGTTGCTATTCTACGCTGCGTTGTCCTGTTCTTGGACGTTCTCGCTCTCACCGGCCGGCTCTTGTGAAACTTCCGGTACAGAATCCGCTATTTGACACGGAACGCTTTCACACAACGGTGCGAGACTGATCTTATTCCAGATGAACAACCGAACCCCCGCCGCATTCTGAACCTCGTTCCAATCCACACGGATGTTTGCGGCATTCTCCGTAAAGGTGACCGGAACAGCCTTTATCATGCGATTATGTTCATCATACACAGATAAGCAGGCAAAATATTCTTCCGGCACATTTTCAACCGTCATATCCACCTTTACAAGATCTGCCTCTTTCACGGCCGTAAGACTCTTAATAGAGACAACAGTTGCATCAGCAAGTTTCGCCTCGATCAGTTCGCCGCACTTGTTACAGGATTTTCCGAAAATCTGCACACGGGAAGTTGACGAAGTCGGCATGAGTTTCCATTCAGACTCAATTTCGTGCATACACCCGACTCCCTGAACAGAAGCTTCTCTATCGGAGGTATGCTCATCGGCGGTCTGAATATGACGGCAAACACGGCATTCATAATAGTAAATGTTGTTGCCCTCATAGCCAAAGAACATATTGAGCAGTTTTTCGATAAGAACTCTTAACCAATGCTTAGGCACGACTCTCTTTTGGTAATCATGTGGAAGCATGGCGGTTCTCTCTGTCACACGGTTTCCGCACACGCTGCAACCGTACAAAGTTTCCCCATATGCGGTACAGGTTGCTTTTTTCTCGGACAGAATGGAATAGGAATGTCCGGCAGCCGGAATCGTGACCGTATCGGTGTAACCGCAAACAAGGCAGGTTTGCTTTATCAAGCCGTTCTGCGTGCAGCTTGCTTCTTTAACAACCGTTCTTTTGCCGTAGGTATGTTCAGTCTTCGGTATCTCATCCGTATGGAATTCCGCTTGACATGTTTCACAGAGATAAGCCGTATAGCCGTTTTCTGCACAGGTCGGTTCCACGGTCTTTACAAAAGCGCCCTTAACGTGCCCGAATGCCGGCAAAACGGTTTTGAAGATCGTTTGGCCGCAGTCGATGCATACCGTTGTTTTGCTTCCGTCCGTCGTGCAGGTTGCCGGAATGATCTCACTGTCTGCCGGACGATGCTTTTCATAGACAGCCTTGGCATAGATATCGGTTTGGGAAGAAGCCGGTACAAAGTCGGCATGTCCGTCACCGTCAAGATCCCAGCCGGCAAAGATGTAGATGTATTCGCCTTCCGTGCGGTCTTGCATATAGGGCTGGCGGATTACCTCGGAATTGGAATAAGCGTGCCAATCTAAAATCGTGTCATCATAGTCGCGAAATTCAACAAAACACCATGTGCCGCCGTAATATACTTTGTTGCCGTGATTCCAACCGGGATAGCGGTCGTCCCAGTCTGTTTCGCGCTTTTCTTTCTCAACAAATATCGTTCCGTTTGATATATCGCTGAAAGTATACTCATTTATTTCATACGTTTTCCGTACAAGAACATTTTTCAGCGTTTGCGGTGCAAAAGATGCAGAACCTTTATCGTTATCAGAAAGAATCAGAAATTCAAGATTGGTAAATCCAAATGCTGACTCGTCCTTGACGCCCTTTAAGGTCTGTCTGACCGAATTATAAGCACCGGTTGCAATATTTTCCTTCAACTGCGGAGCATATTTCAAACTCGGAAGTACGCTGATCAGCCAACCGTTTCGGATAAGCAGTCCGCTGCTGTAATTGCTTTCCTCTTTTACATAGGGAGTGGATTCCACCAATCCGTCGCCTATCTCGCGTATGGTTCCGGTTATCTCCAAATCTGTCAACTTGTTATATCCAAATGCCTTTGATCCCAAAACCGCGTTCTTTCCTCTGAAATACAACGATTCTAACGTAGAAATAGCAAAGGCATAGTCACTTACATGGCTGACGTCATAGAGTTTTGCCGAGCGGAAACTGTTGCAGTGAATAAAGGCATAACTTCCGACAGAAGCACCGTAGATCTCAATCGTTTCAATATCGCTTTCCTCAAATGCTCCGTTAGGAATCATAACTGACGCATTCGGAACAATGACATTTTTGAGCCCTGTCATGTATAACAGCGTATAGGGATCACCGTGATAGCTTTCGGGAAGTGTGGCGGTATCCTCCGTTCCCAGATAGGTCAACAAGGCATGTTTGTTGTTGCCGTAATTGGCAAACAGGTAATCGCCCTCTCTGTCATAGGCAAAATTTTCATATCCCTCCGCATATACCGTAACGCCGTCTGCATTGGTAAGCGCCAGTGCAGTTCTGGCGATACCGCCGTTATTGACTCTATCGCCAAGTGTCAGGTTGACCTTGCTGTAATTATCGACGACAAACAGCCTTAAATAATTCGGGCTGGCATTAGGATTGTGATTTCCGGTCATAGTTGTCACATTTTTGCCGATTGTCAGATGAGACAATCTTTTGCAGCCACGAAGCATATCTTCGTCAAAAGTCGTCAATCCGTCCGGCAAAGAAAGCTCGATCAGATTGGACAAATCCCATAACTCATCTGTGAGCTCGGTTATCGCGCTGTTCTCCTCAAAACGAAGCATTCGGATGCCGGTACTTCCGGACAAATTCCGAAAACTGGTAACAGTGTTCGGAATGCAAACGTCATACGCTTGGGTAGAAACAAGTATAATTTCGGTAAGATCTTTATTATACAGCACACCGTCTTTTAAAACAAAGTTCTTATTGGTGTCCGGCAAAACAATGTTCTTCACATTGTAGCAGCCGTCAAATGCCGTAAGATCAATACTTTCAAGATTCTCCGAAAGCTCAATGGTCTCTAACCCCGTGCAATCCTTGAAAGCATCCGCGCCGACCGAAACAAGTGTAGACGGGAAACGGAGCGTTTTGATATCATGAATTCCGGCAAACCCGGAAGAAGAAGTAATCGTTGTGATGCCCTCTTCCAAGACAAGCTCGTCACTCTGAGTATGCATGTTCTCAACCGGCATAGGAGATGTATAGCTGCTTTGTGAGGAATTCTGAATTTGTGTCCATTGACGCATGGTTCCGTTGTAATACAAATCCGTTAATTGAGGACCGCGCCAACTTGCGCTGTATGTTTTCGGAAATGTTTGCAGCGTAGAAGGCAGGTACATCACTTTTATAGCGGTGCAATCTTCAAATGCTCTGTCATCAACATTTGTAACACCTTCCGGCAAGCAAATGCTTGTTAAAGACCAACATTGTGCAAACGCAGAACCACCGATTTTTGTCACCGCATCCGGAATGGTAATTTCTTTCAGATTGAAGCAACTACAGAAAGTCTGACTCTTAATTTCCGAAACACCTTTCGGTATGGAAATACTTTCAAGACCGCTTCCCCAGAAAACACCGCCATCCAAATAAGTCAAATTTTCCGGAAGCTGAATAGAGCGCAAAGACCGCGTGCTTTCAAAAGCAGACCATCCAATACTTTGCAGATTTTTTGGCAACCGTATCTCGGATAGACTCTTACAACCGGAAAAGGCTTCGCTTCTTAAACTGAACATATCGTCCGGCAAAAACACTTTTGCAAGAGAAGTACAATCGGCAAATGCCTGATCTCTTATATAAGAAAGAGAGTGGCAGGCAGTCAAGTCGATTTGGGTTAAACTGCTGCCCCAAAAAGCACCTGTGCCAATATTATTCAGAGTTTCCGGGAAATAGAAGTCTTTTAAAGAAGTGCAGTTTCTGAATGCTTCGTCGCCAACACTCTTCAAACCGGCTAAGTCCGTAACCCCGGAAAGCGCCGTACAGTCTTTGAAGGCTTTTGCGCCAATCTGTGTGAGACCGTCAGGCAAACGCACCATTGTAAGCGAAGTACAGCCTTGAAACATGCTTTCGGTTAATATCGTAACAGGTGAATTGTCTGCAAAACGTACCGTCTGTAAGGCAGAATGCTCGGCAAATACGTCTCCCATTTCCGATACGGTTTCCGGAATAACCAAATCGGTAACATCAAAGGAAACCCACAGAAGCTGCGTTTTGTCCTTATTATACAAAGCGCCATTTTCAAAAACATAGGCAGCGTTTTCAGGCGAAATTGTCAATTCATGTAAAGACGGGCAATTGCCAAAAGCATTGATTGCAATTGAAGTAACCGTTGCCGGAATTTTAACGCTTTCCAAAGACCGACAATCATAAAAGGCCTCCATGCCGATTTTGGTCACGGTCTTCGGCAGGGTTATACTTTTAATGTTAGATCCACGGAAAGCTCTGTTTCCAATTTCCGTTATCTGACTTCCTAAGGTAATTTTCGTAAGGTTTGTATTATAAAAGGCATTGGCAGGAATGACCGTTACACTGTCCGGAAGTATGACTTCTTCAACCTTTTGCCCATATGAACGACCGTTTTCCGCTACAAACAGATTACAAATATCCGTAATTCCCTCCGGAACAATGACTTTTTTTGCCAATCGTCCAATATAATAGGAATACCCATAAGGACACTCATTAATAGTGACAGGAAGCGTAATTTCGCTTTCAAATCCAACATAGTCCAACAGAGAATACGTAACTGCCCCATCAGCAGAGGTTATTTTATCGAAACGGAATTTGTCCGGCGTTACGATAATATCTCCGCTATGAGGAACATTTTTGTAGTAAAATTGACCGTCTGCTTTTTTACGAATGTAAACTTGATTCTGATAAGGCTGAGAACTGTTATTCTCGAAGTAGTCGATAGAATAAAGATCTGACAGAAAACGGGAATCAAGCGTTTTCAAAGAGGCCGGAAATCTTACATACTCCAAATCCGGGCTTGGAGAGAAGTAACCGGAAATAGATTCCACGCCATCAGCAAAAATTAATTTCTTCAAATTAGGACAATTGTTAAAAGTGTAGCTTTCAATAACTATTTCCGGTGCGGTAAATGTAACAGATTCAAGAAGAGCATAGCCATTGATAAGATTGTACGGTATTTGAGAGATCGTATTCGGGACAACAAGATCCGTCATAAGATTTCCATTCAAATAAATCTTTTGAATGGATCCAAATTCATATTCGGCGCTTGGAATTTTAAATAACGTAGTCACGTCTTCCAGATAAAGTTCTTTCAACAAGTTGCTTGCGCTAATTGTTTGGACATTTTTATGGAGAACCATTTTTTCGGCCTCTACGTTGGTTACATCCGTCATGTTTTTCGGCGCCGTAAAAGTGTCGAGTGTTACACCCAAAAAGGCATTTTCTGCAATTGACGTAACACTGTCCGGAATATCGACATTTTTAAGATTTGGGCACATAGAGATCAATTTTGCCGGGATTTCCGTCATTCCCTCCGGAAAATGAACCGTCTCAATGCTGGAACAGCCCCAAAAAGAGTTTTTATACGGTCGTTTTTTACCCATTCTTCCGGCGTACCGTCGTAATAAACATCGATTTTCTCGCTTTGCAAAGAATCGTTCACATCCAAACTTTGAATGCTCTTGGGCAGGTGAAGACTCTTCAAATATGGTACTTTAAAAGCAAATGCATATTTATGAATGGCTGTGATTTCATCCGCAAAAACCAAATCTCCCGACAGTCCGCACGCAGTTCCGCCATAGTTTCCAAAGAAAGTAGACGATAGGACCGTTGTCGTATAGATCCACGGTGCGTTTCCGCTTTTTAAGGAAATCGGTTTAGCAAACGAATATCGGGCCGGGCACTCTTCAAAGGCATGTTCAAACACGGCCTCCACGGTATCGGGCAGATCGATGCTTTCGAGCATGGTACACTGATAGAACGCGCCGGTACGCACATTTACAAGATCGCCGGTAATATGTACGTGTTTTAAACTCTCCGGAATATAGGTTTTGTTGGCTTCATACTCTCCTGCACCGAACAGGTAGCCGAACCATGTGTTTACCGGATCGTCAAACGACGCGCCGATAAACGGAACGGATAGCACTTCCAGTTCGGAACACTCCGAAAGGACACCAAGCCCCAAGGTCAGTGTATCCGCATAGGTGTCGGAAATGGTGAGTTTCTTCATCTTGCTTCCCATGAAAGCATAATCGCCGATCTCAACGACATCTTTCGGTAGGTCGATCTGCTCAAATCCACACTTGGCAAAAGCATAATCGTAGATGCCGATTACGCCGCTGTTTTCGCCAAACGGCGTTTTTTCGAGCGAAGAACAACCGTAAAACGCAAAATCCGAAATTTCTGCCACGCTATCCGGCAATTCAATATTCCTAAGCGAAGAACAGCTGTAAAAGACGCCTTCATAGATTCCCTTTAACTGACTGCCTTTGGAGATTCTTACCGTCGTGAGGTCTTTACACATGGCAAAAGCATAATAATCCAACGAAATAACGCTTTCCGGAACGCTGATTTCCGTTAAGGACGAATTGTAGAAACAACGATATCCGAATGTCAGAATATTGGAACCGGACGCAAAGGAAATTTTCGTTAAACGGCTGTTTTCAAATGCGCCGTAACCGAGAACCTCCAACTCGCGCGGCAAGGAGATACTGCCGCTTTTTCCTGCCGGTGCGGCAATCAGCTTTTTGCCATCCTTGGAATATAAAATCCCGTCGATTGCCTGATAGTTCGGATTGTTTTCATCTACTTCAAACGCTGTCAGCTTTTGCAGACCCACCAGGGCATATTCCCCGATGTAAGTCAAGTTTTCAGGAATACGGACGCTTTCGAGCGCCGTGTTATAGAACGCGTTGGACATCAAGCGTAAATGATTGCCCTCTCCGAATGTTACAAACGACAATTCCGTGCAATCGCGGAAAGCGCTGTGACCGACCAAGGTTACCGCATCCGGCAAATCGACAGAAACGAGCGTTGAACCCAGGAAAGTATTGTCCGGGATTTCCGTCAATTGGTATTCGCGCAAATCAACGCTGACAAGTCCGCTGCCTGAGAATACGCCCTGCCCCATGGTTTTCAAGCTTGCCGGAAGTTTGACGGTTTTGAGCTTTTTGCAGTTCGCAAACGCATTCTGTTCAATGACAGATACGGTCGGCGTTTCACCGAATCCAACGGAGGCAAGTTCACTGCCGGCAAAGGCATTTTTTCCGATAAAGGTTACCGTTTCGGGAATTTCGATTTCTTCCAGCGCCGTCGAGGCAAAAGCATGTGCCTGAATGCTGACTAAGGTATCCGGAAGACGTATGTCTTTGATTGGTTTGCCCTCAAACGCGTGTCCGCCGATTGAGACAACTTTCTCGCCGAAAGCCTGCTCCGAAAGATCGACCGACGAATCTGTGCCTTTATAGGCAATCACCGATACACCGCCGGAGGTGAGCGTCGCATACTTCCATGTTTCGTTTTCTGTCACATTGGTTACGCCCACATAATAGCCGCGCACGCCAAAATCCCAGTTTTCCTGCAAATTTTCCGGCAATACCGAAGCTTTGAAATATACGTCAATTGTATCAACTGCGTCAAATGCATGTCGTCCGATAAAGCCCGTCTTGTCCGGCACAATCACTTTCTGCAAGGATGTACAGCCGGAAAAAGCATAGCGTCCGATTCGTGTAACCGAATCCGGCAAGGAGATATCCTTTAAGTTTTCACAAAAACGGAACGAATAGTTTCCGATATCTTCCACGGCCGCGTCGCCGAATTCAATGCTCTGCAAACCTGTCAGTCCGTCAAAGGCATGGGCTTGGAGAATGGTCAGCGCACTTCCGTTTTCAAATGTGATCTGTTTTAACTGATCTGCTCCATAGAACATATAAGCAGAAATACGGTCAAGCAGGCTGTTTTCGGAAAAGGTTACATTCGTCAGTTCGCCGCACCCGGCAAAAACACCCTGTGCCATACTCGAAACACCGGCCGGAATCCGCAAAGAGCGCACAGCCGTATAGGCAAACGCGCCAAAACCGATACGCTTGATTGCCGAATTGCTTCCGATAGTTATTTGATATAAAGAGCCGCTGTGGGCAAAGGCCTCTCTGGACAGCTGCTGCACGGAATCCGGCAGAGCGATTTTGGAAAGTCTTTCCATGTTGCTGAATGCCTGCTCACCAATGTTCAAAAGTCCCTCCGAAAGTGTGAGCTCCGTTAATTTCAGAGAACCGCAAAACGCCTTTCCGGAAACCGTTGTAACCGCCTCGGGAACAGCAAACTGTGTGCGTTCGTGGCCGACCGGATAAGCGCAGAGAGTGTCGCCGGTTTTGTTGTAGAGTACGCCATTCGACGAGGCATACGCCGCATTTTGTTCATCGACGCTGATTTCGGTTAAATTACGGCAGAAAGCAAACGCGCCGTCCCCAATGACAGAAACATTTGCCGGAATGGCAATATTTGTAAGTCCCGACGAGGCAAAAGCATCGCTTTTAATGGTCTCTAATCCAGACGGAAGCCGGATATCCGAAAGAGAAGAAGTGCCGGAAAAAGCGCCCTCGGCAATCGTGCGCAAATTGCTGTTTTCCGGGAAGGTGACCTTGGCAAGTGTGCTCACACCGGAAAAAGCGGATTTTCCGATGAGGGACACCTCTTGCGGAATTGCAATTTCACGGATCCTTGTCCCGGAAAAAGCGGCATTACAGATCTGGGCTAAGCGGCTGTCCGGAGCAAACGTGATCTCTTCCAGTCCGGACCCGGCAAACGATTTTTCACCGATTGCATAGATCTGCGCCGGGATCTCCACTTGGCATAAATTGGGACAGTTTGCAAACATTCCGTCTGCAACACTGCCGATTCCCCCACCCAAGGTCACTGCGGAAAGTCGCTCACAACCGAAAAAGATGTCGTTTCCAAGCTGCTTTACACTATCCGGGAGTGATATTTCCGTAAGCGAAGAATAGCTGAACGCACTTTCACCGATACGCTGAACGCCCGACAACGTCACATTTTCCACCTTGGCATGAGAAAAGGCATAGTCACCGACCGTTATCACCCGTTCCGGTATGCGGAAAGTATCTTGACGCGCTGCGCCTGCCGGATAGGCAAGCAAAACCGTTTTCGTTCCGTTATAAAGCACACCGTCTCCGGCAAAAAACAGAGGATTCTGCGCAACGACATCGAAAGCGTGCAAAGACGTACAGCCGACAAAAGCCGAACCGTCTACCTCCCGGACATTTGCCGGAATCTTAAAGGATGTAATCGCGCTGTTTTTGAAAGCCGCCTTGCCGATGCTTTCCAAAAGGCTGTTATCCGAAAGCATGATATTTTGCAAGCGAGCGGTATTGCAAAACGCTTTTTCACCGATTTGTTTCAGATTGTCCGGCAAGGTAATCGACAAAAGACCGGAGCAGTTTTCAAATGCCGAAAGCCCTATCTTTTCCAGTCCCCCCGGGAGCGTGATCTGACGAAGCCGTGTTTGGTTCATAAAGGCTTGGTTACCAATGGAAGAAACGATTTTGCCATCAATTTCCTCGGGCACGGTAATAAAGCGGCGTTTTCCGGTGTAACTGCGGATCTCAACCGTACCATCATTTAAGGTCACATAGGTATAGGGAACGCCGTCGTCCTCGTTTACCCAATGTGCATACAAAGTAAGATCGGCCGTCCAAATATCTTCATACCAGTTCAATTCTTCCGTGAAGTTTGTATCGTAATACCAACCGTCAAAAACAGCATAGTTACGCTCCGGAACCGGTAAGTCCTGCAAGGTATGTCCTTCGATAAAGACCTGTTTTATGGTTTCGACATCGCTTGTCAGCATATCGAATGTAACCGTTCCGCGATTGGCGCAGATAAGCGCCTCCACGTCCAGCGCGCCGAAGCCGTAATAGTAATCGTTACCCAAATCACCCAGATCGCGGCAGGACGCATATAGCTGTTCACGGAATTCGGTAAGCTCCGTGCTGTTGTGCCGGGCAAGGTACAAGGCCGCCGCACCGGCTACTTGGGGGCAAGCCATCGATGTGCCGCTTACTGTCGTATAGCCGCCGCCAAGAGTAGTCGTGTAGACAGAACCGGGTGCGACAACATCCGTATTGTCGCCATAATTGGAATAAGAAGCCAAATCCCAGCTATCTGCCGCCAAGGCGCCGACCGAAATAACATGCTCGTCTGCCGCCGGCCAAAAGAGCTTTGCCGTCGATTCATTTCCTGCCGCCGCAATACAGATAACATCGCTGTCGGCAGCCAGTTTCAGAACTTCTGCAAAGGGATTGTATTCATCCGGCGTCTTTGCCACATCGTCGCCGCATTCGGACGGCTGGCCGAAGGACATATTGACAACATCGACGCCCCGCTCAATCGCATAGTATATGGCAAAAACCAGATCGGATGTCTGGAATTTCCCATCGCTTTCTGCCTGACATTTAATGACCAAAAGATTGGCCTGCGGTGCGACACCGACCGTTCCGGCGTAATTCATGGCAGAGGCAATGACGCCGGCCACCTGCGTGCCGTGTCCCAAATCGTCCTCAATCAACGACCAATCGTAGGAGGCGCTCTCCTCCGCACTGTCTTTGACAATACGGTCAAGCGTCGCATTATAGGAATACTCGCTGATCTTACCTGAAAATTCGGGATGATCCGTATCGATACCCGTGTCAATCACGGCAACCGTAATCCCCTCCCCTTTGGAAGTGTCCCAGGCGTCGCCGAAATTCAGATAGTCAAAATACGTTTGTTTTGCAAAATCCGGGTCATAGACCGAGTATGTATTGCGGTGGGTAAGTACAGGCGCGTCGTCCGTTTGTGTATCCATAACCGACGCATAAAAATCCAAAGAAAGCTTTGACAGGATGTTTTTATTGGCATCATCGGCAAAAATATCCGCCACCGTCGTCCCTTCGGGAAGCGTCAATGTCGAAAATTTTCCGTCAAAGCTGGTGCGCAGGTCGGCGTGAAACCATTCCGAAAGCTTTTTTGCCTCAGAAGCCGATGTGCCGCGCAGAATCAGCGTATTCTCCGCATATTTCCCCTGATACTTTTCAAGATAAAGGAGCTTTTCCTTCTTCACCTGCTCCCCGTGCCACCCTCGAAAAGCAAGGATTGCAGCTAAAATGAATAATGCTGAGAGAACGACAAGAATAATTCTTCCTGTTTTTTCTTTCTTCATGTTTCTACTCCTTTTATCTGAAATATAATTCATTTTGTTTTTACTTTCTATCCAATATTATACACCTTTAATCATTTTTGTCAATATTTTTATGTTTTTTGTATTTAAAAATATCCTTTTCTGTCGTTATCCGGCGTTTGGTTATTGCCTTTTCAAAAAATCCTCCGCATATGCTTTTTTTGACAGACAGGTCAATTTATCACATATACGGAAGATTACAGATTGTTGCAAAAGTCTATAAGACTTTTCGGGCGAAGCCCGATTTTAATAAAAATTCGAAAAATCCGGGGACATG
>CAKSOW010000023.1 GCA_934479825.1 uncultured Eubacteriales bacterium
ATCTTTTTACAATTTGCTCTTGCACTTGACTTGAAAATTCAAGCAAGCGAAAAAGTAACCAAAAAGTACACCAGAGGGTTGCGACCCTCTGGATACCCAAAGTGCGGTTCAAAACCCGTGCGTTGAGTTTTTTTGCTAAAATTTGAAAGATACAGCGTATTAAAAAGGTCTGCAAGAGTTTGTTAGTACCGCGATACGCACGGCCATGTTTTGAACCGGTGCGAAAGGGAAACTTTTGATAAGACGCAGAATTCGGTTTTGTGCAAAATCGAAGTTGCAGTGCGTGCTTGACGCCGCAGGCAATCGATGAAAAGAGAAAGTGTACGTTATATTGGGTGCGGTGGAAAAGGGAAGTCTGTGTGGGGCGGTAGAAAGTTTGGAGTAAATCTGTGGCTTGCATATATGCAGAAAATTGGATTTTTGCATTTTCATTCCACACTTTCCATTTTCCAAAACAACAACTTTCTGTTTTTTCAAACACAACCTCCCACCAAACCCACCCATTTTATGAAACACATAACCTACTGTCCACCTAAATCAGAGCCTGCCTTTTTATAAACACTCGCAAATCCTTGCGCAGTAAAACCGCCGTCTCGCACCGGTTCAAAACATGGCCGTGCGTTTAGCGGCGCTTATAAATTTTCGCAAAAGATCTTAATGCGCAGGACCTTTCAAATTTTACCTAAAACCACACCGCACGGGTTTTGAACCGAGGTCGCAGGACGAAGTCCCGTCTGCTTTTTGGTTCTTTTTGCAGAAGCAAAAAGAACGTAAAACGTCTCTTTGGGTTACTTTTCGCAGAAACGAAAAGTAATATTAAAACCGTCTCTTACTTGCTTTTCGCGAAACGAAAAGGCGCTCTTTACAGGCTTTTCGCAAAAAGCAAAAAACGCGAATCCCTCTCTGAGGGATTCGCGTTTCATACCTAAAAGCAGCCGCTTAATATTCTGCGTTGCCGACCGTGCGCGGATACGGAATCACATCACGGATGTTCGCAACACCGGTCAAATACATGATTATGCGCTCAAAGCCAAGTCCATAGCCGGCATGCTTCGTTCCACCGTAACGGCGGAGATTTACATACCACCAATAGTCCTCTTCTTTCAAGCCGCACTCTGCCATACGCGAAAGCAACACGTCTTCGCGCTCTTCACGCTGACTGCCGCCAATAATCTCTCCGACGCCCGGCACTAACAGATCCATCGCCGCTACCGTCTTGCCATCATCGTTCAAACGCATGTAGAACGACTTGATCTCTTTCGGATAATCAATGACAAAGACCGGCTTGCCGAATACCTGCTCCGTCAAATAGCGCTCATGTTCGGTCTGTAAATCACAGCCCCACGACACGGGATACTTGAATTCTGCGCCGCTCTTCTGCAAAAGCTCAATTGCTTCGGTGTAAGTCACTTTGCAATAATCGCTGTCCGCAAGCGCATTCAGCCGTTCCAACAACGTCTTGTCCACAAAGCTGTTGAAAAATTCAAGCTCTTGCTTGCAGTTTTTCAGAACATGGTGAATGATGTACTTTATCATGTCCCATGCCAGCTGCATATCGTCGTTTAGATCCGCAAACGCAATTTCCGGCTCAATCATCCAGAATTCCGCCGCATGCCGCGCCGTGTTGGAGTTTTCCGCACGGAATGTCGGCCCGAACGTGTAAACCTTACCGTAGGCAAGCGCATAGGTCTCGGCTTCCAACTGACCGGAAACCGTCAAATTCGCGCTTTTTCCGAAAAAGTCCTTGGTGTAATCGACTTTTCCGTCCTCTGTTTTGGGAACATCGGCAAGGTCAAGCGTGGTCACACGGAACATTTCACCTGCGCCCTCACAGTCACTGGCAGTGATAAGCGGTGTATGAACATATACAAATTCACGGTCATGGAAGAACGAATGGATGGCATACGCCACTTCGCTTCTGACACGGAACACGGCTGAAAACAGATTGGTTCTCGGACGCAAATAGGCCTGTTCACGCAGGTATTCCACCGTATGGCGTTTCTTTTGGAGCGGATAATCCGCCGTGGAAGTTCCCTCGACCGCGATTTCCGCTGCTTTTATCTCAAATGGTTGCTTATTTTCCGGCGTCAGCACGACATTTCCCGTCACAACAAGCGATGCGCCGACATTCTGTTTGGCGATTTCGTCGTAATTGGCGATTTTTTCACGCTCAAACACGACCTGCACGCCCTTGAAGCAGCTGCCGTCATTCAAATCGATAAAGCCGAACGCTTTGCTGTCACGGATACTTCTTGCCCAACCGCCGAGTGTGACGGTCTTGCCGTCAAAGGAGGCAGGGTCTTCAAAAATATTCTTGATGATTTCCCGTTTCATTGTTAAACTCCTTATTCGTTCTTTTATTGTTTACGTTTGCCCAAATAAGCTTCTTTAATACGTTCGTCAGCGAGCAATTCCGCACCGGTTCCTTTCATGGTAATGTTTCCGGTTTCGAGAACATACGCCGTATGCGCCGCCATCAGCGCCATATTGGCGTTCTGTTCGATAAGCAGCACAGTGATTCCCTTTTGGTTAATGGTTTTGATGATATCGAAAATACTCTTAACGACAAGCGGAGCAAGTCCGAGCGACGGCTCATCCATCATAATGAGCTTCGGACGCGACATGAGCGCCCGTCCCACGGCAAGCATCTGCTGTTCGCCGCCGGAAAGCGTTCCGGCATACTGCCAAGCGCGCTCCTTTAAGCGCGGAAACAGGCTGTATACATATTCGATATCCGGTTCGATATCATCTTTTCTCAAATAGGCACCGATTTTGAGGTTTTCCAAGACCGTAAGGTCGGTAAACACCCGTCTGCCCTCGGGAACAAGCGTAATGCCCTCCGACACGATAAAGTCCGGCGATTTTCCGAGCAATTCCTTGCCCTCATATTTTACCGAGCCGGTCTTGGTTTTGACAAGGCCGCTGATTGTGCGGAGAATCGTGCTTTTACCCGCGCCGTTTGCACCGATCAGTGTGACGATCTGTCCCTCCGGCACGTCAAGGTCGATATCCTTTACGGCATTGATGCCGCCGTAACTAACGGACAGATTCCGTATTTCAAGTATATTACTCATTCTCGTCTGCCACTCCTAAGTACGCTTGTATTACGACCTCATCGTTCTGGATCTCCTCCGGAACGCCCTTTGCGATCATTTTACCGAAATCGATTACGTAAATACGGTCGGAAATGTCCATAACCATATTCATATGGTGCTCGATCATGAGGATAGTAATATCGAATTTTTTGCGGATATCATGGATAAACTCCGTAAGTTCCAGCGTTTCCTGCGGATTCATGCCGGCGGCCGGCTCATCCAAAAGCAAGAGCTTGGGATGTGTGGCAAGTGCACGCGCGATTTCAAGATAACGCTGTTTGCCGTAAGGAAGAGAGGTTGCCAGTTCGTCTCGCACATCGTCAAGGCCGAGCAGCTTCAAGAGTGCATCGGTATCCTCGCGCATTTTCTTTTCTTCCGCTTTGTTGAGACGGAAAGTAGCGGAAAAAACGTTGCTGTGGCGGAGCATATGCTTGGCGACAAGGACGTTTTCAAACACTGTCATGGTTTTGAACAGGCGGATATTCTGGAAAGTACGCGCGACTCCCATACGGGTGATCTTATCGGGCGTCTGGGTGATGACGTCATGGAATTTATGCGGGTCATTGCCGGCATATAATTTTTTCATCTTGCCCTGCGGATGATTGGAAATGATCTTCTTGCCGTCATAGTAGATAGCGCCGTTGGTCGGCTCATACACGCCGGTGACCACGTTGAAAACGGTGGTCTTGCCTGCGCCGTTCGGGCCGATGAGCGACACGATCTCCCCTTTATCGACTTCGAGCGACAAGTCGTTGACTGCGATAACGCCGCCGAACTGCATGGTGATGTTTTCAAGCTTTAACACGTTCTCACTCATGGTCGCTCACCTCTTTCGTTTCTTTCTTCTTTTTCTTGAACCAGCCCATGACAACTTCCGGCAGCTCTTTTGAACCCATAATGCCGCGGCGGCAGAACAGCACCATAATCATGATGACTACCGAGAACACGACTTTACGGAAACCGACGCGAAGAAGCGGTGCGTTATAAGCGCCCCACGGCAGGTGGATAACCGTCGGGTTATCCAGGAAACGCAGCCACCATTCACTGCACGCGATAAAGAGGAACGCGCCGATGCAGGAACCGGAAATCGAGCCGATACCACCGATAACGACGATCAAAAGGATTTCATAGGTCATAGCCGATTTGAACTGACTTGCCTGAATGGAGGTCTGGAACATGGCAAGCAGTGCGCCGGAAATACCGGCAAAGAACGAGCTGATGCAGAACGACAGACGTTTATGGTGCGCCAGATTGATACCCATGGCTTCGGCAGCAACTTCATCGTCGCGGATAGCCTTGAACGCGCGTCCATAGGTGGAATTGATGAGAAGCACAATAATGGCAATGCAGATTCCGGAAAAGACCAAGGCGAACATGGTACCGGAGATCTTATAGCGCATACCGCCGAAAGTCAGGTACAGCGTATCGAGATTTTGGAATTTACGAAGAATGTTTGAGCCGTTGGTAATCGGGCCCAAGGTTTTCCATTGGGCAAGCGCACGCACGATTTCGGCAAAACCAAGCGTTGCAATAGCCAAATAGTCGCTCTTCAAGCGAAGCACCGGAAGTCCGATAAGAAATGCAAAAATCGCGGCGACCACACCGGCAAGAAGCAACGACACCAAAACCGGCAGGTCAAAATGAACCAAGCCTCCGTCGAAATACTGATAAACGCTTTTACGTGCTTCTTCGGGAATGGTGAAGATCGCATAGGTATACGCGCCGATCAACATAAAACCTGCCTGTCCGAGCGAAAACAGTCCGGTAAAACCGTTCAACAGGTTCATGGACACGGCGACAAGCGCGTAGATAGAGCCTTTTTTGATGACGGTAAAGACAATGTGCGTTGCCGGAAGCACACGTTCCAGAACCGCCGTAAGAATTACGATTGCAAGCAAACCGACCACCGTAAAGAGGAGGTTTGCATAGTTCTTTGTTTTAGTCATGTTGTTTTCCAAGCCTTTCCAAAATCCGTCTGCTTAAACCTTATCGGTGACTTTTTCACCGAAAAGACCGGTCGGCTTGACGATTAAAATTACGATAAGCAGGGCAAAAGTGAACGCGTCCGAGAAAGTCGTCCAACCAAGTCCTTTGATGATGTTCTCGCAGATACCGATGATAAATGCGCCGACCACCGCACCCGGAATCGAGCCGATTCCGCCGAACACGGCGGCGACAAAGGCTTTAAGACCAGGCATAGCGCCCGAAGTCGGTGTAACGCCGGTATAGTTAGTGAAGTATAAGAGACTGCCGACTGCGGCAAGAAAAGAACCGATAATAAATGTGGTACTGATGACCGAATTGATACGCACGCCCATAAGCTGGCTGGTTTCAAAATCCTTGGATGCGGCGCGCATAGCCATACCGATCTTGGTATATCGAATCAGACAGACAAGAGCAATAACCAACACGATCGTCAAGACCGGCGTAATGAGCGTAACGCGCTTGGTGACGCATTCATTCAAAATCTTTTCGACCGTTTCGCCGGTGGCCGGGTCTGTCACGGTAATGGTTTTTTTATCAAGAACCTTAACGGTATCGCTGATCCACGGAATGGTCGGATAGTTCTGGTTTAAACCGCCGGTGATGTAATACACAAGATTCTGCAAAAGATAGCTGACGCCGATTGCCGAGATCATGACCGACATACGCGGCGCGTTTCTTAACGGCTTATAAGCGACTTTTTCGGTACAGAAACCTAAAAGCACGGTTAATCCGAAAACAAACAGAATCGCTATCACCAACACCGCCGCAGGATTGGTAGGAAACTGACGGGTAAAGAGAGTCGTTGCATAAACCATGACTACGCCGGACACCATAAAGATATCGCCATGGGCAAAATTGATAAGACGCAGAATGCCGTATACCATGGTATATCCGATCGCGATCAGGGCATACTGACCGCCGACCGAGATACCGGCCAGCAAAAACGGCAGATTCTGGTGGATCCACTCTAACATGTATGTATCAAGCCTTTCTGAACCCCGTTTCAGTCATAGGACATCAACAGGTTTTTTTACGGACGTATATTTTTTGCGTCCACGGTTCAAGTAAGAC
This sequence comes from uncultured Eubacteriales bacterium, assembly GCA_934479825.1. GTDB lineage: Bacteria > Bacillota > Clostridia > Oscillospirales > CAG-382 > UMGS882. The sequence goes on from CAKSOW010000023.1 coordinate 6,153, forward strand.
ATTTCCCGGAAAAAAACACAACCGCTCCGTTTGGATTTTTTTCGTTTATGCTCTTTTTCGGAAAAGCCATTAGCAGAACCGAAACGGGCGGAGACGGCGTTTCGCCGCCTCCGCCGCGAAAATCAACGCGAAATCAGCCTTCGACCTTCTGAACGGCAACGAAGTCCCAAGCACCGGTTTCGGTGTTGGCCGTCTTGACGTATGCCGCGTCACGCTTTGCGTCGCCGGTCTCGTTGAATTCGATGTGACCGGTCACGCCGTCGTACTTAACGCCCCAAAGAGCTTCGTTGACAGCTTTCGGATCGGTAGAACCGGCAGCCTTGATAGCTTCGAGAGCGGTAAAGTAAGCGTCATAGCCCATTGCAGTAACGGCAGATACGGTATCGTCACCGCCGTTGTTGGCAAGAATAGTAGGATTGGAGTTGATGTATTCCTTAACGCCGGCATCAAATTCAGCGTTACCGCCCTCCTGATAGAAGGTGGTGACATAGATCTTGACGTCTTTGCCCTTAGCGGCGTTGAGGATTACGTTTGCGTCCCAGGTATCGCCGGCCATGATCGGCATGGTAAGGCCTTGGGAAGCGGCCTGTTCGATGATAAGAGCAGCAGCTTCGGTAGAAGTCGGTGCGAAGAAGACATCGCAGCCTTCGTTCTTAGCCTTGGTGATGTAAGAGGTAAAGTCGCTGTTGCCGTCCTGGAATTCTTCGGAGATGACTTCACCGCCGAGAGCCTTGAAAGCTTCGGCAAAGTAATGAGAAAGACCGCCGGAGTAGTCGTCGCCGAGCTTGGAGAGGCAATATGCCTTGGCAGCATTAAAGTTTTCCTTAGCATAGTTAGCAAGAACCGTGCCCTGGAACGGATCGAGGAAGCAGATACGGAAATAGTGCGTATTGCCGTCAGTTACCTGGGGGTTGGTGCAGGTAACACCGATTGCCGGAACACCTGCGTTTTTAAAGACATCGCTTGCGGCGATGGAAACGCCCGAGCCATAAGAACCGAGAACAACCGAGCAGCCTTCGCTGACCAAAGTAGCGGCCGCGGTCGGAGCCTTATCGTTCGAGGATTCGTTGTCAACGGCAACAAGCTTTACTTCGTAAGTCTCGCCGCCGATTTCAACAGTGTTTACGAGGCTGTTGGCATACTGGATACCGATGGATTCCTGTTTGCCGCCGGCGCCGTTATCACCGGAAGCCGGTTCAAAAATACCGATCTTGACGACCTTTGCGCCGTCGGCGGAAGGAGTCACATCCGTCTGGTTGTCGGTCTGGTTGTCAGTCGGATTGTTATCATCCGCCGGGCCAGCCGGTGTGCAGGCAGCAAGTGCGAAGATCATAAGAGCTGCCATGAAAAAGGCTAAAAATTTCTTCATAGTGGTTTTCCTCCAAACAAAATAGTATTATTTAGGGTATTCTACCATAAATAATCTTTTTAGATTATATCACAAGATTTTGCCTTTGTAAAGAGAAACATTGGCAAAGTTTCATTTTTTTGCATTTTATTTTCAAAATTCCTGCATTTCCCCAAAAAACATCGGGATTCGACCGAAAGTCAGTCACGCAAAACGTTACAGATTTGTCGAAACGCTTTCAGAAAGCGCGAAAAACTCTGCCAAAGCGGCGAAATCTTTCGACAGAATCCGACCAAAAGCGCGCGATGTGTTACAGAAATGTTAAATCGCGGTCGGTACTCTTGATATTTGCGGCAAATTCCTATATAATATAAGGTATAAAATACCAACCGGGAAGCGAGTGAAGCATATGTCTGAAAATCCGAACGGCAAGACCATGACCTATTCCATTTCACAACTCAAAGAATTAGAGACAAAACAGGCTTTGACCAAGGTCTATAACGCCTTAAAGGAAAAGGGATACAACCCGATCAATCAGATTGTAGGCTATATTCTTTCCGAGGATCCGACATACATCACCAACTATAACAATGCAAGGGCGATTATTGCAAAGCTTGACCGCGACGAATTATTAAAAATTTTAGTTGCCAGCTATCTTGCAAATTAGCGCCCCTCTTTATGCAGAACGCTGACGCGTTTACAAAATTCGGAAAGGAATGGGGCTACGATATGGAAAACAAAGATATTTTGACTTACAAAGGACGTCCGCTTGTCCGGAACGCCAACAAGATCTACTATGGCGAGCCGTACAACAAGGCGATTATTGTGCTTACGGTATTGGAAAACACCGGCGAGGGTGACGCCAAGATGCCGTCGCGCATTTTAGTGCAGTTACAGAGCACCGACCCGGCGCTTGCCATGAAGAAAGAAAAAATTTTGAATGAAGTGGAGCGCAAGACTCTGGCCGACGCGCTGAACATTGGCTCGGTCTGGCTTGACAAGCAACAGGCATAAGCGCGGCACATATCCTCGATTTTTCCAATTTTTATTAAATCGGGTGCGTCCGAAACAGTCACAAAGTTTTCGCAACAAGCTGAAAAGAGGTTTGCCATTCGGCAAACCTCTTTTTTGCTTTTCCATTTACCGGCACATGTCCTTCAAGGCGTCCATGGCCTCCGAAAGACTTCCTACCGCGTCGATCAACCCTATGTCAACCGCCCGTATGCCGTCAATCACCGTGCCTACGTCCGCCGCAAGTTCATCCGTTTCCAACATCAATTCCCTAAACTCTTTTTCGGAAACGTGTGAATTTTTTACGATAAAATCAACGATTCGTTCCTGCATGCGCATGAAATAAGTGAACGTCTGCGGCACGCCGATAACCAGTCCGTTCATGCGCACCGGATGGATGGTCATGGTAGCTGACGGCACGATAAACGATTTTTTTGCGCAGACCGCCAGCGGCACGCCAATCGAATGCCCGCCGCCGAGAACCAGCGACACTGTCGGTTTTTTCATGCCTGAAATCAATTCGGCAATGGCAAGGCCTGCCTCCACATCGCCGCCGACCGTGTTGATGAGCACCAACAGTCCGTCGATCTCCGAGCTTTCCTCCACGCCCACAAGCTGGGGAATGACATGTTCATATTTCGTCGTTTTGGTTTGTCCCGACAAAAGATAATGTCCCTCGATCTGTCCGGCAATGACAAGCGAATGGATAGTCACATCGTCATGCTTCGTGGTAATACTGCCGCTATCGGAAATATTGCCGAACTGTAATTCCTGCTTTTTGGCCTGGCGGACCTCTTCGTCGGTTTCTTTCTTTTCCTTATCCTCGTTTTCGCCAAGTTCGCCGGTTTCTTCTCTTTTTTCCGTATCGTTCTTATCGGTATCCTGCTGTGCGCCTTTCTTTGCATACGGGTTTTCATATAACCCTTTTCGTGTGTCCGTATTCATATGATCGACTCCTGACTTTTTGTCTTTTTCCAATAGTATTTCCCTACAAAAAATCAATATGCAAAAGGCTGAGTTAAATGCAAGGGCTGCTCGCCCTTGCGACCTCGCCAACTTTTCTTAAAAGAAAAGTTGGACAAAAGAATTTCGTTTTTGCACATGACGATTGAAATACTTCAATCGTCATGTGCCTCTTTTATGGCAGAGTCCCGTAACGCCCGATTTTATGCAAGGGCTGCTCGCCCTTGCAACCCCCGCCAACTTTTCTTAAAAGAAAAGTTGGACAAAAGAATTTCGTTTTTGCACATGACGATTGAAATACTTCAATCGTCATGTGCCTTTTTATGGCGAAGGTTTCATGGCTATTTGGAAAATGTCCGCTTTTTCTGAAAATGCCGGGAAATGTGTTATTTTGAAATTCCGCGGCTTGGGTACAAAAGCCAAGAACCGCAGGGACTAACCTGCGGTTCTTTTGAAAATACGGCGATTTTTGTTTTATATCATTTTACCCAAGAATTCCCATACGCCCAAGTGTTCAAACAGGATATTGCATCCAATGAGAATCAGAATGATACCTCCGACAAGCTCGGCGCGCGATTTATAGCGTGTGCCGAAGACGTTGCCGATTTTAAGGCCAATTGCCGAGATCACAAACGTTGTCAAGCCAATGATTGCAATGGAGGACCAGATATTCACGTCGGACAAAAGCGCAAGTGTGATTCCGACCGCCAATGCGTCGATACTGGTTGCAAGCGCTAAAAGAAGCATATTTTTGAACGCGAACGACGCGTCGGCCGGTTCTTCGTCTTTGGAAAGCGCTTCATGGATCATGTTGCCGCCGATATAGACCAAAAGTCCGAAAGCGATCCAATGGTCATAGTTTACGATGTATTTTTCAAACAACGTACCCAAAAAGTAGCCGACAAGCGGCATAAGCGCCTGAAAGCCGCCAAACCATGCGCCGATGATGAGATAATGCTTTGTCTTTATCCGGCGCGTCGCAAGCCCCTTACAGACGGACACGGCAAAAGCGTCCATGGAAAGTCCGACCGCCAAGAGCAGTAATTCCGCAAGTCCCATTGTTTCTCCAAGCCTCGTTTTTTATAAGCATATTCACAAAATTCCGTATTTATGCGAAAAATCATATTTTATTATTATACTACCGCTTTTTGTATTTGTCAAGACGGATTGGCGCTGAACTGACTGTTATAAAGCGTATAATAAAAGCCGCCGCTTGCAAGAAGCTCCTCATGCGTCCCTTTTTCGATGATCTTTCCGTCGCGCATGACCAAGATGACCGACGCGGAACGAATGGTTGAAAGCCGGTGCGCTACCACAAAGCTGGTTCGTCCCTCCATGAGTTTGTCAAACGCGGCCTGAATCTGCAATTCGGTGCGCGTATCGATGTTGGAGGTCGCTTCGTCCAAAATCAGCATCGGCGGCAAGGCAAGCATCACGCGCGTAATGCACAATAACTGCTTTTGTCCTTGGCTGATACTGTCCTCGTTCAAAACCGTGTCAAAGCCTTGGGGCAGACGGCGGATAAAGTCATAGCTGCGCGATTCCTTGGCCGCACGAACCATTTCTTCTTCGGTGGCATCGGGTTTTCCGAAACAGATATTCTCCCGAACCGTGCCGCGTTTGATCCAGGTATCCTGCAAGACCATACCGAAACTGCTGCGCAAAGCATGGCGCGAAAGCGTGTTGATGGGCGTTCCGTCAATGGAGATTTCGCCGCCGTCCACGTCGTAGAAACGCATAAGCAGATTGATAAAGGTCGTTTTTCCGCAGCCGGTCGGCCCGACAATTGCCACGCGCATACCCGGTTCGACGTGCAGATTGAAATGTTCAATAAGGCTTACATTTTTATCATAGCTGAATTTTACATCTTCGATATCCACTTCGCCGCGCACGTTTTCCAGCGTTCCGGTTTCTTCTGTTTCTACCGGCTCTTCCAAAAGCTCGAAAATACGCGAGGCGCACGCAAGCGCATTCTGCATTTCCGTGATGACAGAGCTGATGTCGTTGAACGGTTTCATATATTGGTTGGCATATGAGAGCAACACGGAAAGTCCGCCGACCGTTAAGCCGCCGCTCAAAATGATAAACGTTCCGACAAGCGCCACGACCGCATAAATGATATTATTGACAAAGCGTGTGGACGGATTGGTAAGACTGCTGTAAAAGACAGCCTTCAAACTGCAATCGGCCAGTTCCTTGTTGACGCCGGCAAACCGGGCGGAGGCTTTGTCCTCATAGCCGAAATCGTGCACGATCTTCTGTCCGCCGATCATTTCCTCAATGAGAGCCGTCTGACGGCCGCGCACTTCGCTTTGCTTGCGGAACATATGATAAGAGCGCGACGAAACGAATTTTGCCACCAAAAAGCTAAGCGGCGTCAACAGCATGACAAGAAGGGAAATCCACACGTTTTTGGAAAACATGAAAACAAGCGTCACGGCAATTGTCACCACGCCGGAAAACAGCTGTGTAAAGCCGAGAAGCAAGCCGTCTGAAAGCGTCGAAGTGTCGGCAATGACGCGGCTGACAATATCGCCGGTGCTGTGGGAATCCAGATAGGAAAGCGGCAGTTTCTGAATGCGCTTGATAGCATCCGAACGCAAATCCTCCACAACATGATACGTCATGCGGTTGTTGATGAGATTCATCACATACGCCGCAAGAGCCGAAAGCGCGGCGGCAAAAATAATGCGCGCCAGATAATAGCCGACCGTTTCAAAATTGACGTTTCCTTTTTCAATAATGCCGTCAATGGCTGAACCGAATAAGATTGGCACATACAGCTGTAAGACCACCGAAATGCCGGCAAGCACAATGCTTCCGACCAACATAAGGCGGTACTTGGCAATTTGTGCAAGCAGTTTGGAAAGGGTATTTTTGTTGTCGGACAGGCTCATTTTTTTGTTTTTATTCTTCATGGCCGACGCCCTCCTTTCCGTTTTTTTCAAAAGCGGCGCGTTCCTCGGGGAACTGTGAGAAATAAATCTCACGGTAAGTTTCGCAGGTTTTCATAAGCTCTTCATGTGTGCCGCTGCCGACCAGATGTCCGTTATCCAAAGCCAAGATCCGGTCTGCGTCGCGGATTCCGGCGATGCGTTGGGATACAAGGAACGTGGTTACGCCGGAGAGAGAGGAAATGGCTTTCCGCAGTGCGGCGTCGGTGGCAAAGTCAAGCGCACTGGAACTGTCGTCCAAAATTAGGATTTCGGGATTCTTAACCAAAGTCCGGGCAATCGAAAGACGCTGTTTCTGACCGCCGGACAGGTTGCCGCCGTTCTGTTCCAGCTTGAAATCCAGTTTTCCGGGTTTGGCTTGCACAACATCCGCCGCCTGTGCAACGGTCAGCGCGTCCCACAGCGTCTTATCGTCGGCGTTCGGATTGCCCCAAAGGAGATTTTCGCGGATCGTTCCCTTGAAAAGGCGCGAGCGTTGGGCAACCGTACCGACTTTGCCGCAAAGCGCGTCACGCGAATAGTCGCGCGTATTTTTGCCGTCCACATAGACCGTGCCTTCTGTCGCGTCATAGGAACGGGGAATAAGGCTGACAAGCGTCGATTTACCGCTGCCCGTACCGCCGATAATGCCGATGGTTTCGCCTTTTCGGGCAATGAAAGAAATATCGGTGAGGCTGGGTGCGCCGGCGTTTTTATAAGTAAACGTAACATGGTCGAAACACACAGCACTGTTTTGGGCTCCGTCGGAAAGCGTATCGTCGATCACATTTACCGTTTCGGCCGGGTAGCTCATATCGTTTTTCTCGTCCAAGACCGCCGCCACGCGCTCTGCGCAGGCGATGGATTTATTGAGCGTGATAATGAGAGAGGCAAGCTTGACAAGTTCAACGATCATTTGCAGCATGTAGTTGTACAGCGCCACTGTCTGTCCTTGCTGCATGGAGCCAAGGTTTACCTGAATGGCAGAGGTATGAATGAGAGCCACGGCGGCAAGATTGATAAGCACATAAGTTGCCGGATTGAGGAGTGCGGACAGCCGTCCGACAAACTCGTTCAACCGGGTCAGTTCGCGGTTGCCCTCCTCGAATTCTTTTACCGAATGTTCTTCGCGGCAAAAGGCGCGGATGACGCGCACGCCGGTCAGGTTTTCGCGCGTCAGGCCGGTTACGCGGTCAAGACCGGACTGCGCCTTGCGGAAAAGCGGAATGCTGACCGCCATGATAAAATAAATAACAGCAAACAGAATCGGAATGGTAACGGCAAAAACAAGCGCACAGCGCACATTGATCGTAAAAGCCATGACCATGGAGCCAAGCACGATAAACGGGCTCCGGATCAACAGTCTTAGCGCCATATTCAAGCCGTTCTGCACTTGGTTGACATCGTCGGAAAGGCGTGTGATGAGCGAATCCGAACCGAGTGCGTCAAGCGAGGAAAACGAAAGGCTCTGGATATGGTCAAACAGCTGTTGCCGGAGATCGGCGGCAAAGCCGACGCTTGCCTTGGCGGCAAAAAACTGTGCTGTGACGGTACAGGTAAGTCCCACAGCGGCCATGACCAACAGCAGGAAAAAGCAACGCACGATATACGGTTTATCGCCGTTTGCCACGCCGACATCGATCATTTTTGCGACAAAGACCGGCACAAGCAGGTCAAACACGACCTCCAAGAATTTGAAGGTAGGGGCGAGAGCGCTGTCGGTAGCGTGTTTTTTTAACGCCGGGGACAGGCTTTTGAGTTTTTTCAAGTCCAATCACTCCGTTTTTCTGATTTATAATAGTATACCCTATTTTGACAGAAATGTAAAGTATTGTTTTTGTATATAATCATAGCACAATATCGCGAATTTGTCAAAAAGGCAAGGAGCGGGCATATTCCGGAAAATCCTGCATATCATAGTAGCGGAAAAAACAAAAAGAAAAACGGGAAAGGAACGAATGTATGTCACCGAAACGAAAGAAAGGCGAAAGAGTGCAGATACCGCTTGCCAAGGCGCTTGCGGCCGGGACGCTTGCCGGGGGATTGGTCTGGATCATTCTGCTTATCGGGTTATCCGTATTGATTGTGAAGAGTACCGAGCCGGAAAAACTAATTTTACCGTGTGTCTTTTTACTGGCGGCGTGTGCGGCGGTTTGTTCGGGGGCGGTTTGTGCGCGTTTGGCCGGAGCAGGAATTCTTATGCCGGGGCTTGCGGCAGGGGTACTTTTATTAGCGGTTGTATGGGTTTTATCGCTTGCGTTTGCTTATGGAACGAGCGGAGAGGTTTCTTTACCGCTCAAACTATTGTTATGCGGAGAATTTCCGCTGTTTTCCTTGGTGGGAGCGCGGTTCACGGCGGCACGGGGCGCCAAGCCGAGGTCTTTCCGCAAGGCTGTGCGATAAAAAACGGGAAAGCTTAGCTTTCCCGTTTTTTACGGTTGTCTTTCGGAGGGCCCGGAAAGGGAGCATTCAGGGAAATTTTCCTTTTTCAGAAAATTTCCCGAAGGGGCGGTTTGGGGTGCTTTTCGGTTCTCGAAAAGCCCGATAAAGAGAGGTTTTTGCGTTACTTTTTGCTTTTAGCAAAAAGAACCAAAAGGACGATTTTCTGTTACTTTTTGCACGCCGCAAAAAGTAACAGAAAACCGTCCCCTACTTGCTTTTCGCGAAACGAAAAGCACTCTTTCCGGGCTTTTCCGGAAAAGAAAAGCCCTCCCAAATGCCTCTTTTGTTACTTTCCGAAAAGTAACAACGGCTCCCCAGCCGCCCCTAACGGGGCGGCAAACTCACGCTTCGCGTGAGAACAGGCAGGCGGCACGGCCGCCTTTTTTATGTTCCCCTGTACTTCTCCGCGTACAGCGGAAAACATAATAAAGCCGCTAAACAAAAAATGCCAAGTACGGCATAATCGACACCCACCGCTCCGGTTTTCTGCCGCAAAAAATAAAACCCGATACATAACACCGCAAGCACCGCCGCAAAAAGGCCGCATACCGTCCTGTGCCGGTAGCTTGTCCCAAAAGCATTGCGCAGCGTGTACATTAAACACGTTAAATAAACGCTGATTTTGACAATGCTGGCAAATGTCCCCATAAAAACACTGATCTCCGGCAGATCAAAAAGCGGTACCAAGCGGATTGCCGCCAAATCCGGACTGGCGGCCGCCGCGGCCATTTTTTCGCCGAATAAGAGCAGATTCTTGAACAAATTTGCTCCCGATACCAAAACAAACAGCGCCGCTCCGTGAAAAAACGCCCGTGGCGTAACAGCTCTCGTCTCTTTGCTTTCCCGGTCACACAAAACCACCGCCAAAAACACCATGTCCAAACACATATACGCCGTTTCCGCCAAAAGCGGTACAAGTCCGTTTACGGTAAAGCCTTTTAACGGCGATACAAGGGGAAACACCTTTTTTGTTTCAAAAAACGCAAAGAACCCGAAAAACGTCCAAACGGCAAACGGCACTGCCGTCAGAAAAGCAAAACCGCTCACACTCAATCGGCCGCGTGAAGCGCATAAAAGCGCACATCCGATACACCCTGCCCCTGCGCTTATTATGACAAACAGCGTTCCGTAATCGGCTGAAAAATACTCAAGCGAAAAAATAAAGCGCATTGCCATGGAGGCGGAAAAGATGAGGGCAAGCATGCATAAAAAGACCGCCAACAGTCCCGACGGCGCCCGTGTGCCCCGGTCGGTATGACCGGCAAAAAAGCGGCCGCAGAAATACGAAAAGGCAAGCACTGCGCCGCCGCTTACCAAAAAGCCGAGCACCGGCACGCCGCAGGCAAAAAACGGTTTGCGCAAAACCGTTCCGGCATATAAATAGGCAAATGTCACAAGGGTATACGAGACCGACAAATTTCCGGCCTTACGCGTTTTTTTCATGTTCTTTCCCCTTTTGTCGGTAATCGTTAAGTTTTATCGGTACAGAATTACGTTTCACCCCGTACATAGACCTTTAACGGCAAAGACGGCGAATCCAACAAATAAAGCGCCGCGGCAAAGCGATCTTCCTCGTTGAGCGTTTCGCCCCAAATATATCTTTCCAATGTTCCGGTATATACGTCGGCTTGATCGGCAAAGAAAGCGTCAAACGCAGCTTTGGGCGTTTTGCCGCCGTATACGAGGACCTGCCCTGCCGTTTGGGTCCTGCCGGAATCCGCCTGGCCTGCCGCGTTCTTTCCGGAATCCGCAAAACCGGGGTTTTCGCCGGAGCTTTTTTCGCTTTCTGCGCCCTTTGCCGCACCGTCCGATGAATCCGAACCGGTCTCTTTTTTTCCGTCCAAAAACGTTTCCTCCGGTTCGCCGGTCACATACAGCATAAATCCGGCTTCATCCTTGTCAAGCTCAATCTCGTATACATAGAAAGTCGATTTGTCCGTATTTGCCGCACAGCCGCAAAGCATAGCGGAAAAGAGAAAAAACATGCCAAAAACGGCCGCTCGCCGTGTAAACTGCTTGTAAATTCCGGTGCGTCTCATATTTATGAATCCTCCAACTCGCGCGCCGCGTTTCCGAGCGCTTTTTTCGGCCGCATGAACAGCGTATCGTTAAGCCCTGCCAAACTCAACGGGCAGAACGGCTTCATATACGGTACACCGAACGATGTTTTTCCGCATAAGTGCACTACGGTAAGCGTCACCGCAAAAGCAATGCCTACTACGCCGAATAGCCTTGCGGCTATTAAATTCATAAACCGTACCAACACGGTCGTGTTCATATACGGCGGCAAAATAAACGTACAGATGGCCGTCAGAGCCGCCACCATAATCACCGGCGCGCTGGAAATACCGGCGGAAATGGCCGCGTCTCCCAGAATAAGACCGCCTACAATGCTCACCGCGTCTCCCACCGCGCCCGGCATTCGCACACCCACCTCGCGGATAAACTCGAAAATGAGCAAAATTACCACCAATTCTCCGAACAGACTGAACGGAATATCGCGCCTTGCACCGGTCATGGCGGCATAGATACCCGGCGGCACGGCGTTTTTGTGGTGCTCCATGACGGCAATGTAAAAGGCCGGAAGATAGAGGGAAATGAGCATGCTGAGAAAGCGCACAATGCGCACGAACGTCGCATAATACGGCGTTTTGAGATAATCCTCTGCCGATTGTAGGCTTTCCACGAACAGATACGGCACGGTTAACACCACCGGACTTCCGTCGCAGATTACCGCCACACGTCCCTCGGCAAGCTTTGCCGCCACCTTATCCGGTTTTTCGCTGTTTCCCACCTCGGTAAACAGCCGCGGCGCACCGTCGGTGAGGAATTGTTCGATATAGCCGGAATCCATCACCGAATCCAGCTTGATTTCCGCAATCCGGCGTAAGAGATCCATTACAAGCGTTTCGTCGGCAACGCCCTCCAAATAGATTATTTTCACCGAAGTTTCGGAATACTTGCCGATTTTGGCGTCAAGCACTTTCATAGCCGGGGTGCGTAACCGTTTGCGTAGCAGCGCCACATTATCTTCCGCTTTTTCGATAAAGCCCTCGCGCGGCCCCCGAACCACCACTTCGTTTTCCGGTTCTCCGACCGAGCGCGACGGATCGTTCCGCGCCGCCGACGCATAGGCGCTCACCCCTTGCGGAATGTCCGTAAAAACGACTGCGCTTCCGGCAAGAACCTTTTGGCAGACAGCCTCATAGGAATCCAGCGCCTCGGCCTCGGAGGAACATAAGATTCCCTTGAAGGAATTGTCATCCTCCGGCGGCACCTGTGACGCGACAAGCGGTTTCACAACGCTTTCGGTGATGTATGTCCGGCCGGAAAAGTTGCCGATATTGGCAAGATACACCGTCTTTCCGGCACACAGAACCGGTCTTAGGTTGAAATCGCCGCATTTATCAAAGGTCTGACGCAGTTTTTCGCATACGCCGTCCGCCGAAATTCCCGCAAGCATGTGCTTTCCTCCCGAAACTGTTTTTTGTCCTGTATAGTTTTGCCGCAAAAGGAAAAACTATACGTGAAAACAGGAGCACTTTTCAAAAAATCCGTAAAACTGCCCATATTCCGACTTTTTTCGCATAGGACAGGCTTTATAATGGTGACAAGATAAAAAACGTAAAAGAGCTATAAAAGGGATTGATTTTATGAAAATGCAGGCTTATTGTGCGCCGGAGGGGTTAATTGTCCGGCTTGACGGGGAAATCGACCACCACAGCGCCGCCGAAATACGGGAAAATCTCGACCGTATGATTGCCGAAACACGCCCGAAATCGCTGGTTCTGGAATTGAGCGACATCGATTTTATGGATAGCTCCGGCTTGGGGCTGGTGCTGGGACGGTACCGCCGGTTGCAGGAGATCGGCTCGAAAATGTTCATCAAAAATCCATCGGTACGCACCGAAAAAATTCTCGCCATGGCCGGAGTAAACAAGCTTATCCGGATTATCCGGACCGCGCCCGACGAAAACCAAAATCAAAAGAAAGGCTGATAGACATGACAGGCATCCAGACGGCAAGAGCGCCGGAAAAAGAGATACTGACGGCAGATCTGCCGGAATCATCAAAAACAAAAACGGCGGCAAAAAGAAAGAGAATGAATTTTTTCACCTGTACGCTTCCGGCGAGATCGGTCAATGAGGGATTGGCGCGCGGAATCGTTTCAAGTTTCTGCGCTCAGCTTGACCCGACCGTGGAGGAATTATGCGACATGAAAACCGCCATTTCCGAGGCGGTGACCAACTGCATTGTCCACGCCTATGCAACCGAGCCGGACGAGCGAAAAAAGAAGATACTCTTGAAAGCCGAGTATTTTGACGACGGACTTTTAAGCGTCACCGTGCGTGATTACGGCTGCGGCATCGATGATGTGGCTCTTGCCATGCAGCCGATGTATTCCGGTGCCAACAGCGAAGAACGCAGCGGCATGGGCTTTTCGATCATGCAGTGTTTCACGGATAAAGTGTCGGTGCGCTCTAAGAAAGGCGGCGGCACAACAGTCACCTTGAAAAAATACATAGGAAAAGACGAATGAGCGACCGTACGGCAGAAAACGCGCTGCTTTTAGAACGGGTCAAGAGTGGGGATAAAAGTGCCGAAGAAGATCTAATCCGGTCAAATCTTGCGTTGGTACGGAGCATTGCGGTTCGTTTTATGGGCAGAGGGCAGGATTTGGAGGATCTGATCCAGATCGGTTGCATGGGATTATTGAAAGCGGTCAGAGGATATGATGATTCGTATGGAACGGCGTTCTCGACGTATGCCGTGCCGCTCATAAGCGGTGAGATCAAGCGGTTTCTCCGGGACGACGGTCTTATCAAGGTGAGCCGGGAGGCCAAGCGGAATTACACGGTTTTAATGAGGGCCAAAGAGCTGTACTGCAAGAAAAGCGGACGCGAACCGAAGCTGCATGAGCTATGCGAGGCGTGCGGCATTGCGTATGACGACGCCGTGTATGCGTTGGAAGCCTGCGGCGGTACGGTATCGTTACAGGACAAGATCGGAGACGAGGACGGTTTGAGTGTGGAGGAGATGTGCGCGGACAACACCTTGGGGGACTTGACGGAAAAATTAGCATTGGAACAGGCAGTGGAGTCTTTGAAAGAACGGGACAAAGCGATCGTTTTTATGCGGTATTACAAGGGGCTGACGCAGAATGAAGTTGCCTTGCGGTTAGGCATGACGCAGGTAAAGGTTTCGCGTGCGGAAAAGAGAATCAAAGGAGAGCTGAAAAAGCTTTTATCTGCCTAAAAAGGCGGCTCTGCCGCCTACCTGTTCTCACGCGAAGCGTGAGTGGCAGACCCGGCAGGGGCTGCCGGGGAGCCGCCTTATTTTTTTTGCAAAGGCCTTAGGAAGAGGCTTTAAGGGAAATTTTCTTTTTTCGGAAAATTTCCCTAAGGGACGATATACGTACTTTTCGCTTGTACGAAAAGTACCAAAAGTACACCAAAGGGTTGCGACCCTCTGGACTCCGGGGAACGGTTCAAAACCCGTGCGGTGGAATTTTAGGCAGAATTTGAAAGTTTCAGCGCATTAAGATTTTTTGCGAAAGTCTATTAGTGCCACAAAACGCACGGCCATGTTTTGAACCGGTGCGAGCCGCGAATTTTCATCAGACGCAGAATCGGGTTTTGCGGAAAATCGAAGTTGCAGTGGGGGCTTTCCGCCGCAAGTGTCGATAAAAAGGAAAGTTGCACGTTATCTTTGGTGCGGTGAAAATGGGAATTTGATGTGAGCTGATAGAAACTTTGGGATTTATCCGAAATATTTTTGTGTGCAGAAAACCGGAATTTTATACTCTCACAAAGTTTTTCATTTTCTCAAAAATGGCTTTCTGTCATCTAAAAAACGATTTCCCACCAAACTTTCTCATTTCCTGAAACACATAACCTGCTGTTCGCCCAAATCAAGGTCCGCCTTTTTATAAACACTTACAAATCCTTACGCAGAAAAGTCACCCTTTCGCACCGGTTCAAAGCTTGAAAGCTGTTTTAGACACGAACCGATTCAATTTCTATAAAAAGCATGTCCGTGCAGAGCTTTGAACCGTTCCCCGGGAGTCGGGAGGGTCGCAACCCTCGCGGCTGCTTTTTGGTTCTTTTTGCAGAAGCAAAAAGAACGTAAAATCGTCCTTAGGGAAATTTTCAGAAGAAGGGAAATTTCCCTAAGAGCCTCTTTCTATGCCTATCAGGAAAAGAAAAACATCCCTCTTGTTGTTTCTTTTTATCAAAAGAAACAACAAGAGCCTCCCCTTTCGGGACGGCTCCCTCACGCTGTGCGTGAGAATCGGTGGGCGGCATAGCCGCCCTTTTTTCTCATTTTCTAAAAATGCCAAATGCCGCACAGACGACAAGTCGTACTGCGCGGCATTGATTCTCGTTTTTGTTCTTTTCTAACGCTTTTCTTAGAAAAGCTTAGCTGTTGTAGCCGTTCGGATTTTCCGATTGCCACTTCCAAGAGTCCTTGCACATGTCCTCTAAATCATACTCAGCCGTCCAGCCTAATAATTCCTTCGCCTTGGCCGGATCTGAGTAACACTCGGCAACATCTCCTGCACGGCGCGGTGCAATGACATACGGAATCTCGCGTCCCGTCGCTTTTTCAAACGCTTTTACCATGTCAAGAACACTGTATCCTACACCCGTGCCGAGATTGATGACTTCTGCTCCCGCATGCTTTGCCGCATATTCGATCGCACATACATGCCCTTTTGCCAGATCCACCACATGAATGTAGTCGCGCACACCTGTGCCGTCATGTGTCGGATAATCGTTGCCGAATACCGAGAGCTTCTTTAACTTGCCCACCGCTACCTGCGAAATGTACGGCATCAGATTGTTCGGTATGCCGTGCGGGTCTTCACCGATACGTCCCGATTTGTGCGCTCCGACCGGGTTGAAGTACCGCAAAAGCACACAGGACATGTCGGGATACGCTACATTGACGTCGCGTAAAATCTGCTCAATCATGTATTTCGTCCAACCGTAAGGATTCGTGCATCCCTTGGTCGGCATCGTCTCGCGAAGAGGAACGGTTTCCGGTACACCGTATACGGTCGCCGAAGAACTGAATACAATTTTCTTGACGCCGTGCGCACGCATGACTTCCAAAAGCGTAAGCGTTGTGTCAAGATTGTTGCGATAATACTCAATCGGCTTTTCCACCGATTCGCCCACCGCCTTGTAACCGGCAAAATGAATGACGCTGTCGATATCCTGCTCAGTGAAAAGCTTGTCAAGAGCCGCTTTGTCAGCCACGTCAATGTTGTATACCACCGGACGTTTGCCGGAAATTTCTTCAATGCGGTCAATGACAATGGGATTTGCATTGTAGAAATTGTCGGCAATGACCACTTCATATCCCTTGGCGGTCAGCTCGACGCAGGTATGACTGCCGATATAGCCGGCGCCGCCGGTCAAAAGAATTTTCATAAGATTCGTTCCTTTCCTCGCAAGTCCGGATATGAGCCGGACTTTTTGTTTCTCTTTGAGCTTTTATTTTACACCCTTTTTGGCCGCTTGTCAAGAATTTGGCACACTGTTTAACAATATTGACGTATATTGTTTTATTTGCAGTCGTGATATAGTATATGCTTTACCGTATTTAAAAAATATATCCTTCAAAAATCATTTTTTCGCTTTCCGGCATATGCTGTCAAGAGAACAAAAAGCCGAAATTAAGGAAGGTGTTACTTATGGGATTGACGTCGGCGTCAACCGGACGGCAAATACTTACTTCAAACGATTCCCTGCCGGAAAACACACGTCTTTTGGTGCTTGCCGGAAGCCCAAACGTAGGAAAAAGCACGGTTTTCAACGCTTTGACCGGATTAAGACAGCACACCGGCAACTGGACGGGAAAAACCGTGTCCACCGCGGTCGGGAATGTGCCGTTTGAGGGAAAAAACTATCTGCTTGCCGATGTGCCGGGTACCTATTCCTTATGCGCGCGTTCAGCGGAAGAGGCCGTCGCACGGGATTTTATCTGTTTCGGCGGCGCGTGCGGCGTGATCGTGGTGTGCGATGCGCTGTGCCTGGGGCGGAATCTGGCGCTTGTACTGCAAATTTCGGAAGTTACGCCAAACGTTATCGTGTGCGTCAATCTGTTGGATGAGGCGGAGAAGAAAGGCGTTTGGTATGACCTCGACGGACTGTCCGAAAAGTTGGGGATTCCGGTCGTTCCGTGTGCGGCCAAGCACGGACGCGGTCTGGATAAACTGATGCGCGCGGCGGCCGATCTATGCGATTCATGTGAAGAATCGGTTTCCGCCCCAAAGGCGCACGAAAAAATCTTTTCCGTGCCGTTTCCCGAACCGGTCGAAAAAGCCGTCTGTGTGCTTTGCGGGAATATTGAACGTCTTTGTCCCGGGATGCCGTCCCGGTTTGCTGCCGAAAAATTTCTCTGCGGCGACAAGGAAATGACCGATGCGTTGGAAAAGCATTTCGGCGTTTGTCTGTCAGAGAATACGGCGTTTTCCGAAGCGTTGGAAAACGTGCAAAAAGACCTGCGCTTGCAGGGGTATGACGCCGAAAAAACCGGCGACGCCATTGCAGAAAGCCTGCAACGCACCGGTATGCGGCTCGCTTCGGAAGCGACGCTTGCCAAAGGCGATTCCTATGGAAAAAGCGACCGGCGCATCGATAGGATCCTTACCGGACGGCTCACGGCGTTCCCCATTTTATTCTTATTTTTAATGTGCGTATTCTGGCTGACGATAGAGGGCGCAAATGCGCCGTCGGCGTTTCTTTCACGGATATTATTTGCCTTTGAAACGCCGTTTTATGAATTTTTATGTGCGCTTGCCTTGCCGAACGCTGTATGTGAATTGATCTGTTTCGGCGTTTACCGCGTGGTTGCGTGGGTCGTGTCGGTCATGCTGCCGCCCATGGCCATCTTTTTTCCGCTGTTTACGCTGTTGGAGGATATCGGCTTTTTGCCGCGTGTAGCCTTTGACCTTGACCGGTTGTTTGCGTCCTGTCATGCATGCGGAAAACAGGCGTTGACTATGTGCATGGGATTTGGGTGCAATGCGGCAGGCGTTGTGGGCTGTCGGATCATCGATTCGCCGCGCGAGCGGTTGATTGCGATCCTCACCAACAGTTTTGTGCCGTGCAACGGGCGGTTTCCGCTGTTTGTAACAATTATTTCGCTGTTTTTCTTGGCCGGGCATGGTTCATCGCTCTTGTCGGCGCTCATTTTATCCGGTTTTATTCTGCTCGGCGTTCTGTGCACGCTTGCAGCGTCGTTTTTGTTGGGGCGCACGGTTTTAAAAGGAGAACCGACCGCGTTTACGTTAGAGTTGCCGCCGTTCCGGATGCCGAACGTGCGGCAGGTGATCATTCGCTCATTTCTCGACCGGACGTTATTTGTATTGGGGCGCGCAGTAGTAGCGGCCGCGCCGGCAGGGATTCTGATCTGGCTGCTTGCAAACGTTTCGGTGGAAGGAGCGACGCTGTTATCCTACTGCACAGGCTTTCTCGATCCGTTTGCGCGCGTTTTCGGGCTGGACGGCGTGATTCTCATGGCGTTTATATTGGCGCTGCCGGCCAATGAGATTGTGATTCCGGTGATTGTCATGACCTATATGGCAAACGGGACATTAAGCTTATCGGGGCTGGAAAACGGAGCGTTATGGGAACTTTTGTCCGCCAACGGCTGGACGACGGTGACAGCGTTATGCGTGATGTTATTCTCGCTCTTACATTTTCCGTGTGCGACTACACTGCTTACCGTGAAAAAGGAGACCGGGCGAATCCGGTGGATGGTGCTTGCGGCTGTTTTACCGACGGTATTCGGTCTTGTTGCGTGTTTTGCCGTATCGCATCTGTTTGCATAACGCTATGGAGTAAGGGACTTTTCGTTAAACGAAAAGTCCCTTACGGCGGCTTTGCCGCCTGCCGATTCTCACGCGAAGCGTGAGTTAGCCGCCCTGAAAGGGCGGCTGGGAAGCCGTGGTTACTTTTCGGAAAGTGACCAAAGAGGCACTTTGGGAGGGCTTTTCTTTTTCGGAAAAGCCCGGAAAGAGTGCTTTTCGTTTCGCGAAAAGTATTAGGGACGGTTTTGGTGTTACTTTTTCGCTTGTACGAAAAAGTAACCAAAAAGTACACCGAGGGCTGCGGCCCTCTGGACTCCGGAGAGCGGTTCAAAACCCGTGCGGTGGGATTTCAGATGAAATTTGAAATGGTCAGCGTATTAAGATTTTTTGCGAAAATTCATAAGAACCGCGATACGCACGGCCTTGTTTTGAACCGGTGCGAAAGGGAAGTTCGGGAGCAAACGCAGAATCGGGTTTTGTGGGAAATTGAGGTTGCAGTACAGGCTTGACGCCGCAAGCGGCTGTTTAAAAGGGAAAGTGTACGTTATCTTTGTTGCGGTGGAAACGGGAAATTGACGTGAGTGATTGGAAAGTTTGGTGTAAATCTGTGGTTTACATAATATGCAGAAAACCGGAATTTTTATACTCTCACAAAGTTTTTCATTTTCTCAAAAATGGCTCTCTGTCCTCTCAAAAACGAATTCCCGCCAAACTCCCCCATTCCCTGAAACACATAACCTGCTGTCCGCCCAAATCAAACTTCGCCTTTTTATAAATACCTACAAATCCTTGCGCAGTAAAATAACCCCCTCGCACCGGTTCAAAATACTCCGAGCTGTATGGCACAAGGCTGTAAATTTTTGTAAAACATCTTGATAGCACCTGGTTGGCGTTTTAATAAGTAATCCCCACGCTCGGAATTTTGAACCGTACCCCGGGAGTCCAGAGGGCCGCAGCCCTCGGTCTGCTTTTGGTTACTTTTCGCAGAGACGAAAAGTAACATGAAAACGTCCCTTTTAGTTACTTTTTCGTACAAGCGAAAAAGTAACAGAAAATCGTCCTTTTGGTTCTTTTTGCTAAAAGCAAAAAGAACGTAAAAACCGTCTTTTTGGGAAACTTTTCGCAGAGACGAAAAGTAACAGAAAACGTCTCTTTGGGTTCTTTTTGCAGAAACAAAAAGAACCCAAAGTTTTTTTAAATCGGCTAAAACCCCTTGACAGCACGTGCCGGATTTATTATAATAGGATAGAATCTATATTTATGCGTATCATAAGGTCTTGTATGATTTTCCACCGTCAGACGAAAGGAATTTTTTATGATCCAGCAGGTTTTTGACTTTTTCAGCGGCGTCGGTGAATTCTGGGCGTTGTTCTTCGTTTCCGTCGTTCCGTTTATCGAATTGCGCGGTGCAATTCCGTTTGGAATCCTCGCTTTGAAAATGCCGTGGTATCAAGCTTTTCTCCTGTCGTTCGCGGCAAATTGCCTGCCAATCCCGTTCGTCTATTTTCTCACACGTCCCCTCTTCGATTGGCTTCGGAAAACCAAACTTTTTTCCGGCTTTATCGATCGCTTTGAAGCGAAAATGATGAAAAAATCCGAAAAGGTGACAAAATATAAAATCATCGGCCTTTTTCTGTTTGTGGCTGTTCCTTTGCCCGGCACGGGCGCTTATTCCGGCAGCGTGATCGCCGCCTTGTTGGACATGCCGTTCAAAAAATCCTTTGTTTCAATCGCTTGCGGCGTATTTGTCGCCGGAATTATCATTACTTTGCTTTCTATGGGCGGTCTTATGGCCATCAAATAGCACGCCTTTTTCCGCTTTTGTTTTTTGTCCGCTTTGAACAGCGCTTGTCCGACGGGAGATGATGTCTTGACAAATACTTTTTCCGGTTTGTATCAGCAAAATCCGGTGAAACGCGCGCACCGCGAAACGGCCGCTTTGGCCGCTATGCTTCTTCTGACAACGGTGCTTTCGTATCTTGCGGCGCTTGCCGTTTCGTTGATAGGCCCGTTCTTGTCGAGCGGCATCAGCCTGGTCTTAGCCCGTCAGTTCGGCTTTTCAGCAAGCGAAGCACGGCTTATTTTGGCAGATCTTTCCGCGTCTGCGCTGTGGACGCAGTTCTATTCGATGTTAGCGGAGTTTGTCACATTCTTCTTACCGTTTGCTTTCTTTTCAAAATGCATTCAAAACCGCCCGTTCGACGAGGTTTTCCCGTTGTGCGGCGGTAAAAAAATCGGATTTTTCCCGGCGCTTTATGCCTGCCAGATGACCGTAGCGTCGGCCGCAAGCGCACTTTGCAATGCAATAGGCGGCTTTGTGGCACCGGATTTCTTTGCTTCATATCCCGTCGAGGACGCAGTGGGAATGACTGGTGCGGAAACGCTTGTGTATTTTCTGTCGCTCTGCGTATTTACTCCGTTGGTGGAGGAATATGTGTTCCGCGGCGTGATCTTCGGCTCGCTCCGTAAATACGGTTTCGGTTATGCGGCTGTGGCAAGTGCGCTGTTGTTCGGATTGGCACACGGAGGTCCGTCGTCGCTCGCGTATGCCCTGACGGCAGGTCTTATTTTCGCGGCGGCTTATGAAATGACCGGAAGTGTGAAGTGCGGCGTGCTTTTGCATGCCTTAAACAACACGGTCAGTTTTTTGTTCGGGACATTTTTGCCGCAGTATACCGACGAATCGTTTATCGAAACGGCCAATATGTTTTTTAACTTGTTAGTCGGCGTGCTTGCTGTATGGGGTTTTGTACACATGCTCCGCTTGGTGAATGCGAAAAAGCGGGCAGACGGAGAAACGCTCGAAAGAGGCGGCTCCGAAGAGATCCACGAACCCGAACCGCCCGCCGCGCAGACGCCGCAGGTTCCGTTAAAAGCGTTTTTCTCGTTGGGAACGGTGTTTTACATTCTTTTATTCCTCTATAACATGATGATGATTTACTGGTACGGTTATTGACATGACAGATAAGAAAAAATTCATGCGGCATGCGATAGGACGTGCCAAAACGGCGGCCAAATACGGCGAAACGCCGGTCGGAGCGGTCATCGTAAAGGACGGAAAAGTTATCGCAGGCGGCAGAAACCGGCGTGAAACCGGAAAAAACGCGTTGTACCACGCGGAGCTTGCCGCCATTGACGCGGCTTGCCGCAAGCTTGGCGGATGGCGTCTCATTGGGTGCGATTTGTATGTAACGCTCGAACCGTGCCCCATGTGTGCCGGCGCTATCATTGCTTCGCGCATAGAACACGTTTATTTCGGGGCATATGATAAAAAAGCCGGTTCTTTCGGCAGTATTGCCGATTTCAACACAATCGGCTACAATCATAAACCGCTTGTGACCGGCGGTGTCTTAGAAGAGGAATGCGCCGGTCTTTTGTCAGATTTCTTTAAAAATTTACGCTTGAAGAAAAAGCAGAATATAAAGGGTGATCAATCATGAAAAAGACAGCGATTATCGGACTTGGTTCCATCAGCGCAGTTCACGTGGCCTCTTTAACGGAAGGCGATTTTGCGAAAATTGTCGCGATATGCGATATTGACGCAGAGAAATTAGTCAAAACGGCGGCTAAGATTCCCTATCCGGTACGCACCTATACCGATTACAAGGCAATGCTTGCCGAAGTAAAGCCGGAGGTGGTGCACATCTGCACGCCGCATTTTCTGCACAGCGTCATGGCTATCGACAGTATGCGCGCCGGTGCAGACGTTTATCTGGAAAAACCGGCGGCGTTGAATTACGACGAGGGTTTGGAAATTTTAAAAGTAGAAAAAGAGACCGGCAAAAAGGTGTGCGTCTCGTTTCAGAATCGTGTGATTCCGACCAATCTGACGGCGAAAACCTTGATCGATTCGGGCGAACTCGGCGCTTTTCTCGGGGCACGCGCCTTTATGACATGGAACCGTTCGGGCGCGTATTACACGCAAAGCCCATGGAGAGGCCGTTTTGCGACCGAGGGGGGCGGCGTGTTGATGAATCAATCGATTCACACGCTGGATCTGTTGTATTATTTCGGCGGTAAAATCGACTATACGCAGGGGACGACGTCGTTACGCAAAAATGCGTCGATCATTGAGGTAGAGGACACGGCGGAAGCGACTCTTTTCTATGAGAGCGGCCGGACGGCGATCTTCTATGCGACCAACTGCAACGTGGTGGACTCTTCGGTCATGATTGAAGTGTATTTGGAAAGAGGCAAGCTGTTATTGCAGGATAACAAGCTTTATAAAGATGTCGGCCGAGGTTATGAACTGGTGATAGACGATTCGGCGCAGATGGCGTTGGGAAAACTGGTATGGGGTAACGGACATGCCATGATGATGCGCCGATTTTATGCGGTTCTTGACGGTGCGGACGAATACTATTGCACGTTGGAGGACGCCTTGCAGGTATTAAAAGTAATCGGTGACATTTACAAGACATCCGGAAAACAGGAGAGTGCGGTTACGCGGCCGCAACGATAAAGGGCGGCTATGCCGCCTGCCGATTCTCACGCGCAGCGTGAGAGAGCCGTCCCGAAAGGGGCGGCTCTTGTTGTTTCTTTTAGCAAAAAGAAACAACAAGAGGGATGTTTTTCTTTTCCTGATAGGCATGGAAAGAGGCTCTCAGGGAAATTTTCCTTTTTTAGAAAATTTCCCTAAGGGACGGTTTGGGGAGCTTTTCGTTTCGCGAAAAGCCTGAAAAGAGAGGTTTTTGTGTTACTTTTTGCTTCTGCGAAAAGTAAGTAAAAGGGGACGTTTTTTCTGTTACTTTTTGCGGCGTGCAAAAAGTAACCAAAAACACGCCGAGGGCTGCGGCCCTCTGGACTCCCAGGGAACGGTTCAAAGCAGTGTATCGGCATGCTTTTTATAGAAATTTAATCGGTTCGTGTCTAAAACAGCTTTCATGCTTTGAACCGGTGCGAGGGGGTTATTTTACTGCGCAAGGAGTTGCAAGTGTTTTTGAAAAGGCATGCTCCGATTTGGGCGGACAGTAGGTTATGTGTTTCAGGAAATGGGAAAGTTTGGTGGGAAGCTGTGTTTGAGAGAACAGAAAGTTTTTATTTGGGAAAACGGATAGTTTCGGGTGAGAATGCAAAATTCCAATTTTTGCGCACACATACATTTTTGATAATTTCAAAAAATTTCATCGGCGCACATCATTCTTGTAACACGCCAAGCCCTATTTTTGCTCCAAACTTTCTACTTAACCCACATCAAATTCTCATTTCCACCGCAACAAAGATAACGTACACTTTCTCTTTTAAACGACCGCTTGCGGCGGCAAGCACGCCCCCCGGGAGTCGGGAGGGTCGCAACCCTCGTGGCTGCTTTTTGGTTCTTTTTGCAGAAACAAAAAGAACGTAAAAACGTCTCTTTTGGTTACTTTTTCGTACAAGCGAAAAAGTAACGTAAAATCAGCTCTTAGGGAAATTTTCAAAAAAAAGAAAAACTTCCCTAAGAGCCCCTTTCCATGCCTATCAGAAAAAAAAGCATCCCCCTGTGTTACTTTACAAAAGTAACACAGGGGGATGCCACTCACGCTTACACGCGAGATACTGCCGCCGTCTGTTCGCCGGATCCAACCGGCGTGCGTGGAAAAATAAGCGAAATACGAAATACCTTTTCTTCCGGCGATGGCTCAATACGCACTGACGCACCGGGAACAGATTCCACAATCGTCCGAACGCTCTTCAAGCCCAGCCCGTGCATAACATGATCACTTTTGCGCGTTACAATGCCGTTGCGATCCGTAAACAGCACGCCGTCATAGGAATTCTCAGCCGTAATCGTCAGCCATTTGACGCGCCTTGACCCGGTAAATGAAATAAATCGCTCGCCTTCCGGCACTCTTTGTGCCGCCTCAAAGGCATTATCCGCAAGATTGGACAAAACCGTGCACAACTCCGGGTCAGCAAGCGGAATTTCCTTTCCGATGACAAGACTGCCCGAAAAAGCAATATCCGCGCCCTCACAGCGTCTGGCAAGATTCTGTAAGACCGCGTCGGCAAGCGTATTATCCGAATAAGAAACCGTGTTCTGCCGCATACCGTCAAAGCGTGTGGCAATGCCGGAAAGATATTCGCTGGCACGCTCGAATTCACCGCTGTCGATCAGCGCTTTCAGCCCGGCAAGCTGGTTTTTGTAATCATGCCGGAATCGCCGCATTTCTTCCAACGTCTGCGCCTGGGCGCTGTAATAATTGTAATACTTTTCTTCACGTTGCCGACTGTCGTCTTTTTTTGTCTGCGCGATATGCGTCATGGTGGCATGATAGCGGGCAAGTAACCAAATCCCGCCGTACAAAAGCAGGCACAGTATAAGATGCGTCACGGCGTACATGCGCACGCTTTTGGCGCCCTCTCCCGTCACAGCCGCTTCGGTCAGGGTAAATAACAGAAACAATGTCACGGAAATACACAGATACGTAAGCATTTTCGGTGTGAACTCAGGAGCGCGCGCCCCATTTACCGTGCAGGCGTTTCTTGCGATACGTTCAAACAGACATGTCATCAAAAAGGCTGCGCACAGCACACAAATCGGTAAAACCGCGGCGTTTCCTTCCAATCCGGAGGAAAAGGCCGGTACGGACCGA
The DNA here is from genome assembly GCA_934479825.1 of uncultured Eubacteriales bacterium. GTDB lineage: Bacteria > Bacillota > Clostridia > Oscillospirales > CAG-382 > UMGS882. The sequence goes on from CAKSOW010000023.1 coordinate 31,242, forward strand.
TTGGTCACAATTCTCAGCAAAGCAATGATAATGGTACGCGCCGCCGTAAGCAGAAAAACGTGAATTCCGGCGGTATAATAACGCATACGGACAAGCCCGTCCGTGAAGATCAAGGATAAGAGAAAATTGACCGCCAAAAGCATTAAAGCAAAGTAACGGCAGTCAAGCCATAAAATTCCGGCCGCCGTTGCCGCCATATGGAACAACACCGAAACCGTAAAATAGCCGGATGCGGAAAAGCCTTTTTTCAAACGACACACGGAAAGATAGCTCTTGGTGCAGGAAAATGCAAAGATCCCAGAGCATATCAAACAGCATATGAACAAAAAAACTTCTACATCCGACATGAGGTATTCCTCTCATAACGTATTAGTTAAATGAACAAAAATGAACAAAAACACTTTAACTGATTCACATTATACCATATTTTTTTAAAAAATGCAATAGTTTTTTGAGAAAATAATTAACAAAATCCGAAAATGTGTCAGATGTTTGTCTTTGTTTTTATGATGTTTGCCGATTTGAGAAGATTTTAAGCAGTTCAACTTGTCCCAAGGAGTGTTTGTACAAGGGCTGCTCGCCCTTGACCTCGCCCGCTTTTCTTAAAAGAAAAGCGGGGCAAAAGAATTTTATATTTGAGGTTTTTGTTTCAGGTTCTTTGACCCCGCCTTTCTCACAAAAGGCAGAATGTCAAGTTTTTTGGCTCCATCTTTCCCGAAAGAAAGGCAAAGTTTCAAGTTCTTTGGCTCCACCTTTCTTGAAAGAAAGGTGGAATTTCAAGTTCTTTGGTTTCACCTTTCTCGAAAGAAAGGTGAATGTCACGAAAGAAAGGTAGAACGGATCGCTTCCAGATAGCCGTAACCGTAAAAATCGTCGGGTTCAAGATAACTGGTTTCCGTCCATTCGTTCCAACTGTTGACCGTGATGAGCGGCGCTTTCAGATTCTTGTGCGAATCGACATAAGCCTTTGCCATTTCAAACCCTTTTTTGACGTTTTCCGGCGTATTTTCAAGGCATGCGTCATGCCGGTCGGAATTGTAGCGCGGACTGGAATCCCAACCTACCGAAATATGCGGATAGTACGGCATTTTAAAGGTCCGGTCGATATACTCCCATTCTTTTTCGATATCGGCAAGAATATCGGTATACTTCCGCGCCATGGGCGTTATGTGGACAAACTGATAGTGCGTCACGCTGTCAAATTCCAGCGCATGAACCGCCGCCGTCATATTGCCCTCAAATTTCGGGTCAAGACCGGTCACATTCATGGCACGCTCACTGCGAAGCGTCAATTGCAGTTCAAGCCCCGGAAATCCTGCCTTGACTGTCTCTTCACGAAACCAATCCAACGCGCGCTTGGTATTTTCAATGCCGCCTAATCCGCGGATGAGATTGCCAAGGTCATAGATCATATAAACCGGCTTGTCGTCGATCTTATAATACGACGGATGCGAAAAATACATCTCGATCGTGCGATGCACCACCGTTTCAAAAGCGGCGCGGTTCACAGCCCCGTCCCAGATCGGATAGTTCATTTCAGCCGTTCTCTTGTCCCAAATAGAGGTCGCGGTATGGTTGGCCCACATGATATAAAACTTGACGCGGTCGTTGTTCTTGGCCTTCAAATAGCCGTTATCCAAACACTGTTCGAGGAACGGACGGTTGTCAAACCAATACCAATCGTAAATAAATACGTTGACGCCATGGTCCGCCGCCGCATTAATCTGCATTTCCATCACATACGGGTCTGCTTCGTTGACATACCCCCAAAGCGGCTTGCGCGGCCAGGCATGTCCCGGATAAAACGGCTTCATTGCCTTTACCGTCTGCCATTCGCCATAGCCCTCCGGCCAAAAGATACGCGTTCTCGGCTCATCGCCGGTGTAGCTCGGCCAGATAAAGGCCGCTACATCATACTTTTTTTCTGACATGTTTCTTCTCTCTTCCTTTTTTCTTTTTTCTCCGCTTTAAGCGGTTACTTTTCCATAAAGACTTCTTTGACAGCGTTCAGATAACCATATCCATTGATATTGTCCGGTTCAAGATAGCTGGTTTCCGTCCATTCGTTCCAGCTGTTGACCACCACTAACGGTGCAGGGAGTTCCGGATGTGCGTCAATGTATTTTTTTGCTTCGATAAAGGCTTTTTTGATGTTTTCCGGCGAGCAGTCGGTGAGAATATCGTCACGGAGCGTTTCAAAACGCGGATTGGTATCCCAACCAAGCGACACATGCGGGAAATACGGCGCTTTATAGCGTTCTCTCGTCTTATCCCATTCTTTCACCATATCGGCAAGCGCTTCCGGATACGAGCGTTTGATATCGACTACGCCGCAGAACTGATAATGTGTGGTGCTGTCAAAGCCGAGTAAATCCACCGCGTCCGCCATACTGCCGTCAAAACCGAGCTGTGGATCCCGGTAATCCATAAGCTCCCGTCCACGCAGGCAATCCTGGATATGTACGCCGGGAAGTCCGGCTTTTATCGCCAGATTCTGGAAATCGTACAAGGCGCGCTTAGCATTCTCTATGCCGCCGATACCGCGCAGGAAGTTGCACAGATCATGGAACATGAACACCGGCTTGCCGCCGATCCTATAATACGACGGATGCAGGAAATACTGATTGATCATGCGCTCGCAGATAGTCTTGAAAACCTCCGGACTTGCGCCGTGATCCCAAAGCGGCACATCGAGATGCGCCGTCCGCTTGTCCCAGAGCGTGGTGGCCGTGTGATTGGCCCACATGATGTAGAACCTGACGCGGTCGTTGTTCTTGGCCTTTAAGTAGCCGTTATCCAAGCACTGTTCAAGAAACGGGCGATTGTCAAACCAATACCAGTCGTAAATAAACACGTTGACGCCATGGTCAGCCGCCGCGTTTATCTCCATTTCCATGACATACGGGTCGGCTTCGTTGACATAGCCCCATAAGGGAGTGCGCGGCCATGGGTGACCCGGGAATTTTGCGCGCGCCGCCTTTACGGTCTGCCATTCGCCGTAGCCCTCCGGCCAAAAAATACGGGTTCTCGGTTCGTCGCCGGTATAGCTCGGCCAGATGTACGCGGCAACGTCATAGGTCTTGTTTGCCATGATCTTTCACCTTCCTGTTTTTTCTATTCTTCCATGTTATCCGCCGAATTGCGGCGAATCTTCTTGGTGGTGGTTTTATCGAATTCGCGATACCGGAGCGTAATCTTGCGCACGGCCTTATAGCCGGGCAGGTTGCGATTGACCTTTTCCTTGACAACTGTGCGGAAATATTCCTCCAACGCTTTTTTGGCGTCGTCGCCCTCGGTCGGGATGCCCTGCTTTTTTAAATAATCGAAATCCGGGAAAATCTTGACGGCCACCATGACATACCCCTCTTCATCGACATGTCCGTAGGCCATACATTCCTTGACGCCGTCGCACTTTTCAAGCAAATATTCGATTTCCTCCGGAAAAACTTTCTTGCCGTTTCCGATAACGATCATATTTTTGATTCGCCCGGTGATGATGTAATGACCGCTTGCCGGATCAATCTTGGCAAGGTCTCCGGTGCGGAAATAGCCGTCTGCGTCAAACGCCTGGGCCGTGGCTTCGGGATCATTGTAATAACCGAGCATGACATTCGGGCCTTTGACGGCAAGTTCGCCGATTCCCTCGTCATTGGGATCGATGATCTTAGCTTTTGAGCCGCAGATAGGAAGTCCCACCGTGCCGGCCTTGATGACATGGTCGCTGTGCATGACGCAGATAGGCGAGGTTTCGGTAAGGCCGTATCCGCAAAGCACATGGAAACCGAGTTTCTGGAAGTCGGTAAAAATGGCCGGGTCAAGCGCCGCCGCGCCGCAGAGAATGGTTTTTAGCCGGCCGCCGAACGCGGTATGGACGCTGGCAAAGACCTTGGACGCGACCTGATAGGAAAATGCGCCGGAAAGGGTCGTTAAGGCTTTTCCGACCACAAGATAGGCGCTGCCGCCCGGGACGGCTTTGATTTTTTTGATAATGCCGTTATGCACGGTTTTCAGCAAAAGCGGCACGGCAATAAAAATGGTCGGCTGATATTCGCGGAAATCCGCAAGCAGGTGTGTTAAGCTTGTCATATAGGAAATGCTTCCGCCGGCATACAGCATGGAGAGAAAACCGGCCATGCTTTCATAGGTATGGTGGAGCGGCAGAACCGAAAGGGTTCTGTCCTCGGGGGTGATTTTTACCTGTTTGAGCACGGCGACGATATCCGAGCAGATATTATACTGGCTGAGCATAACGCCTTTGGCGATGCCGGTCGTGCCGGAGGTATAGATAAGAACGCCCAAGGCATAGGGATCGATGGTATGTTTTTCATAGGAAGTATCGCCGCCCATACGAAGAGCCGCGCCCTCGGCAAGGAAAGAATCCATATCGGACATACAGAGTTTTTTAAGCGGCAGGTCGATCTTCTGAATCGTATCGGAAAGCTCCGCGGAATAGACGACGGCAGACGCTTCGGAGAGTTTTAAGATATTGGTGATCTCAGGGGCTTTCAAATCCTTATCGACCGGGACGATCACGCCTACGCCGCTGGCGACGGCAAGATAGGTTAAGGCCCATGTATAGGAATTTTTTCCGATAACGGCGACGCGTTTATGTTCAAGGCCATGGGCATTGAGATAAGAAGCGAAGTTTTTTGTATCGTTCATGACCTCATGATAGCGTTTTTCAAAGAGATTTCCGTCTTTTTTCAAGACGAACGCCGTGCGGTTTTTGAACTCATCCGCGCTGGTTTCGATAAGCTCTCTGATCGTAGAAACAGGTCTTACATCATAAACAAGCGATTCTTTTTCCATAATGACTCTCCTTTACGGTGTTTTACGGCAAAGCCGTTTTTAACGGACTTGTCCGTTGCCGTGGACAATATATTTCGTGGTGGTGAGCGCCTCTAACCCCATCGGCCCTCTGACATGCAGTTTCTGCGTCGAAATGCCGATCTCCGCGCCAAAGCCGAATTCTTCTCCGTCGGTAAAACGTGTGGAGGCGTTGACATAGACCGCCGCGGCGTCGATGTTTTGCGTAAAGTAGGCGGCGCTCTCCATGCTCTCGGTCACAATGGCTTCGCTGTGCTTTGTGCCGTGCCGGTTGATATGCGCCACAGCCTCCTCCACCGAATCCACCACTTTTACCGATAAAATATAATCGTTGTATTCCGTATCAAAATCTTCTTCGGTAGCCGGGGTGATTCCGGGAATCGTTTCAAGCGTTCTTTCACAGCCGCGAAGCTCTACGCCCTTGGCGCATAACCGCTCTTTCACCATCGGCAAAAACGCCTCGGCGATATCCTTATGTACCAACAGATTTTCCGCCGCATTGCAGACGGATGGTCTCTGGGTCTTGGCATTGTCGATAATGTTAAGCGCCATGGCAAGGTCTGCCGACTTATCCGCATAGACATGGCAGTTTCCGGCTCCCGTTTCGATCACCGGCACCGTCGCATTTTTCACAACGCTCTGTATTAAGCCTTTGCCGCCGCGCGGAATCAAAAGGTCGATACAGCCGTTTAAAGTCATGAATTTTGCCGCCGTTTCACGTGACGTATCCGACAGCACCTGAACAGCACACGCCGGAAGTCCTGCCTTTTCAAGCGCGGCCTGTAAGCTCTTTCCGATAGCAAGATTGGAGCGGATCGCTTCACTGCCGCCGCGCAAGATCACCGCGTTTCCGCTCTTGACGCACAGCGCGGCCGCGTCTGCCGTCACGTTCGGGCGCGCTTCGTAAATAATGCCGATAACGCCGAGCGGTACGCGGATCTTCTGGATATTCAATCCGTTCGGGCGCGTTTTTACAAGGCCGGAGCCCAAGGGATCGGGCAGTGCCTTGACTTTCAAAATCGATTTTGCAATCGCCTCTATCCGCGCATCGGTAAGCGTCAGCCGGTCAAGCATAGCGTCGGACATTCCCTTGGCACGGGCATTTTCAAGGTCGATTGCGTTTTCTGACAATATATAGGGCGTGTCCACGAGGAGCTGTTGGCTCATACAAGAAAGCGCCTCGTCTTTTTCCGAGCCTGCCGCAGCAAGCACAAAGGCCGCTTCGCGGGCGGCTTTGCCTATTTCAAGTAAATCCATGTTCTTTCTCCGTTTTTTCGGTTTCTGTTCTTTTTTTGCTCTTATTCGTCCGCAACGAAATCCCGCACTAACCGCCGGAACTTTTCGCCGCGTTCCTCAAAATTGTTGAATTCATCAAACGACGCGCACGCCGGCGACAAAAGCACCACATCCTCCGGAAGTGCCGCCGCAAGCGCCGCGCGGACCGCCGCGGAAAAGTCCGCGCACCGCACGAGCATGACCTTGGCCGGGTCATAGGATTCGCTCTCGGAAATCGCCCGATAGATCGCGTCGCCCGTCGCGCCTGTGATGAACACCCGGCATCGGTGTTCGCATACCGGTTCGGCAAGCGGCTCAAACGGGATATGTTTGTCGTAACCGCCCAAAATCAGGTTGATCCGGCCATCGTATTCCTTTCCGAAACAGCTTAGCGCCGCTTGGGTACGCGAGGGAGAGGAATCGATCGAGCTGTTGTAGAAACGAATGCCGTCTTTTTCCGCCACAAGCTCCAAGCGGTGCGCCACACCGGTAAAGGTCTGTGCAGTCTTTAAAATAGCGTTCGGTGTGACATAATCCCACACGGCAAGGGCAGCCGCCATGAAATTTTCGACATTGTGAAGGCCGGGCACGCGGATTTCGGACACAGGAAACAGTTCTTTTCCGAACAGTGTAAAGTTTCCGTTCCGGAGACATGCGCCCTCCGCCGTCGGGTCGTCATGTGCGGAAAAAGTGCGGACAGTATAGCCCTCAATCTCGGCTTCCGCGGCAAAGCGGCGCACATATTCATCGCTCTGCCGGTTGGTGACAAACACGCCGTCCGGCCGCATATGCGTAAACACGGCGCGTTTTGCCGAAGCATATTCCTCCATATCCTTATGCCAATCCAGGTGATTGGGGGAAACGTTTGTCAGCACGCCGACATTCGGGAAACGGATATGCGCAAACGGCAAGCCGTGATTTTCAAAGCGGTTGACCGTATGCAACTGAAAGCTGGAAAGCTCCAACACGGCAAAATCGTCCGGCAGGATCTTTTCGATCTGCGGCAAAAGCGGCATGCCGATATTGCCGCCGAGCCAGACGTTATGTCCGGCATTTTCAAGCATTTTCGCCACAAGGGTAGTCGTGGTGGTCTTGCCGTTGCTGCCGGTCACAGCGATGATCTTAGCCGGGCAAAGCGACAGAAAAGCTTCCATTTCACTGGTGATAAGCGAACCGTTGCGATAGGCATTCATGATTTCCGGTTTATCAAAACGAACGCCGGGACTTTTGAAAACGATTTGGTCGTTGATATCCGCCAAATAATTTTCGCCGGTAATAAAGCGCACGCCGGCCTCCTCCAAGCGCTTCATATCCAATTTCGGATTTGCGGCTAACTTTTCGCGGTCCTTTTTATCTCGTGCCGTGACTTTTGCGCCGTTTTTCACCAAGAAATCAATAAGAGGAATATTACTGATGCCGACGCCGATGACTGACACGGTCTTTCCGTTTAAAAATGCCTTGTATTCGGTAAGCTTTTGATTGATGTACATGAGAATTCCTCCGGAAAATATATGAGGTTATGCGTTTAAAACAGCCTTTTCCATCGAATCCGTGTCTTTTTGAATACTGTCTGAAAATCTTACCTTTTTGGTAAACAGTGCGGCAAGCGGCGCGGGAATGTCGGTTTTGCTGTAATCGGAAAGCGCTTGGAGAATTTCCTTGTCGGAAAGCCCCTCTACGCTTTTATCCAGCGAGCGCATAACGTCGGCGGCAAATTTATAGGGGCTTGCCGTGGAAGCGACGATATTCTTATTGCCGGTCTGATAATCGGTAATAAAGCGTTCGGCGGCGTAAACAGCCACAGAGGTATGAGGATCGAGCAGATACGAATATTTCCGGAACATACCGCGGATGGTAGCGGCGCATTTTTCCTCATCGCAGAAGTAAGCGCGGAAGTTCTTCTGAATCTCCTCCAAAACTTCCTTATCCACTTCATAGCGTCCGGTCTCGGAGAGCTGTTTCATATAAGAAGCTGTCTTTTCCGGGCCGGCAATGAGGTATAACAGACGCTCTAAATTCGACGAAATGAGAATATCCATAGACGGCGACATAGTGGTATAGAACGTGCGGTTACGGTCATAGACGCCGGTGTTTAAGAAATCGGTCAGGATATTGTTCTTATTGGAGGCGCAGATGAGCGTACCGACAGGAAGTCCCATACGTTTGGCGATATAGGCGGCAAAGATATTGCCGAAATTGCCGGTCGGGACGGTGATATCCACTTTTTCGCCGAGTGTGATATCGTTTTCTTTCAAGAGATCGCAATATGCGGAGACATAATAGACGATCTGCGGCGCCAATCTGCCCCAGTTAATGGAATTCGCGCTGGACAGGAACATGCCATGTTCGTGGAGTTTATCGTTAAAAGCGCTGTCTGCGAAGATGCGTTTGACGCCGGTCTGCGCGTCGTCAAAGTTGCCTTTAATGGCATAGACGCGGACATTTTCGCCCTCTTGGGTAGCCATTTGCAGTTTCTGCATACGGCTGACGCCGTCCTCGGGGTAGAAAACGGTAATTTTGACTTGTTCGACGTCCTTATAGCCCTCCAAAGCGGCTTTTCCGGTATCGCCGGAGGTTGCGACCAAGATATGGGCGGTGCGTTCTTCGCCGGTCTTTTTCAAGGCAAGAGACAGCAGGCGCGGCATAATTTGGAGCGCCATATCCTTAAAGGCGCAGGTAGGGCCATGCCAGAGTTCAAGCACGCGCAGGTCATCGCCGACGAGCATACTGACGGGGGCGGCGAAGCCGTCGAAAGTATGTTCATAGGCGTCGCGTGCGCACTGCAAAAGTTCGTCATATGTATAATCGGTCAAGAAGAGTGAGAGGATTTGGGCAGCGCGTTCGGGGTAGGAGAGGTCACAGAGTTTTTCGATAAAAGAGGTATCGATCTGTGGGATACTTTCCGGCATGAACAGGCCGCCATCCTCGGCAAGGCCCTGTTTAATTACCTGGGCTGAGGTTTTAGGGGAATTTTTGGTGGTACTTCTGGTGCTGAAATAGTTCATTTTTTTCATCCTTTATCTTTTACGGCACATGCCGGGGTATACTTACAGGCGGCTTTGCCGCCCGGAAAGGGGTGGCTGGGGAGCCGTTGTTACTTTTAGCAAAAGTAACAAAAGGGGCGGGCTTTTCGGTTCTCGAAAAGCATAAAAGGGGCGATTTTAATGTTACTTTTTGCGGCGTGCAAAAAGTAACCAAAAAGCACGCGGGGCTTCGCCCTGCGACCTCGGTTCAAAATTCCGAGCGGTGGATTTTTTGATTAAATTGCAAGTTTTGTACCTATCAGAAAATCTTTATGAAAATCGTCGTTTTGTGCCATACAGCTCGGAGTATTTTGAACCGGTGCGAGGGGGTAGCTTTACTGCGTAAGGATTTGCAGGTATTTATAAAAAGAAAAGCTTTGATTTGGGTGGACAGTAGGTTATGTATTTCATGAAACGGGAAAGTTTGATGAGAATTTTTTTTGGAGAGAACAGAAAGTTTTTATTTGGGGAAACAGAAAGTTTGGGATAAGAATGCAAAAATTTCAAGTTTTCTGTACACAGATATATTTTGGATAAATCTCAAATTTTTCACTGGCTCACATTACTTTTGTGTAACGCTAAACCATGGTTTTGCAGCGAACTTTTCACTCAAACAACAACGGTTTTCCATTCCCACCGCACCAATATAACGTGCAATCTTCCTTTTCATCGACTACTTGCGGCGGCAAGCCTGCACTGCAACTTCGATTTTACACAAAGCTTGATTCTGCGTCTAATCCGAAATTGTCCTTTCGCACCGGTTCAAAACATGGCCGTGCGTTTTGCGGCACTAATAAATTTTTGCAAAAAATCTTAATACGCTGAACTTTTTAAATTTTATCTAAAATCCCACCGCACGGGTTTTGAACCGAGGTCGCAGGACGTAGTCCCGCGTGCTTTTTGGTTACTTTTTGCACGCCGCAAAAAGTAACAGAGAAAAGTCCCCTTTTGCTTAATTTTTACAGAGGCGAAAATTAACATTAAAACGTCCTCTTGGTTCTTTTTGCTAAAAGCAAAAAGAACATGAAAATCGTCTCTTTTGGAAACTTTTCGGGAAAAGAAAGGCTTTCCTTAGAGCCTCTTTCTAAGCCTTTGCAAAAAAATAAGGCGGCTCCCCAGCCGCCCCTCACGGGGCGGCAAACTCACGCTGCGCGTGAGAACAGGCAGGCGGCAAAGCCGCCTTTCAATGCTTACAGGTTTTTCTCGAAAAACCTGTAAGCATTGCCATAAAACAAGTCGTCAATCAAAGCGTCATCTGCGCCGTGCGCTTTCATATAGCCGGCAAGCGTCATAATGTCGCCCACGCGCTCTAACCCGGCAAGCGGATGCGTTCCGTCCAAATCACAGCCGAGACATACGTTCTTCGCACATCCCTTTTCCATGAAATGTACAATATGCTTGGATACCGCGTCAAGCGCCGCTTCTTTATCCATAATCATCTCCGCGTCCTCAAATGTCCGCGAAAGATGCTTCCCGACAAGGTTCACGCCGGCAATGCCGCCATGCGAAATAATGGTCCGCAATTGCGTGTCTGACAGGTTTCGCGCATGATTGCAAATGCTTTGGGCATTGGAATGGGACGCAATAAACGGTTTTTTTGCCACGTTTGCCAGGTCCCAGAACCCTTTTTCCGATAAATGCGATACGTCAAGAATAATTCCGAGCGCTTCGCACCGCTCCACAACCTCATAGCCGAAATCGGTCAAGCCCACGTCCGTGTCATACGCCCCGCAGACTTCGCATTCGCCGCCCCAGGCAAGCGTCAGGACGCGGACGCCGTATTCACGTAAGATATCAAGCCGCGCGATATCTTTTTCGATAAGACGCGACCCCTCTACCGAAAGCAAGATCTTTAAGCGTCTGTCATCCGCCGCAAAAGTTTCTTTTTCGGCGCAAAAGACCGCCCGGTCGCTGTTTTCGGCAATCTGCCCTTTTAAATATTCAAGTATCGTGAAAAAATCGCCGTAGACATCGCCTGCGCTTTTGGTATTTTCCGACCAGACCGCAAAGATCTGCGCTTTGCGCTCATAAGCGTCAAAGCCGTCCAAATCCACCGCAAGCGTGTTTTTCGCAAGCTTCTGTTTTTGCGTATACATTTCATAGGCCGTATCGCAGTGCAGATCAAAATAATTCATGGTTTTCCTTTATCCGGGGACAAGCCCCTTATGCTGTAAAAAGTAAAAAGTCAATGGAAACATATCGCCCGTCCCGTCAATTGTTCGGAATCAAAACGTTTTTCAATAATCGGAAAGATTTCGGTTTTCCTTCAAACGCCAGTATCTCAAACACGTCAAAACGCACTTTTAACGACGCTATATAAGTATTGTCCTTATATTCGCACAAAAATTCATTTGCCGTATTAACAATATGCAACATTTTTTCGGTATTTACAGCTTGTGCCGGTTTTTGTGATAAAACCGCACGGAGTTTGACCTCTGCAAATACAATATATGCGTCTTTTTCGGCAATGATGTCGATTTCGCCGTGTGAGCCTTTAAAATTGCGGCACAGGATCCGATATCCGTTTTTTTCGTAATAAGAAGCGGCAAAAGCTTCTCCGGCATCGCCGCGTGCACGGTTACTTTCCATAGCTATTTTATGCCGGGCAGGCTATGTCCGTGCTTTTCGGCGTATTTCTTAAAAAAGCTGGGGCGGTGTTCCGGGCACAAGCCGTATTTTTCGATTGCGTCATAATGCGCTTTGGTGCCATAACCTTTATGGCGTGCAAAACCGTATTCGGGATACGTTTTATCGAGATATTCAAGGCAATAAGCGTCACGCTCGGTTTTGGCAAGGATAGAAGCGGCGGCGATAGACGGGCATTTTGCGTCGCCGCCCACGACCGGCCGGCAGGGAATTTTTATCGATTCGGCGTGGTCTCCGTCGATAAGGGCAAAAGTCGGAGCGACGGAAAGCTGTCCGATAGCGCGGTTCATCGCTAAAAGCGCGGCGCCGAGAATATTATATGTTTCGATCTCATCAACCTCGCAAAAAGCGACGGCATAGGCTTTGGCATATGTTTTGATCGCTTTGGCAAGGGCTGTACGTTTTTTTTCAGAGAGTTTTTTAGAATCGTTCAGGCCGGCAAGTTCGGGAATATCCTGATAATTCTCCGGCAGAATGACAGCGGCGGCATAGACGCGGCCGACAAGGGGGCCGCGTCCGGCCTCATCTGCGCCGCAGATGACGGCGCCCTCCGGGCAGAGAGATCTTTCGTATTCGATTGAAATTTCGGAGTTCTGTATTTTACTCATCGATATCTCCTTAGGGCGGCTTTGCCGCGACATATTCTCACGCGTATGCGTGAGTGGCAGACCCGGCAGGGGCTGCCGGGGAACCGGGTTACTTTTGCGAAAGTAACCAAAGTGGCACTTTGGGATTGCCTGTTTTTTTCCGGAAAGCTCCGAAAGGGGCTCTTAGGGAAATTTTCTTTTTTTCGGAAAATTTCCCTAAGGGACGATATACGTACTTTTCGCTTGTACGAAAAGTACCAAAAGAGACGTTTTTTCTGTTACTTTTTGCGGCGTGCAAAAAGTAACCAAAAACACGCCGAGGCGGCGAAGCGCCGTTGCAAAATAGCGACCCTCTGGACTCCCGGAGAGCGGTTCAAAACCCGTGCGGTGGTTTTTAAGTAAAATTTGAAACGTTGAGCACGTTAAGATTTTTTGCGAAAGTCTATTAGTCGCTAAACGCACGGCCATGTTTTGAACCGGTGCGAAAGGACAATTTCGGATTAAACGCAAAATCGGGTTTTGCGGAAATTTGAAGTTGCAGTGCGGGCTTGCCGCCGCAAGCAGGGTTTTAAAAGAGAAACTGCACGTTATATTGGTGCGGTGAAAAATTTGAGATTTATCAAAAATGTTTTTGTGAGCAGAAAACTGGAATTTCGCATTCTTACCCGAAACTCTCTACTTTTTTGGAAATAACCTTCTGTTTGCCAAAAAGCGAACTCCCACCAATCTCCCCCGTTTCATGAAACACATAGCTTACTGTCCGCCCAAATCAAAGCTTCTCTTTTTATAAATACCCTCAAATCCTTACGCAGTAAAGCCGCCATTTCGCACCGGTTCAAAGCATGAAAGCTGTTTTAGTGACGAACCGATTAAATTTCTATAAAAAGCATGCCGATACACTGCTTTGAACCGCACCCCGGGAGTCCAGAGGTCAGCAGACCTTTGGGGTACTTTTTGGTTACTTTTTCGTACACTTGAATTTTCAAGTCAAGTGCAAGAGCAAATTGTAAAAAGATTCAAAAGGAGAAAGCCAG
>CAKSOW010000024.1 GCA_934479825.1 uncultured Eubacteriales bacterium
ATCGGGCTTCGCCCGAAAAGTCTTATAGACTTTTGCAACAATCTGAAAGGAAGGAGCCGTTTTCGGCTCCTTCCTCTGAGCGTGTCGCAAAACTGCGTTTTACGACACGGAAACAGATTCGTACGCTCGCGCCTCATGCCAAAAAGCTCCGCTTTTCGACACTCGCGAATCTATCGGTGAAAAATCCGTGGCACATGTCCCCGGATTTTTCGAATTTTTATTAAATCGGGCTTCGCCCGAAAAGTCTTATAGACTTTTGCAACAATCTGAAAGGAAGGAGCCGTTTTCGGCTCCTTCCTCTTTATGTATATCCCTTTTATTTCATCAGTTTATTCAATGTTTCCGCCGCCGTTTGCTCTGACGTTTCCAACGTCAGATACATATCCTTGCCGCCCTCGGAAAAATGCGTTCTGCCGGCTTCATCAAAAGTGACTGTCACCGGATCGGAATAATCGAATAACGCATTTTCGTCCTGATAGATGGCCGCGTACACCGTCGCCGGATCCCACGATGGACGGAGATAGGAATCCACACCGCACTCACGGCTGATGTAGTAGCCATAGGCTTTTTGCAAAAGCGGGTTTTCCGCGGCATCTTTTAAGTGCGCGCCGGTCAGAATCTTTTCGCCGACTTCAAAACCGCAGTACACCACGGGCACGGGACACAAAGCCGCAAACGTCTGCGCGCCGTGTACATCGCATTTGATATTGTATTCCGCATATTCGGGTCTTGTAAAATGTCCGCCCATGCTGTAAACGGCCGACACGCTTTGCGCCATAAGCATTTTTCCGTCAAGCGGGCTGATTTCATCCGGTTCAGACTGCAAAAACGCCGCAATATTAACATACGAACCAATTGTAACAAGCGTAACGCCGCGATTTTCCGAAAGGATCTTCCGCATTAACTTGACGCTGTCCGGATTTTCCTTTGCCGGCATATCCGCAGCCAGCGGTTTTACAAAAACATCAAAGCGTTCTTCGTTGATAAACCCCTTTTTCACACATGTTCCAACCGGCACGTCAATGCCGTAATAGGCTAACATTTTTTCGATAAAGCGCACGCCATACGGGTTGTCAATGGCATGGGTAACGCCCAAAAGCATTGCCTCTTTGCGGTTATGCGCGCCGCAAAGAATAGCCAACGCCCCGACATCGTCGCAATCACATCCCATATCGGTATCAATCAGTATTTTTTCCATGATATTCCACTCCTTATTCTGTTTTTCGTATATAGAATACCACAGTTGATTTCATTTTGCAAGGGTCGTTTTTACGTGCAAAACAGACCGAAACGCGCATGTGCCCTCTGTGGAAAAGACATTTTATTTTGGCCGATATTTACCAAATGGACACACGGTTTTCTTCATCCACCCACATGCCGTCTTTTTCGGTAATGCCAAACGCCTCATAGAAACCGTCGCAGTTTTCCAACGTCCGGTTGACACGGGCCTTGTCGGGAGCATGCGTATCGTTTTTCGCGATATACGCCGCATAGTCGCGCGTGGAAGTAGACGCCCATATACGGGCAAACGCGCGGTAAAACTCCTGCATATCGACCTTTTTGTTTTCAGACCCTAATTTTGTAAGGCACTGCATCGCCATCTGATCGGCCAAATTTTCTTTCAATGTGAAACGTCCGTCCGTCAAGATACCCGGCGCCGCTTCAAAGTTGTCATAGAAAGAAACAAGCTTGGTGCAGCGCGCGGCAAAGGCGTCGGATTCCTCTTTTGTCATCCAACTCACGGCATTTCCCTTTGAATCAAACTGCACGCCGGTCGTATCAAAGGCATGCGCTATCTCATGTGCGATAATAAAGCCGATACCGGCGAGATTTTCCTCATACGGCGCATTGGCATCATAAAACGGTTTCTGCAAGAGTGCAAACGGAAGCTCAATGCGGTTGTTTTGCGGGATATATCCGGCATTTGCCTCGAAAAGGTCTAAGACAAAACCGTCGTCCAATTCCTTATTATAGGTATCGTTCTGCGCTCTCTTCATAGAATTGGCATAAAATCCAAGTATCCGGTTCAATGTCAGGAAAGCATCCTCTGTGCTGACTCTGATTCCGCCATATGTGCCCCACGGATATATAAAATCCCAAGGTTCACGGTTTGACAGGCTTCCGGCTTCCGGAGAACCGACGCGAATTTCAAGAGTATTTAATTTATTGTGAATCATCACCTTGGTTTTGTCGCTTGCCCAATCGATCGAATCCACCTGATTCTGATAACCGTCAATTATCTCATACACCATCTTGGTGACCTGTGCTTTAATCTCTTTCGGCTCTTCAAAACTATACCACCACCAATTACTGCTTAGATCAGCCGGCATCCAGCTCTTCACCGTTTCCAGCGCCAACTGCTCATCGGTCGGTTTCGGCATGCCGGTATAGCCGCTTGCCAGCGTCAGAACCGCGTCTTGCAGATCCGTGCCTAAAAAGCCGGAAAAAGAGTTAAGCAAAGAAATCTGCATGACATTTTTCAATAACGACGTATGCTCCTCGGTCATATAGGCAGCAAACGCTTTTGCATACGCAACATCCATAACGAGATATTCGTCTTTTTCGCTAAGCATGCTGCTCGACAAGATCTTATGGATATCCACTTCTGAGAATATCTGTGCCAACTCGTCGGGCGTGAGAAGATTATTCAAATTTTCGATATTCTCCGCCTGTTCGGCGTCCATGCTGTGTTCGACAAGGTCTTTTTCAAAATCGAAAAACGCCTGCATCTGCTTTTCGTCAAGCGTATCCCCTGCGATTTCCGAAACTTTGCGCAGATAATCAAAATACATTTCTTTCTGCTCATCCGTGCCGTTGATGTAAAAATCCGCCGGCATAAGCGGTTCATAGGTAACAAGCGTCGTCCGGTATATCGTGTTGTCCTTGAAATCGCGCACCAGAGTGAACCCGATCAGCGGACTTGTGAACAGATTTTTCTGAATATCATAGTGTGCCGACAACAACTCGGAAAAATCCTTGGCTTTCTGAATCGCCGTCATGTATTTTTCAACCGGTTTTATTCCGTTTTTGTCGCGGAACTCCTTGTTCATCAAAGATTGGTAAAACTTTTGACTGAAATTAGATGTACCCCAACTCACGTTTTCCAACAGTTCGCCATCAACTTTATTCTGCACTGCCGTAAACGAATCGGTCTTTTTCTGCAAAGCCGGAATCTCCATTGTTTCAAGAGTTTCCTTGTTGACCGCAGCATAGAAATCGTCCTTTTCGTTGGTGCCGAAAAGCGCAAAAACACGGTCTATAAATAGATTCATCTGCTCTTTTGTGACCGGTTCATCCGGGGAAAACGTACCGGGCGCCGTTCCGGCGGCAATACCGGCGTCAAACACACCGGCTAACTCCTTTTGCGCCCAATCGGGAATATCGTTAAAGGAATCTGCCGCAAGCGCCATACGCGCGTTGTGCCCGACCGGTTTTGGGAGCGTTCCGAACGCACGCTTTAACATCACAAGCGCTTCGGCGCGCGTTACGCCGCGTTCTTCGTGTAAAAGGCCGTCCTCATAGCCCTTGATGACGTCGGTTTTCTTTACCTCCGGATTATAGTCATCCGCCGCATTCAAAAGCATTTCAACAACTTCTCCGCGCGTAGCGCCGATCTCTTCCGCCGATACGAAAAACACATTTTGACAAAGCAATGCGGCCGCCGCGCAGACAGCGGCAACAAATCGTTTGAAATTCATTTTTAAACTCCTCTTCAATCGGGTTTATACGTTTTATTCGGAATGCGGGAACTCTTCCGAAATTGTTTATTTTTATTATATCATAAATTAAGAAAAAAGTAAACCGGCATTTTTCGACATTCATTTAAATGAAACAATATAGTTTTGCCTTAACAAAGCGCGTATTATTTGCTATGATTTATATTTGTTGCCATCCCTGCAAAGATGGTTCTATTCGCTTGCAATATAAGGAGATTTTATGAAAAAACGTATATTGGTGCAGAAATCACTCGCTGAACTGACTTTATTTGTCCGGAAAAACACCGTCATGGTCATTGCACTTCTTGCGGCGCTTATCACCATGTTTATCGTGCCGCCGGATAAGGCATATGCGTCCTATTTCGATTACAAAACGCTGGCTTGCCTGTTCTGTGTGCTTGCAACGGTATGTGCGTTGAAAAACATCCGCTTTTTCTACCTGTTGGCACGCAAAATCATCCATTTTGCCGGGAATGCACGTGTAAGCGTATTGGCTCTTGTCTACATCACCTTTATCGGTTCCATGCTCATTGCCAACGACATGGCCCTGCTTACATTCCTGCCGCTCGGTTATTTCACGCTCAACACCTGCGGCAAGCAGAAATACATGGCTTTCACCTTTATCATGCAGAACATTGCCGCCAATCTCGGCGGCATGCTGACGCCGTTCGGCAATCCGCAGAATCTGTATCTGTATACGAAATTTCACATTCCGAATCTGGAATTCATGCGCATTATGGCGCCGCCGTTTTTCTTTTCAGTCGCGCTTATCACACTTTTCTGCATTATTTTCGTAAAGCCGGAGAAATTGGAATTGGCGGACGAGAAAATTGCGTTTGGTCTGCCGCGGACGGTGTTGTATCTTGCGCTTTTTGCTCTTTCAATTGCAATCGTTTTCCGCGGTGTGCCTTATGTGACAGGCCTTATCGTCATTCCGGCAGTTTTGCTGTTTGCCGACCGGAAAGCGCTGAAAATGGTAGACTATCCGCTTTTATTAACCTTTGTATTCTTCTTCATTTTTGCCGGAAACATGGCGCGTATCAATGGAATCCGGACGTTCTTCTCGTGGCTTCTCAGCAAGAACACCTTGATTTTCAGCGCGCTTTCCTGTCAGTTTATCAGCAACGTGCCGTCGGCAATCCTGCTTTCCCAGTTCACGGACAACTATCCGGACTTATTGGTCGGCGTCAACATCGGCGGTGTAGGAACATTGATCGCGTCGCTGGCCAGTCTTATCACTTTCCGCGAATATGTCAGCCATAATCCCGATAAGACCGGCCGCTATGTTGCTGAATTTTCGGCTTTCAACTTTGCGTTTTTATTCCTTTTGATCGGGTTCATGTCCGTCTTGAAATGCCTGTAAAATCTTTGAGTATATCAAAAAACGCCGTTTTCAACACATAAAAAACCTCTGTGTTTGATATTTTACAAACACAGAGTTTTTTATCAATTCACGCACTTATCCTTTTGCCGAAATGGTCGTTCCGATTTTTCCTTTGGTGATAAAGTAGGAAATCAGATTATACCGCACGCCTCCGTTGACGATAGCCACTTCGGAAACGCCGTTCTGCACGGAGTTTATGCAGTTTCTCAATTTCGGCATCATTCCTCCGTCGATAAAACCGTTTTCAATCAGATCTTTCGCCTTATCCACGGAAAGTGTGTTTACAAGCGTATCTTTGTTGTTGACGTCAAGAAGAATGCCGTCCACATCCGTTAAAAACATGAGCGTGTCCGCGCCAAGCGCTTCGGCGACGGCAAACGCCGCGTCGTCCGCATTGACATTGAGCGTCTCGCCCTTATCCGACGAAGAGACCGGAGAAACGACCGGCAGAAAGCCGTTGTCCAGCAAAAGGCGCAAGATCTCCGGATTCACCTTTTCCACTTTGCCGACATAGCCGATATCGCCCTCGGGAATGGTCTTCCGCACGGCGGTAATGAGGTTTCCGTCCTTTCCGGAAAGGCCGCAGGCGTTCAGATTTTCGTCTTTCAGACCCTGAACAATGGCCTTATTGACTTTGCCGGACAGGATTTCCTCGACAATGCCGATGGAATCCTTGCCGGTCACACGGTATCCGCCATTGAATTCCGGCGCAATTCCGTTTTTCTTCAAAGCCGCTGAAATGGCTTTGCCGCCGCCATGGACCAAAACGACCTTGGCTCCCACCATTTTTAGCATCTCAATATCTTCGTACAGATTTTTGAGAGACGATTCGCTTTCCATAATACTGCCGCCAAGCTTGACCAAAATTGTTTTGCCGAACAGCTTGCGAAACGCCGGGAGCACGCTTTGGAAATTGCTGATTTTCTCCGACGCGTCGATTTTATGCGCCACGTCGTATTCTTTTAAATACTTTTTCGTGTATTCCACATCGGTCTCGCACGGCACGTATTTTGTGCCGCGTTTCTGGCGCGTTTCGTTGCCTTTGCCGGTAACAAGCACGACCGTTTCACGGCCGGCCGACAGAATGGCTTTCCGGATCGCTTCTCCTCTGTCCGGCTCGATTTCATACGCGCAGCCGCTCTCGGCCACATGCCCGGCAATCTGTTCGCAGATCTGCATAAGCGGTTCTTCGCCGGGATCTTCCTCGGTGATATACACATAATCGGAATATTTTCCGGCAAGCTCGCCAAGGTCTTTTCTGCGCTGAAACGCCTTGCCGCCCGGACAACCGAACACGGTAACAATGCGTCTGCCAGGAAATTCCTTGGTTACGGAATCGTATAAGCACTCAAAACTGAGTTTATTATGGGCATAATCGACAATGGCGACGATTTTATTGTCGCTGTTGGTGTAGCTTTCCATACGCCCCGAAGAACGCGCTTTCATCAGTCCTACATAAACAAAATGCTTCGGAATGCCCAAAAGCAAGCAAACGCTGATCGCCGCCAATGCGTTCTGTACATTGAAAAGTCCGGGAATGGTCAATGTGATCTCCTCGGAATACTCCGGTGTACGGACAGTAAAGACGGTATCGTTGCCGGATTTATGGATATGATAGGCATATACGTCAGCGCTTTCATCGGTCGTCGAGAACGTGATGACCTTTTCACAAACACTTGCCGCTTGGATAACTTCATCGCGGCGCAGGGTGTCAAGGCTCACGCAGGCCCTCTTGCAGTGACCGAACAGTTTCATTTTTGAGGCGAAATAATCATCAAAATCCGGATGTTCCACCGCGCTGATATGATCCTCGCCGATGTTCAGATATACGCCGATATCAAAACCGACGCCGTACACACGGTCATATTTCAGCGCCTGCGAGGAAACCTCCATGACAAGATACGGTATACCGGCGTTTACGGCATTGGAAAAATGCTTATACAGCTCGCCGACTTCGGGGGTTGTGAGGTGAGACTCAAATTTTTCCTTGCCGTCATAGGTATCGATCGAAGAAATATAAGCCGCAGACGGTTTCTGTTCGCTATGTAAGTATTCATCAAGAATGTATTTGATAAAATAGGTGGTGGTGGATTTTCCTTTGGTACCGGTGATACCGATTAAATCGATATTCTTCCACACGCTGTCATAGAAATAATCGAAAATAAGCGCCATAGCGCGGCGGATATCGCTTACTAATATATGGTCGGCCTCCGCGGCATATTCGGTTTCCGAAAGATAACAGACAGCTCCCGCAGACAGTGCGTCGGTTAAGTATTCTTCCTTAAAATGCGCGCCTTTGCAGATAAAAAGCGTGTTTTTTCCGGATTCCTTGGAGTTGTAGGTGACGTTTTCCACCGTGACGGACGGCACATTAAGGCTTAGTTTTGTGACAAGGCCGTTTTCGCCGAGCAGTTTTACATAGTCGTTTAACGTATGTTTCATAAGCAATGATATCTCCGGTCAATTCTGTTTTTCGGACTGAGCTTGAAAATCAAACTCTTTTTTTAACTTGCCGCCGCAAAGCCGGACAGCCTTTTCACACAGCACATCCAACGCGTCAAGATAAAAACGGTCGAGCGCATGATAGTTTTTAAAGCAGGACAACTCGGTACAGGCAAGGATAGCCGCTTCACAGCCGTTCTTTTTCAAATAGGTATCGATGATGCCGAAATCGTCGATACTTCCCTTTTCGCCGGCTTTTATCTGCTCATAAATGATTTTCATGACGATCTTTTGCGTACTTTCATCAGGCGTCACACAGCAAAGTCCGGCTTTTTCGCATTCTTTGGCATAGATTCCGGCAAAGACCGTTCCGTCGGTTGCCAATAATCCCACTTTTGTGATAGCCGGATCACGTTCTTTTACCCGTTTGACGGTCTCGCGTACCATATGGATAATAGGAATCTTCACCTGTGCCTGCAAAGCGTCGTAAAAATAATGCGAGGTATTGCAGGGAATCGCGATATAGTCCGCACCATTGGTTTCGAGCATTTTCGCGTCCTCTGAAAGCAAGGAAAAGACCTTTTCGGTTTTTCCGGAACGGATGGCTTCCGTGCGGTCGGGCATGGCGGCATGGCTAAGAATAATCATATCAATGTGTTCTTGATCGCATTTTGCATCGGTCATGGAAATGATTTTCTGATACAAAAGTTCCGTTGCCTGCGGTCCCATGCCGCCGATGACGCCGAGTTTTCCCACGATGTATACTCCTTATCTGCCGAGGTATTTTTTGAATTTGAAATAATGTCCTATCTGCGAACGCACCAAGCGGTACAGGCGGACAGGGTTATTATCGCCTTTCATCCACAAAGGATTGACGTATTTTCCGGCGGCGATCAAACGCTGCATACGCGCTTTATAGGCCGGTGCATATTTAAAGGCGATCTGCTTGGGAACCACCATCCAAAGATACTCATTCTTCGCAATATCTTCGGGAAGTTCCTTTCCGTACACATAATCCTCCACAAAGAGCTTTGCCACGTTGTGTCCCGAACCCGTAACGTAGAAATTGCTTCTGCCTTGGCGGGTATTGATTTCAAAGGCGCGGTATTTGTCATCGCGTTTGTCAAGTTTGATATCAAAATTGGAAAAGCCGACATAATGAATGCTTTCCAGGAGATTCTTGAACTTTTCCATGAGGTCTTTTTCGTATTCGGTAATAATAACCGCATGGTTTCCGATTCCGTATGGCGTATGTTCCTCTAAGAGAACATGGCCGAGACACATCATTTTCACTTTTCCGTTGCGGTCGGAATAGCTGGTAAGCACACGCATATAGGTGTCGTCGCCGGGGAGATAGTCCTGAATGATCATATGGTCAGTATAACCGGCTTCGTAGACTTTCTTGACGGTTTCGGCAAGCTCTGCTCCGGTGGTCAGTTTAAAGACCTTTTTCTGACCGTCGAATTTGTGTTTATAATACTCCACCTGATTGGCCGGTTTGAGAATGTACGGCGCGCCAAACGGCAGATCGAGCTGCGTATGGTTTTCTTTCGTACAGATATAGGTTTTGGGATAATAGATGCCGTGGTCTTTGCAAAGCTCGTAGAATTTTTCCTTGTCCATAAGGTTTTCAAGGAAAGAATAATCGGCGTAGGGGGCAATTACATTGGGAGCAAACTTATCCTTGTTGACGGCAAGGCACTTGACATAGCTGTCGCCGCAGCCGATAGCCAATATCTTTTTGTCGGCATGCTCGCCTGCGTACCGGTTGAGTACGTCCAAAAGAATCTCCGGCGTGTCTAAATTCTTGATTTCCGTAAATTCGACTAAGCGGCTCTTGTAGCATGTTCCTTTGAGCGCCTTGCCGAATACGCGCGATTTGATTTTGTATTCTTCGTAAAATGCGCGCGCTACACTGTATACATTGATGTCGTTTCCGAACAAAACCGGAAGAAAATCCTTTTCGGTAAATTTCATGACGGAAAACTGCCTTTCTTTTTTCAAACATTCAAAACCTGCCTTGCGGTACACCGACTCAGACTATGAATATTATAGTCTGTTTGCGTTAAAAATGCAAGCATATGCACAATAGGTAACAGATAATTAACAAAAAGCGGTGTTTCGCAGGAAAAAACGCCGCTTTTCTTATAAGAATGCCCCGGCAAAAGAGTTTAGAGTGTGACACACGGCAGTGCGGATTTCTTCAAACCGCCGTGCGCTTCTCTGTTTTTGTCAATATCCCGGAAAAATCAAGCGATAATAACACAGGCAATCTTACCTTGCTCTTTTAAATACAATTTTTCTTTTAAATAAAAGCACCCCCGGCGATCTGAAAATTCAAATCGCCGGGGGCAAAAATCAAATTCTTTTGTCCCCCTTTTCTTTTAAGAAAAGGGGGCGAGGACGCAAGGGCGAGCAGTCCTTGCCCACCCCTGCTTATTCCCCATACACCCTCGGTACACGCGCCGAAACCGCGCAAAGAATCTCATACGGAATCGTCTCTGCCCAAGACGCCACTTCTTCAGCACTCAAAAACGCGTTTCCGTCCGTTCCGAATAATACCGCATCGTCGCCGACCGCCGCCTCCGGGATATCCGTCACATCCACCATAGCCATATCCATGCAGATACGCCCTACAAGCGGCGCTTTTTTTCCATGACACAATACATAACCCTTGCCGGACAGGCAGCGCTTGTATCCGTCGGCATAGCCTGCTCCGATAACGGCGATCCGGCGCTCTGCGTCTGCCGTGTAGGTACAGCCATAGCTGACGCTTTCCCCCTGTTTCAAGTTGTGCACATTGATAATACGTGTTTTGAAAGTCATCGCCGGACGGCATGCCTTATCTAAATTTCCGCAGCCGTACAGCGTTACTCCCATGCGTACCGCATCCAAATGCATATGCGGGAAACGCACGATGCCGGCACTGTTGCAGATATGCCGGTATAAGGGTTTGATTCCGGCCTCCATTAACGCTTTAACCGTTTCGGTAAAACGCGCAAACTGCATTTCGGTAAACGCCGCGCCGTCCGGTTCATCGGCAACGGCAAAATGAGAAAACACGCCCTCACATACGACATTGTCATGGCTTTTCAACAACGCAACCGCCTTTGCAAGTTCCGCATCCAACGCGCCCGTTTCGCTTTTTGCCGCAAAACCGGTACGGTTCATGCCGGTATCGAGCTTAATGTGGATCTTGACGGTTCGACCGTCCGCCGCTTCAAGAATCTTTTCCAGATGTTCCGCCGTGTCCACCGCAAGGGAAATGCCGTTCTCGACGGCTTCCGGCAGGAATTCATCCAACACAAAACCGAGCACGAGAATGATTCCGTCGATACCGCCCAAACGAAGTTCAAGCGCTTCATCGATATTGGACACCGTAAAAAACTTACAGCCGACGCTCGCTAATTTCTTTGCAACCGCAAGCGCCCCATGACCGTATGCATCCGCCTTGACGACTGCCGCTACTGCGGCCGGTGCGCACATTTGCGCCGTATGGCGATAATTGTCGGCAACCGCGTCTAAATCGATGACAGCGCGCGTTTTTTTGACGTCTGTATGTAAAAGCATGTAGTTCCTCTTTTCGTATGTTTTCCGATACCGGGAATCAGAGTTAAAACTCCGCTCCCTTGAATTTCTTGATTTTGACTTCGACGGCACTGCCGTCTGCTTCGGCGCACAGATCAAGCGGTGTCCCGGTCAGGCTGTCGTAAACGACAAGATACCGGATATTGCCGTGTGAAAATTCCGCTTTATAAGCCTTGGTTTCGGCAAGTCCCTCGACGGCATAGACTTCCTCACAGGGGACAAACGCGTTAATCGGCGTTTTTTCGGCAGACGCCGCAACGCTGTCCGCAAACAGCGACAGCATAAGATCAAGCTTATCCAGCGCATTTTTCGGAAGTTCCGCCTTAATGCCCGAATACGACAGGCTGATAATATCCGCCCGGTCGTCTGCGCCCATTTCGGCGCTGATTCCCGTAAACGGGTCGGGAGCGGTTATATCGATACGAACCGTATCGGCACGCGTCACATGCGCAGTTCCCGCAACCGATTCGCCGTCCTTTTCAAAGACGAATTCGATGTCCGCCGCGTAGGGAGAGAACAGCGTCCAGCACAGATCTTTTTTACCGGTTGAATCGCCGCATCCGGCAAGTAACGGTACAAGGCAAAGAAGGGCGAGAGCCGCAAAAAGAATGCGCGAAAGAATTGTTTTGCGTGACTGAAAAACGGTTTTCAAATTGATTCCCCCAAAAATATGTTAGGGAAGCAGTTTGGCAACCTCCACAGCAAGCTGTGACGGCAACAGGCCGTATTCGGAATAAGTCTCCTTTAACCGGTCTGCCGCCTTTCCGTGCAGATACACGCCGCACACAGCCGCGTCGAATGCAGAAATATGCGGATTTGCCGCAAGGCCGGCAATAAGACCTGCCAACACATCGCCGCTGCCGCCTTTGGCAAGTCCCGGATTTCCGGTCGTATTGACGGCAAAGCGTCCGTCCGGCGAAGCGGTAACGGTGCCGGCGCCTTTCAAGACCAAAATACAATGGTATTTTTCGGCGAATTCCACGGCGCATTTGATCCGGTTATCGTTGATATAGTCCACGTCAAGGCCGGAAAGTCTTGAAAATTCTCCGGGATGTGGCGTGAGAATCGGCGTTTTCTTTGCTTCCCGTACTATATCTATGAAAGGACATAGCATATTTATACCATCTGCGTCCAAAACAAGCTGTGCCGAAGCTTTTTGAAGAACCATTTCCAAAAAGTCCGCTTTGATCGGCTCTTTATCCAAGCCACAGCCAATAAGGACGGTATTATATTTGGAAAGCGAAGAGGCGAAAGAAATCAATTTTCCGTTATCTTTCCAATCCAGCGGCGCATAGATCGGTTCGGGATAGATTCCGCGCACGCATTCGATAACGCTTTTTTCTGAGGCGAGCGTCACAAGCCCCGCTCCGGCACGAAGAGCCGCGCCGACCGACAATACAGCCGCGCCGGTCATATTTTCACTGCCGCAGACACAGGCCAACTTCCCGAAATCGCCTTTATTGGAGATTTCAGGGCGCATCGGGAGAGCCTGTGCGACGTAGTCGTCATCCGGTGCAAAGCCGGGATTTTCCTCTTTATAAAAATTGAGCACCTCTGGGGGAACGCCGATATCGACAACCTCAGTGCGTCCGCAGAAGAACCGAGCCGGATAAGACAGCATTCCGATTTTTAGTGCGGTAACCGTCACGGTAAGGTCTGCCGCGAAAGCGATTCCGCCGACGCTGCCATCCGCGCTTCTGACGCCACTCGGCACATCGACAGCCACGCGAAATGCGCCGGAAAGATTTGCCGCGTCGATACATTTATGTAAAAAGCTATCCTTTTCGATAACGCCGCGAAAACCGATGCCGAACACGGCATCGAAAATAACGGTGGAAAAGGCAATTTTCTTTAAGGCCGTTTTCGGGTCGCTCACGACCTTGCCGCCCTCGGCGATATAGGCATTATAGCAGGTAAGTGCCGGTTCGACAGTCGGTTCGCCGCCAAGGACATCGATGCAAATGACGTTTTTCCCGTCCTTACGCATGAGGCGTGCCGCTTCATAGCCGTCGCCCGCGTTATTGCCCTTGCCGCACAAAACGGCTATGGTATCATAAGGCCGAAGTCGGGAGCGTACCGCGAAAAACACGCTTGCTGCGGCTTTTTGCATAAGTGCAAGCGGTGACGCGCCTTTCTGCTCAAAAAGATACTGTTCCGCTTTTTGCATGATTTGCGGTGTATACGTTTTCATTCAGACTTCTCCTTTATTGTTATTTTATATGGGGCTCCGCCCCATACCCCGGCCGCTTTTCTTTCGCAGAAAAGCGGCGCAAAAGAACTTGATTTTTGAAATAGGTTATTTTTAATCAGAAACTTGCTTTTGCGGTATATGCTTGTTTGGTTTCGCGTATGCCAAGGCTGTCTTTTCCGCAAGGCTGTCCGCGATATTTGCCGCGGCGCTTCGCCGCCTTTTTGCCACATACAAATTTATTATAATACTTTATGTCGTCGTTTTCAAGTACCAAATGCAACTTTCACGAATTTTCTTTTACGCAAAAACAGAACCGAAATTCTTTTCGGTTCTGACTTCCCGTCTCCAATCGTATTTTTTCGCTTTATATCGATCCAAGACACACGCGGCCGCCTGAATGTTCAGACAGCCGCGTTATTCTTATTCTTTTACGTTTTACGCTTTGGCTTTCTTCTTATTTGTCACGAACATGACAATAAGACCGATAATAAGACCGACAAACGCCGGGACAAGCCAACCGACGCCGTACTCGAACAACGGTAGAATACGGCTCAAAACCGGAATCCATTCATTATAATGAAGCATCTCTGTAATGCTCGTCGGCAATGCACCGATAAAATCAAAGATAGCTGCCACAAATGTAAAGCCGGTCACAAAGCCGTATACATAGCGGTTATGGCCGAAGAGATTGCCGAAAATACCAAGCAAAATCAATGTCACGGCAAGCGGATACAAGAACATTAACACCGGAATGGAGTATTCAATAATCGTATTTAATCCAAGGTTTGCAATCAGGAAAGATACAACGCTGAAAAGAACGGCCCACGTCTTGTAGCCGAAAGATTTCGGGAACAGTTTGCAGAACGTTTCCGCACAGCTGGTAACCAATCCGACAGCGGTTTTCAGACAGGCAAAAGTAACGATACCGGCCAAAATCAGCGCGCCGACCTTACCGAAGTAATGATTGGCCACCACAGCAAAGACCTCGCCGCCGTTTTTGCAGACATCGTATACGCCGCGGCTCTGTGCGCCGACGACCGTTACAAACACATAGATGACCGCCATGATAAGGCAGCTGAAAATACCGGCTTTCACGGTGTTTTTAGCTACCGCTTTCGGTTCTGTCACGCCAAGGTCACGGATAACCGTAACCACAACAATGCCGAAAGCAAGGCTGGCCAGTGCGTCCATGGTGTTATATCCTTCCAAGAAACCGGTCATGAACGCTTTGGTTTCATAAGCCCCTGTCGGTGCGACTTCACGGATAACGCCCATGGGATGGATTAACGCGGCAATTACAAGCACACCTAAAAACACAAGGAAGATCGGGTTAAGGACCTTTCCGACCCAGGTCAGAATCTTTCCGGGATAGAGGGAAAAGGCAAGCACAACAGCAAAGAAAATCAACGAATAAATCGGAAGAACCGCCGGATTTTTAGCTACTTCTCCGAATAACGGCGCAACGCCCACTTCAAAAGGAACCGTCGCACAACGCGGAATGGCAAAGAACGGGCCAATGGTTAAATACAGCGCACAGGTAAAGAAAATGCAGTATGCGCGCCCCACCTTGCCGGACAATTCGATCAAACCGTCGCTTCGGCTGATACCGATTGCCATAACGCCTAAAAGAGGCAAGCCTACGCCGGTAATCAAAAAACCAAGTATCGCCGGCAGCATATTTTTTCCGGATAGTTGTCCCATATAAATCGGGAAAATCAGATTTCCTGCGCCAAAGAACAAGCCGAACAGCATACTGGCTATGTAGACAAGTTCCCGTTTGTTAAGTTTTTCTTTCAAGGTATGTTGCATCTCCTGTACAAAATATAATATTATTTTTAACAGTATAGTATATTAGTTGGGTAAATTGCAATAGATACGCTTTGTAGTTTACATAAAGTTAACATTTTTAAAGGAATATTCGCATTTCTCAGTTGCCGTTTGAGCAAAAATACGTCGAAAGCGGTCGCTTGGTGACATTATGCGGCTAAAAGCGACAGCTTTTGAAAAAAGCAGAATGAATTTCAGACATATGTTAAATAATGCCAAAAATCTTCCGATCTTTTTGTTAAAAACAGATAAATGCAAAAAAAGTCGAAAAACCCCTTTACAAATGAAAAAGTTTGTGCTATACTGTCACACAGTAAAAATCCTTTAATTCGGTACGGGATACCGGCAAGGTTTATAGAAACTGTGTTCTTATGCGTATTTTTGCGCAAACACGCCTATTTGTGCCTTCCGGAACGACCGGCAGGCTTTTTTTGTGCCTGTTAAAAGCAACTTGGAGCAGAAAGGAGCGGTGAACTTGCCGGAGCAGACAGTCATAATGGACGAAAATGCAGTCGGCCGGACGCTGTCGCGTCTTGCTCATGAAATTATTGAGACAAATCCCGAAGAAAAGACCATTTGTCTTGTGGGAATCAAGCGCCGCGGTGTACCGCTTGCAAACATGCTTGCCGAAAAGATACGCTCTTTTTCCGATATGGAAGTATTATCGGGCGAACTGGACATCACACTCTACCGCGACGATCTGCACGAAAAGGGCGACCAACCCAAACTGCTCAAAGCCGACCTCGGTTTTGATGTCAAGGGAAAGACCATTGTTTTGGTAGACGACGTTATCTACACCGGACGAACGGCACGCGCGGCCATTGATGCGCTGATCGCGGCAGGACGTCCGTCCAAGATCAAGCTTTGCGTGCTGATTGACCGCGGACACAGGGAACTGCCGATACGCGGCGACTATGTTGGAAAGAATGTTCCGACTTCGCACAAAGAACAGATTTGTGTGAAAGTTCCGGAATATGACGGCCTTTCCGAAGTGACCATTGTCAAGCACGGCGAAAACGAGTAGTGCAAAACCAACTACGCTATTTAAGAATATTTTCCGGCTGCGGTCGGCGAATAAATAAATCAGGAGGCTTTTACTCATGAGTAAAAACAAAACCAACATCGGTACCGAAGGCATTTACGACGCCCGGGTTCTCGGCGTTCCGAAAATGTTGATTCTCGGTTTCCAGCACATGTTCGCCATGTTCGGCGCAACCGTTCTTGTTCCGCTTCTTACCGGACTCGATATTGCCACCACGCTTCTTATGGCAGGTCTCGGCACGCTGTTCTTCCACCTTGTAACCAAAAGAAAAGTTCCGGCGTTTCTCGGCTCCTCTTTCGCGTTCTTGGGCGGATATGCCGCTATTGCTCCGGCTTCGGGTGCAGGCGACATGACGCAGGCTGAGCTTCTCCCCTACGCCTGCATCGGTGTTGCGGTTGCCGGCCTTGTTTACTTAGTTGTAGCCGCTTTGATCAAAGCAGTCGGCGTTTCCAAAGTCATGCGTTTCTTCCCGCCGGTTGTGACCGGTCCTATCATCATTTCCATTGGCCTCAGCCTTTGCGGCAGTGCAAAATCCAACTGTGACGCCAACTGGCTTATCGCACTCTGTGCGCTCGCCATTGTCATCATCTTCAACATCTGGGGCAAGGGCATGTGCAAGATTATTCCGATCTTACTCGGCGTACTCGGTTCTTGCGCCATTGCCGCCGTTCTTGCCTTTGCGTGCGGTTCGACCATTACACTGGCAGACGGTTCGCAGTACATTGCCATGTTTGGCGATGAAAAGTTCAAGCTCTTCTCAGTCGCCGCTCTGGAAAACGTAAAATCCGCCGCATGGTTCGGTCTCCCGATTCACTGGAACAGCACGGTATTCGGCGGTGTGGATTGGTCGAACAGCGCATTGATTGCCGGTTCGATTATTGCAATTGCTCCGATCGCGCTTGCCACCATGATGGAACATATCGGCGATATCTCGGCAATTTCCTCGACCACCAAGCAGAATTTCATTGAAGATCCCGGACTTCACCGCACGCTAATCGGCGACGGTTTTGCCACCACCTTTGCTTCCCTCTTCGGCGGTCCTGCCAACACGACTTACGGTGAAAACACCGGCGTGCTTGCACTCAGCAAGGTTTACGACCCGAGAGTCATCCGCATTGCGGCTGTCTTTGCCGTTATCCTTTCTTTCTCCCCGAAGTTTGCCGCTATTGTTGAACTGATTCCGACAGCCGTTATCGGCGGTGTGTCGTTCATCCTTTACGGTATGATTTCCGCTATCGGTATCCGCAACCTCATCGAAAACCAGATCGACTTTTCCAAGAGCCGCAACCTTATCATCACGGCTGTCATCTTGGTCTGCGCTCTCAGCGGTGTTGCCATTCCGATCAACGCTACCGCCAAGATCACCTCTCTTGCCGTTGCCTCCATTGCCGGCATTGTGCTCAACATCATTTTCCCGAGCTGTGACTATGTGGAAAAAACCGAAAAAGGCGGCGACGAGGTTCCGAAAGGAAACACATACAACGTTTAAGTTTTGACCGGATCTCCGGTCTCCCGACGCCGCACTTCGCCAAGAATTCTGTTTTTGCGAAGTGCGGCGTTTTTCTTTGTCTTTGCGCTTGCAATTGAAAAGAATATGTGCTATAATATCAGTTAATCCCCTAAAAATCCGAAAGGAGGAGCCTTATGGTCAAAAATACATTCCGTTATCTGCAAAACACCGCTTTTTTAGGCGGTATCGGCACAGGCTGTTTAAAATTGTATGCCGACGGCGGTACGCAGTTTGCCGGTCTTTCCAAAAGCTCCTCCAAAAAAGCCCATCCGGGCGAACACACTGACCCGGTTTCTTTTGCGTTGTGCGTCCGCTCGGATAAGGAAACAGCCGACGGCTGTGTTCTGAAAGATCCGGAGGCGGAATCCGATGCCGACGCGCGCGCTCTGCCGCATGCGCCGATAAGCAGCATCCGGCATACTTTTCCTTTTACGTCGGTCTCGTACGCCACAGAACCGTATGGCGTTGCCTTAACTTTACACGCATTCAATCCGCTCATTCCCCACAACTCAATCGATTCCGGCATTCCGGCGGCCTTTTTTGAAATTGAGATCACAAGCCTCAGCGACCGGTCGCTCACCGTTTCTTTTGCCGCTCTTTTAAAATCCTTCTTTTTGGCTGGACACGGGTCGCCTTGCTATGACCGCCAGAGCGGCACGTTCTATACCCTGCTCACCGAAACCTCGCCCGGCGTTTCGGCTCGCCGCCGCGGAAGTATCTGTCTTGCCTCGGATTCAGCCGATTTTACTTATGAAATTTCAGAGGATGCCAAAGACACTGAATTTTTTGAACGTTTTACGGCAAGCGGCGGATTTTTAAACGACGGCACGGCGGACGGCACCAAAAAGAACATTTCCGCCATTCTCGCCTTTCACTTTCATCTGGAACCGGGACAAACGGAAAAACGCCGGTTTATTGTGGCATGGAGCTTTCCGTACTGTGCCGAAAGCCCGGCCAAAAGCGGGGAAAAAAATTACTATTGCCACTATTTTCCGGGTCTTTCCGATTGCGTTTCCTATTCATTCACGCATTTTGACCGGCTTTATCGCGAAAGCTTGCTGACGCATGAGCTGGCAGGAGACAAAGCCTGTCTGCCCGAAACTTTAAAACCGCTTATCCGTGCGTCTCTCGCCGCCGTGAAAGATCCGGCCGCAAGACGCGACGCCGCCGGCGTTCTCAAAGGCATTTCCGAGGAATCAGAGGACGGACTTCTTCCCGTTTCGTTTGCCTTTGAATATCTTTTCCCGGGCATTACAACGCCGACAAGCGTTCTGACCTTAAAAAATCTGATGACTGCCAAAGGACGTTCGTCCGGTTCGGAATTTGTGCCGTCAGCCTTTGACACCGACCTTGCACCGGATCAGATTGCGGCACGTTTTCGCATGATCATGCGCTTGTTTTACGCATACCGCACCTGTTCGGAGCTGCGCTTTTACACCGAAAACTGGGTGGACATTTCGCTCATGGCGGATTTACTGACCGAAAATGCCGAACGTCTTTTAAGCGAAGAAGTGTCCGAAAACGGCCTTTCCGACGCAGATATCCTTTATGATACGCTGTTGCCGGCGCTAAACGCCATGATACAGATTGCGGAACTGTTACGTGACAAAAAGCGAAAGACTTTTTACATAGAGAAACTGGAAGAAAACCAACGCCGTTTTTCCGAAAAAGCGGCTGTCCGTAATGAAAAAGCACCGTTTCGTGTCCTTTCATCGGCTTATACGGCGAAAAAGCTATGCGCTTATGAACTGTATTCCAAAGAAGAACTGTTAAAGGCAGCCGAAAATGCAGACAAAGCGCTGTCGGCCAGACAAACTCCCGACTTCTTTGCCTGTGCCGCATTGGCGGAGCTTAAACAACTCCCTCTTTGCGAAAAAGCATCGCTCGTCTTTTCCGAACACGTTTTTTCCTGCAAAAAAGAGCTGTATGCCTGCGCCATGCAGGTCTGTGCCCTGATACCGGCTTTTTCCGGTTTTGATTACGACAAGAATGCGGCGCTTCTCACCTTTTCGCCGGAGGAAACACTCATGCGTGAGGACGTATTTACGGGTTTTGTCAGCTTTGACGGCGCCTACGGACGCGTGGAACTGGGCGCGGACTATATTGAACTCATTCTGTATTCCGGCGAGGTCAAGGTACGGACCTTTCTTTCGCCGCACCGGCCGTACCGGGTGATGTATGCCGGACGGTACCGGATATGCGATATTGACGCATCAAGCAACACCGTCACCCTTGACAGCACTTTATCCGTGACAAAAACAAAAAAACTAACGGTGCTCATCGACCTTACCAAATAAGGTTTCCGAAACTGCAAAATCTGCAAAAGAGAGGTTTCCCATGGCAAACGAAAACGAAAATCTTTTAAAGCGTTCCTATTATCATTACGATCTGCCCGAAGAGCTGATTGCCCAGACGCCGGCTGAAAAGCGCGACATGTCGCGGCTTTTGGTGCTTGACAAACAGACCGGTGCAATCGAACATCGGCACTTTCACGACATTGTCGATTATCTGAAACCGGGAGACGCTTTGGTACTCAACGATTCCAAAGTCATTCCGGCGCGCCTGTTCGGCAAGCGGTTTATTAAAAATCCGGACGGCACGGAGGCTGCCGAGCCATCCGGCAGTACGATCGAGGTACTGTTATTGAAACGTTTAGATGACAGAACGTGGGAAACAATCGTACATCCCGGCAAGAAAATGCATGTGGGTACGCGCGTCCTTTTTGATAAAAAACTGACCGGAACGGTAAAACAGGTCCTTGACGACGGCAACCGTGTGATTGAATTCGACTATGAGGGAGAGTTTTTTGCCCTGCTTGACGAAATCGGCGAAATGCCGCTTCCGCCATACATCACCAGCCGGGAAAGCGAAAAAGACCGTTATCAGACGGTCTACGCCAAGCATGAGGGTTCCAGCGCCGCGCCGACGGCTGGACTTCATTTCACCAAGGAACTGCTCGAACAGATCAAAAACATGGGTGTGGAGATTCTGTACGTAACTCTTCACGTAGGGTTAGGCACCTTCCGTCCGGTCAAGGAAGAAATCATCACAGAGCACAAAATGCACAGCGAATATTACACGGTAAGCGAGGAAACGGCGCGCCGTTTCAACGAAGTCCGGAAAAACGGCGGACGGATCTTTGCAGTCGGTACGACCTCGTGCCGGACGTTGGAAAGTGCGACGGATGAAAACGGCGTTTTGCATGCCGGCAGCGCCAACACAGAAATTTTTATTTATCCCGGCTACAAATTCAAGGCTCTTGACTGTCTGATCACCAATTTCCATTTACCCGAAAGCACTCTCATTATGTTAGTTTCCGCGCTGGCCGGAAGAGAACGCATATTGGAGGCCTATCGGGTGGCGGTGGAGGAAAAATATCATTTCTTCTCTTTCGGAGACGCAATGCTGATTGTTTAGAGAATGCATAAATCTGTAACATAAGCCCCCAAATACCAATCGGCAAAATACGCTGCCAATCGGTATTTGGGGGCTTATGAAAACAACGAAGCGCGATGATTTCACCGCGCTTCGTTGTTATAATCTTAGCAACACCACTGCCGCCAAGCCGCAGAGCAAAGCCGCCCACTGTCCCAAGCCCAATTTCTCGCCAAACAGCACCCTGCCGCACACAAGCGCCGCAAGCACCGTTCCGGCTGAGATGACCGGATACATGACCGCCGCATACTCGTTTCCTGCCAAAAGCAAGGTGCAGAAGTTGGCTGCCGCATTGGAAAGTCCGGCGAACCCGGCAAGACCAATGCCGCACACGCTGTTATGTGCCGTTCTCTTTTTGAGATACGCGGCACCGAAAACCAACGTGCAAAAGCCGCAGGCATACAAGACAAATTCACCCAGCTGCCGGTGCGGATAGGCACTTTGATGCATTTTTTGCACAACAGAACACAAGCCGTTGGCCACAAACGTGAGAAACACGTATACGAGCCACTTTTTTCGGTCTTTCGCAGAGGTCTCTTGCGAAGCGGGAGGCGTCCCGGCACGAAGGCTTGTGAAAACCACGGATAAAACAAAAAATACCAAACCGACCCCCTGAAACACCGTCGGATTCTCCCGTGCAAACACGATTCCGTATGCGATCGGCAAAATCACGGAAAACGATACAATCATGCCGGTAAGGGACATCGGGCCCAAACACAGTGCTTTGTAGCCGGTATGCATGGAAATCGCAAGGAAAACACCGTACAGGACGCCATAGATCGCCGTCGGTGCGTGAAAACGGAAGTTCCACACCAAAATCACGGCAAGCGCCAAAAACGCGGCAAGCGATTTGACAGCATTGAAAAGCAGCACATCCTCGGATTTCTGCCGGTAATATTTGACCGAAACCGACTGTGAAACGCTGAAAAACACCGCGAACAAATACACAAGGTTTATCATACAATATCCTCAATTTCCTTTTTCGACCATCCGCTTTTACGGTAATCGCCGCCGCAAGGATACACTTTTCGCAGAATTTCCGCTGTTTTGTTGAAGTGAAGAGCCTGATTCTCATCGCGCACATCCTTCGAACCGGCAGGCAAAAAGCAGCCGCGCGCCGTTTTTGCAACATACGGCATACCGCTTGACAGTGTGTGCCAGGTCGTATGCAGAATCCCGTCAAGGCCATGAATTTTTGCCGTTTCAAGGCAAGCGTTTGTCCGGTTCATTCCCCTATCCCACGGACACAGCAAAACCGAAAAGCCTTTTTCTTTCAGATAAAGCGACGTTTCCACCGGGAATCGGCACGCGTCATACTGCCAATCGGCAAGAAGCACGTTTTTATCGAGCTTTGACAGCATAAAAGAGGACGCGTTCTCGGACGGACACGCCGCCGTATATGTATTTCCGGTTTGATTCTTTAAGGTTCTCGGCAAAAACATATCCGCCCACAAAATGGGTTTTCTGCCGCTTTCGGCAAGACTTTGAGCGACGGCATTGATATGGGTGCAGATCTCCTCCATGGCACGTTCTGAATAATCAAAGCCATAGATCTCATCACAGCCGATATGGAAAAATGAACCGGCACCACACAGCTCCGTCAATTCCTGCCGCATTTTTTTCTGCAAATCGATTGTTTCCGGCAAGCCGATATTCCACGCCCAACCGGTCTCATCGAACAGATATGCATACTGCAGCGACCGGTCAAGCACGACGTGTTTTCCGTGCATCCCCCGTCCCGAAGAAGCGTGTCCGTAATGGTTGAACATAGGAACAAGCTCCAAGCCGAGATCCTGAGCCTCCGCGAAAATTTCGCGCAGGTCATCAGCGGAAAACGCGCGTTCCCACGAAAGCGCATCAAGGCATTCATAGCGAAACGTTCCCCAGAATTCGATCACCAAATGGGTATACCGCAAAAATGCACACAGACGGACAAACCGCCGGATTTCCCACAGCTCGGTTTCCGGAAAAACACAAAAATGCGCCAGGCGCCGTGCAATAAATGCCGTCTCGCCGTAGGTGCAGGCGTCGAGAAACAGGCGGCTTTCGCCGTTTACACGTTCCATAAGCAGACGGTCGATGAGCGTCATAAAGCCGCAAATGAGGCTTTTTTCGCTGCAAGCGGCAAGGCTCACGCCGCTTTCGGTAATGCTCACGCGATAACTTTCGCCGTCAAGCGGCAAAACCGGCGCTTGACCGATGCAAAAGGTGAAAGAATCAGTCGGAAGAAGCTCAATTTCGGAAAGTCCGTAGGAAAAGTTGTTCCAGTATTCCGCAAAAACCGGCTTGCAGAGCGACGCGTGCGCCACAGCGCGGATTTTTTCTTCGACCGGATACCGGCCGGTCAGTTTTGTCAGGTTTTGAACGTCAAAAAACATACAAACACCGCCTTCTTGAAGTTGTTGATAGAGTTATTTTACCCCAACACGAACGGTTTTGTAACAGACTTTTCATTCAAATAGGTGGATTTTTCAGTCAATTATCTATATACTGGAAAGCGGTGATAAAAATGTTATATTCTTTTGATGAGCTATGCTTTCAAATTTTATCTGTCGGCCGTTTCAGGCACGAAAACGGGCTGTTTCACGTCAAAAAACGGCCATTTGCGGCACTCAGTCTGCGCATTTGCGGAAAAGCGCAGTTTGAAATCGACGGGCAGAGCTTTCTTTCACGGCCGGGAGATGTGCTGTTCATCCCGAGCAGCATGGATTATACCGTAGAATATTCCGTCTGTGAAAGCATAGTGGTACATCTTTCCGACTGCAACTATACGCACGTCGAAAACCGATCCTTTGGCGCGGAGGCTTTTTTACGCGAAAAATTCGAGCAGCTTTTGGACGATTGGCAGCAAAACCAACACGTCTTCCGCCTGAAAGCCGACGTCTACACCTTGCTCTGCGACCTCGCCACGCTTGCAGGACCGCACACGGATACCCGGTTGGCAGACTGTCTTTCCTATCTGGAAAACCACTTTCAAGACGCTTCGCTTCGGCTTTGCGACCTTTGCCGTGCCGGAAGCTTCAGCGAATCCTCGCTCCGGCGTGCCTTTTGCCGAAGCTTCGGCCTTTCGCCGAAGCAATATTTGTTGGAAAAGCGGCTGCGTTTTGCGGCATCTCTTCTTGCCGAAAAACAGATATCCGTCAAGGAAGCTGCTTTTGCCGCCGGTTTTACCGATGAAAAATACTTTTCGCGCTGCATGAAAAAGAAATACGGTGCGCCGCCGTCCGCGTTTGGAAAAACGGAATAAAAAAGCTGAAAAATACAATTATTTGCCTTTTTTCTCCATGTTTTTTATCTTGCATTTCAGCCATTGCTATGCTATACTGGGAGAAAATAAAAAACTGCTTTGAGGATATCTTTATGGGATATGTATTTTTAGCCATTTCTTTAATTTGCGGCGCAACCAAAGGCTATTGCGGCAAAAAGACAAGCAGCAGAACCGAACAGGCTTTTGACGCGGTTTGTGCCAACCTTTTGCGTATGTTCTTATGCATTGCGATCGGATTCTTTTCCGTTCTGCTTTCCGAAGGATTTCCGGCGTTTCGGGTAAGCGGCAGAACCTTTGCCATTTGCTTTCTTTCGGGACTTGCAACGTCGGTCATGGTGGTAAGCTGGTTATTGGCCGTCAAAAAAGGCGCGTACATGATGCTGGACGTATTCTGCATGTTAGGCTTTACCGTACCGATTGCCGGAAGCGTGATCTGCTTTTCGGAAACCGTCAGCCGTATGCAGTTTCTCGGCATGGCGCTTTTGGTGGCGGCAACGCTTGTCATGTGTTCCTACAATAATTCCATTAAATCAAAACTGACGCTTGGCGGCTTTGCTTTGCTGTTCCTAACCGGATTTTCCAACGGCGCCATAGACTTTTCACAAAAGCTGTTTACGGTTTATGCCAAGGGCGTCCCGACCTCCGTCTTTAATTTTTACACATACCTATGCTCTTTTCTTATCTTACTTATCTGTCTGCCGTTTTTCGGAATGCGAAAAGGAGACTCGGACAAATCGGTATACAAAGCGCTAAAACCGATCTTCGGGTACATAGGCGTCATGTCCGTCTGTCTGTTCTTACACAGTTTCACCAAAACACTTGCCGCTCATTACCTGCCCTCCGCCGCCTTATACCCTCTTGCCAACGGTTGTGCGCTTATGCTGTCAACCATCATGTCTGCCGTTTTCTTTAAAGAAAAGCTGACCGCCAAATGCTTATTCGGGGTACTTCTCGCCTTTGGCGGCATTCTGGCAGTCAATCTGTAAATTTCGTTCCTATACGGCTTGACATCCCTCCCGAAACGTGATAAAATATTTTTATATTTTATCGGCGCACTTTGGTGCGCCAGAAGGACGTTTTCATGAACCATATCCAGATTCCGGCAGGCTATGCGCCCGTACTCGACGAATACGATACCCAGCGCGCCATCGCCTACATTAAACAGACCTTTCAGAACGAATTCGCCGCCGCGCTCAATTTAAAGCGCGTTTCCGCTCCGCTTTTCGTTACCGAGGACAGCGGTTTAAACGACAACTTGAACGGCTACGAACGCCCGGTAAGTTTTGACGTTCCTGCCATCGGCACAGAAGCCCAGGTCGTGCATTCACTCGCCAAATGGAAAAGACTCGCCTTGAAAAAATACAATTTTTCGGTCGGAAACGGCTTATATACCGATATGAACGCGATCCGCCGCGACGAAGAATTGGATAACATCCATTCGATTTATGTCGATCAATGGGACTGGGAAAAAATCATCACGCGTGAAAACCGGAATCTCGACTATTTAAAACTCATTGTCAAAACCATCGTCGAAACCATTTGCCGCGTGAAAGACCGCTTATACGTGCATTTTCCGCAGCTGCGCACCTCCCTTTCCAACGAAGTCGCTTTCATCACCTCCGGGGAACTTGAA
Organism: uncultured Eubacteriales bacterium; assembly: GCA_934479825.1. Classification (GTDB taxonomy): domain Bacteria; phylum Bacillota; class Clostridia; order Oscillospirales; family CAG-382; genus UMGS882. Next base: position 26,037 of record CAKSOW010000024.1, read on the forward strand.
GATCTGTACCCTGCCCTGACGCCGCACGAGCGCGAAAATGCCTTTGTCAAACAACATAAGACCGCCTGCATTATGCAGATCGGCGGTGCGCTCAAAAACGGCAAACCGCACGACGGCCGTGCGCCCGACTATGACGACTGGGCGCTCAACTGCGATATTCTCTTCTGGAACGAGGTCTTGGAGCGCGCTTTTGAGGTATCCTCCATGGGTATCCGCGTGGACGCAGAATCGCTTGCCCGTCAGTTGAAACTTGCCGGATGCGAGGAAAGAAGCAAACTGCCGTTTCACCGGATGCTGCTTGCCGGCGAACTTCCGTTAACCATCGGCGGCGGTATCGGTCAATCGCGTTTATGCATGTTAATGATGGGCTGTGCACACATCGGAGAAGTGCAGTCCAGTATCTGGGACGAACAGACCGTGAAAGCCTGTGAAGAAAACGGCATTCCGCTGTTATAATAAATAAAACTAAAACAAGAGCCGGTACACAAAAGTGTATCGGCTCTTGCTTATCCAAATAATGTGCCTGTCTGCCGGAGAGTGTAAGCAGACAGACAAGAAAGGGGGAAAGCAATTCAAAGGAAAGGTTATGTTATGAAAAAGTTCAGGCTTCTACCCAATTGCCGTTTTCATCGTAATGTCCGCCGTATTGAGCATCCATATCGATGTCGTCTAAGTCATACCCCCCCTTGGTACTGCTCATGAGAATGTCCGGGATTTCTGTTTCCAACGATATTTCAGGCGAGTGATAATATTTCATCATACATCCTCTTTTCAATCTTGTTCACAAACTTCAATGATATTTTTGATATACACATCATCCGGATAACTGTCTTTTACCGTCTTTGCAGCCTCATAGATACTCTGCGCTTTAACATTGCTGTAATACTTGACGCCGCCGCAAACCGCATACGCACGTAAATAGATCTTTTCCGTCAGAGCTTCCTTTTTATTCGGAACGCCAACTACCACGGCATTGAAGTAGCTATTCTGTGTGGCAGGATCCGGAGTGAGATAGTTGTCCATTTTATCGGAAGAAATACTTACAACCGTGCAGAATGCTTTATTCTGTGACTTTTCATTATCCAAAGTGAAGTTATCTTCGGTAACAAACTGATTTGTAAAATGCGCTTCTCTGGTCGCCATAAAGCCGATCTCGGTGAGATTCGGATTTGCACAGGTCTTAGCATCCAAGGCAGCACGATAACGGATTCCGCTCGGTGCAGAGGTGCGCACGGAAATTTCATCGGTGAATGTAACATTCACGTCTTCGCTTGCGCATGCTTTCCAGGTCTTTCCGGCAACATCCGCAATCTTGCAGACTGTGCCTGCGTTGTATGCGTCTGTTCCGCACGTCCAAGCCGCAACGGCTGCACCCTTGAATTCTTTCGGGAACGTATAGGTTTCATTATCCTCATTTGCAAAGACAAATTCACGGTTTTCGCCAGCCGTATCTACCAGCCAAAGCGCGTTGTCCGGAACAATGTAAACACCCATGGCACGGGCATAAGAAGTATGTAGACGCGCCGAAGCAAAACCGAAATGTTCGTCGTCACTTTTTAATGTTATCGGAGAATCCAAATAATAGGTATTCCAGCCGTCCACAGTCGGCTTAAAACCGTAATCACCCCAAAGTGCGCAATAAGCGGAATTGCCCCAAATATTCCACGTTACAGTATCGACACGGGATTTTCCCTGCGATTCGTTATATACCACAGGGCGGTACGGATAGTCCGTCGCTGCGCCTGCCATAACATCTGCAAAAAACGTAGCCTTACCGGACAACGGTTTACCGTTCGTATAAGTCCAGCTCTCGCCGTCTTTCTGAACTTCAAAAGCACTGGTGCTCAAAATCTTGTTGTTATTGTATGCCTTAATGGCGGTATACCCGTTATAATCCGTCTTATCGGTGTCCAACATATAATCTGCTTTTTTCAGATTGGCCATGTTTTCAAAACCGGTATTATCCGAGAAATTATCGAACCAAACAAGCTGACCATAGGTTTCATCATAGGCCGCCGGAGCGGAAACGCTTTGGACAGATTCGTCAAAAACGGGATAGAACGTTTTTTGTACAAGATCAATCAAATCCGTAGTATAGGTAGTGCCCGGCTCTAATACAGTATTCTCGTCCTTGCAATCTATCCAAGATTCGACCGTTTTGCCGTCCCATTCTTCCGGGAACGGAAATCCACTATCCGGAATCAGGGTAAACTCACGGTTAGCGCCGGATTCATTGGACGCAAGCCAAAAAGCGTTATCCGGGAGGATGTAGATCCGCAGGTTGTCGAAGTAGATCGGAGTGGCAGGTTCAGTTGCGCCGCCGTTGTTATCTTTTCGGCCGATCTGGATTTTGGAAACATAGCCCGTTCCTTGACTTGCATCTTTATTTCCCGATACATAAGTAAACTGTCCGCTGTTTTTCGTTTCAAGCCAAGCAAGTGCTGTTTTTTCCTCACCCACAGAGCTGACTCGGCCACTGGGAATGCCGTACCAAATTCTGACATTTTCTGCGTCAACAGAATCTGCCTTGTAATAATAATCCGCCATGACATAGACAGCGCCGGTCACCCGTGTGCCGTCCCCATACTCCCAATAAGAGGTATTTCCCTTTACGCCGATTCCCGTATACTGCACATTGCCATCCACACCGCCAAGTTTGGAGCGAAAAGCCGTATGTCCGCCAATAGTTTCAATACCGCCAAAACCGTTTGTCATAATCGTAAGGCCTTTGATCGGCGAACGGTCTTCAATTTCATTGGCAAGCGGATTTTCGGAATTGTTAAACCCGGAGAAAAACACAAGCTGACCGCGTTCCATGGAAGTTGTATCATAAAGCTCAACTTGGTCCGCCGTCATTTCTCCGGAACTTGCCGCACTTAACGATGCCGCCGCGGAAACTTGTGTCGTTTCGGCCGCCGTTTCAGGGGTCTCTAACTCAATCGCTGCGGCCGGCAGCGTCTGAGCAAACAGGAAAGAAGCTAAAACAAAAGATAGAAAGCGCCGTGTTTTTTTCATGACAATTGACAACTCCTTTATTATTATTTTTGTCACAATTATGATATCATATTTCAATGACTCTGTAAATACGGAAACAAGACATCATTTGGATTTTATGTCCGTTTTCAGCCGTTTGATCTTTCGATATTGTTGCAAAAAAAACCACCCGACAACCGAGACCGGCTGTCGGGCAGAAAAGGAGAGTGAGAAAGCGCTATAGAAGAGAAATCCTATTCTTCAATCGGATCCCCATTTTCGTCATAGTATTCATTCCATTGGTCTACTGTATCCATATTCATGTCACTGACCATGATAATGTCTTGAAGTTCTTTTTCCATATGGATCTCAGGTGAAAGATAGTGTCTCATAATATACCTCTTTTCCATGTCATTTATTGCACTCGTCTATGATACCTTTAATGTATGTGTCGTTCTCATAATCCGGATTGTTTCTAATCAGCTCTTGCACCGCTTCATACACGCTCATAGCCTTGACATTGCTGTAATACGTTATACCGCCGCAAACGACGAACGCGCGGATATGCAATTTTTCCTCCAAAGCGGCTTTCTTGATCGGAACATTCGTTACAACAGCCTGGAAATGCGGCTTGCCGGATTCAATCATCGGGTCAGTACCGATATAGCGGCCAAATTCTGCCTTGTCTATTGTAACAACAGCGCAGTTTGCCGATTCCTTGGAGTTTGCGTTTGCCAAGGTGAAACTTTCATCCTTGCCATCAAACTTATCCTTGTAACGCTTATCACGCGTAGCCATAAAGCCGATCTGGGAGAGACCTTCGCTATGATAAGTTGCCGCATTCACGGTTGCGCGGAAACGGATACCGCTGTTGTCTCCTGCGGTGCGCACGGAAAGGGTATCGGCAAGGTTCAGGTCAAGCGGAACGGCTCTCCATGTTTTGCCGGCAATCTTGGTAAGATCGGTTACGGTCTCACCGGCTTTATAGGAGGTCGCGCCATTGATCCATGCGCCAACAGCCGCACCCTTAAAGGTTTTCGGGAATGTGTAGGTGTTGTCGGAGGTAATTTCATAGGCGCGGTTCTCGTTGTTGGCGTCTACAAGCCAAAGTGCATTGTCGGGTTGGATGTAGACGGCAAGAGAACGGGCGTAGTATTCTCTCGAAGCTGTGTCGGCAATCGACAAACCAAAACGTGATAACTCTACGGTTTGCTTAGTATCTTTTGTGACGTATTCATTTAGAAAAGTGGGCGTTGTACGGATAGTCTGATATCCGCTCTTAGGTGCAAGCGTAGAGTTGTTGCCTTCCGCTAAATTATACTGAATATAGTGTCCCCAAGCCGGCGTAACAGAAGCACCTACTGTTCTGCCAGTAATATCGGCATTCCATGTAGCAGGTTTAGCCGCTGTCTGAATACCATAATTCGGCAAAGCATTCGAGTCATTGTAAATCGAAGCCAAGACAGAAACCTTTCCGCTCATGGTTGCGCCGTCTGTATACTTCCATGCATCACCATTGCGTTCAAGTTCAAAGAATTTAACGCCTGCATCCCCGGCAATTGGTTGTACAGCGTAGTAACCATTTACCAATTTCGCCTCATCGCTTGCATTTCTTATAAAGGTTATATCGGCAAGATTGGTAAAGCCGGTATTGCCGGAGAAATTGTCAAACCAAACAAGCTGACCGTAGGTTTCATCATACTCAGCCGGAACTTCTGCAACCTTTACCGGATAAATCGTTTTTGCCGCAATATCCGCTTTGGCGATTGGTTTGCCAGCCGTCCAAACAGTTGTGCCGTCTGTCCACGCGATAACGGTTTTGTTATTGAACGAGGACGGAAGTTCATAGGTATCGCCGGAAATAACTGTAAAGGTGCGGTTTGCTCCGGTTTCGTCCGATGTAAGCCAAAAAGCGTTAGTAGGCTGAATATATACTTTAAAGTTATCATAGTAAATGTAGTTATTCCCAATATACACGTACCACAGCGCAACCGACTTCACCTGCGTGACTTTCCATGGAACAATTTTACTGGTAGCCCATATTCCTGCAACGTTCTTTTCCATAAAAGACCACCCCAAGGGAATATCGCTATCATTCACACGTGCAAGTCCGCCACTACTTCCATTATTGACATTGGTTTGGTCGTTCTCAAATGAATAGTCAGTAAACCATGTTAAGTTACCCTCTATTGCAACACCGTTGGAATAAGTCCATTCAGTTCCATCTGCTTTTCCTACATCAATTTTAGCAAAACCACCGCTACTTGTAACGCGAGAAACGACATTATCGCCAATAACCTTTACCGAACCATTCTTTATGGTTACTGCCAGATCCTTTACCGGTGAATTCTCAAACTCATTAGTCAGGATTTTTGACGTTTCATTGTTAAAGCCTGTGTAGAATAATAACTGACCGTAGGTCGCGTCATAAGTCTCGGGCATTTCTGTGTATGCTATCGGGAAGTAAGTTTTCCCTATAAGGTCTTTTGCAGCATAGGGAACACCGGCTTTATACGTATTCGTTCCGTCCGTCCAAATCTTTACATTGGCACCCATAAAGGTATCCGGGAAAGCATAGGTTTCATCGGAAGCAGGCGTTAAAGTACGATTGTTGCCGTTTGCGTCGGAGGCGAGCCAGAAAGCGTTATCAGGTTTAACGTAAACCTTGACATTGTCAAAATATAAATTCGTTGTTGCAGGTTTGCCATCATCACGCCAAGCCAAGCCAACCCAATCAGTTCCGGAGGAAATGACACAACCTTTTCCAACGAACTTTTCCCATTTTTTCATCGTAGCTTGCGGAGTTGTATTGCCAAAAACATTATAGCTATCATTGTATCCGTTTACTCTAAAAAACGAATATCCATTACTCAATGCTTCATTGTCAAAATAGAAGTCGCTAATCATATATACAGTTCCGGAAACAACGGTATTCGTTCCGTCATATGTCCATTTTTTCGAGGAATGTACCTGCATACCAAAATATCCAGTCGCGCTTTGGAACTTGCCGGATGTTTTAAAAGCGGTTCGTTCGCCTATTGTTTCCCGACTGGCACAATTGGCTTCAAGAATTGCAAGGCCTTTAATAGGTGATACGTTCTCAATTTCATTGGCAAGCGGATCCTCCGTATTAAACCCCGAATAGAACACCAACTGTCCATATGTACTATCATACATTTCGACAGTTTCTGCCGTTTCCTCTTTCAAAGCCGTATTTTCATCTGTTTGTGCGACATCTGCCGCTGTTTCGGGTGTTTCAATTTCAAATGCGCCGACCGGCAGCATCTGAACAAGCAGGCATAAAGCCAAAACCAAGATAAATAAACGCCGTGTTTTTTTCATGCTGAATTCCAACTCCTTTGTTTTATTTTTTGGACAAAATAATTATACAACGCGCCTATTTATTTGTAAATGAACAAAGACGACAAGTCATTTTTTTTTTTGAACTTTTCTGACATTTTTTAAGAATCCGGTGTCAAAACGCACAATTTCTACTTTAATTCACCTTCTAAGTGTTTCTACCTGCACAAAACAAGGACAAGTTTCGCCCAAAATCCATTTAAATTCGACGTTTTACTTCAAATTAACATACGCGGTCTTTTGAATTTTACATTGTTACATTACCATTATTTTGTAAAATATACATGAGGATTTCGGAGGATGCTATGGACATATTTTCGGTCATTACCCTTTTCGGCGGATTAGCGCTATTTTTATTTGGCATGACGGTCATGGGCGACAGTCTCGAAAAGCAGGGCGGCAGCAAATTAAAGGGCGTATTGGAACGGCTGACATCCAACAAGTTCGGCGGCGTTTTACTCGGCGCAGGAGTCACGGCAATCATTCAGAGCTCCTCGGCAACGACGGTCATGGTTGTCGGATTTGTCAATTCCGGGCTCATGAAGCTTTCGCAATCCATTGGGGTTATCATGGGAGCGAACATTGGCACGACGGTGACAGCCTGGCTTATCAGTTTAACTGGCATTCAAAGTGACAGTTTTATTATGCGCTTTTTAAAGCCGTCCAGCTTTTCTTTCGTTTTAGCGCTCATCGGTATCATTCTTTACATGTTTTGCGGCAAGAGCGGCAAAAAAGATATCGGTTCGGCACTTTTGGGATTCACGGTTTTAATTGTAGGCATGGACTACATGTCCGCCGCTGTCAAGCCGCTTGCGGATGTTCCGGAGTTTCAGCGCATTTTACTTTTATTCACCAACCCCATACTTGGTGTTTTAACCGGTGCTCTGCTTACGGGCATTATTCAGAGTTCCTCCGCGTCGGTCGGCATTTTACAGGCGTTATCCGTCACGGGGGCGGTACGGTATTCCAATGCGATTCCGATTATTTTAGGGCAGAACATCGGCACGTGTGTCACCGCGCTTTTATCATCGGTCGGCACGAACAAGAATGCCAAGCGCGCGGCTGTGGTACATTTGAGTTTCAACATCATCGGTTCGCTTGTTTTTTTGATCCTCTTTTACACGGTAAACGCTTTTGTCGGGTTTCCGTTCTTTAATGATGTAATCGACAAAGCCGGCATTGCCGTCGTACACACGACGTTCAACGTCTTTTCGACGCTGTTATTATTGCCGTTCACGAAGCAATTGGAAAAGCTTGCATGTTTTATTGTTCGCGACGGCAAGGAAAGCGGCAGCGAAGAAAAGAAACTGCCGTTAGATGAACGTTTATTTGAAGTTCCGGCTTTTGCTATCACGCGCGCCAAGAGCGTTACGGACAACATGGCGCTTCTTGCGGAGAACAGTTTGATCTCCTCACTCGGCGTTTTGGGAAAATACGACGAAAAAGCAGTCGCGCAGATCAAGACGGACGAAGAACAGGTTGACGCGTATGAGGACATGTTAGGGACATATCTTGTCAAGCTCAGTCAAGAGAGTTTAAGCAAAGAGGACAGCCACAGCATTTCGCTTTTACTGCACAGTATCGGCGATTTTGAACGCATCAGCGACCATGCGGTCAATCTTTGCGGGGTAGCAGACGAGATACACGGCAAAAATGTTGTATTTTCGCCGGAAGCTGTCAATGAAATTGAGACCATGAAGAAAGCGCTGACCGAAATTTTACAGCTTACTATTGGTGCGTTCAAGGCAAACGATCTTGCGGCGGCAAAGTCGGTCGAGCCGCTGGAACAGGTGGTAGACGCATTGGGAGCGGCCATGAAAACCAATCACATCAAGCGTTTGCAGGAAAAGCGGTGCACGATAGAGACGGGATTTATTTATTCCGACCTCATCACCAACTGCGAACGCGTGGCAGACCACTGTTCCAACATTGCCGTCAGCATGCTCCGCATTGACGATGACAGTTTAAATGCGCACGAATATCTGGCGGAGGTAAAAAGCCGCGGCAATGAGCTTTTTGAGACCAAATACCGCGAATATGCGAAAAAATATCACGTTTGACTCTTGCAAATCGGCGAAAATCTGTTACAATATATAAGAGAACCTTTCAAACAATATCGAAAAATGGAGGATTCTGTATGCGTAAAATCTATTGCGTGGAAGACGACAGCAGCATACGCGAGCTTTTGGAATACACACTTCGTTCTTCCGGCTTTGAAGTGAGCGGTTTTGAAAACGCGGCCGACTTTATGGCGGCTATTGCGGCAAGCAAGCCGGCGCTTGTGCTGCTTGACATAATGCTCCCCGACCGCGACGGTATGCAGGTACTTCATGAGCTGCGTGCCAAAAATGAGACCAAGACCCTGCCGGTCATTCTGTTGACGGCCAAAGGGGGGCGGCTTGACAAGATCAAAGGGCTTGACGGCGGCGCGGACGACTACATCACAAAGCCGTTTGATGTGCTGGAACTCGTTTCGCGCATCAATGCGGTACTTCGCCGCACGCCATCGTCTGAGAACGAAAAAAAAGCGTCCTTGGAATACAAGGACGTAGAGATCGACACAGACAGCCGCACGGTGACGGTATCGGGAAAACCGGTCGTTCTGACGTTCAAAGAATTTGAATTGCTCTATTATTTAGTTGCCAACAAAGGCATTGTGCTTACCAGGGACAAGCTCATGAATGAGGTCTGGGGCACAGATTTCGAGGGTGAAACACGCACGGTTGACGTACATATCCGCACGCTCCGCCAAAAGCTCGGCCATGCCGGGGAATACATAGTAACGGTTCGCAACGTCGGTTACAAAGCGGAGCTTTAAACGCTTTCACGGGAGGCGAAATACCGGTTGTTCAAAAAAATCTATAAAAGTATGCGGTTTGTTTCGCTGTTTGCGCTTATCATAGCGGCGCTGTTGGTATTTTCCACCGGATACTATGTCTTTAATCTGCGCATTGAAGCAGAGATCCGAGAACAGACGTCGCTGATAGCGCGCTTTGCCGACCGTTATCTGCAAAAAGACGGGAAACTGCCGGACGATATTCCTCCGTTTACCGACGGAAAAAGCTTTGTGATCCTTTCGCCGGACGGCGGGCTTTTATACAGTTCCGACCCAACCGGCACGATTACAAACGGCAAAGAGCCGCTTGACAAGCGTCCGGAATTTCTCAAAGCTAAGGAAAACGGCAGCGGCGAAAACGAAACCTACACCCCCGGCTTTATCGGCAAGGTTTACAGCTATGCGCGCACGCTTTCCGACGGGAGCATTTTAATCGTTTCCTGCGACACCTTGGATATTTTCACGCTAATGAGTGAGTTTTCGGTGGTTCTTGTCTTTATGTGCGTGCTCATCTATCTGTTCACAGCCATTATTGCCAAGCGATTGACCGAAAACATTGTCGCGCCGATTGAAAAAACGTCGTTTGCCGAAATTGATGAACAGCGTTCGCCTTATGAGGAATTGAAGCCGTTCATCTCGAAAATAGCCTACCAGAGCCGCGAGATCAAGCGTCAGATGGAACGCGTCAAGCGGCAGAAACTCCGTTTGCAGGCGGTCAGCGATTCCATGAACGAGGGGCTTGCGGTGCTTGACCGCGACGGAAACATTCTCTCCCTCAACCGCGGCGCGGCACAGGTTTTAGGGCTTACCGACGCGGAATCGGTCAAGAACACGCCGATTTTGAAATTAACCGGCAACGACCCGGATTTTGCCGCCAAATTATCCGCCGCTTATGAAAACAAACGCGGCTCTTTCTACTATACCACCAATTCGCACACCTACGAATTATTTTACAGCCCGGTCGGCGACGAAACGGATGTCATCGGCGTAGTCATTCTTATGTTTGACATGACCGAGAAAATCAAAAACGAGCAGATCCGCACGGAGTTCACCGCCAACGTTTCGCATGAACTCAAAACGCCGCTCACATCAATTCACGGCTATGCCCAACTCTTAACAAGCGGTCTTGCACGCGACGAGGACAAACCGCTGTTTGCCGAGAAAATCGAAAAGGAAAGCCGCCGCCTGATCATGCTTGTGGAGGACATCATTAAGTTATCCAATCTGGATGAGGGCGCCGAACCGGAAAAAACGTCGTTTTACGTGCGTCCGATGATAGAAGAAATCCTCGATACGCTATCTCTTGCTGCCGAAAAGAAAAACGTGACCTTTACCCTCTCGGACGGCAATTTTGAGATTACGGCCGGGAACAGTCAGATACACGAGCTGTTTTACAATCTTCTTGACAATGCTGTCAAATACAACAAGGACGGCGGTCATGTTTCCGTTTCCATCGACCGGGGCGGAATCGTATGCATAGCCGACACGGGTATCGGCATTCCGGAAGAACTTCGCGGGCGGATCTTTGAGCGTTTCTTCCGTGTAGACAAGAGCCACTCCAAAAAGGTCAACGGAACGGGCCTTGGGCTTTCCATCGTCAAGCATATTGCGCTCAATAACAATTTAAAAATCGATGTACAGAGCGAACTTGACAAAGGCAGTGTGTTCACGATAGATTTTGCAAGCTGTCTTGTCTGAATCAACTGGAGCTTGAGCGTGTCGCAAAACTGCGTTTTACGACACGGAAACAGATTCGTACGCTCACGCCTCATGCCAAAAAGCTCCGCTTTTCGACACTCGCGAATCTATCGGTGAAAAATCCGTGGCACATGTCCCCGGATTTTTCAAATTTTTATTAAAATCGGGCTTCGCCCGAAAAGTCTTATAGACTTTTGCAACAATCTGAGGCGGTGTAATTTTTTTACACCGCCTTGTTTTTTTATCCTTTTTATTCCTTATTTACTTTTTCCCCGGCGTTATTCCGCCTCCGGCCGCTCTACCACACAGTCCTTGGCAAGATCTGCACGCTTATAATAAATAAAGGTAAGAAGACTGCACACAAACCAACCGGCCGGATATCCGAGCGCAATCGGAATCGGGTGGTTTGCGATATAGTGCGACATGATATACAAATAGATCTGCCGGAACACGACAAAGGAAAACAGCATAATGAACATCGGCATACGGCTGTTGCCCGAACCGCGCAAAGCCCCGGTATATATCTGATTGACGCAGCACAGTAAATAAAACGGCAGAATATAACGCAAAAACTCTGTTCCATACACTACGACCGATTCTTTTGCGTTGAAAAACGCCACCATATCCGGCGCAAAAATGAGCAACGGCAGCATAATCACAAAGGTAGAAAGAAACGCCATGGCAAACGCGCAGGATACGCCTTTTTTGGCACGTTTCACATCGTTTGTGCCAAGGTTTTGCCCCACAAATGTCGTGCAGGCAATGGAAAGCGACTGCATGGGCAGCAAAACGAACTGATCGATTTTGGAATAGGCTGTCCAACCGGACATACAGTCTGCACCAAAATAATTGATATAAGATTGAACAAAAACATTGGAAAAACAGGTAATCGCCGTCTGAATCGCGGCCGGAATGCCGATCTTCAAGATCTTGGCAAGCATTTCCCAGTCAATGCGCAGGTCGCGGAAACGAAGCACCACGCACGTGTCGCTTTTCCACAAGGACAATATCACAAGCAGAGCGGAAACACCCTCGGCAATAATGGTCGCATAAGCAACGCCCTCGACACCCATGTTGAATACCAATACAAACAAAAGGTCAAGAACGGTATTGAGAAGCGCCGAAACGACCAAAAAATAAAACGGCCGTCTTGAATCCCCCACTGCGCGTAGAATCCCCGAACCGATATTATAGATCATAAGCCCCGTCATACCGGCAAAATAAATGGAAAGATACGCAGTCGATTCCGGAATGACCTCCGCAGGCGTTTTCATAAGAGCAAGCATGGCAGGAATGAGAAAAATTCCGGCTACTGTCAATACCACGCCCAACACAAGCGTCATGACAAAGGCCGTGTGTACCGTATCATGAACCTTATCATAGCGGCGCGCACCGTAATATTGGGAGATAACAACGCCTGCACCGGTAGAAAGTCCGAGAAAGAAACCGATGAGCATGTTGATGATCGGCCCTACCGTCCCGACCGCCGAAAAGGCTTCGTTACTGACATAGTTGCCGACGACCCATGCGTCTACCGTATTATACAGCTGTTGAAAAATATTTCCGGCAAGAAGTGGCAGCGAAAACCAGACAAGGTGCGCCACGATACTGCCGTTTGTCATATCCGATCCCGGATTCAAACGGGAAAATCTGCTTTTGATAGCATTCATTTTTAGGTTTTCACTCCTGTCCGTAATAGTATAACACAGTTTTTCCGGAAAGACAAGAGGTATTTTTACAGTCGCTTAGTTTATGAACTAAATACGATATATGTATATATATTAACAATTTGGAAGAAATTGTCTAATCCTCGTTCGGGTTTTGTCTTGCCATTGACTTCCATAAAATGTTATACTAAATACAGACAGATAATGTCTGAAACATATTTTTTTAAAAGGAGTGACCCAAAACATGAGGAATTCATGGAAAATTCTTTCCACTCTGGCATTGGCGGCAGTGTTTTCAATCGGGTGCCTTGCTATGCCGGAACTGGAAAAAGTGGAAAGCGGCGCAGAAGTTGCCGCAGGTGTGACAGCGAATTTGAGCGATGAGACTCAATCGGAGCTGTTATTCTATCAGGATTTTGACCATTTGGAAGTCGGAACGTATGACAGCGGCGCGATTGCCAGCATGCTTACCGGCACAGAGGGTGCAAAGATCGTCGATTTTGCCAATCAGGGCTGGGGCGTTCTCGGCGCAGGCTGTTCGTTTGAAATCTGCGAAGAAGAAAACGGCAACCGTTATTTAAAAGTCACCGGAAACACCTACAACGCTTTCGGCGTTTGGTTTGAAAACGATGAACAGCATTACGCCGTCATGTCTTTCAACTACAAGTTCCCGGCTGCAACCGGCTGCAAAGGCCTCAACGAAGCCGCCTATGAAAAAAAGGGAACCATGCGCGTGGGCGGCAGTACCAGCAATAACACCGGCAACTGGGATTCAGGCGGCGCTTTGACGAATTCCGCCGTCACCGAATGGACACAGCACCGCGGTCACAGCTATGTAAAGAGTCCTTGCTTAGGCTTCGGTTTCAACTCGGCCGGCGAAGAGGGCGTTGTCTATCTCGATGACCTTGCTGTATGGTCGTTCTCCACAAAGATCGATGACGGAGCTGAACCGGCCCACACGAGCCAGGTCAAGAAAACCGTTTCTTTCAAGAATTCCACCGGCAGTGCGGATGCTGAAATGCCGGCCGATATCACCCGTTACGCCTGGTACAACTTCTATAACGGCCAATGGGTGCAAGTAACCGTCAATCTGAATTCTTTTGTACCGGCTACCGTTCCGGCAGGATACGAATTTGCCGGTTGGTCGGCCTCCGACGGCGGCACGAAGATCAAAGACTGCCACTATTCCGATTTTAAAGTGCCCGGCGATTTCACGTTCTATGCAACATGGAAAAAAGCAAAACCGGTAGTGAAATTTGAAGATTTTGAAAGCTATGAAGTCGGTCATGTGTTTACTAAGGATGAACTAAATTCGCTTATATTAAATAATACCACCGTGCTTGGCGCACCCGGATGCACTTTCACAATTGTCGAAGATTCGACAACCGGAGGCAAATGCCTTAAAATAACGGGCAGTGCAGAGTATGCCAACTTCTGTTTAAATCCGGCATTCCGCAGCAGAGACAACGCAACCGAATACCGGCAATTTGACTACCGTTTTGAAAACACGTCCGGCAGATTCATTAAATACAAAAAGAACAGCGGAGATTCATCCCATCAAACTAATGGTGAACTGGCAATATCTGAATCATGGGGACGGGAGATTCTGAGTCTCGATTCAAATTATAACTACGTCGGATTTTTTATCCAACAATCCACTTCGTTTACACTTTATATTGACAACTACTATTATTGGAGTATTCCGAACGGATTGGAGCAGGACGACAAGAAAGTCACCGTTACGTTCAAGAACTCAACGGTTAATGCGCCCCAAAGCGCAACACTTCCCACAAGTCTTGTCAAAAACCTTTGGGAAACCAAAGATGTTTCAGAAAATTACGTTAATCTCAAAAATTATAAAGCCACTTCGGACAACGCCGCATTTAACTTTCTCGGCTGGTCGCGCACCGACGGCGGCAAGGTAATTAACGTCGGCTATGATGTTTTCCGCTGCATGCAGGACGAAACACTGTACGCTGTTTGGGAAGTGGTTACTCCCTCTATGACCGGCAAAACATCCATTCGCACCGGTTCGGAGAAAAACCAATCCATCCGGTTCCAAGCTACGATCAGCGTTGCTACCTTTAATGGCTGTGACGAATTCGGTTTTCTTGCCTCCCGTGCAGGCCGATTAGGGGACGACGAATTAACGTTTGCTCTTGATAATACCCAAACCAAGAAGTACGTTTCCAAGGCAGTCGATAAAGATAAAGTCACTGCTGATCCGACACAAACAGAGTTGCTCTGGTCAGTTGTTCTGAAAAGCATTCCGAAAACCAAGGAAAATTTTGAGGAAATACTGATCGTTCGTCCGTATATCAAGATCGGCGGCACGACGTATTATGGAACAGAAGCGAGAAAAACGATTCTCGAAACGGCGCAGGCTCTGATAGGTGCTGGTCAAACCGGCGAGTATTTAGATGAGATCATCGACATTTGCAACGGTACAAATGCATAAAAGAAACGAGGGATAAAGAATGAAACTCAAATATATTTCTCCGGAAATGCTTTTACAGGAACTTGATATTGACGATATCCTTATGACCAGTCCTTGCGGTTCTGACGAGGAAGAGGATTATGAGGAAGGAATGGATATGGGAGAACTTTACTGATTCCCCCGCCCTGCGGCATTTTCCTAAATCAAAAGAATCCGGATGGCTATTTTGGGTGGCCATCCGGTTTCCCTACACGTCGCAGGTCAATGCGGCGTAACTCTCCTTTTGAAAAGCAGTCTTATTGGCAAATTAAGACTGCTTTTTGTGCTGTAAATCTTGACATAACAAAGCAGATGTGATATAATATATAAAGTGTGGTGCGTTTGCCGCATGCAGGTGTTGCTGGTAGCAGATTTTGTGCATAGTGAAACGCAAGTAGCAAAGTTTCGCTGTGAAACTTTGCGTACCGCAAGAGGACGGCCGCAGTTTTTGTGGTTAGCTATTTTGAATTTTATATTTTCGGGGTGTAGCGCAGTTGGTAGCGCGCGTGGTTTGGGAGCATAGACGGCATTTCTGACGTTTATCGGTGCCAACCGCCGAAAGCCCTTTAACCGTGCGATTTTTGGACGGTATGGAAAACAAAAAATGGCGGTCAAAAATGTGTTTGACCACAGATTTGACCACTTACGGATTTGACCTAAAAATCGAATATTTTCACCAATCGGGGTGTGGCGCAGCTGGTAGCGCGCGAAGTTTGGGAGCAGGACACCGAGCCTACCCCCAGATAAAAATCAAAAGCGCCGAAAAGCCTTGTAAACACTGACTTTTTCGGCACTATACTCTCTCGCAAAATCGCTGTAAAAAGCGGTTTGACCACATGTTTGACCACTTACGGAAAAACCTCAAAAATTCAATATTTTTCACACTTCGGGGTGTGGCGCAGTTGGTAGCGCGCGACGTTTGGGACGTCGATGCCGCAGGTTCGAATCCTGTCACTCCGACCAAAAAACAGCCGAAAACAAGCTATTTTGACTTGTTTTCGGCTGTTTTTCTATATATTTTTCACAAAATCGGCTATTTTCAGTTGACCACATGTTCGCCCGTTTTTTTGGCTTTTTATTGGATTTTCATGGCTTTTTCTCAAGTATTTTGAAAATCCCTTTTCTTTGCTTTCTGCGACGCAAATTTTGAGGGCTGACAGATTGATTTCTGTCAGCCCTCGCTCTTTATCATCATCTCGACAAATTGGAATTTGACGTTATAAATCAATATTGATTTCGTACTTATCTTCAATAAGTATGTAATTCACTTTATACCTTAAAGCGAGGTCATGTATTTCTGTATTATCCGCCAACACACTCTCCATTGTGCACCAATCATCATCCAAGCGATTCTCAATGGTGTTTGCATATTTCTTTATATCAACAAAGTTATTTCTAATGTAACTCTCACTCATTATAAGGCAAAAATATTTGATATTTCCAAGATATTTAGAGTCAAAGTCTTTCTGCCAATCGAATGGAATATAGCACCCCTCAACAATTAAGTTCTGTTTATTCTCAATAGCAGTTTTTATCATTTCACGAACAATCGGCCACAAGTATTCGGTTAATTTTGCATCGTCCATAGGGGTAAGTTCCGTGTTACCACTGCGAATTAACCCCATTTTTAGGTGGTCTATCGACAGATACGGATATTTATATTTTTCAAGTAATTTTTGAGCCAGCACCGTTTTGCCTGTATGCGATGCTCCTGTAATTAAAACAATCATTATCTCACCTACAAATTCCAGATTTTCGGTGAGTCTATTATATCACACTATCGTAAATAAATCAAGGCGAAGCCTTGTATATCTTCAAATGATGCATCGCCTTGCGGCGATATGATGCATTTGCTTCGCAAATATGATGTTGCTCCACTTCGCTCCGCAATGATGCGATGTTTGCCTCCATGTGCCGTCAGGCACACATCATTCGCGTAGCGAACATCATTAGGCGTAGCCGTCATCATCTTGCCGTAAAGTTCGCATTGCGAACTTTGGCAAACATCATTCAAAAAACGCACCTTTGTCGGTAGACAAAAGTGCGTTTTTTGTTGACTAAGAGCGACCAAAAGGTGCGTAGAGTAGGGTAAGAACGACCAAAAGTACACCAAGTGTGCCACTCGATAAATTGGAATTTGTCGTTATCTATACTCATTTGGAACTTCGATATGAAATGTCTCACACAATAACTTCACATCATG
>CAKSOW010000025.1 GCA_934479825.1 uncultured Eubacteriales bacterium
CCTACACGGAAAACCAAGAATATATCGACACGGTTATCGCTACGGCCGGCGCTAAGGCAGAGTAGAGGAGGAAAACGTCATGAAAAAGTACACATCTCCCGATTTGGAGCTTATCAGACTTTTAGCTTATGAGGATATTCTGACCGGCAGCGGTGAATATCCGGAGGAAGAGGATTCCGAAGCGGATTCGGACGATCTCATGTAATAACATTTTGCAAAGCAAGGGTTTCTCTCCCCTTTGCCCGATACACAAGGGCTTTTCCCCTTGTTTGAGTTATCCCCCTTTTCTTTATCGAAAAGGGGGATATACTTTTGGGGGAGTGACGGAAATCCTCTGTTTGAACGGGACTTTTCTAAGAAAGAAATTCGTCGATCTCATCAAACGTCAGCCCGTCATGCAGCGCTAAATTCAACGCATACCCGATTAACTTGGCTGTATCTTGGATGATATGGTCGGTTTCCTTGGGCGTAACAAAAAAACTTTCCCCATTTTGCTCGGAAATTTTATCGATTATCTCATGCATGACATTCTTATCAAAACCGCCGCTGTTTACCCGTGCCGCCGCCGTGCGAAGCACGTCAATCGCAAGCGTTGTCACCTCCACCACGGTCGGAACGCCTATGGCAATGACGGGCACGCCGAACGATGCGCGGTCAAAGGCTTTGCGTGCATTATAGATCCCCGATCCCGGCGAAATTCCGGTATCGCATATCTGCACAGTTGTGGCAAGCCGTGAAAGTTTACGGGATGCAAGAGCGTCTACCGCCACAATAAAGCCGGGATGAGCCGAAAGCGATGCACCGGACGCAATTTCGGCGGCTTCCATGCCGGTATTTCCCGACACGCCCGGCGTCACACACAGCGTTTCGCGCATACCGAGAGATTCAAACATGGCAGGGTCGGCAGCTTTGATATGGCGCGTCACAATAAAATGGTCGGCTGTAAGAGGCCCTATGGCGTCGGCAATAATGGCACGGTTCCCGAGCGCGGCTAACATGCAAGGTGCGTCGGGCGGCAGGTCTTTGGGAATAAACGAGCGAATGCAATCGGCAAGCGTCACAGCGGCCGCTTTGAAACGGTCTTTATCAGAAAGCCATATTTTTCCGATATCAAGCGTCAGATATGAACCGACCGTTTTGCCGGAGGCGGCTTCTCCGTCTTGATTGAGCACCTGTAAAAAATGAATATCGAAACCGTTTTTGGTGGTTTTCCGGGACAAAAGTCCGGGGCCGTCCTTGCCATTTTGTTCCCGAAAGCGTTCGACCGCCTCTTCGGCAAGGTCGGTGCGCAGGGAATCGGATAGATCAAAGTCGCGCATAGGTCCTCCTGAAAGTTAAAAATACGAAAATAATCGCAAAAAGTTGTAAAAATTTCAAAATAGGTCTTGTATTTTTTCGTAAGACGTGGTAAAATACAAGAGAATAATAATGTAGTGTACAAATATACACGACATACAGGGAGGTGAATGTTTTGCCGAACATCAAGTCCGCTAAGAAGCGCGTAAAGGTAACCGAGTCCAAGACTCTGCAAAACCAGATGTTTAAGACCGGCTTCAAGACGACGTTAAAGAAGTTTGAAAAGGCAGTCGAGGCAGGCGACAAAGCTGTTGCCGAGGGTTGCTACAAAGACGCGGTCAGCAAGATCGACAAGGCTGTTGCAAAGGGTGCGCTGCACGTCAATGCAGGTGCAAGAAAGAAGAGCCAGTTTACCGTAAAGCTCAACGCCATGAAGTAATTTGTGTATTTGAGATTTACCATGCAATTCTTTGAATCCGTTGTTTACAAAGTAAACAACGGATTTTTTCTTTTTCTCACGCGATAGCGTGAGCGGCAGTTCCGGCAGGAACTGCCGGGATAGCTGCCCTTTTTGCAAAAGGCTTGGAAAGAGTGCCTTTCATTTTGCGAAAAGCGAGTAAGAGACGGTTTTTGTGTTACTTTTTGCGGCGTGCCCCGAGCCCCTAAAAAAATCTCCAAGGACGATTTCTGTTACTTTTTCGCTTGTACGAAAAAGTAACCAAAAAGTACACCGAGGGCGGCGGCCCTCTGGACTCCCAGGGAACGGTTCAAAATTCCGAGCGGTGAATTTTTTGATTAAGTTGCAAGTTTTGTGCCTATCAGAAAACTTTTAGGAAAATCACAGTCTTGTGCCATACAGCTCGGAGTATTTTGAACCGGTGCAAAAGGGTTATTTTACTGCGTAAGGATTTGTGGGTATTTATAAAAAGGCGGAGCTCGATTTGGGCGGACAGCAGGTTATGTGTTTCATAAAATGAGGGAGTTTGGCAGGAGATTGTTTTTGAGAGAACAGAAAGTTGTTATTTGGAAAAACTGATAGTTTAGGGTGAAAATGCAAAAATTTCAGATTTTTTGCACATATGCAAGCTGCGAATTTACTCAAAATTTTCTATTGGCTCACATCAATTTTCCATTTTCACCGCAACAAAGATAACGTGCAACTTCTCTTTTCTTCGACTAATTGCGGCGTCAAGCACGCACTGCAACTTCGATTTTTCGCAAAACCCGATTCTGCGTCTGATGAAAATCGCGGTTTCTACCGGTTCAAAACATGGCCGTGCGTTTTGCGGCACTTATAATTTTTTGCAAAAAATCTTAATGCACTGAACCTTTCAAATTTCACCTAAAACTTTATCGCACGGTTTTTGAAACGAGGTCGCAGGGCGTTAGCCCCGCGTGCTTTTTGGTTACTTTTTGCACGCTGCAAAAAGTAACATTAAAACCATCCCTAATGCTTTTCGTAAAACGAAAAGCGCTCTTTCCGGGCTTTTCCGGAAAAGAAAAACCCTCCCAAACTGCCTCTTTGGTTACTTTTCGCAAAAGTAACGCGGCTCCCCGGCCGCCCTTTCAGGGCGGCAAACTCACGCTGCCGCGTGAGCATCGGCAGACGGCGAAGCCGTCTTATAAAATGTTGCCGATCCGGACACTTTCGTCAAAGATCAAATGCTCCATAATGTCCCGTGCCGCACGAATCTGCGCCAAAAACGCCGGATACTCTTCTGCTTCAAAATATGCCATCGCCGGGAGAAACACCTCTAAAAACGAACGGCTTGCCGCATGCTCCAAACTGAAACACAAATACGTCTCATGCTTTTTCCATATCCCGTATATCTCGTTCAAATGCAAATCAATTTCCGCAAGCTGTTTCTCGTCCGCTCCCTCCAACGCATCCATCGATACCGGAAGAAGTGAAAACAAATCTAACGTTTCGTTAAAGATGGCATTCAAAACAAAAAAATTCACACATAAAAAGACCAATACCGCCAAAAATAAAACGCCTGCCGTTATGACCGACTTCACGGCGCATCCCTCTTTTCCTCCCGTTTGACCGCCTTCTTTTTTTGTTCCGGCGGCTCTTTGGGGACAAAATACAAATTCTTGCTGTCATCCAATCCCATAAAAAACACGTCCTCCGGTGTTTGATAACCGTTTTCCTTTAACTTGCGCTCTAACCATCGTTTTTCCAAACCCAAGCACTTCAATTCGTTTTCATCGGCTTTTCCGTCAATGATCAGCGCATGCTCCATGCCGTTTTCCGAGACCGCCAGATTCATGTCCGACGCGGTCGGCGGCGCTTGCACTGCTTTCGGCAAAACCGATATCGTGCCGCTCGGCTCCAAAAATGCATACCCCACATCCGATAAATGCGAAATACCTGCCATGCGCATTGCGCTGATGAGCTCCTCCAACGTGATGCGTGCGCGGTTCATCTGTGCCTGATCCGGTTTTCCGTTTTTCACGAGCGCCAACGCACTGCCGGCAATGACTTTACGGAAAGGCCGTGACTTTATCGAAATATACGATAAAAACACCTCTAAACAAACCAATGTCACCGCCGGTATAACCCCGTAAAAAAGCGGTATCGAATTATTGGAGATCGGATAGGACGCAAGCTCGGAGATCATAAAGGCCGTGACCAATTCGGTAAGCTCCAATTGCCCGATCTGGCGCTTGCCGGTCAGTCGCATAAGCGCGACAATGAGTAAATATAATATCACAGTCCGGATAAAGACGTTTGCCATGAGTTCGCCTCTTTTTAAATAAGTTGTCCATAGTATCCGCACCGGTACGGAAAATATTCTTGTTTTGAAAAAGAGACGGTTCGTCAAACATAAAACACGCCCGACGCTTTGATGTTTCAAAGCGTCGGGCGTGCGAGCGTGTCAATGAAACTGCGTTAGCGGTAAACTTATTGTTTTCCTGTCGCCAAACGCAGGGCATGGAACAGGATTCCGAACACGGCAAGAAGCGCTGCATAGCCGAACGAGGAAAACAGCGTTCCGAGAAGATCGGCAAAGCCGAAACAACTGAACAAAAATGCGATAAAGCTTAAAGCAAACGTTAAAAATGCACCATGCCGGCATAAAAATTCGTTATGTTCGGAAAAGTATGTCACAGTCGGAATCAGGCAGGCAAGGCTTGCACCGGCCATGGAGCAAAACAATAAGACCGCATACAAATACGATAAAACCGGGGAAAGCGCTCCCACAACGGCAAGCATAGGTAAGCTTTCAGCCGTAGTTTCCGGCACAGCGGCAAGAGCCGAAAAAACACCGAGCATTTGCAAGGCAAGTAAAATGCCGCCAAAGACTGTGCCAAGCACAATAGATTTTTTACTTTTGCTTTGCAAACCGATCGGGCACAGAACACCGATAGAGCAGAAAACATTATAAGAAGTAAAAGTCAATGCACCAAGTGCTGCATTCGGAATCAAAGGGTGAACCGCCGCAGAGGGAGTAAAATCAAAAGAGGGGTTCTTAATAACCGTAACCAAACTGGACACAAAGGCGGCAAGCACCAAAACCGGCACGACTGCCGAAAACAGATGCACAAGTCCCGTAATGCCGCGGATGGCAATAACGGAAATCAAAAAGCAGAAAAGGAAAGCGCCCCAGATATGCGCGCCGCGAAGCCCGGTCAGCATTTCAAGAAGTGCGCCTGCACCGGCGGCGGTCACAACATACGTTCCGAAGAAAACCAGCATTTCAAAGGTGCCGGTCAGGGCGAGCAAGGTTTTATTTGACGTTCCGACCACTACATGGTCGATACGCGCGTCGCCGGTTTTGCGTACAATATAGGCAATCAAAAGATTGAGCAGTACAAGAGCTGTCACAGCCGCCAACACACCGGCTATTCCCGAAAGGCCGAACGTGCCGAAAAACTGATAGGTTTCTTCGCCGGACATGCATCCGACGCCGAGAAAGCAGCCGGCAAAGGCAAAACCGATTGGAAAAACGGATAATTTTTTCATAGAACCTCCCATAGGGGCATCAATTTCGGAAAGTGAATTCTTGCGGATATCGGATAAGACATATTTCTTTTATCTTATCACAGATAGCGGTGAAAAGCAAGAAAAAACGCGCAAAATGTCGTATTTTGACATGTGTTCAAAAATGGGCGGCAGGCGGATGTGAAAGAAATCTGAAATTTACGTCAAAACGCCCGATATTTACAAAATCGTCTTGACAAGAGCCGGAAAAAAGTGTATCATATAGGTGAAGTTAAGAGACAGACGGATTGTCCGTTTCTTGACAAATATTACGAAAAGGGGCAGTCACTATGTTCAAGATCTTTGCAGGATTAAAAGGTTCGGGCAAAACCAAGAATCTGATCGAAATGGTCAACACGGCTCAGAACACCACCAAAGGCAGCGTCGTCTGCATCGAACAGGGCTCTAAGCTTATCCATGAAATCAATTCCGCAACAAGACTTATCAATATTTCGGATTACGGCGTCGATGACTGGGAAAAATTATACGGTTTCGTTTGCGGCATTCTCGCCAGCAATTACGACTTAACGGATTTATTTATCGATTCGGCACTCAAAATCTGCAAGGACGATATGGCAGGCTTTGAAAGCTTTGCCGGAAAGGTAACACCCCTTTTGACCGCACAAAACGTGAATTTCACTATGACCGCGTCTGTGGAAGTCGAAAAGATTCCGGCAAGCTTAAAAGAATATCTTGCGTAAATATTAAAAACCGAAATTTGTTTTCACACGGGCTGTCGCGTATACACATTACACGACAGCCTTTTTTGCAATTCCGGCATACCGGCTGCATACAATTTAAAAGAGCGTGTCGCAAAGTCCCTTGCGACGCTTGAACCCCTTTATCATTCTGAAATAACGGAGTAACCGCCATGAACGAGCTTTTAAGAAAAAATACCGATATGTCTAAACTCTCTTCCATGCGTACCGGCGGCCTTGCGCCCGAAGCTTATTTTCCCGATACCGAGGACGCGTTATGTGACACGGTTCGCCATTTAATGGACGAAAAAAAACGCTGTTTTGTCCTCGGAAACCTGTCAAATGTCCTTCTTCCTGACGGGATCTTGGATTTTGTTCCGGTCATCACCACCGGTGTGAAATCCGTGAAAACCGAGAAAACGCCCTCCGGCGCTTTGGTCTATGCGTCTTGCGGCATGTCGCTCACGGCGCTTGCGCTTGAAATGTGCCGCGCCGGATTCTCCGGACTTTCTTTTGCTTACGGCATTCCCGGCACAGTCGGAGGAGCGGTGTTTATGAATGCCGGCGCCTACGGTTCGGAAATGAAGAATATTGTAAAATCGGTACGTTTTTTTGATACCGATTCGGACGAAGTTTCCGAAATTCCGGCAGAGGATTGCGCGTTCGGCTACCGCTCCAGCGTCTTTCAACAGAAAAACGGCGTGATTTTAGGCGCTACCCTCGCCCTTGCCGATGACCCAGGCAAGACCGCTCTGAATGAGGCCATGGAGCTTTTGAAACGGCGCAAGGAAAAACAGCCGCTGGAATATCCCTCTTGCGGCAGTGCGTTCAAACGTCCCGAGGGCTATTTTGCCGGCGAACTGATTGAAAAGTGCGGCTTGAAGGGCTATGCGGTCGGCGGCGCGTGCGTGTCCGAAAAACATGCCGGGTTTGTCATCAATAAAGGCGGAGCAACTTCGGAGGACGTTGAAAAACTGCTTTCGGAGGTACGCGCCAAGGTTTTGCAGACGTTCGGCGTGGAGCTTGTGCCGGAGATCCGAATGATAAAATAAAAAACGGGAACAGCTATGACTAAAAAAAAGATCAAGCGTGCGGTCAAAACACCGCCGAAAAAATATATCAAAGCCCCCGGCGGCAGTGAGGAAAAACTGACCTTTACCGGCAAGGTGAAAAAAAGCCTGCACGGTTCAAAAATCGAAAAGCTGTGCTGCAAAGCCGCCTATGCCGCAGGACTTGCTTTTCCGAAACAGAGCGAAGAAAGCGGAATTGACCGCGGACTTTTCCGGTGCAGCGCCTGCGCGCCGCACTTTTTACGCGGCGTTTTTATGGCTTCCGGCAGTGTCAATTCGCCGGAAAAGGGGCATCATCTGGAAATGAAAGTGTACGGCCGTGACAAGGCGGCTTCTCTTGCAAAAGTGTTGGAGGAAAACGGCTTTGAAGCCGGTATTTCGGCGCGCCGTTCGTCGGACATTGTCTATTTCAAGGACGGCGAGGTCATCTTCGGCTTTTTGAACTACATCGGCGCTCAAAAATGTGCTTTTGATTTTTTGGAAGTCATCATTGAAAAGCAGGTGCGCAACGACTGTAACCGCAAAACCAATTTTGACGCCGCCAACATGTTAAAGACCGCCACAGCCGGAAAGCGGCAATTGGACGCGATCCGCTATTTTTACGAGACCGGCGAGATCGATACGCTTTCGGAGGTCTTGCAGACGACTGCGGCGTTAAAGCTTGAAAACCCGTCCTTGAACCTGTCTGAGTTAGCCGCTCTTCATGAACCTCCCATCACCAAGAGCTGTGTCAACCACCGATTGAACAAAATCATTGAAATTTACGAAAAAGCGAACGGCATTTCCGGTAAGTGTGCTTTTAAAAAATAAAACGGCAAGAAAAGAGGTCGGACTTTATGACAGATTTCGTGCATCTGCACCTGCACAGTGAATACAGCCTGCTTGACGGCGCATGCCGCATATCCGAAATTCCGGCGGCCGTGAAAAAAGCGGGCGGAAAGGCCTGCGCCATTACCGACCATGGCGTCATGTACGGTGCGGTGGACTTTTACCGTGCCTGCAAGGCTGAAAATATAAAGCCGATCATTGGATGTGAGATCTATGTCGCGCCCGGTTCGCGTTTTGATAAGGAAAAAAACACGAAAAACGAGGATGGCAACTATTCGCACTTAGTTCTCTTATGCAAAAACCGGACAGGCTATGAAAATTTGATCAAGATCGTATCCCAAGCGTTTACCGAGGGCTTTTACAGCAAGCCGCGCGCCGATATCGAGCTGCTGCGCGAACACCACGAGGGGCTTATTGCCTTGTCTGCCTGTCTCAGTGGCTATATCCCCAAACACATTTTAAGCGGCGATACAGCCGGAGCCAAACAGCACGCGCTGTTATTGAATGAAATTTTCGGCCAAGATAATTTCTATTTAGAATTGCAGGATCATTCGCTGCGCGAGCAGAAAACCGTCAACACAGTTCTGTGCGGCTTTTCGGATTCTTTGGGCATTCCGCTTGTCGCTACCAACGACGTACATTATCTTTCGGAGAATGACGCCGAAAATCAAGAGATTCTCATGGCCATCCAGATGAACAAGACGTTAGCCGAGCGCAGTTCGTTTGCTTTCGGAACGCGCGAGTTTTATTTGAAAACCGGCGACCAGATGCAAAATCTGTTTGCCGAGCGGCCCGACGCCATAGAAAATACCGTAAAAATCGCCGAAAAATGCAATTTTGATTTTGAGTTTGATAAACTGTTTTTACCTGCCTTTTATCCGCCGGATGGGCTTTCGTCCAAGGATTATCTTGTAAAACTGTGCCGGGAAGGGCTACAGCGTCGTTTTTCCGAAATGGACGCGGCAGGCGAGCCCTATGACAAGGCGCTCTACGAGGAGCGGCTTGCGTATGAATTGGATGTCGTTGTGCGCATGGGATATGCCGAATACTATCTGATTGTCAACGACTTTATTTTCCACGCCAAAAAAGAGGGTATTCCGGTCGGTCCGGGACGCGGATCGGGCGCCGGAAGCCTTGCGGCGTTTGCCCTTGGTATTACCGATGTCAATCCAATCAAGTATGGGTTGCTGTTTGAGCGGTTTTTAAATCCGGAACGCGTGAGCATGCCGGATTTTGACGTGGATTTCTGCTATGAACGCCGCGGCGAAGTCATCGAATATGTGGCTGAAAAGTATGGAAAAGACCATGTGGCGCAGATCGTGACCTTTGGCACGATGGCGGCGCGGCAGGCTATCCGCGATGTAGGCCGCGTTATGGGGCTTTCCTATGCGGAGGTGGACAGCGTTGCCAAAAACGTGCCGTTTGCTATCGGCATGACGCTTGACCGCGCCATGAGCGAGAGCAAGACGCTTTCGGATATCTATGAAAGCGACCCGACGCTCCGTCACATGATAGACGTTGCCAAGAAACTGGAAGGAATGCCGCGGCATGCGTCGATCCACGCAGCCGGCGTCGTCATTACCGATAAACCGGTGAGCGATTATGTGCCGCTGGCCGAAAACCGCGGCGCGGTAGTCACGCAGTTCACCATGAACACGATTGCCGATTTAGGATTACTCAAAATCGACTTTTTGGGGCTTCGCTATCTTACGGTCATTTCGGATGCCGAAAAGGCCGTGCGCCGGAAAGAACCGGATTTTGACATAGCGCGCGTTTCTCTTTCGGACGCCAAAACCTATAAACTGATCGGGTCGGGCAACACCGACGGCGTATTCCAGTTGGAATCGGGCGGCATGAAAAGTTTACTCTGCCGCATGAAACCGGAGAGTATCGAAGATATCACCGCCGCCATATCGCTCTATCGCCCCGGACCGATGGAAAGCATTCCGAAATATCTTGAAAACCGCAAAAATCCCGAAAAGATAAAGTATGCCGTACCGGCTCTTGCGGATATTTTAGACGTAACCAACGGCTGTATCGTTTACCAAGAGCAGGTCATGCAGATCTTCCGCACGTTAGCCGGGTATTCCTACGGACGGGCCGACATTGTGCGGCGCGCGATGAGCAAGAAAAAAATAGCGGTCATGGAAAAGGAACGCGAATATTTCCTCTATGGCAAAAAGCGTGAGGACGGCAGTGTGGAATGCATTGGTGCGATTGCCAACGGCGTATCGGAAGAGGCGGCCAAGGCGCTGTACGATGAGATGAGCGAATTTGCCAAGTATGCGTTCAACAAGTCCCATGCAGCGTGTTATGCGTTTTTATCCTATCGGTCGGCTTACCTAAAAGCGCACTATCCGAAAGAATATATGTGTGCCCTGTTGGACAGCGTTTTAGACAACACCGCCAAGGTCGCGTTCTATATCGATGTATGCAAATCCCTTGGAATCGGCATTCTGCCGCCGGACATCAACAAGAGCTTTGCGTCGTTCCGCGCCGAGGGAAACGGAATCCGGTTCGGACTTCTTGCCGTCAAGGGCGTGGGACACAATTTTATCGACAAAGTGGTAAAAGAGCGCGAAAACGGCGCGTTCAAGTCGTTGGAGGAGTTCCTTGTGCGTATGCCGCAGGGGGAACTCAACAAGCATATGCTGGAATGCCTTATCAAAAGCGGTGCGTTTGACTGCTTCGGGAAAAAGCGCAGTCAGCTTCTTGCCGTTTATGAAGCGGCGTCCGACGCGCTTGCCCGACGGAACCGCATGAGCGTTTCGGGGCAATACGACATGTTTTCAGCCATGAGCGCGGCAGGAAACTCCGATTCTGACGCGTTCAATGCTTTGCACATCGACTATCCGGACATTCCGGAATTAGACGTTATGGAACGCTTGGGGCTTGAAAAAGAGGTAGCCGGCATCTATTTGACCGGCCATCCGCTCGAACGGTACAGCGAGACCGCCAAGGCTATGAACGCTGTCAAGACGAGCGATATCGCGGCCAGCGCCAATCCGGCGGACGGCGAAACGCCGTTTCTTCACGAAAAAGACGCGGTGACGGTCTTAGGGCTTGTAACTTCAAAAAAGATTACGTCAACCAAGAGCGGCAGCCGCATGGCGTTTCTTACGATTGAAGACGAGTTTGGCAGTATTGAGGCCATTTTGTTCCCCAAAATGTTTGAAACGCTCGGTACGATTCTGGAAACCGGAAAGGTGGCGGCAGTCACCGGTGAGCTTTCGTTCAAGGATACGGATGAAACGGATGATAACGGCGAACCGCTTCGAGAGGGAAAGATTCTCGTAAGCCGTGCCGTACCGGCCTCGGAAAACGGAAAGCACCCGATTACCGGTCAGCAAAGCGCGGTCATTCACAAGGAAAACACAGCGGAAAGCGGCAAATTTACCGTCAGTTTTTCGCATTTTGGAAAGGCCGGAACGATTCCGGCAGAACCCGGTCAAGCGAGTTCTGTCGGTGAAAAACGGAAAAAGCCGGAGGAACGGCCAAAAAACGCCCTGCCGCCGTTATATGACGCATCGGGCAATCCGCTATGCTTGTATTTACGCATGCCGGACGAAAAGGGCAAGGAATTTTTCAGGGTACGGCGGCTGCTTGAAATCTTCGAGTATGGCCAGACACCCGTGATTTTGCACTTTTCCGCAGAAAACCGGACGGTGAAGCTGTCAGGCGGCATACGGTTAAATACGACGATGTTTGATTTATTAGGCGAGATCCTCGGCGCGGACAACGTCAAGACGGCGTATCGGAAAAAGTAACGAGAGAAATGCGCCCTTGGACAATTGACGGGGCGGATGAGGGAAAACGCGGCTTTTCTTAGAAGAAAAGCCTGGCAAAAGAATTTGTATTTTGACGCGTTTCATCCCGGAATACTCTGGGATGAAACGCGTCCTCTTTTTTGATATAAATATAAGGGGATAGCAAGTGGTTATGAAAAGCCACGGTAAACGCCTTTTCTGCAAAACACATTATGATTAAAAGTACGTTTTGCGGTATTGCCCGGAAACGCACTTTCATATTGTTTTTAAACTTATATTTTCTTGCTTTCCAAAAAGCGCCCAATGGAGTTGAGTATTCAACCCATTGGGCGCAAATTTCAAATTCTTTTGCGTCTCTTTTCTTTTAAGAAAAGAGACCGAGGTCAAGGGCGTGCAGCCCTTGTACGTTATTCTTCCACAGCATTCTTCTTGGCATCCTCGATGATTTTCTGCGCAACATTGGCAGGCGCTTCTTCATAGCGCGTAAACTCGTATTCAAACGTGCCGCGGCCCTGTGACAGGGCACGGAGCGCAATCGTATAGCCGGACATTTCCGCCATAGGCACTTCTGCTTCCACGATAGTGCGGCCTTTTGCATGTTCATCCGGATTCATGCCCAACACTCTGCCCCGGCGCTTGTTCAAGTCGCCGATGACGTCGCCCACCAAGCTGTCCGGCACGCGTACTTTTAACGTCCCCACCGGCTCTAAAATGACCGGATTTGCCTTGGGAAGTCCTTCTTTATAGGCAAGCTTTGCGGCAAGCTTGAACGAAATTTCGTTGGAATCCACCGGGTGATACGAACCGTCAAACAAGTCTGCCGCAAGGTTTACCACCGGGAATCCGGCGAGCACCCCTTTTTGCATAGCCTCTAACAGTCCCTTTTCCACCGCCGGATAAAATCCTTTCGGCACACTTCCGCCGACAACGCTCTGCGTAAAGGTCAAACCGTCGGCTTCGCCGGGTGAAAACGTAATTTTAACATGACCGTATTGACCGCTGCCGCCCGATTGTTTCTTGTGTTTGCCCTCGACCTGCACGCGTTTCTTTATGGTTTCGCGGTACGGTACGCGTGCTTCGACAAGTTCCACATTTGCACCATAGCGCGTCTTTAATTTGGAGACTACTACATCCAAATGCGTGTCGCCTAACCCGTACAACAGCATCTGCTTGGTTTCGGCGTTGTTTTCATAGCGTAACGTCGGGTCTTCTTCCAACATGCGCGCTACCGCCGTTGAAATCTTATCTTCGTCGCCCTTGGCTTTCGGAACGATTGCCATACGCATGTAAGGATGCGGAAATTCGACCGGCGCATATTTCTTGTTTCCGCCGAGCGTATCGTTTGTGCCGGTTGCCGTAAGCTTTGCCGTCATGCCGATATCGCCGCAGACGATTTCTTCCACTTCGGTCTGCTTCTTTCCGCGGATAAAATAGATGTGCGCAAATTTTTCCGCTGTACCGTTCGTCAGATTGGTAAGCGTCATATCTTTTTTCAGCGTGCCGTTCATTACCTTGAAGAACGACATTTTTCCGACAAACGGGTCGGCAATTGTCTTGAAAACGAATACAGCCGTTTCCCCGTTCGGATCGGGCTTTACTTCTTCTCCGTTTTCGTTGCGTTCCCCCTTGCGGTCAAGCGGATTCGGGAAAGAATCCGCAATGATATTCAATAACGGCGCAATGCCCATGAGCGTGGAAGCCGAACCGACCATGACCGGTGCGATCGTGCCGTCAATGATTCCCTTGTTCATGGCGGCAAACATTTCTTCTTCCGTGAAAGCTTCACCGGCGAAGAATTTTTCCATAAGATCGTCGCCGGTCAGCGCTAACGCCTCCATTAACATATCCCGGAAACCTAAGATCTTCTGCAAGCTCTCTTCGGGAATCGGCATTTCCTTTTGTGTGCCGTCTTTGACGTATTCATAGCCTTTCATGGTGATAAGATCGGCAAAGCCGAGCGGTTTGCGATCCACAATGATCGGAATCGCCACCGGGCAGATCGCCTGACCGAACACCTCGCGCATCTGCTCAATGGTGCGGCCGAAATTAGCATTGTCGTCGTCCATTTTGTTGATGAAAAACGCTTTTGGAACACCGAGAGCCGTGGCGCGTTCCCACGCAAGTTCACTTCCGACGTCAACGCCGCTCTTGGCGTCCATGACAATGAGTGCCGTTCCGCATACGCGAAGGCTTTGCACGACCTCGCCTGCGAAATCAAGCGTACCGGGCGTATCAACAAAATTGATCTTACTGCCTTTCCACATAACCGGCAAAACCGACGCGGAAATCGAAAATTTGCGTTTGGTTTCTTCCGGATCATAATCGCTGACTGTATTTCCATCCGATGTCTTACCGAGACGATCGGTTTCTTTCGCTAAATAAAGCATGGATTCTGCGAGCGACGTCTTTCCGTTTCCTCCGTGTCCGAGGAGACACACATTCTTGATGTTTTTGGTGCTAACCGAGAGATTTGCCATTGATACTGCCCCTTTCATTGATTATCAAGTATCACTTTTCGTCGGACGGATCTGCTCCGAGCGATAAAAGTATGATATTCTACTTATTATTATAAACCACTTCACATTTATTTGCAATATGCAAAAATCAACAGGATTTTCGACGATTGTTTGTGGAACATGTACAAAAATTGTTTTAAAAAGGCTTTAATTTACCCGATGTGCAAACACGGTCAAACCGTTTGACTTTCCTCTGTTTTTGTGATATACTACTATTTAAGGGGAAATTTATATTACTTATTTCTCACAGGCAGTATATGAACCGAAACCGAAAAATATTTTATGGATTCTTGCGAAGAAAACGGGTGGGAAATCGAAATTATGTTAAAAATACTTCATTCGGTCAGCAATATGGACAGAGCCGGAATCGAAACGATGTTGATGAATTACTATCGGCACATGGACCGAGAGCGGATTCAGTTTGAATTCCTCGCCAATAAGCCCAAACCCGGCGATTACGATGACGAGGTTCGCTCCATGGGCGGTCAGGTGTATGTCAGTCCGGGCTTGAATCCCTTGCACTATTCGGATTATTTGCGCTTTGTCGGCGGCATTCTTCAAAAGG
Organism: uncultured Eubacteriales bacterium; assembly: GCA_934479825.1. Classification (GTDB taxonomy): domain Bacteria; phylum Bacillota; class Clostridia; order Oscillospirales; family CAG-382; genus UMGS882. The sequence continues at coordinate 14,729 of CAKSOW010000025.1, forward strand.
ATAAAAGTATCAAAATCGTTCATGCGCACAACGAAGCCATGGGAGTATATGCTTTGAACGCTGCCAAAAAGGCCGGGGTAGGGGTGCGGATTGCACATGCGCACAACACGCGCATTATCCGTGATTACAAATATCCCCTCAAACTGTTTTGCAAACAGTTTTTACCTTACAGTGCAACCGATTTATGGAGCTGCGGCCGGGATGCCGGCATCTGGTTTTTCGGCAAAAAGAACTGGGAAAAGCGGGGGCATATCTTACGCAACGCCATCTCTCTCGACAAATTTGCCTTTAACGAATCGGTGCGCGCCGAAATCCGGTCTGCTCACGGTTTTGGCGACAAGACCGTTATCGGCCATGTCGGGCGGCTTAATGTCCAGAAAAACCATACGCGTTTGCTCGATATTTTTGCGGAATATGTGAAGATCAATCCTCATGCAGTGCTCGCACTCATCGGTGAGGGAGAATTGGAAGACAGGCTCCGTGCCAAGGCGGCGATGCTTGGCATCAAAGACAAGGTATATTTTGCCGGACTGCAAAGCAATGTAAACGAATGGTATCAGGCGTTTGATGTATTTGTTTTGCCGTCGCTGTTCGAGGGATTGCCTGTCGTGGGAATTGAGGCGCAGGCGGCAGGGCTTGCCTGTCTGTTTTCGGATGCGGTAACGGATGAAGTAGTGCTTTCGCAAGGGGCGAGACGTTTGTCTTTAAAAGCTCCCGACAGCGAATGGGCAACAGAAATCGACGCGCTGGCGCGTGCCGGAAGAAGGCGTTCCGACGGGGTGCAGATCGCACGGGACGCTGGGTACGATATTGTGACTGAGGCGGAGCGTCTGACGAAGCTATATCTTGCCATGAGTGAGCGTCAGAGGTAGGCGGCTGTGCCGCCTGCCTCTTTTCACGTGGGGCGTGAAGGGCCAGTCCCGGCAGGGGAGGTGCCGGGAGCCGTTGTTACTTTTGCGAAAGTAACCAAAGTGACACTTTGGGAAGGCTTGACTTTTCCGGAAAGTCTGAAAAGAGTGCTTTTCGTTTTACGAAAAGCATAAAAGGGACGGTTTTACGTTCTTTTTGCTTCTGCAAAAAGAACCAAAAAGCAGACGTGAGGGTTGCGACCCTCACGACTCCCGGGGAGCGGTTCAAAATTCCGAGCGTGGGGATTACTTGCTAAAACACAAGCAATGTGTCTATCAGAAAATTTCTACGAAAATTTGCAGCCTTGTGCGATATAGCTCGGAAATATTTTGAACCGGTGCGAAAGGGTAGCTTTACTGCGTAAGGATTTGTGATTTTTTATAAAAAGGCAAGCTCTGATTTGGGTGGACAGCAGGTTATGTGTTTCATGGAATGGGAGAGTTTGGTGGAAGTTGTTTTTGAGGGGACAGAAAGTTGTTATTTAAAAAATGGATAGTTTGGGGTGAGAATGCAAAATTTCAAGTTTTCTGCACACAAAAACATTTTGGATAAATCTCAAAGTTTTTATCAGTTCACATTACTTTTTGTGTCATGCCAAGCCATGATTTTGCACTAAGCTTTCTACTAACTCACACCGATTTTCCATTCCCACCGCAACAAAGATAACGTGCAGTTTCTCTTTTAAACGACCGTTTGCGGCGTCAAGCACGCACCGCAACTTCGATTTTCTGCAAAAACCCGATTATGCGTCTGCTGTAAAATCTCCTTTTCGCACCGGTTCAAAACATGGCCGTGCGTATTACGGCACTAACAAATTTTTGCAAAAAATCTTAATGCGCTGGACTTTTCAAATCTCATCTAAAATTCCGCCGCACGGGTTTTGAACCGTTCCCCGGGAGTCGGGAGGGTCGCAACCCTCGCGGCTGCTTTTTGGTTCTTTTTGCAGAAGCAAAAAGAACGTAAAACGTCTCTTTTGGAAACTTTTCGAGAAACGAAAAGCCTCCCAAAAGTGCCACTTTGGTTACTTTCGCAAAAGTAACACGGCTCCCCAGCCACCCTTTTTGCTTTTTTCCAAAAATGCAAAAGCCGCACGGCGTGTATAGACGCACCGTGCGGCTTAAAATGCAAATCTTTTTGCGCGGCTTTTTGAAAAGCCGCATTCTTTACAGAACCATCATAATGTTGTTGTAGTTCAACTCACGCGTCCGGTTCTGAACCGTAAACCAGTCAATAATCGTCAGAATTCCGCAGACACCGCCGGTCAAAAGCTTTAAAATGCCCATGCCGATATCGCCTAACATAAAACGGTCAATACCAAGTCCGCCAAGAAAGATTGAAATTAAAAGAAGCGTGGTCGTGTCCTTGATGTCCACTGTGGTGAGCAGGTTGAACTTGCTTTCATCTGCCGCCAGCATTTTTTCCTTGACAAGAATGATTTTGTCTGCCGGAAGATTCTTCTGATTGGTCATGATAAACATATCGACTTTTTGTGCATCCATGGTTGGTGCCTCCCGAAAAAATATATTACAACCGTGCAAAAACACCTGTTTTGCAAGTATGTTGTTTCCTTAAAATGTTTTGTAAACAATAACCGCATTTCCGAGTATCATGCGGAAAATATGGTTTAAAAGAAGAAGTACTGCAAACGCGATGAGAAAACCGTCCAAAACGTATCGGCCGCGGCGGCCGGTGATTTGGCGCATAAAGCGCGCGTCCCGGTGCAGACAGAGCCATAAAAACAACGGCAATACCGGAAAAAGGGCATGATACGTAAAGGCAGTCCGCAGATCGCCGCGGAAAAATGCAAGCCAAGCCCGTGTTACGCCGCAGCAGGGGCAGGGAATATGTAAAATTCTCTCAAACGGACACCCGAAAAACGCCAGCAGCGCAATTGCCGCCATATACAGAACATGCCGGAACAGAATTTTCCGCTTTTCGTAAGCAGAATAACCGGAAAATAGTTGTGTTATCTTCATGAGACTATTATAGCCAATGCATATCGTTTTGTCAACTGTTTTAACTAAAAAAACGAAAAACGTCGAATTTTGTCGTTTTCACTTTATTTTCCTTTAATTACCCAATCGATCGCCGCCGCGCCGGCAAAAACGATCGGCACAGAGGCCGCCAGCGCCGGCAACGCCTCATAAAGCTCTCTGAACCGTGCGGCGCTTTCGGCATGGCAGAGCATGGATAATAGAACCAGACTGGCTGACGCAACCACCAAAAGCCCGGTGCGCAAAGCGATTCTTGCCGGTTTTTCCATTTCGGCATAGTGTTTGTCAAATTTATTGATTCCGGATCGTATAAGGTTTTTCATGTTTTTTCTCCTTTTTTGAAATCGGGTAAACCGTAACTTATAAAAAACTGTTGCAAACAGCGTTTTTTTGTGTTAAAATATAGTTATATCAGAAACGTAACGAAAGGCTGTGAATCCCCATGAAATGCCCCGCCTGCGGACATCCCGAAAGCAAAGTGCTCGATTCCCGTCCGGCCAATGAAGGCAACAGCATTCGTCGCCGACGCGAGTGCTTGAAATGTCAGAAACGCTTTACCACCTTTGAAACCATCGAAAGCGTCAGCTTTGTGGTGGTAAAAAAAGACAAAACGCGCGAATCGTTTGATCGCATGAAACTGCTCAACGGTCTTGTCCGTGCCTGCGAAAAACGTCCGGTCACCATGCAGCAGCTCGAAAATGCCGTCAGTGACATTGAACAGAGCTTGCAGGCAACCATGAAAAACGAAATTTCCACCACCGAGATCGGCGAGCTTGTCATGGATAAGCTGAAAGAGTTGGACGAGGTCGCCTATGTGCGCTTTGCGTCGGTCTATCGCCAGTTCAAGGATATCACAACATTCCGGGATGAGCTGAACAAGCTGTTGGACAAGTGAATATGCCTTTTTAACCGGTCAGAATGTAAAAAGCGCGGACAAGAACTTAGAAAGTCTTGTCCGCGCTGTCGTTTTTCAGATGTCTTTTAATTGGGATAGGAAATATCGTATTTCCACAGGTAATACGGGTTGATATACTTGCCGTTCAGGCTTGCGGCAAAATGAACCTGACTTTGCACTTCAAAGACCGTTGTCCCTGCTTTGACGGCAAAGCCGGTCGAACCGGCCGCACCGATGACGCCGGATTTTGAAACGGTATCGCCCTCGGAAACGTTTAAGCTTGACAGGTGATAGTAATAGGTAAACATCGAACAACCGTGGTCGATGATGACGGTATTGCCGGTCAGCGTCAGATTTCCGGCAAACACGACTTTTCCGTTGTTGGCGGCATAGACTGCGTCGCCCTCATTCATGGCGATATCCAATCCATAGTGGAAGTATTCTTTCTGATACAGGGATTTTACGGCGCGGTAAGTGCCGTATCCGGCCATACCCTTGCCGACTGTACCTTTGTTGTCCGCGTCCGGATAGACGAATTTTCCGTCCCACAGCGGCGTGGGGTTGGTGGATGCGGTCTTTTGCGCAATGGTGGTTTCCAATTCGGTAAAGGCGGCTTCGGTAAAGACGCTTTGCAGATTCGTGTCGCTTACCATGCGATCCTGCTTTTCGGAGGAGGGATTTTTGCCCTCGCGAAGATTTAAGCGGAGCGTCTGGGACGAACCGTCCGAAAGCGTAAGAACGAGATCGCAGGCAGTTGCCGGGATAAAGACATATTCGGCCGGAAGAAACGCATAGGAGTTTCCGTCGGCAAAGCGATAAACGTTTAATTCAGCCGGGAACGGATAAGCCGTGCAAGAAGCATACAGATGGTCGCCGTCGTTGAAGTTGCGGATCTTGATGACCTTGAAATCGCCCTTGTTGATCTTGCCGTCGTTGGTCATGGAATAAGTCGGTGCAACGTCATAAAGAAGCGTTGCGGCATAGGTCACACTGCCGTAATAGGAGGAATCCTCCTTTTGCGTCCATTCGGCACGGATCACAAGGTCGTAGTATGTGTCGTTCTCGCTCATTACATCGGCATTCAGAAGGTTTGCATATTCGCCCTCATGCTTGACGACACCGTCTTTGGAGACGGTGACAGACACCGAATCGGGCACCGTATCGCTGGCAAAGGACAGCTCTCCGATGGCGGAAAGGCTGATTTTGACCGTCGTGCGTTCGCCGGAATCGGCAAGTTCCTTAGAGGCAAACGAGCCGTCCGCGGCACGGTAATTCCAAGAGCCGCCGTTAGCTGCGATGAAAAGCGGCGTTTCGCCCAGTCCCGAAATGACGGCATTCGGTACAACGGCGAAGGCATTGACCGTGGCAAATTCACTTCGTGCCAAGAGAGACGTTGCGTTTTTTTCGGAAAGCAGATAATACTTGCCCTCCGCGTCGGTGATGATACAGCCGTCCGAGGAATTTACCATATAAAACGAATAGGAACGCACAACGCCGTCGTTTTCGGTAAGCGTGACGGAATAAGGCGTGTCCGCCGAAATATCGCGGAAGTTTTCATCAATTAAAGCGGCGTGTTCGATGACCGAGGCGTACAATTCAAAAGATTTTTCATCGGTAAGAGTAATTGTGCCGCCATAGGGGGATGTGACAGAAATCTGTGTCAAGCGATGCGACGCAACGGCGTCAGTGTCCTTATGTAAAGCAAAATAAGCGGCAAGCGCTGTCGGGATAAGCAGAATGACTGCGATAATAACCAAACGGAGTTTATTTTTACTGTTATAAACCGTGCTGTTCATTATACCGTACCTTTCCTGTTTTTATAAATATACAAGTCTATTATACATTTTTTCGTTGAATCCGTCAATCCCTTTTTGCAAGAAAGTTTTTCCGGCTCTTCCGGGTCAATTGTTTTTGCCGTTTTCAAAGGGAATGATCCGCGCTTTTCTTTCGACAAACACGGTGACGCCCTCAAACCCGGTCTCCTGCAACAGCTTTTCCGCCGTTTCAACACCGCGTGCGATGAGGTGGAAATCGTGCGAATCCGAACCGATCGTGACAAACCGTCCGCCAAGCTCCCGATACAGCTTTATCAGGTCAACCGTCGGTTGGATCATCCCCCGTTCGTCAATCATGGAAGTGTTGATTTCAAGCGCTTTGCCGCGCTCGATGAGTTTGCGGAACACATCGGCATACAGCGGTACAAAGTGCGACGGCGTTTCGCACACGGCTTTCAGACGGCCGCAGCGTGCAAAATAGCGTAACGGATAGGTGCAGTGCGCCAACGAATCAAAATCGCAGACGGAGGCGATTTCGTACAGTTCGCCGACATACGATTCATAAGCGTCAAAAAGCGCCTTATCGTCATGGTTTTTCTGATAATCGGCAGCCCAATAATCGACGCCGTCGCGCGGAAGATGCAAAGAGCCGAGCACAAAATCGAAAGAATGCGCGGCAAGCATTTTGGCGGCAGCGTTTTTCTGCGTGTGCGCATGGGCAAGTTCAATGCCGAAAAGAAGCCGCGTCGGACTGCGGCCGGCCTTTAACTGTTCGTCCTGTGCCGTGCGCAGCGCTGTTTCATATGCATCAAAATCCGCGTTATAGCACCCCGGCCCGGTGAGAATATCGCAATGCTCGGTTATGGCTAAGTATTGCAAGCCTTTTCTTTCGGCCTCGGACAAAGCGGGAAAAAGCGTATTATCGCTGTCCTGCGGCGCGTCAGGGGAAAGACGTGTGTGAACGTGCGTATCGGCAATCATGGAAAACCGTCCTTTCCGGTATCAGAAATCGGTTTTATTATAACACTTTCTGCAAGCAAAAGCAAGCGTCCGACTGTAAAATTACAGTCGGACGCACAGATTGTTGCAAAAGTCTATAAGACTTTTCGGGCGAAGCCCGATTTTAATAAAAATTCGGAAAATCCGGGGACATGTGCCACGGATTTTTCACCGATAGATTCGCGCGTGTCGAAAAGCGGAGCTTTTGGGCATGTGGCGCGAGCGTACGAATCTGTTTCCGTGTCGTAAAACGCAGTTTTGCGACACGCTCAGCATCCGACTGTAAAAATACAGTCGGACGCAAAATTTAAGAAACGATTAGAGGATAATTTTATTGGTTCCGTCTTTGGTGACATAATGTTTTTTCACGCCTAAAATGTCCATCCAACGGCGTGTCACTTCCGTGCCGAACATTCTCTGACGCCCTTGTTTCCAAAGCGTTTCCCGGTCGGCCAGTCTGCCGCAGAACGCAGGTTCCTTGTACAGCCAATCCGCGCAACACCAAAGGCAGGCCTTGGGCTGAATGGCGGCATATACCTCCATGCTGCAGTTCATATGACCGTGATGCGCCATCTGCACCATATCGGCTTTCAATAAGCGCATGGATTCCTCATATAGCTTGTCGCCGCCCTCAGGGCCAAGATCGCCTAAAAACAGGACGCTTGTGTTCGACGTGGTGATTTTGAACACGAGGGAGCTGTCATTCATCAGATTGGACACAAGCTCTTTGTGATACGAAAACAGAAAATCGATTTTTACCTCGTCGATCTGTATGGATTCGCCTTGGTGGGTAATATGTGTTTTTTCCTTGAAAAGCGGCAAGACTTCGTTAAAAGCCGGAAGCATCTCATCCAATTCGCTTTTGAAATAGTCGTAGTCCGGAACATCCCGTTTGTCCACCAGGCTGTACGGTGGAAAATTGTAGTAGATTTTCTCAATATCAAAATCCTTGCCGCCGTTTTTGCGCATTTCCGAAACAAAACCGTCGATATGGTCGCTGTGCGCATGGGTCAGAATCCAGGCGGAAATGTGGCGGTTCCCGACATATTCTTTCAAAAGCGGCATATCGGCCTCCATGCCGCCGTCGATGATGATAGCGTTATTCTGTTTGGTAACGATAACGAACGACATCATAAATGGGCTGGTTTCGGTTAACTGGTAAAGTACCGTATGTTCGTTTTTCATGTATATTCCCCTTTTGGCGGATGCCGAATATAACCGGCAAAAGCCGCCTTATTCGGCGGCTTTCGCATTTTCAAGCGTTTGCTTGACCATCATATCCTTGACTTTCATGAGCCTTGTGAGGTTTCCGCGCTCGTTTTCGCCAAGTTTCATGGTTATGACCCGAATGGTGGCCTCCAACTGCGGAATCATGGTGTATTCCAACGCATTGACGCGGCGGCGTGTTTTTTCGATCTCCTCAGCCAACATCTGCGAACGTTTCTCCGTTTCGGCAAGGCGTAAAAGGAGCGGAGTAAGCGCGTCTAGCTTTCCGACTGCGTCGTCAAGCTCCCCGGTCGTGAATGCAAAGCCGTAGCTGTAAAGACCGTCTGTCTGCTTTGTGTTATGAAATTCATACTCCGGCACATTGACGCTCATAATGTTGCGCGTAGAGACCGAAAGCGAAATCTCGTTTTTCGGATAGATGAGCGATTCTTCCAAAACCTGTTCGGACGTGAGCGCCGACGCAACCGTAAAACTGGCATGAACATCGGCAAGCGACGCTTCCGCTTTGCGGCGCAAGTCTTTGTTTTCGCGCACGCTCTCCAAAAAGGTCTTCATTAACTCGTCGCACTTGTCTTTCAACAGCTTATGACCGCGCCGCGCTGTGGCAAGGCGTTTTTTTAACTTTCCAAGCTCCATACGCGTCGGGTTGACGTTTAATATTTCTGCCAAGTGGTTTCACCTGCTCTCTTTTTCCATACGCTTTATTCGGCAGTACCCGTTTTATCCGCCGGTTCTTTGTAATATTTTTCAAGAAATTCCGGTTTGATGCGTTTGAGTTCGCTCTTGGGCAGAATGGTGAGTAACTCCCAGCCGAGATTCAGAGTCTCTTCAATCGAGCGGTTTTCTTCAAAGCCTTGGTTGACATAACGTTTTTCAAATTCTTCGGAGAATTTCGCATACAGCCGGTCGATAGGCGTCAGCGCCGCTTCACCGAGCACGACCATCAGTTCAAGCGCTTCTTTGCCGCGCGCATAGCAGGCAATAAGCTGGTTCATGAGATTGGCGTGATCCTCGCGCGTTTTGCCTTTGCCGATTCCCTTGTCTTTCAGACGTGAAAGACTGGGGAGCACATCGACCGGCGGCAGATAGCCTTTGCGGTAGATATCGCGCGACAAAATGATCTGTCCCTCGGTGATATAACCGGTCAGGTCGGGAATCGGGTGCGTTTTGTCGTCCTCCGGCATGGTTAAGATCGGAATCATGGTGATACTGCCGTCACAGCCGAGCTTTCGTCCGGCACGTTCATACATGGTCGCAAGGTCGGTATACAGGTAACCCGGATAGCCTCTGCGGCCGGGCACTTCCTTGCGTGCCGCTGAAACCTCACGGAGCGCTTCGGCATAGTTTGTAATGTCCGTGATGATGACAAGCACATGCATATTTTTCTCAAAAGCAAGATATTCGGCGGCTGTCAGCGCCATACGCGGTGTGGAAATACGTTCAATAGCCGGGTCGGACGCCAGATTGACAAACAAAACCGTGCGATCCAAAGCACCTGTGCGGCGGAAATCCGAAATAAAGAAATCAGCTTCTTCAAACGTGATACCGACGGCGGCAAATACAACGGCAAAGTTCGATTCCGAACCGAGCACTTTTGCCTGACGGGCAATCTGTGCGGCAAGATTGGCATGCGGCAGACCGGAAGCCGAGAAGATCGGCAGTTTCTGGCCGCGCACCAGCGTATTCAATCCGTCAATGGTGGATACGCCCGTCTGGATGAATTCCGACGGATAGTTGCGCGCCGCAGGATTGATCGGCGTGCCGTTGATATCCAGATTCTTGTCCGGAATAATGGCAGGACCTCCGTCAATCGGCGAACCCATGCCGTCAAATACGCGGCCCAAAATGTCGCCTGAAACGGCAAGTTCGGTTCCGTGCCCCAGAAAACGCACCTTGCTGTGCGCCAGATTGATACCGGCCGCGCTTTCAAACAGCTGCACAAGCGCATTGTCGCCGTTGACTTCCAGCACCTTGCAGCGGCGTACCGAGCCGTCCGGCAATTCGATCTCGCCCAGTTCGTCGTATTTAACGCCCTCTACTTTTTTGATTAACATCAAGGGGCCTGCGACCTCTTCAATGGTTCTGTATTCTTTGATCGGCTGCATGCTTAAATCTCCCCTTTCGCGTTAAGGTCTGTCAGAGCGGCAAGCTGTGAATCCAATTTTTCGAGAACCGCCCCGGCCGCTTTGTCAAATTCTTCGGGCGAAACGTTCTTCAAACGACCGATATCCTCTCTTACGGGGAGTTCGGAGACTTTTTCCGCGTCTGCGCCCTGTGCGACGGCGGCTTTGGTCTTTTCATAGAATGCAAGAATGGTCTTTAAAAGTCCGTATTGCTTGCTTAGCGGCGTGTAGGAGTCGGTATCCGAGAACGAATCCTGCTGCAAGAAGTCCTCACGAACCGAGCGCGCCGCTTCGAGAACCATACGGTCGGACGGCGAAAGTGCGTCTACACCGACTAATTTTACGATTTCATTGAGTTCGCTCTCCTGCTGCAGGAGCTTCATGGCCTCGCCGGTAGTCTGCATCCAATCCGGCGCCACATTCTGCGAAAACCAGTCGGACAGGCGGTCTTTATAGAGCGAATACGAGTTTAACCAGTTGATAGCCGGGAAATGACGGCGATAGGCAAGCGTCGCATCCAATCCCCAGAACACCTTGACGATACGGAGTGTCGCCTGAGTGACCGGTTCGGAAATATCGCCGCCCTGCGGACTGACCGCGCCGATGGCGCTGAGCGTTCCGATACGGTTGTCGCCGCCGAGGCAGACGACCTTTCCGGCGCGTTCGTAGAATTGGGCAAGGCGCGAGGTCAGATACGCCGGATATCCTTCTTCACCGGGCATTTCTTCCAAACGTCCCGACATTTCGCGCAATGCCTCCGCCCAACGGGAGGTGGAATCCGCAATAACCGCTACCGAATAACCCATATCGCGGAAATACTCGGCAATCGTGATTCCTGTGTAAATCGACGCTTCACGCGCGGCAACCGGCATGTCCGAAGTATTGGCAATCAGAACGGTGCGCATCATAAGCGACTTGCCGTTGCGCGGGTCTTTTAATTCCGGAAATTCGCGGAGAACATCGGTCATTTCGTTGCCGCGTTCGCCGCAGCCGATATAGACCACAAGATCGACGTCGGAGTATTTGGCAAGCTGGTGCTGGGTAACGGTCTTTCCGCTGCCGAACGGGCCGGGAATGCAGGCCGTACCGCCTTTGGCGATCGGGAACATACCGTCGATGGTACGCTGACCGGTGATGAGCGGCTCATACGGCGGCAGTTTCTTGTCAAACGGACGCGCCACACGCACCGGCCATTTTTGCATGAGCGTGAGAGGGACGTCTCCTTTGTCGGTATGAAGCAAGCCTATCTTATCGGTGACAGTGTAGTCGCCCTCATTCAGTTCGGTAAGCGTACCGGACATTTTGGGCGGCACCATGATCTTATGGCGCACGACTTCGGTTTCATCCACATAGCCTAAGATCGTGCCGGGTTCGCACTTATCGCCCGGCTTTGCCGTCGGGACAAAATGCCATTTTGTTTCTCTTGACAGAGCCGGACAATCCACGCCTTTGGGAAGGTTGGTGCCGGCCATTTCGTATAATTTTTCAAGCGGACGTTCGATACCGTCGTAAATGCCGGTGACGAGTCCCGGCCCCAGTTCCACCGAAAGCGGCTCGCCGGTCGATTCCACGATGTCGCCCGGACCGATGCCGGCCGTTTCCTCATATACCTGTATGGACGCGCGGTCGCCGCGCATTTCGATGATCTCGCCGATAAGGCGCGCTTTTCCGACGCGCACCACATCGAACATATTGGCTTCTCTCATACCGCCTGCCACGACAAGCGGTCCGGAAACCTTGATAATCGTTCCTTGTATCATTGTTTTAATACCCTCTTTCAGTGACAAGCGTTAATCTTTCAAGATATCCGCGCCGACAGCGCGTTCCACCGAGCGCTTGATATGGGACATGCCGATTCCCAACGACCCTGTTTTGGACGGGATGGGAATGACGGCAAGCATGGGTTCAGTCTTGAATTTTTCAAAACTCTCCGGAATGTGTGCAAGCAGATTTTCCGTGATAAACATAACGGCAAAGCCGTCGTCGATGGCATGGTCAAGAATCCGGGCGGCTTCCTCCGGGTTTTCCGTCATGAAAACGCGCATACCCGTCGCCATGAATCCGAGGACGCTGTCCTTATCGCCGATAACGCCGATCTTTTTGCTGTTTGTATCGACCGTGCTCATGCGTCACACCCCCGAAAGCGTTCTTTGATGCGTTCTGTCGAAAGACCGCAGCTTTTTCCGGCCAACAGAATGCGTAAATTTTTGACTTCGTATTCCTTGCGCACAAGAAAACCAATTACAAGCTCCGGGCCGAAAGCGATCTTTTCGGCGGAGTAAGCGTATTGTGCATAGAGGTTTTCGCACATACGCGCGGCCTCCGACGCATCGGAACAGCCGGCAAGCTCACTGTAATCGGTAAAGGCAAGCGCGGCAAGCAATTTTTCCGGCGTTTCGCCGTAAGCGGACAAGAAAAAGTCCTTGTCGAGCACACCGCCGGTTAAATATAGTTTTTCAAAATAAGCGCGTGGCTTTTGCTGACGGACACACCGCAGGAAAATACCGATGTTGGCGCTGTCGGTCTTGACGCGCACAAGCTTTTCGAGATAGGCAAGCCCGCTCTCATCAGCCGCCTGCGCCATGGCCGCGAAAATAGCCTTGTCCAAAATCAGGTCAACCTGTTGGGGATCGCCGGTTTCGGCAAGGGAGGTCCGCGCCTCAGCCGCCGCAAGGGCAAGGGGAGCCGGATACGCGTCGTATTCATGTTCCGACACGGCACGCACGGCGTTTTCCACACTGACTGAGCCGTTTTCCGAAAGAAGCGGCAGGGCGTCGCGTCCCAAGGCTTCGCATTTGATGAGCGCCTTTAAGTTTTGCCCGTCGTATACATACCGGAACGGTGCTAAAAGAATTTCCGGCGCGCTTTCGCCCTCTTTTTCGGGAATAACGCCGCGAATCAACTCTCCTGCCAACGCAAATGCGTCCGCAAGAGCTTTATCGAGCAGCGCCTCATAGTTTCCCGACGCACGAATCTCCTCGCTCGCACCGTAAAAATCACATACCAGTGCAAACGCTTCGGAAAAGGTCGGCGCGTCTAACATCCGGTTTAACCGTTCGCCGGTCAGTTCCGACGAAGCGGCAGCGCGCAAACGGGTGGAGAGGTACAAAAAGTCGGTATCGCGCCACTTTCTCTTTGTTTTCATGACGCTTCCTCCTTTACACGCCGAACAGCACGTCAAGAGTCTGTTTTTCCAGCGTCTGCCGCGCCGCTTTTATCATCTTTTCGCCCGAACAGTTGATTTCGATATCACCGCATATTAAGATAAAGCCTGCGCCGATGGGCGAGGTGCTGTCGGATTTCGTGACGGTCACTTTTTTGGTGAAAAGCGGCTTTGCCTGCGCAAGAATCGCGTCGGCAAAAACGCTGTCGCGTTCATTCAAGGATAAGGCTGCGCTCATTCCGTCGCTTAAGGAAAGATTCACGGCTTGGGCAAGCAGTTTCGCCATGGCCGGAACATACTTGTCCTCCGGCAAATGAGAAAGCTTGGCAAGCGCCGCGTCAAATGCCTTGTCCGCCATTTCCACACGAAGCCGGAGCATTTCGCTTCTTTCACGGCTTTCGCCGCTTGCAACGGCGTTTTTGCGTGCCGCGTCCGCCTCCGAACCGGCGCGCGCCAGAATCTGTTCGGCTTTGACGGCGCTTTCCTTGGCACGCTGTGCAAGGATTTCGTCGCATTTTTTTGCGGTTTCGGCGTCTTTTGCGGCGGCATATTCGTTTGCTTCGGCTAAAATACGCGCTTTTATCCGTTCGATGCCTTTGATTTCTGCCATATTCTTACTCCCAATCTTCCAGTTGTCCGCTTATGCAAAAATGATAAGAAGAAGCGATACCAGAAGTGCGAAGATGGCGTATGTTTCTACAAGAGCCGCCGCGATAATGCCTTTACCGAAATCGTCGGGACGTTTGGCAAGGATATTCATACCGCTGGCCGCAACGCGTCCCTGCTTAACGCCGGAATAGAAACCGACAATGGCAATCGGCAGGCAGGCGATGAGATAGTAAAGGCCTTGCGCCATGGTAAAGGTTTTGACGGTGCCCGAGAAAAGCCCCATATTGTTGATGACCATGAACGCAACGATTAATCCATAGATACCCTGTGTGCCCGGCAGAGCCTGTAAAACAAGCGCTTTACCGAACTTGGACGGATCCTCCGTCACGACGCCGCTTGCGGCTTCTCCGGCAATGCCGACGCCTTTGCTGGAACCCATGCCGGCGAAAATGGCGGCACAGGCCGCACCTAAGATAGCGAGATTGTTACCTGTGAAAATGTCTGCGAAACTCATGTTATTTTGCCTCCTTAATAATTTCCGTATATTTTGTCTGAATGGCGGCCGGTTTGAACGGCTCGCCGCCGTCGATATAGAATTTTCCGAAGAATTCGATATATTGCAGTCTTGCCGTGTGGACAAACGCACCAAGCAAGTTTAACGCAAGGTTTAGCGTATGTCCGAGTACCATGGCAAGCACCAACACGATAAAGCCTGTGACCGTAGGGCCTCCGAGCGTTCCGATAAGGTTGACCACCTGCGCGATGATTGCACCCGAAAGACCGAGCGCCATAATGCGCGAATAGGATAACAGGTCGGACAGATAGCTTACGATATCATACAGACTGAGCACGCCTTTCAAAAACTTCATCACGATGTTCTTTTCCGCGCGTCCTTGAGTGAGTATGAGTCCGGCCGCTCCGAAAAGAGCCACCCATTTTCCGACCCCCGGCACGGCAAACAGCAGTCCGATTCCGGCAAACAGCACAAGCCATAAGCCAATATCAAATACCGCGTCAAGTGCATGTCCGTCTTTTATGAGCATATATGCTTTGATGAGCATACCCGTTACCAAGTGCACCGCACCGATGCCAAGGGAAATGGCAAGATACGGAATCGGGTTCGTGACCGGATTGAACGCCACGGCAAGCTCGGGAAAATCGGTGATTCCTAACATGTGAACGGCAAACGCTGACGGCAGGTCTCCGAAATAGCCGCCGAACAGAACACCGCAGATCATGGTGGACACACCGCAGATCGAAAACATTTCAATGAGCTTGTACATGGAACTGCCGGGCTTTGCATGGAGTGCTTTTAAAAGGATCCTGCCGCCGATGAGCAGCAGAAAACCGTATAGAACATCCTGCATGATAAGCCCGAAGATGATAAAATAGAAGATCGACATGATAAACGTCGGGTCAATTCCGCGGTAATCCGGGTAGGAATACATGCCGAGAACCGCTTCAAATGGTGTGACAAGCTTTTTGTTGATAAGCTTGACCGGCACTTTGTCGGTATCCGACGGCTCTTCAAACGTATAACAGCAATCAAAGCTGTCAAGCACTTTTTCGACCTTGTCGCGGTAAACATCCGGAACCCAACCGGTCAAGAAACAAGCGCTCTGCGTTTCGGCAAGCGTTCCTTTGACCTGTTCCTTGGCCGCCCGCGCACCAAGTAAGTCATACGCCTTGTCAAGCAAAGGTTTGCTTCGCGCTAAATCCCTTAACGTTTCCTCCGAATCGGCAAGCGATTTTTTACAAAGCGCAATTTCTTTTTTCAAGCGGTCGGTTTCTTCTTTGGCCGTGCCCGGCATATCCTTGAACAGAATTCGGGAAAAACCGGCGTCGGCAAGCGCTTTTCCGAATGCGTCCGCATCGCTTTTCAAGGCGACGGCACATACATAAAGAAATTCCGTGCTTGTCCCGTAAAATTCCAACCCGTAATCCAGTCCCGATTCATCGAGCTTTTGGAAAATGGCCTCCTTGGTCAGATGCTTTGGAAAGGTGCCCTTGAAAATGACCGTTTTCCGCGTTGCGTCAAGCGAAATCGGTTGTCCGTACAGCAAAAACGGCGCAAGGGACGCTATGTCATTTTCCGCTTTGGAAATCTTTGCTTTAATCGAGGCGCGTTCTTTGACTAAATCCTCTACGCGCGCCGTCAGCGCAAGCGCCTTTTCCACATCGCTGTCCAACGCCTCGAATTCGGAACGGGTCAGGGCTTCGGGAAATATTTTTCCCTTTTTGCCCGAACCGTAGGGCGACAGCGTTTCACTTACCGCAAGCAACTGTTGGCGGTCGCGTTCGTTGGCTGCAAGCTTGACCGCATTATCCGCAGGACGAAGCCCCTCCGGGAGCTCGGAATCGGCCGGATTCTGCATGACCTCCACCGACTCCAACCACACAAGCTCGCCCGTTAACCGGTCGATATCGCTTTTGGGAGCCGCAAGCGTCAGCTTTTTCATTCCGGCAATCATAACGCAAACAACTCCTTTAAGATGAAGTCGGCGGCGTTTTGCACATGCTTTTCGGCATTTTCCCGGAGCTTGGCTGTTTGTTCATAGAAACGCGCACTCTGCGAGCTGATTTGAGCCGCACTGTCCTTTTCCGCTTCGGCTAACAGCTCTTTTGCCTTGCGAAACGCTTCTTTTTCCGCATTTTTGGCCTGTTCGCCGGCCTTGGCCGTCGCTTCGGCAAGAAGACGTTGGGCGCGTGTGTCCGCGTCTTTTTTGATTTTTGCGGCCTCTTCCTCCGCTTCGCGGATTGCGGATATCATATCCTTACTCATATCGGCTGCCAAATTTCACACCATCCTTTCCGATATCTTCTTGATATTTCAAATTCTTTTTATGGCTCGGCTCTTGTGTAAAAAACACGTAAAACCGTTTTTGTTATTATAGCACAAAAAGCCCCAATTTGCAAGCGAAATTTTTATTACCTATTTATATAGTGTCTGTCATACCTCAGGAATAAGCTTTAAAACTCCTTCTGCTTTTGCAAACGGTAAAACGAAAACTGTCACTTCGTCGGTATGCGACGAAAGAACGCCGCCGTCGAAATAAAACGCCGCGCCGTTCGGCACAAAATAGAAAGAATCAAAAGAAAATCGCTTATTTATTATCGCCTCAAAATTATCATAATATGTGAAAATTCCGCGATGAAGATTACTTTCCGCAATAGCGCAGATCTGTCGGATAACCGCTTTTCTGTGCCGCGCGTCTGTGAAAAACACTTGCGACGGCGCGATCAACGTTGCGTCTTTCGCCGACCACAGTGCGCCAAAGCGGCGTTTGACGGTCTTTTCACCGTCAAAACCGGATATATCGGTGAAGAGTGAAACCGCGTTTTTGCCGTTATAGGGCACTTCGGTATGCCAGATAAAGGAGCACGGTTTCTGATTGGCCGCAGCAAGAACCGTCGCTTTTTTCAAGGTTTTCGCCGGCAGGGATGAGACATACGTCGCGGCGCTTTGCGCATAAAACTGGTTGATCTTCTCGCAGAAAGCTTTTTCTTGACGCGGTTCGCCAAGTGTTTCATCATCGCATGGTGAAAACACGGGATAGCGTGTGCGAATGATCAAATAAGGGGTTTTACTCTCGGCGTGATTGGGGGTATGATCGGTTTCTTTGTTTTTTCGTTCTTTTTTCTTTCGGGGCGATTCGGAAAAACTTTTTTTCTGAGTTTCAAAAGCAAATGAACGCATACGGATCCTCCCATGATTTTTCTATTTAAGGATATGCGTATGCTTTCTTAATCTTGCTTACAAGAGGTATTATACAATCTTTTTATGAAAAAAACCATAGACAAAGCGATTCGCACGATAAAATTTCTGACAGAATCCGGAATCTGTCAGAAAAATTTTGCGGTTGCAAGGGTTAGCCCTGCATCCGCAGGCGGCCGGGGGAGCTGTTGTTACTTTTTGCACGCCGCAAAAAGTAACAGAAAAACATCCCTTAGGGAAACTTTTCGAGAACAGAAAAGCCGCCCCTTTTTGTTACTTTTCGCAAAAGTAATACGGCTCCCAGCCGCCCTTTCCGGGCGGCAAACTCACGCGCCGCGTGAGAATCAGAAAGGCGCTTTTCGTTTTGTGAAAAGCGCCTGATTTTTATAAAAGCTCCCTTACATAGAGCCGCGCATCACGGTCAGCCTCGACGATCTTTTCAGCCGTAAGCGCCCCGTCGCCCGAACCGAAATGCTCACACGCTTTGTCAATCAGTGTGAAAATATCGGTATATCGGATCTTTCGCTCCAAGAATAACTCGACACAAGTCTCGTTGGCCGCATTGTAGACACAGGGACTGATTCCGCCGCGCCGCACAGCGCGCCGCGCCATGTTGACCGACGGGAACGTCTCGTTATCCACATCTGCAAAAGTGAGCGTGCCGACTTTGGCCAAATCAAGCGGCGGCGTCAATCCCGGGAATTTTTCCGGATAGGTGAGCGCATACTGAATGCATAAACGCATATCCGGTACGGCAAGCTGGGCAAGCATGGAATGATCGACAAATTCGACTAAGGAATGAATGATGCTCTGCCGGTTGATAAGAATATCCACTTTGTCCTCTGGCATATCAAACAGCCGGATCGCTTCAATCATTTCCAACCCCTTATTGACTAATGTGGAACTGTATACCGTGATCCCTTTTCCCATGCTCCAATTCGGATGTTTTAACGCCTGTTCGGGCGTGACCTGTTCCAGTTGTTCGCGCGTATAGCCGAAGAACGGGCCGCCGGAACCGGTGATGATAAGGCGGTTTACGGTTTTTTTGTCGTTGCCGTGCAGCGCCTCATGGATGGCGCAGTGTTCGCTGTCTACCGGAAGAATCTGCACGCCGTGCGCTTTGGCAAGCGGCATGACAAGCTCACCGGCCGCTACAAGCGTTTCTTTGTTGGCAATGGCGATGTTTTTTCCGCTTTCTATGGCTTTGAGCGTCGGAATCATGCCGGAAAAGCCGATAATGGCGTTGAGTAACGTATCTGAACCGGGGCGGGCGGCAAGTTCCGCTGCGCCGGAACTACCAGCCAGTATGGTTACGGAAAGGTCACGTGTGCGGTCTTTTAATTCTTTGGCGGCACGCTCGTCCGCAACGGCACAGAAACGCGCGCCGGTCATCCGGAGCTGTTTTTCCAAGAGTTCTATATTGGAGTGCGCCGATAAAGCCTCTACCGTAAGGCCTAAATGCATGGCAACGTCAATGGCCTGCGTGCCGATGGAGCCGGTCGAGCCGAGTAGGGTTAGTTTCATAGTCTATCCTTTCCAAAACAGCCAAATAGGTGTTAAGAATGTGCGTCATACCAGGTCGAACCGTACCCGGCCGACACTTCAAGCGGAACGGCAAGGTTTGCCGCGTGTTCCATTTCTTCGACGAGAAGCTTTTCTACCTTTTCCCGTTCCGTCTTTGGCGCTTCCACAATCAGTTCGTCATGGACTTGAAGAACCAGACGCGAAGCCGGACTTTCCTCTTTCAGACGTTTGGCAACGTGAATCATGGCAATTTTAATGATATCCGCCGCCGTGCCCTGAATGGGCGCATTCATGGCGACGCGTTCGCCGAAATTCTGCAAATTTTTGTTTTTGGCCGTAAGCTCCGGAATATAGCGGCGTCTGGCATACAGTGTTTCGGAATAGCCTTTTTCCCGTGCCGAGGCAATGGCGCGGTCAAGGTATTCCTTGATTTTCGGATATCTTGCAAAATAGGATCGGATATAGTCGGCGGCTTCTTTACGGGAAACATGGATGTCGCCGGCAAGAGAAAAGTCCGAAATTCCGTAAATGATGCCAAAATTGACGGCTTTTGCTTTTTTGCGGAGGTCTGAGGTGACTTCGGATTCTGGAACGCCGAATACCTGGGCGGCTGTCGAAGTGTGGATATCCTTGCCGTCCTTATAGGTCTTTATCATGTTTTCATCGCCGCTCATGGCCGCCATAAGGCGAAGTTCGATCTGCGAATAGTCCGCGTCGATCAAGACATAGTCCTCGTTTTGCGGAATGAAGAAGCGCCGCAATTCCCGTCCTTCTTCGGTGCGGATGGGAATGTTCTGCAAATTCGGTTCAGCGCTGGAAAGGCGGCCGGTGAGCGTAAAAGCCTGCTTAAAATTGGTGTGAATGCGTCCGTTTTCATCGGCAACATCCAAAAGTGCATCGGTATAGGTGCTCTTTAACTTGGCAACCTGTCGGTATTCGAGAATTTCATCAATGATCGGATGATAGGGGCGCAGATGTTCCAACGTTTCCGCGTCGGTGGAATAACCGTTTTTGGTCTTTCGTCCGGCCGGAAGAGAGAGTGTTTCAAACAGCACAGCGGCAAGCTGTTTGGTGGAATTGATATTGAATTCACCGCCGGCATAGGTGTAGATGCTTTCTTTTCGGGCGTTAAGACGCGCGTCAAGCGACGCGGAAAAGGCGGCAAGGCCTTGGCGGTCGAGCTTGAAGCCGACGCGCTGCATATCGGCAAGCACGTGCGATAACGGCATTTCGATATCGTATAACAACGATGCCTGACCGTTGCTTTCAACAACCGGCAACAGGTCGTGATAGGCTTTTTTAATTCCCATGACCGAAAGAACGGCTTTTTGTTCGGTATCGGTCGGATCCACGCCCAAAACGCCGGAATAAGCGGCAAGACCGTCGGCATTGATGACGCTGGACGGGTCAGTCACATACGAGGCAAGCAAGATATCGAAAAGGCAGGATCGGACAGATATATCAAAATCGGCCGCATGAATGCACCAGTCTTTAAGGTTGTGAAGGACAACGCGGCGAGCTGTGTTTTCAAGCAGTTCCGAAAGAACGCTTTTATCTGCGCCGATGACGAAAATTTCGTCGGAATCGTCTTTTTCAAAGAAAAGCTTTTGCGCGTCTCTTTCCCAGTGGACAAATAACGGACTTTCATTTGGTTCGGGCAGTGTGCTGACGGTTACCGCCCCGATACTCTTTGTAGGCGTATCAAAGAGCGAAAAATTCTCCGACGCGGCTTTTCCGGCTTTCCCGGCCAGTTCTTCGAGTTTCAACCGGGTTATAATGCTGTTCAATTCCAGATCGCGGCATACAGCCAAAAGGCCGGTCGCGTCCATGCCGGTGTAGACAAGATCATCTAATGTCAGACCAAGCGGTGCGGTCTTGCAGATCTCCGCCAAGAAACGGCTTTCGTAGGCGGAATCCTTTCCGTTTTCCAGTTTAGTCTTGGTTGCGCCCTTGATTTCGGGGTCGTTAGCTTCTAACGCCTTGTAAACGCCGTCGAGCGAACCGAAACGGGCAATGAGCGAGACAGCCGTTTTTTCCCCGATTCCGGGAACACCCGGAATGTTGTCGGAGGTGTCGCCCATGAGCGCTTTTACGTCAATTAACGATTCCGGTGCAAGGCCGCCATAGAGTTCGGCAATCTTTTCCTTGCCGTAAACCACGGTTTCCTTGGTGGAAACGTATAAGACCGACGTCGTATCGGTGATGAGCTGATAAGAATCGCGGTCGCCGGTCATAAGATATGCATGCGCAGATTCATCGGAAAGCATGGAAAGTGTGCCTAAAATATCGTCGGCCTCATAGCCCTCCAACGACAGTTCGTGAAAACCGAGCAAACGGGCTATGTTTTTTGCCGGTTCCAGCTGTTCGGCCAGTTCTTCGGGCATGCCTTTGCGCGTTGCCTTATAATAGTCGCACTTTTTATGCCGGAAAGTCGGCGCTTTGAGGTCAAAGGCGATGGCGGCATACTCCGGCGCAAGGTCGGAGATCTGCTTGTACAGCATGTTGATAAAGCCGAAAATGGCGTTTGTGTTGCGACCGTCGCGCGTGGTTAACGGACGCACGCCGTAAAAGGCACGGTTTAAAATACTGTTTCCGTCAACAACTAATAGTTTTTTCATAACAGTTCCTTTTCAAAAATTCAAAAACGGAATTTGAGGGGAAACGGAAGGCCTATAATTCCAACCGCATATAAACCAGTTCTTGGTATCCGCTTATCCGGGACAAAAAACCTCTCGGATTTCGCCCGTATTCCACAAAGCCGACTTTTCGGTATAGGGCAAGCGCACTTTCGTTTTCTGCCACAACATCTAATTCCAACTGCGTATAACCGGCTTCCTTGGCACACGCAATGCAAGCCTCTGTCAATGCGCGGCCGAGTCCCAAGCCCCAGTATTCCTTTGAGAGAGCGATGCCGAATTCGGCGCGGTGTTTCACCTTGTATCGGGTTCCGACAGCGTCGATTCCGGCTGTTCCGGCTACTTTTCCGTCTACAAAGGCGACGATCTCCACTTCGTTTTCACTTTCCGCTTTCCTTTTCAGAAAAGCTTCTTCCAGTTCTTCATTAAAACCTTTTTCATCCGGATAGGAGAGCAAAAAGTCGGTTTCCTCATGCGTTGTGTTGAAGTTTTCCAGAACAGCGCCTGCGTCCGGCGCCTCACCGCTACGCAACAGAGCTTCCTGTCCGTTTTTTAAAATAACTTTTTGATTATATTTCATCGTGTTTCCTTCTTTATTTACAATGGATATTTTTGCAGTGCGGCTCGGCGCGTCTGCTTACCGTCTGTTTCCTCGCGTCAGCCAGGCGCCTGCCGCTTCGCCAGCCAAACATAACGGCGCCAAACGCACAAACAGGTATTCCGCCGCGTGGAACGCTGCGCCGAAAACGGCGGTCTCCGGGTCGGAATAGTCCCAACCCAAATAAGGACTTTTCCACAGGATAAGCAAACCAAAAAGAAGTACGGTGATAACCCCCAAAAGTACGAAAAACAGATGAAGCGCTTTTCTTTTTGTTTCTTTCTGCTTTGCAAGCTGTAAATTAAGAATTTCCAATTTTTCGGCGATCACTTTGATATCATCGGCCTCCGGAAGTACCGCTGTTTCACCAAGCAAAACGCCGACCGGCGTTTCCAATACCTCCGACAAGGCAAGTAACAGTTCGGCATCCGGCACGGATAATCCCGTTTCCCGCACTTAAAGATATTGGTTATGTACGAGTGCCTACGCCTACTTGCATAGGCACTCATATCTTTGTTTTTACTCAATTTTGCCGATAAAACGGTAGTAGATGTCAATATTCTGCTCACGCATACCGTCCACGGTGGTTGCTTCGTGAATCACGATCTTTTCAATCAGCGTATTCAGAAGCTCCGCTGTCAGTTCGGTGGGATTGGCATACTGCTTGATAAGAGAAATCCAAGTTTCCGCATCGACAGTTGTTTGCTTTTCAGATTCAAGCTCGGCAGACAACTTTTCGATCTTCTCGACAAGCTCCTGCTGCTCGGTCTGATATTTCTGAGACATCATGTTGAAGTTGTACTCCGTGATACGACCGTCCGACCAGTCCTCATACAGCTTCGCAAACTTGCGGTCAACCTCTGTTCTGCGCTTCTCGGATCTTGTAAGCTCTGCGCTCTGTCTCTTGGCATTGGCGGCAAGCTCCTGTTCGCTCCCTTTCAGCAAACGATGCAGAAGCTCCTTTTCATCCACCTGCGCCTGTCTCCACAAATCCTGTATTCTCATCAGAACGTAGTGGTAGAGATAATCATAGCGGATATAGTGGGAAGAACATCGTTTTAATCCCTGTCCGTATTGGCTGCAAGTATAGTGGCTGTACGGTTTCTTGTTCTGGTTGTTCGTACCGAAGCGCATCGACCATCCGCAGTCCGCACACTTCACCAGACCGGAGAAGATCTGTGTGGTAGCGTCCTTTTGCTGTCTGCGGCGAGTGGCGATCTGTTCCTGCACCTGTTCAAAGACTTGCTTAGAGATAATGGCTTCATGGGTATTCTCCACTCTGAACCATTCCTCCTGCGGCTTGCGTACCTTTTTCTTGTTCTTGTAGGAAATGTTGGTCTGCTTGTTGTGTACGCTGTTGCCGATATAGGTCTCGTCTTTCAAGATGCTCTTGACCTGTGCCAGCGTCCATGCATAGGACTTTTCTTCCGGTGCGCCCTCGTAAATATGAGCGAATGTCCCATATCGCTGATAGTTCAGCCATCCGGCAGTAGGAACCTGTTCTTCCACCAATACTCTTGCGATTTTGGCAGCACCTGCTCCATGATAGGCAAGGTCAAAGATTTTCTCGATAATCCAGCGTGTCTCCGCATCCACCATAATGGCGTTCTTGATTTCGGGATGTCGGACATATCCAAGGGGCGCATAGGCAAAGGTGCGTTCTCCTGCGGCAAACTTGGCATGAAGTGCTGTCTTGACCTTGCGGCTGGTGTCCTTGGCAAACCATTCGTTGAACAGATTTTTGAAAGGTACGAAATCGGACAAGCCTTTCTTGGTATCCTCGTTCTCGGACACGGCGATATATCGCACCTGCTTCTCCGGGAACTCATATTCCAGATATTGTCCGACCATGATATAATCACGCCCGAAGCGGCTGAGGTCTTTTGTGACGATGCAGTTTACTCGTCCTGCATCCACATCTTCCATCATACGCTTGAAATTCGGTCTTTCAAACGTAGTGCCACTCCATCCGTCGTCGATGTACTCACCGACCACATGAAGATCATTGTCCTTTGCGAACTGCTGTAAAATGGTGCGCTGGGTCTCGATGGAAACGCTGTCGCCATAATTCTCGTCATCACGGCTCAGTCTCATATATAGTGCTGTATTGTACGGTTGTTTCATTAAAAATCCTCCTGTTCGTGAAACAACCCACGCTTACAATACTTTCCTATGATATATTATACCATAAGCGTGGGCTGTGATTCAATGCGATTCTGTTAACATTTCTCCGAAATTTATGCGGACACGGTTTTTCCTGCGGCGAAGCGGACAAGATTTTCGATCACCTTATCCAAGGTCAGTCCGTTAGGAGAAAAGAACTCCGTTACCTTGGTGCGGGTATTGCCGCAATAAAAATACTTCGTTCCGTCAGGCTCGGTGACATAGAACGAAGTATTTTCAAGGGTAGGCTCCGGCTCATATTCTCCACGCATCCTGCGCCATTCGTCCTCCTGCTCTTTGGGAGGGTTCTCTGTCGGCTCATAACAGGAGCAGATGTCGATAAAGGCACAGGCATCAATGATTTCCCTTAGCGTGAGGTCTTCACGCATCATCATTTTGTTAAGCTGATCTACGGTATAGGTCTTGTTTTTCTTCATAGGCAAAATATCCTTTCTTATCGGTGAATATCGTGTTTCTGTGTGCTGCGGTTGGTGTACTGTCTGATAACATCCGGCGGGATGCGGTCAAGAATACCCTTGATGCGCTCATAGTCGCTGTGCAGACGCATTTCCTGCAGCTTCTTGACGGTACTTTCCTTTTCGCTTTCTTCCAGAGCTTCCGTCAGCTCGGCATTTTTCTTCTCCAACGCTTTCTGCTTGCCGTCTGCTGTCTTGAAGAACTTTTCGTATTTCTTCATCTGCGTTTCCATGGCGGCGACATCGGGGATATACTTTTCAAGAAACGCCGCAATCTGTGCGGAGCGTTCCTTGTAATTCGTAAATTTCATATCGGAGAGCAGTTCAGCGAGCTTGTCATGCTGCTTGTTCAGACGTGCCATCTGCTTGAATACCCTTGTAGGGATATGGTCACGCCCGGTCTCGCTGGCACTCTCACCACGCTCTAAATCGGGATATTTCTTAACCATGTGTTCCCAATACTTGTCCTGCCATTGTGTGAGCTTCTTCTTGTTACCCAAAATCTCCTTGGCAGATAAACGCTTGTCCTCTGTCAGCGGGACAAAACAAAGGTGCATATGGGGATTCTTCTCGTCCAGATGCACCACAGCGGATATGATCGTTTCGGGAGCTTGGTTCTGCTTGATAAACTCCAATGCTTCACCGAAGAACTCTTTCAGTTCGGAACGTTTCTTGCCTTTGAAGAACTCCGGTGTTGCGGTTATCAGAGCTTCCACAACACGAACGCTGTCAGAGCGTGTACGGCATCCGGCTTCTGCAATCTGACGCTCGGATTCTGCCCTGTACTTGCGTTCCGGCTTGATAAGGTGAAAATTAAGGTGTGTACGAGACGGGTCAATGTCGGGGTTGCTTGCGTATTTCTCCTTGGTGCGCTCGTTATGAGCTTCAATGCCGCTGATCTCCGGTCCCTTGTACTTTGCAAAGCGTAAAATAGCGTACTGCGGTGCTGCCATCAGCGATCACCTCTCTTTCTCCATACGATTTCAAAGCCCAGCACATCGGCAAGCTGTACCGCTTCGATATAGCGGAGCGATTCACGCTGTAGCTTATTGGATAGGTTGGAAACGCTGTCGCTCCATCCGTATTCGTCTGCCAGAAGGTCAACGACCTCCTGCATGGTCATGCCCTGGCGTACAATATACGACTTGATTTCATTTCTCAGATTCGATTTCATACTGTTTTTACCTCCATAATTTCGTGATATTGGTTTTCTGTACGGTGAACTGCCGTCACCGCTGAATGAGATTTTTGAAAATGGTGTTTTCCTCTCAGATTTCGTTCTGCGTAGTCCTGTTCATAACAGCACCCTATCGGGTTTACTGTTTTGTGGGAGAGCAGACGGTACAGAAAGATACACCACAGTTCCGTGAATTGGCTTTACTGTTCCGTAAATCACCGAACGATGATTTTGATACTTCCTGCGGCATAAATCTTCACGGATTACACAAGGCTTGATTTTCGATATAGAAAAACTGCCTTGAAAACGGTGCGTGTTCCGCTTACTGCCAAAGTGTCAACTTGGCACTTTGCCAACAGATACGGTAAATTTCACGGCTGAACTTGAAAATATCCATCCTATCCATCCATCTATCCGAAAAACAGCCTTTTCGGGATGGATGGGATAGATGGATGGATAAATTTGAGTTCAGTTGCAAAAACCCGGCGAGATCAACGCTTCAATGCCCCAAAAGCCGTTGACCTGTTTGCCGAGGGAATTTGTGATGTGGTTGTCATGCTCCAGACCGAACTCGTCTGCGTGTTTCTTTAGGGTCATGCTGACCGTTCGTGCCGTCAGCGGTTTATAGGTGTTGTCGCTGCACCAGATGCAATAGATGGCGTACAGATCGGCAGAGGTAATGGAGCTGTCCGCTTTCAGACGGATATATCCCTCCGAGCGCAGGAACAGCAGCACATTGTCCGCATCACGCCTTGCCTGTTCACGGTTGTCCTTGGTACGGCTGCTTTCGGAAAAACGGTAGTTATTCGCTATCAGTCTGCGTAAGCCCTCCAGACACCAAAGAAAAATACCCTCAACTTCCGCAACGAGCTTGTCCGCAAGGAACGGGTTATCCTCTCTGTCAATGGGTTTCTTTTTGACCGAAAGAATAAGTTGTCTGCGGTAAAAACCGTCCGAATGGTCATAGAGGGATTCCAGATCGCCGTTGGAGAACGCAAGGAAACGGACGTACATTTCCCCTTGGTAGCTCTGTTCGCCCTTGCGCTCCAAGTCCATCGGCATTTCCGCTGTGATAAGGGATTTCAGATAATGGGTGGATTTGAGTGCTTCCATCTTCATATCATCGTCCACCATCACAAGCTCATGTTCCAGATCGGCTCTTGCAAAGGGACT
>CAKSOW010000026.1 GCA_934479825.1 uncultured Eubacteriales bacterium
TTTTCATCCAGGGTGGGCTTCATGGTAAACTCATCATGCTCAAAGGTGAGGTAGGCTTCAGCGGCAGAGTAGTCGGCGTTTTTAGAGCTTATATGCTTGAACGTTGCCAATCGCATCACCTACCTTTTTCATCACTTCAAATTTCAGAGTGGCGAGATCAGCGGCGGTATCCTGCAATTCCTTTGCCATGGCGGGATAGGGACTGCGCCATTCGTTGAGGTGTCGGGCAATCTGATTCAGATTATTGCCGATCCTGCCGTACTCAGCGGTCAGCTTGCCGATAGCAGCGAGCAGATCGTCGCTAACCAATGTTGCCACGATGGTCGGTTTGATGGTTGCACCGGAGATGGCTTCACGAATAAACTCCGCTTGGCTCATTTCGTAAAGCTCCATGCGACGCATAAACTCGGCGTGTTCTTCATCGTCCAGACGGGTTTTTACAATGTGGGTTCGTTTCGGTGTGTTGTAGTTTTTTGCCATTCGGTTCCTCCTTCGTTTTTTGAAAATTGAAAATCGGTGTTAGCCGTATCGCTTCCGCTTTGCGGAACAGAGCAGGGTTTGGGGAAGGCACTCCCCAACAAGATTCCATGAGGGCAAAATGAGCGGATGGCGAAATTTGGGCCCATGGTAGAATCTTGCTCTACGCTACCCAGCCTTTTCGTTTTTTGTGTTTTTGCCAAAGTGCAAATTAACTTCGTTGCCGTACTTTTGATTTTGCCGTTTTACCCGAATGTCGTTCCTGCCCGAGAATCTCACCCCGGCGTTTCGTTCTCTTTGGTACGCTCGTGCAATTTGCAGTCGTGGCGATACTTCGCTGGAGAACATATCCCATTCAGACGGTCATTCGATTTTTGGATGTAGAACCGGCTGAATGTTTTTGAGAAAAACAAAAAGAGCCGATTACACAGAGCACCAAGAATCGGCGGGAGCGTGGCTCTCGCTTCAAAATGATGTTCTATGTAATCGGCTCTGAAGATCAAAGTCGGGTTCTGCTTTCTTACTGCTCCCGCCAACAGAACCAAAGGCGTGATGGAGCAGTTCGGTATTTTCGTAGCGTACCGATGCTGTGTCGGATTGCTCCGACTTCATTACTATGGGTCGAACATTTTTATTCGGTTGTTATGTAGCGGCGTACCGCTGTGCCATTATTATACAGATAATGTGCTGTGCCGTCAAGGTTGCAAGCCCTCTCACTATATTCGGAATTTCAAAAGGCAAATTTCAACGGTTGCAGAAAAGCTCTCTCTACCTGTTAGGACGTTTTCAAGAGAAATATCAATGGGCAAAAAATAATTCTGTCCAACTTGGGCAGAATTTTTAAAATCCACTTCCGACCAAGTTGGTTGGAAGTCTAAATCCTAACTTCTGTCCAATTTGGACAGAAGTTAAAAAGCCAACTTCGACACAAGTTGTGTCGAAGTCAAAAAACACGTCTACGCAATTTGCAGAGAAGTCTGACTGTAACTTCTACTCAGGTTGTGTAGAAGTTAAATTTGCATCATAACAAAAGCAAGGCACTAACTTTTTTACGGTTAGTGCCTTGTGGGATAATTGGTTATTCTGCTGTTTCATCCTCTGCTTTGAACTCTGCAATGCCAAGTCCGAAGTATTTTTCAAAGAACGCTTTGAGCTTTTCAATTACGCCTTGCTTCTTCTGCGCTCTGCCACCGCCTCCGAAGCGAGAAACAGGAGGCATGAGCTTGTCGATCTCTGTTCCGGTCGTTTTCAATGCGCCGTCACGGAACGCATTGGCAACGAATTTTCTGGTTTCTTCCGATTTGAGTTTTTCGGTGGTGATGATTTCCGTCAAATCGTTTTCTTCCTGCTCCAGAACAAATCTGCGCCAATCGGTCGTAACCTGTGTATCGACATTGACGTGGCTGATAAAGGCTTCGATAAGCTCTTTTTTACTGCGGAGCTGCATACTCGCATCAACCGCTTTACGGATGGAAGCAAGAATTTCTTTGTCTTCGCAGTTGCCCGCATGATATTTTTCAACGAGCATCAGTATGTAGTCAATATTGATTTCCACCTGCTTGATAAGCTCGATTTCAAATTCAATATCGTCCGTTATATCTTCCTTTTCACCGTCGCCTTTTCTGCGGTACTTATCATAAAGGTCAAGGTAGATGCTCTGATAATTCTGCAAATCTCTTGCGGCGATGCTGTCCATTTCTTCAAACTGGTCAAAGGAGGAGAGGATGTTTCTCATACTGAGGATAGTGCCGAACAGTCTGATAAAGTCTTTCTCTGCCTGCTCCCCGACAATCTCGCTGCCCAAAGGATATTCTGCTTCCAGTTTTTCAAGCAGTTCAATATAGCCGGGGTGGTATTTTCCGTTTGCATCCTCGTAGCCGTTCCAATAGTCATTGAAGCTCTTTAGAAGAACAATGCCGCTTGCGTTCTTATCACCGAAGAGAGCAATGGCATCATCCGTTGCTTTCTGCAAATCACGGAAGCAAACGATATTGCCGTAGGTCTTAACGGAGTTCAGAATACGGTTGGTTCTGGAATAGGCTTGGATAAGTCCGTGCATCTTCAGATTCTTGTCCACCCACAAGGTGTTGAGCGTTGTGGCATCAAAGCCCGTGAGGAACATATTCACGACAATCAGAAGATCTACTTCACGGTTCTTCACTCGCATGGACAAATCCTTGTAGTAGTTCTGGAACTTGTCGGAGGAAGTGTCGAAGTTGGTATTAAAGGCGGCGTTATAATCCTGGATGGCACTTTCGAGGAAGTCACGGGAGGTCTGGTCAAGAGCATCGGTGTCGAAGCCTTCTTCTTGCAGAACGTCCTCGGGGTCATCCTCGTTTGCGGCATAGCTGAAAATCGTAGCAATCGTAAATTGACGATGGCTCTCCGTAATTTGTCTCTGGAACTCCTTGTAATACTTCATTGCCATAGGAATGGAGCTTGCGGCAAACATAGCGTTAAAGCCCGCCATGCGTTTGCCCTTCAAGGAGTAGAAGCTGTTACGCTTGGTCTTCTGGTCGAAGTGTTCCAGCGTATATTTGACGATTTCACGAATACGCTCCGGCGCACCCATCGCTTTTTCAACGTCAATGGCAGAAACGTTCTTGTCCTTGATGTTCTCTTTTTCCTTGACCGTATTCACATAGTCAATGCGGAACGGAAGAACGTTGCCGTCGTTGATAGCGTCCACGATTGTGTAAGTGTGGAGCTGATCGCCAAAGGTCTGCGGCGTGGTCAGCATCGTCAAATGTTTACCCTTGCCTGCGTTGGCAGCGAAGATCGGTGTACCCGTAAAACCGAACAGATGATATTTCTTGAACGCTTTTACGATTTTAGCGTGCATATCTCCGAACTGGCTGCGGTGGCACTCGTCAAAGATAATAACGCAATGCTTGTTGAATACCTCGTGTCCCTTGTTCTTGCTCACGAAGTTGTCCAATTTTTGAATGGTCGTGATGATGATTTTGTATTCGTGGAAGCCGCCTTTCTCGTCTTTGTCCTCAAGCTGTCTCTGCAAAATTCTTGTAGAGGCGTTGCTGTTGGCAGAGCCTTTTTCAAAGCGGTCGTATTCTTTCATGGTCTGATAGTCAAGGTCTTTTCTATCGACTACGAACAGAACCTTATCCACATAGGGGAGCGCAGATGCAAGCTGTGCGGTCTTAAAGGAGGTCAGCGTTTTGCCGCTTCCCGTGGTGTGCCAGATGTAACCGCCTGCATCCACCGTGCCCATCTTCTTGTAATTGGTCGAAACTTCGATGCGGTTGAGAATACGCTCGGTTGCCGCAATCTGATAGGGACGCATGACCATCAGAATTTCTTCCGAGGTAAATACGCAATACTTGGTCAGCACGTTCAGAATGGTGTGCTTGGCAAGGAACGTCTTGGTAAAGTCAATGAGGTCTGCAATTACCTTGTTGTTGCCGTCTGCCCAGAAAGAAGTAAACTCAAAGCTGTTGCTTGTTTTCTTCGATTTCTGTTTTGCGGATTCGCCCATTTCCTTGATGTGGCTGTTTCTGGTGGTGTTGGAATAATACTTAGTGTGCGTACCGTTGGAGATAATGAAAATCTGAACGTACTCATATAATCCGCTTGCCGCCCAAAAACTGTCCCGCTGATAGCGTTTGATCTGGTTAAATGCTTCACGGATAGCAACGCCACGGCGTTTCAGTTCCACATGGACAAGGGGCAGACCGTTGACAAGGATGGTCACGTCATAGCGGGTGTCGTGGTTGCCATCGGTCTCCACATACTGATTGATGACCTGCAAACGGTTGTTGTGAATGTTCTTTTTGTCGATGAGCTGAATATTCTTGGAAGTTCCGTCATCACGGCGTAATACCTTTACATGGTCGGTCTGAATGGTGCGGCTCTTTTCGACAATACCTTCGTTAGCGTTGGCGAGCGTTTCCGTGAAGAAGCGTTTCCACTCGCTGTCCGTAAAGGTGTAGTCGTTCAAATGCGTGAGCTGCTGTCTGAGATTGTCAATCAGACCATTTTCGTCATGGATGGTAAGGTACTCATATCCCTGTGTGGTCAGCAAACGGATAAATTCCTTTTCAAGAGCCGCTTCACTCTGGAAACTGTCAGAGCGTGAGCTTTCCGGCGTATATTCAGCTACAACGGTGCTTTCATTGGTTTCTGCGATGATATTGAAATAGCTCAAGATGACACCTCCTTAAATGGATTCCAGCACGCCATTTGCCGCTTTGAATATTTCGAGTTGGGAATTTAGCTTTTCCACATCCTTTAAGCCGTGCATCATATTATTCCGAATGCGGGAAACACAAAGCAAACAACCGCAA
Organism: uncultured Eubacteriales bacterium; assembly: GCA_934479825.1. Classification (GTDB taxonomy): domain Bacteria; phylum Bacillota; class Clostridia; order Oscillospirales; family CAG-382; genus UMGS882. The sequence continues at coordinate 4,779 of CAKSOW010000026.1, forward strand.
ATTCCATTACCTTCTTGCTTCAAAAACGTTTCAATATGATTGATCTCTTCTGGTTTTGGGCTTCTGTCATCTGAGTATAAACCGCCTACAATGAAATCATTATAAAGCTGTTCAAACCACAATCGTCTGTCATTCAGCGCTTTAGCTAATGCGGCTTGCTTTTCCTCGCTTACAGACGCATAACCGCACACTTCTACTATTTTCGCAGGAGTGGTGTTATAGTTACAATGATTCTTTTCAAACAAGTTCCACAAAACCGCAAATTTACCGATTTCTACGATCAGTTCATCGTTCAAATCATATCCTTTAATCAGCATTTACCCACCTCCTTGAAAGTAAGCACCTTGTCCCGATAATACTCATACTGCTTTTGCCTTGCTTCGATTTCTGCGGGGAGTCCTGCGGAAATATCATTACAGAGAGTATCGAAGCGGTCGAGAATAGCCACAATTCGCTCTTGTTCTTTGATAGGAGGGACAGGAATAGTAAGTTTGTTGAAATCTTTTAGATTCAAATTGTTCCTGTCACCTTTTATCATACTAACGATATTCTGTTTGTTTCTACGTGAGTTCAAATAATAACAAACATATTTTGGCATAACCACAGTAGTATCGTATATACGAGAAACAATTGTAGCAAACCCAAGGCTACCATCTAATTCTTCATCTATAATGGCAGATGTTCCAACGTCTCCGGTGTGAACTGTTATAATATCACCAATTTTGTGCCTTCGGCTATTATTTTGAATGGCGAAATCTTCGTCCAAAAAAATGTTCTCTTTGAACTCGAAACGGTTCTCTTTAATACTTGAGTTGTGAATCAGTTTGACACCTTGAGGAACATAATGTTTTGTCATTGTTGTGACTAACCCTATATAGGTATGGGCAATAGCTGTTATAGGTACTGTTTCGCACTCAATATCAAATAGTTTATTGCGATAAGTTTCGTACTGTGTCTTTCTCGCTGTAAGCTCCGCTGTAAGCTCCGCTGTAAGCTCCGTGAAATTGTCCAGAATACGGACAATTTCACTCTGCACAGGAAGAGGGGGAACTGGAATTTCAAATTCAGAATATAACCCAATCCACAGACGCTTGTGTTCGGCAGAGGAATAACCGATATGACCCATAACATGGAATATATAGCGTATAAAAGTTTTGCGATCGTCTACAGTAAGAATTTTCATAGCCGAAGATTTTACTTTGAATGGAAAATCGACCCACTTAAATGCACCCGTGAAGTCATCAAAGATTATCACCGGAGCTTCTTTGGAGGCATTGTATATTCCGCTTTTTTCGTTGGTATATCCCAAAATAAAGGTTTGTCCAGCCGTTAATACCGGAACCTCAAAATCATCGTTATAATCGGTGCTATGTACGATATACTTTGATGGTTGTTCATAGCTAACGACTTCACCTATTTTTAGGTACTCAACCCCATTCGGGCAGAGTTCTTCTATCAGCTGTTCAAGTTTCGTCATATTTTGTCCCTTTATTTCACTAACAATGGCATTAAAATAGTAGCAACTAATGTAAGAGACGCTATGACTGCCATAATGATATTCATTCGTTTGCTTTTCTTCAATTCTTTATTGCTTGCGTCATTTGCTTCTTTTAATGCTCGATTTTGCTCTTTCAACAATTCGTTTTGTTCTCTCAACAAAGCTATCTGTTGTTCTTCTCGTTCAACCTCTTTGTCGTGCCACTCTTGTTCTCTCATTTTTTCATAAACAATATTGGGCAATGGTGGGTTAGTAACCATTTTAGGAAGCTTAAAATTATTCAAATTCATATCGTGTCACCTTAAAATTTATTTTCAATCTCTGCAATTATCTTGTCAATTTCATCTCGTAAAATCTGCTCCCTTGCCACGATTTCCGCAATCTCTGCATTGAGCTTCACAATGTCGATTTTCTCTCTGGTGTCCTCCGCTTCAACATAGGTGGACACAGAAAGATTGTAGTCGTTTTCTGCGATTTCCTCATAGCTTGCCAGATGGGAAAAGTGTGCTTCCTCTGCACGGGCGGCAAAGGTCTCCACGATTCTGTCCATGTTCGCCTGGGTCAGCTTATTGTTGTTCGTAACCTTAATGCACTCGTTAGACGCATCAATAAACAGGGTCTTGTTGTCGGACTTGCCTTTCTTCAAAACCATGATGCAGGTTGCAATGGAAGTACCGAAGAACAGATTGCTCGGCAACTGGATGATGCAGTCGATAAAGTTATTGTCGATCAGATACTTTCTGATTTTCTGCTCTGCACCACCACGGTACATGATACCGGGGAAGCAGACGATAGCTGCCGTGCCGCCTGTTGCAAGCCAAGAAAGAGAGTGCATAATAAAAGCAAGGTCAGCCTTGGACTTCGGCGCAAGAACACCCGCAGGAGAAAAACGAGGGTCGTTGATCAGCAGGGGGTTATCGTCGCCCGCCCACTTGATCGAGTAAGGAGGATTGGAAACGATCAGCTCAAACGGCTCATCATCCCAATGCTGCGGTGCGGTCAAGGTGTCCTCGCAGGCAATGTCAAACTTATCAAAGCCCACGTCATGCAGGAACATATTGATACGGCAAAGGTTGTAAGTCGTGATATTGATTTCCTGTCCGTAAAAGCCGTTTCTGACGGCATCCTTACCGAGAATCTTTTCCGCTTTCAGAAGCAGAGAACCCGAACCACATGCCGGGTCATAGACCTTGTTGATCTCAGTCTTGCCGACTGTGCCAAGTCTGGTAAGCAACTCGGAAACGTCAGCAGGGGTAAAGAACTCGCCGCCGGATTTGCCTGCACCCGAGGCGTACATGGTCATCAGATATTCGTAGGCATCGCCAAAGGCATCAATATCATGGTCTTTCACATCGCCAAGGTTCATATTGGCAACGCCGTGCAACAACTTGGCAAGGCGTTCGTTTCTCTTGGCAACGGTAGAACCGAGCTTGTTGCTGTTTACGTCAAAATCGGCAAACAAGCCGTCAAAGCTGCTTTCGGAAGTAGAACCCTTTGCGGATGCTTCGATGTGGTTGAACACACGCTCCAAGGTCTCATTCAAATTTTCGTCATTGTCGGCTCTGCCGTTGACGTTGCAGAATAGTTCAGACGGAGGAATGAAAAAGCCTTTTTCTTCAACCAAGCCCTCACGAGCTTCTTCTGCATCGGCATCGGACATCTTTGCATAATCAAAATCGGTATTGCCGGCATCCTGTTCACCGGCGTTGATGTAGTTGGTCAGATTTTCGGAGATATATCTGTAAAACATCGTTCCAAGGACGTAATTCTTGAAATCCCATCCGTCCACAGCACCACGAAGCTCGTCTGCAATCGCCCATATCGCACGGTGCAGCTCATCACGTTCTTGTTCTTTCTTTGTATCAATCATGGCGTTTCTGCTCCTTTTCATCGGGTATAAATTCCAGAATATCGTCCACGCCGCAATCGAGGGCATAACAGATTTTCTCAATGCTGTCTAATGCCACATAATTGTCTCGTTTCAGTCTGGTGATAATATTTGCGCTAAAGCCGCCTTTTTCAATCAGCTCGGCGTTGGTCATGCCTTTATCAATCATAAGGTGGAATAATCTTTTATAGCTAACTGCCATAATCACAACCTCCTTTTCGCTCTAAATGTTATTATATCACAGAAACGTGAATTTTTCAAGATATATGGAAGAATTGGCGCAGAAAGTTCGACAAAAGCCAAAAAGGAACCTATGCGTTCGAGCATAAGTTCCTCCTTGGGGCTATTCAATTATTCTTCCATGACTTCCAACATCATTTTTGCGCCCAGCTTAAAGCTGTTCTGGAACAGCAAGCAGTCGGTCATTGTTTGGAACTCTCTTACACAATCTGTATATCGGGAGAACAATTCTTTCTGTTCATCCGTCATGCTTGCCAGAAGTTTTTCTTCGTTTCTGCAGATCAGCTCCAACAGTTTCTTGTATTCCTTGCAAGAGGATGTATCATACTCGGTTGGCTCAATATTGCCATACCAAAATTCTTCAAGCAATTTCATACCGAACCCTCCTCGTAGATCATTTCTCGCAGAACAATTTCCTCTGCTCGATTGCGGATGCTGTTCATAGCTCCTACCCACGCCATCTGGTCGTGCTGTTTCATATCTTCCGTTACGCCCTCGGACACTTTCATTTGCTCAATAATAAATTCAAGACGATTCTGTGCCTGCTCATTCAAATCAGCCAGATATGTCCACAGTTCGCCGCTAAGACACAGATCATTGAAGCGGATAGGGCTATGCTCCTTGATATAATCTCTGAGCATCCGTCCCCATCGACCAATAGGTCTGCTTTCTTCCGGCAAACGAATATCTGGAATGTAATAGTCTCCGCAACAAATATAGTTCAGCTCTTGCATCATATGTACCTCCAATCGCAGTTCAAAAAAGCTCTTAAAGATAGAAAAAGGCGATACCTGGTTGGTAAAAACCAAGTATCGCCAATTTTTCTTGTCGCACCCTGTACGGCAGCTACCCTATGTCAGTATTCGTTAGATACTGTTTTATTGGAAGCTACCCGAAGCGTGGTTTTTTTATGCTGTTCTATTTTAAAGCGCGGCTACTTTTTTACCCAGTTCTTCGCAAGCCTTTTGTGCGTCGTCATCCGGCGCTTCGTTGGCAATGACGCCCTCGCCGCCGATCAAATTCGCTCCGGCTTCCATAACGCGCGCCTCCCAAGAACGCATCCATTCGCCGTCTCCCCAGCCGTATGAGCCGAAAAGGCCGACGTTTTTACCGGAGAGATGTGCTTCAAGGTCAGAAAAGAAAGGTTCAAATTCGCTTTCTTCCAAAACTTCTGCTCCCATAGCCGGACAACCTAACAATAAATTGTCATATGCTGCCGCGTCGGACGCTGTAATCTCCGATACCGTAAATAACGCCGATTCCGGTGATACAGAACGCGCACCTGCGAGTACCGACATTGCCATAGACTCCGTATTACCGGTGCCGCTCCAATAAATGATTGCTGTTTTACCCATCGTAAAACCCTCCTAAAAATTTATTATGCTGCACAGAAAATCTGTACGAGACTTTTCCCCTCTTCTACACGGCTAAGCAAAGCCTTCCGGCACTTTTTGTACCGGGCAAAAAGAACTTTTGCCTTTGCCGGGTCGCCATAGACTTTCCATTCACCGCAAAGAACGCATCCTTTGCCGTGATAGCGGATGAACCCTTTGATATCCTCCGTCGGATACCCTAAAAAAGCGCCGATCTCATGCGGAAAATCCTTTTCCGTCATGCGCTCTTTTAAGTGTGCAATCTTCCGGGTCAAAGTAAAATTCGGGTCATAGCCGTATCGGCTTAAAAGTTTGCGGATATCTGCTCTTTCAAGATAGGACTCCAAAAGAATCGGGCGATACACAAAGAGTAACACCCTTTTTTCACATTCGCAGAGAATATCCGCGCATATTCCCACTTTACCAAGCGTTTCATTCAAACGCGAAATTCTGTCATGCACATCCGGAAAATCCGCTTTTTGCAGAGAAACCAGATTTCCCGGTTTGATTCCGGCCAATGCCGGCGCACAGAAATAAGCAATATTTCTCTCAAACATAGGCAGTCCTTTCATTCGGTTAGTTGCAACTAACTTTGCATCAAAAATATTAGTTAGTCTAAACTAACTTTATGCATTATAACATATTCTTTTGCATTTGTAAAGAGGTTTGGCAAAAAAACTTGCCAAACCTCCGAAATTTATTTTGAAATATGCACATCCACTTGCGGAAACGGGATTTCTATACCGTTCTGATCAAGAGATTCCTTCATTCTCTTTGTCATCTGATAGCGTACCGGCCAATAATCTGCAGTATTCACCCAAATGCGTAAGATCAGATTTACCGAGCTGTCACCGAGACTGTCAACGATTGCTTCGGGCGCAGGTGTTTTTAAGATTCCATCCTCTTTTTCTGCAAGATTCATAAGAACTTGCAGTGCTTGACCGATATCCGCGCTGTACGAAATGCCGACACACAGATCCATGCGCCTTGTCGGCTGTCTTGTCACGTCCACAACCGGTGCATTGGAGATCGTACCGTTCGGAATGGTGACAATCCGGTTATCCAAGGTTCGGATGACTGTATACAGAACATTGATTTCCTGAACCGTTCCCTCATAATTTCCAGAAACGATATAATCGCCGATTTTGAAAGGTTTAAAGATCAAAATCATCAAACCGCCGGCAAAATTAGATAGCGACCCTTGTAAGGCAAGACCAACCGCGAGTCCGCAGGATGCAAGCGCGGTAACAAGCGATGTCTCCGGTACGCCCAAGGCCGTCGCGGCGGTGATATACAGAATCGCATACAGCACAACGCGCAAGAAGCTGTTTAAGAACGACCGCACGCTTTCATCGAGTTTGTTGTAGGTATGCCCCTTATTCAGCAGTTTAATAACGATTTTTATGAGCTTGGAACCGATGATGAGAATAGCAACCGCCAAAAGAATTTTAAAAATGGATGTTGTCCCGACCGTTTTTACGGTTTGAAACAGATGCTCCAAAAACGTGGCGTAATTTTGTGTATCCGGCATAGTAACTCCTTATAACAAATAATCTGACATACCGTGGCCGCGCGTGTCCTCGTTCTTGGGGGCAGCAGTAGAACCCTCGAAAAAGACCGGCGGCACCGTCACGGAAAATTCCGGAATGTGATTCCCGGCACCAGACCAAGCTCCGGATAGAAACAATTGGACAGCCGTTGTGTCAAAAAGACAACCGGTATAGCGTTTTCCGTCAGAAAGAAGCGCAAACACGGACATTTTATCCGGAACTGCTATTCGCAGAGCCGACGCACATTTTTCGATCTCCTCAGCCTCTTTGACCGTGCCTGTGATAACAGCTGTCGGGTATGTGCCGCGAGGCGAGCGCTGATAACGTTCAAAAGCGCTTCCTGCCTGAATCTCGGCATCAGTTAAAAGGAAGTCGGACGGTTCATATTTTGTATGCGTTGCCATTACGCCGGAAAAAGCAGCGAATATATCCGAATGACTGCTGATAAAGACTATTTTTTCGTGTCCGAGCTTGGTTAGACTGGTATAAATCTGTTGTGCCGCGGCAGACAGATCCGGCCGTACCGTACAAACGGTGGACAAAAGGACTTTTTCCGTGTCGTTCATTTCGGGCACTTGGGGTTTGGCTGCACCGGACATCTTATTCTTCGTATGTTTTTTTGCCGCGTCAGACCCCGTGACAAAGCTGCCCAGGCCGCTTTTCTTGACAATTTTCCCCTCTGCCGCAAGCACATCCAAAGCCCGGCGCACTGTCAGGCGTTCGACGCCGTATTCTGTCATCAGCTGTCTTTCCGGCGGCAACTTGGAACCGACAGGAAACGTCCCGTTTTCGATTTTTTTCAAGAGTTCTGCGCTGATATTCCGGTATACGGAATTTTTGTGTTCTGACATGACTCTACCTCCCGTTTTTGTATACAGGTATATTTTATCATATATTAAGTGAACTGTCAAGTCCGGCATAACACTTTTGGAGTCACTTGTGCAACAATTTGATTATTTTTTTAAAAAGCGGTTGACAAACAGCTTTTTATGCATTACAATCAACTTGGCAGAATCTGCCGCAATAAACCGGAGAGAAATATAAAAAGAAAAGAGGAAACAATCATGGATAGAACTTATGGACGGATATCCAAAGCCATCTATTTGATCGATGATAATGAACATCCTTATGCCGGCTGGGAATTTGACAACCGCGGTCTTGCCTTGAAAGACAGAACTGTTTATGCCCAGTTCGATTTTACCAAGGTAAATCCCGAATTTGATACCTTGTTGACGCGCAAATTCCGCAAACAGACCGACAGTGTTGTAACACTTGAATTCAACTATTTTCTTGACTGCCCCGACGGATTTGCCATCCGTTTGTATGACAGCGGCAAAAAAACAGCTCTTGCCCTGTTTACACGCGGCGGAGCCTATGAATTATCCGACGGAACCAAAACCGGTCTTACGGTTTCAGACGGCAAAAACAGTTTTAAAGTCGTAGTTGATTTGAAAAAACGCCTGTATACCGCTTATATCAACAACCGTGACGCTGGTGTTCACGCTTTGCCGGAATCGGTTTGCGATCTGCACTATATTTCTGTTGGCATTGAAAAAGGCTACACGGGAACGCTTGGTGCAAGGGGCGTAAAAATGTATGCCGATTATTTGTGCAACGAACGTTTTCTTGCTCCGTTTGAGGGAGAGATTCCCTGCGATTGGCATATCAGAACCGAAAACGGCACGGTCGGTATGAAAACATCGTCCGGCTATACGTTTTCCAAGGAGGACACCTACTATCTCGATTTTCAGAGCGGCAAGCACACCGTTCTCGAAAAGCCGCTTGAAAACGCATGCGGCGAATTATGCTTTGAATGGAAGTTTTTGGAGAAGAGTGAAAATGTACACACAAAATTCCTGCTTGACGATTTCGGAATAGTCGCCGAAAACGGAAAACTATCGTTTTCGGACGGAACGCCCATCTGCGAGTATCCGCGTGAAATCTGGAATACGCTTCGCCTCGAAATGACAAAAGACGGCACACTCGTCCGGCTCAACGGCAAGGATAAAGGCATTTTCCAGTTGCCGCATGCCAATGTTTTTTCGGTCTTGCGCATTGAAGCGGACAATGACACGTACATCGCCCTTGACGATATTCTTTTGTTCGGTCTTGACGCGTTACCCGATGATTATGTGTCCGAACCTAAGCCGGTAAAACATAAAGGGTATCACGTCGGCTTACATGTGTTCTCGTCGTGGCGTTACGGCTTTTGGCGCGGTAGACACGACGCAACCTGGGATGTCTGCTCTCCCTATGACGAGATTACACCGTACCTCGGATACTATGACGAGGGCATTCCGGAGGTAGCCGACTGGGAAAACAAGTGGTTCTGCGAACATGGTATCGATTTTCAGCTCCAATGCTGGTATGGTCCGACCGTTATCGACGAACCGATCAAATTCCCCGGATTTTCTCATGCACTGCATGACGGCTATTTCAATTCGGTTTACAAAAACTATTCCAAATTTGCAATCATGTGGGAAAACAATTTCACCAATTCCATTACCCCCGAGGCCTTTGAAAAATACTTGGTTCCTTTCTTTATTGAATATTATTTCAAAGATCCCGGCTATTATAAAATCGACGGCAAGCCGGTGTTTTCCATCTACACCATCGGAACGCTGGCAAAGCCGGAATATTTCGGAAGTGCAGAAAAAGCACGGGAAGAACTGGACTATCTTCGTAACGCCGTCAAGAAAGCCGGTATGCCGGATATCATCTTGCTCTGCGCCGGCGGCGGCTGTGCCGAAAACGACATAAAATTCCGCGAGGCGCTCGGCGTAGAGGGCACCTATGCCTATAACTGGGGAACGGAATCGTACACTTCCGAATATCAGGAAAATATGCTGTCCAACGCGATGGACACCTTTGACAAATATGCAAAAAGCGTTGTACATGTCCCCACCGTCGGCGTCGGGTTCAACTGTGTTGCGCGCCACGACGCAAGACACCCCTCCATTTCACTTCCGGAATACGAGAAAATTCTTACCTGGACGCGCGACCACTATCTGACCGATAAACGGCAGTTCCCGGATCAGAATTCCTGGCAGAGCAAAATGGTGCTGTTATCGTGCTGGAACGAGTTTGATGAGGGACACTATATCAATCCATCCGGACTTCACGGCTTTGGATTTCTTGATACACTCCGCCGCGTTTTCTGCGAAGCGCCGGAGCACGTGGACAAGAAACCGACCGAAAGCCAAAAAAGCCGCATTGATATCCTCTATCCCGAAGGACACACATGGCTCAGACCGGAACGCCGCCTGGAACCGCCCAAGCCTGCTCCGGACGCACGGGTCTTAAAAGTCTATGATTTTGCCGACAATAGTGTCTACGACGCATTCCATTACGAAGTCAATGCAATCGAGAAATCGCATAAAAGCGGCGCCTTGTGCGGTATTTCCAATGGAATTGACCCACAGATTTTCTATTCGGGCAATATAGATATGGATGCCGATCACATTGCCTTTATCCGCGTTTTCATGAAAGTATACAGCGTTAACGGCAAAGAGATAAAGGGCGGTCCGCAGATTTTCTTTGCCACCGAAACCTCGCCAAAACTTTCCGGCGACAAAATGCTCTCGTCCTCCTATACGTTAAACAAAGACGGCTATGCAGAGGCTGTGTTCTCCTGCGCCTCCCAGCCGAACTGGAAAGGTCACGTAAACGTTTTCCGTCTTGATCCGATAAGCGGCGGCGGCTCATGGGAAATTCAGAAGATCGAACTGATCGAGGGGACGGCCAAGAAGGAAAAAGTATGCGTCAACGGCGTAGATGTCAATATCGGTTTGCCGCTTGCTGTACAAAACGGTGTTCCGTTTGTACCGATATATGCACGCAACTCGCTCATGAACCGCATGAATGCCGCTTATCGCTGGAATCGCGCCAAACGCGAGTTGGTTCTCATTATCGGAGAAACCGAAATGACCTTTACCGAGGGCAGTGATATCTGCTTATTAAACGGAAAACCAATCAAACTTTCCGGAAAAGTTGTTCCGGTAGACGGTGTTCCGGCTATTCCTCTTGAACGCGTATGCGCGGTCGTCGGATACGGGTATTCCTATGAGGACGGAACGGTAAATATTACGGTCGAATAAGACATTAAATGAAACGGACAACTGTCGATATAATGCTGACAGTTGTCCGTTTGTTTGATCCATATAGAAAAAGAACGCCGCAGAATACGGCGTTCTTAAACTTTTTTAATAAAAGAAGCTTATTTAACAGCGTCTTTAAGAGCCTTGCCAGCCTTGAAAGCCGGAACTTTGCATGCGGCAATCTTAATCTTTGCGCCGGTCTGAGGATTCTTGCCTTCTCTTGCAGCTCTTTCTCTGACTTCAAAATTACCAAAGCCAACCAAAGAAACCTTGTCGCCGTCAGCCATGGCAGTTGTGATTACATCAAAAGTTGCATTGACAACCTTTTCTGCGTCTTTTTTGGAAACGCCTGCCTTTTCGGCAATTGCTGCGATGAGTTCTGTCTTGTTCATTTCTATACTTCCTCCATAAAAATTATTGGTCTGCAAGAAAACAAAGCTTGCGCTTGTCCTTGATCATTTGTATTATATCATGTGTGCGAACAAAAATCAAGGGGCATTTTTGCGTTTTTTACAGTTTTTTACAATAAATAAACTGAAAATGCGGCGTATTTTGTTAATTTTTTTTGAAATCTGCCTTTCATTCAAAAATTCTGTTAAAAAATTGGTATGAATACGATTTTTGTTACGCTATTTTAACATCAAATTCATGCGTCTTGTCAAAAGCGGGTATATAATTGCTATTTGGCAAATATGCAAAATAAATTCTTCTGTGGGAGTGAAAGAAATGATAAAGGATTTGACCGAAGGCAGTCCGCGCCGTGTTCTGTGGCTGTTTTCCCTGCCGCTTTTAGGCAGTATCATTTTTCAACAGCTGTATAACATTGCCGACAGCTTTGTAGCCGGACGCTTTATCGGAGACAACGCTCTCGCCGCAGTCGGAAACGCTTATGAAGTCACACTGATCTACTTGGCGTTTACGTTTGGCTGCAACGTCGGAACTTCTGTAATTGTTTCACAACTATTCGGCGGCAAACGGTATAAGGAGCTAAAAACAGCCGTCAGCACCTGTTTTATCGCAAGCAGCGTCATATGCGTCGTTCTTATGTTAGTCGGATTTCTCTTTACGCCGGCCTTGTTGCATGTCATCAAAGTTCCCGAACATATTTTTCCCGATGTTATCGCCTATCTGTACATTTACACGCTCGGATTGTTCTTCCAGTTCTTTTACAACATTTCGACAGGTATTTTTTCGGCACTCGGCGATTCCAAGACCCCGTTCTGGTTTCTTGCTTTTTCGTCGGTCAGCAACATTTTTGTCGATATCCTGTTTGTAAAATTCGGTTGGGGCGTCAAAGGCGTCGCCTGGGCAACGTTCCTTTGCCAGGGCGTCAGCTGTATTCTTGCTGTCTATACGATTTATAAGCGTTTGGCGGCCATCAAATGCGAAGAAAAGCCGGAACGTTTCTCGTTCCCCTTGCTCGGCAAGTTTTTGAAAATCGCTGTTCCCTCCACCTTACAGCAGAGCTTTGTTTCGGTCGGAAATATGTTTATTCAGAGCCTTGTCAATGAATGCGGCATGACGGTTATTGCCAGCTATTCCGCGTTCATTAAACTGCAAAACCTTGCTATTACCTGCATTTCCACGCTCGGAACCGCCATGTCCAACTATACGGCACAGAATATGGGTGCCGGAAAGATCGACCGCGTGAAAAAAGGCTTTCATGCCGGCCTTCTCATGGGGTGGATTGTAGCGCTTATCTTAACCGCCATCTATTTGATTTTTGGGCCGCAGTTGATTGACATATTCCGCAGTGCAGACAGTGCAGAGGGCGTTGTGGAAGTCGGAATGGGCTTCTTCCGGATCGTTACACCGTTCTACATGGTGGTAACGGTTAAACTGATTGCAGACGGCGTTCTGCGCGGTGCCGGTGCGATGACGCAATATACCATCGCAACCTTTACCGACTTGATTTTGCGCGTTGTTCTTGCATTTGTCTTTTTCAGAACGTTCTTTGAAATCGGCATTTGGATGGCATGGCCGGTCGGCTGGACGATTGCCGCCTGCATGTCCCTTGCTTTCTACCTGTGCGGCGCATGGAAAAAGAAAATGATATAACAAAGTTTGGCAAGGGCCTTTCGTGCGCCCGCATTTCTCCAAAAGTTGCACTTGGTGATTTGAGAATTCAAATCACCAAGTGCATTTTATTTTTTTATAAAAAGAATTTTAGTTTTAAGGCGTTTCCGTGTACAGGTTTTCTGATTTTTTTGCTTGGTTATCTTTCGTACCTTTTCTACCCTCAGTTCCGGTATTCAGACGGTGTAACGCCGGCCTCCTTTTTAAAAAGCCGGCAAAAGTAGCTTTCGTCTGAAAAGCCGGATAAACGCGCTGCTTGCTCGACCGAATACATTTCCGAGCGGATAAGGTCTTTGGCATGCGAAAGACGAAGCGCATTAATATATTTAACAGGCGAGACTCCGAATTGCCGGACAAACAACCTCCGGAAATAGACGGAACTGATGCCGCATAGTGACGAAAGAAATTCTACCGAAATTTTTTCTTTTGTAAAATGGTCATGGATGTATTCGACAGCCGGAAAAAGCAAAGCCTCTTCTTTTTTGGTAAAATAAGCCTTTTCGCGTTCCCGTTTCAAATCGTATAAAACAGCATACAACTCCGCCATGCATTTCCATTCATATCCAGCTTTTTTGGCTGTATAAACGCGTTCTGAAATTCTGAAATGCTCCAATACCGCCGTGTTTTTTATAGGAATCACAAACGGAGAAAAAAGGGCTGTGTTATCTATTTTAAAATTAATGGCATAGCATGCGCCCGGTTCTATGGTTTCCACTGTATAGCTTGACTGTTCCGGCAAAAAGATCAGATCATTTTTCTGTACATAAAGCTCTGTGGAATCCGAAAAAATGTATTTTCGCTTACCGCCCGTATGCAGTGCTATACCGTGCGCCCCGCGGTTCTTGTGCACGGCGTCTCCGGTATTCGGCGCTACATAACAGGCAAACACGATTTCGGTTATTACACCGTTGTAAGTTAAGAATTCCATTCTCATCACCGCTTACAGTATAAACTCTTGTATCGAAAAAGTCAATAGGTATCGTTTCTTTCATTGATTTTTCCGCATTGTTTGGATATAATCGTTTTGAAAATTAAAAAAGCAGGTGATATTGATGTTTGTATCCGACAGAAGCTTTCTTGAAAACAAATATCATAAAGTTTCCGAACCGTTCAATCCTTTTTTTCGCATGGCCTATCACGGCTATGAATTTGACCCGAACACAGGTCTCAACGACGAACAAATAAGAAGCGATTTGGAAAAATTAGATAAAGAAATCTCCGGATATCCTCATCCAATTGCCAAAGCAAAGGCTTTTGAGTATGTGTTGGAAAACACGCGCATTGACATAAACGAACACGACTATTTTGTCGGTCTGTACAGTTTAAACCGGCTGATCGGTCCGATAACGCACGAGAAATGGAACAATGAGATCTTCGGCACACTTCCCGGTGTCTATTCCACCATGTGTAAGATGTGCGGCAGCGGCGCGGCGACCATATGGCCGGATTTCGACCACGTTGTCCCGGATTGGGACTCGATTCTGACGCTCGGATTTCCGGGACTTCTTGAACGGGTACGCCGATACCGCCAAAAGCACGAGGGAAATGGAATGCTTGATTCGGAAAAAGCCGCCTTTTTTGACGGAATGATTCTGACGTATTCCTCCATTATCAACCTCATCGACCGTCTGTACCGATACGCTAAAAAGCAAACGCATGAAAAAGCTGAAACAATTGCAGATTGTCTGCTTCATATCCGCGACGGTGCCCCGCAGAACACTTATGAAGCAATGCAGGTCATTTATCTCTATTTTATCCTGTCCGAATGCTTTGACTCTTATCAGGTTCGTTCGCTGGGCAACGGTTTGGATTCCACACTGTGGCGCTTTTATCAAAACGACATTCAAAGCGATATTTATACAAAAGAAGAAATCAAAGAATTTTTCCGGTATTTTCTGATACAGTGGTCTGCTATCGGCAATTATTGGGGGCAGCCGTTTTATATGGGCGGAACAAAAAAAGACGGCAGTACCAAATACAACGAGCTTTCTGAACTGATTTTGGATGTATATGATGAGCTTGGAATCTACAATCCAAAAATTCAGATAAAAGTCAACCAAAATACGCCGGATAAAATACTTTTCAAAGTGTTTGATATGATTCGCCGCGGCCATAACAGTTTGGTTTTTTGCTGTGAACCGGGTATGATGCAAGCCGTCATGAGCTACGGTGCAACGAGTGACGAAGCGCGCGAAATGGATATTCGCGGTTGCTATGAGACCGGCATCCGTGCCGCTGAGGTTTCGACCGCGACCGCCTATGTCAATGCGCTCAAAGCCGTCGAATACGTCTTCACTGACGGCTACGACAGAAATTTAGGCGAAACATTCGGAGTGAAGGTCGGCTCCTTATCCGGTTTGAAGACTTTTGAGGATTTTTATGCGGCCGTGCTTGCAGAGTGGAGCCATTTGATCGAGCTTTCTATTCGGATTTCTTCAAGCTATGAACCGTATTTGAGTTATATCAACCCGTCGAACATGTACTCAGCCACCATAGAAACAGCTTTGAACAAGGGCCTTGACGCGTATCAGAACGGCGTGAAATTCAACAATTCCGCACTGCTTAATTGCGGTTTTGCCAGTCTTGTCGATTCAGTCATGGCTGTCAAAGAATTTGTTTATGACAAAAAAGAAGTGTCGCTTGAAGAAATGAAAGCCGCTTTGGACAATAACTGGAACGGCTATGAAGCGCTTCACGCAAAAGTGTTGAACAGCATTCACAAATACGGTTGTCATGATGCTGAAACCGATGTTTATGCCAAAGCTCTGGCCGCCTACTTCGCTATGAAAGTGAACAACCGTCCCAATGCACGCGGCGGTGTTTACAAAGCGATCATGCACTCGGCACGCATGTTTATTGAAGAGGGCAAAAAAACAGGTGCGACGCCTGACGGACGTTTTGCCGGTGCGGAATGCTCAAAAAATGCTTCTCCGTCGGTCGGAATGGACAGAAACGGCGTGACGGCGCTGATTGAATCTGCTGCCAACTTGCGTCCGTACACCTATCCCGAAAGCTTTTGCTTGGATATCATGCTTCATCCGTCGGCCGTGAGCGGCGACGAGGGGCTATCGGTCATGAAAGCGCTGTTATCGACATATATGCAGGGCGGCGGTATGAGCATTCAGTTTAACGTCTTTAACACAGATACGCTCAGAGACGCACAAAAGCATCCGGAAAATTACAAAAATCTGCAAGTACGCGTCTGCGGCTGGAACGTGTTGTGGAACAACATGAGCACGGATGAACAGAACGCCTATATCCGCCGTTCGGAAAACATAAAATGAGGATTTGGTATGACTGCAACAATTTTTGATATCAAACGATTTGCCGTCCATGACGGCGACGGAATCCGAACCACTGTTTTTTTCAAAGGCTGTTCGTTGAAGTGCCTGTGGTGTCACAATCCGGAGGGGCTTTCACGCGCCAAACAACTTGCCTGCTACGCAAACAAGTGCGCCAATTGCGGCCTTTGTGGGCAGGTCTGCCCGAACGGCGCTCAAAAAATGACTTCGGACGGCCATGTATTGGAACGAAGCTTATGCGTGTACTGCGGAACATGTGAAAACATCTGTGCGCGCGGCGCTTTAAAACTGTACGGAAAAGACGTAACGGTTGACGAATTACTTCCGATTCTGTTGGAAGATAAAGCCTTCTACGGTAATTCCGGCGGCGGTGTTACCCTTTCCGGCGGTGAATGCCTGTTGCAGGCAGAGTTTTGCAGTGTGTTGTTGCAAGCGTTAAAGCAAAACGGAATACACACGGCTGTGGACACCTGCGGTGAGACGGAGCGCAAGGCAATCGACGCCGTTTTACCGTATACGGACATTTTTCTTTATGATATAAAGGCAATTGACAAGAGATGTCACATACGCTGTACAGGGCATTCCAACCGCCGGATTCTTGAAAATCTGCAATACCTTGCTAAGAAAAATGTTCCGGTCGAAATCCGTTATCCGTTTGTCCCGGGCTACACAGACGGTGAAGCAGAAAAAATAGCGGATTTTTTAGCCCGTTTTTCCAACATCACCAAAATCCGCGTACTTCCCTATCATAATTACGCCGGAAGTAAATACAAGGCCCTTGGTTTAAAAAATACGCTGCCGTCCGCATTGCCGGACGAGGCGGCGCTTGCCGCGGCAAAAGAATGTTTTGTCAAACGCGGTATGTCTGTTGTATGACGTATCCAATCTGCAAAAAGTCCCCGGCTTGTTGTCAAGCCGGGGGAAAATTCTGTTTTTCGACGCAAAACGGTTTTGTCTGCTTGCGGACTTATCTTGGAACAACCGCGGCAATGTCAGAATCATTCATGCATTTCGCGCCGCATTTATGTGTAACTGCTCTTTTCTTCGGAACGGTATTTGGCCGGAGACACACCCATATGTTTTTTAAACATGCGGCTGAAATAAAAAATATCGCAAAAGCCGGCGCTCTCGGCAATCTCCGAAATCAGGCGGTCGGAATACTTTAACATGTCGCAGGCTTTTGTAATGCGCAGATTGATAATGTAATCCATGATTGAAGTACCGGTACTTTCCTTGAAAAGCGCCGAACTGTAAGAGGGACTCAAATGTGCCGAGGACGCAATTTCTTCCAAAGTCAGCTTCTTATTCCAATTGCAGGAAATGTAGTTTTTGATATCCGCCACGTATTTGTTCTCTTCCGAGCCGCTGACGTTTTCCAGTAGCGTATACGCCACAAGCGCTGTAAAAGCGTCGCATTTTGCTTTTTCGTATTCGCCGTTGCGTTCATACAATTCGACAATCTTGTCGAGATAGAACCGGATATCAAACGAATCCGCATCAAAGATGTGATACGGCAAAGGTAACTTGTTTTCCGGCGCGCACCGGAAATTAAGCGACGTATAAACGGCTTTTTCCGTGCCTTTCATACGGTAGCGTGAACATCCGTCCGGACAATACATCGCCTGACTGGGGTTTACAGTGAAAGCCGTGCCGTCAATGATATAAGACAGCTGTCCTTCATGGACGAATGTCAAGTCATTGAAATCGACCTTATGGTCTTGCAGTTTATAGGGAATGGTGTTGCGCTTGGTTGCATAAACTAATTTAAACTTGTACTTCAAGCCGACACCTCTTTCGTTTAACAATATAAAAAAAGTTGTTTTGTACAAATAAATCGGGAAAAATCGCAAAATTATGCATTGCATACAAGTTACATTTATATTATAATACAAATACAATCAATTGTCAACACAAAATCCGTTTGTACAAAGGAGTTTTTTTATCATGAAAATCGGCGCTCAGCTCTATACGCTCCACAATCTTACCAAAACCCTTGACGGTTTTTCAGAGGCTCTCAAAAAAGTGGCCGATATCGGCTATACTTCTGTCCAGGTTTCCGGAACATGTGCCTATGAACCGGAATGGCTTGCCGAACAATTGAAGCAGAATGGGCTTACCTGCGACCTGACGCATTACGACTTCGGAAAAGTTCTTGCCGATCCTGAGAAAGTGGTTGCCGATCACAAAATCTTCGGCTGCAAGTACATCGGCCTTGGTTCAATGCCGGGCATTTTTGCTCCCGACGCAAATGCCGCTACCTTTGAAGATTTCATCGCTAAGGCTGTTCCTGCCGCCAAGCGTATGGCTGCCGCAGGCGGTTACTTCATGTACCACAATCATGCGGTCGAGTTCAAGACCTTTGACGGAAAGCTCGGCATGGATTATCTGACAGAAGCCTTCGCATCGAACGAAATGGGCTTTACGCTTGATACACATTGGGTGAAAGTCGGCGGATACGATCCGGTCGAATGGTTCAAGAAACTTGCCGGACGCATTCCTTGTGTGCACTATAAAGACCTTATCGTTAAGGACGGCAAAAACTATTTTGCGCCGGTCGGAACCGGCACGCTTGACTTTGATGCTATTATCCGTACTTCTCTTGATCTCGGAGTGGAATATGCGTTTGTCGAACAGGACGACTGCTACGGTGAAGATCCGTATGCCTGCCTGAAAAAGAGCTATGACTACTTAAAATCCATGGGTCTGAACTAAGAATCTGACGTTTGCAGCGGTCTGTACGCTTGGTTATTTGAATACTCAAATGACCAAGCGTACTTTATTTTGCGGGAATACGATATCCAAAATTCTAATTTTTTCCAGCTTTTTAAAAATACCTGCATTTTCCTTACAACTTAAAAATATGGTTTTGCAAAGCAAATTCTGTAAGCTCTCTTTTACACTTTTTCCAATCCGGGAAAAAACGTGCAAAACACGCATAAAACTCCGGCGAATGATTCTGTACAAAAAAATGCGTGAATTCATGGCAGGCTACATATTCCGTAAGATGCGGCGGACAGAGATATAAAAGCGTATTGAACGTAACCGCATGCTTTGACGCATTACAGCTGCCGTAACGTGAGGACATGCGGCGCACTTTGATATCCGGGAAAACAAGATCCGGTTTCACAGCCACAAAGCGCGGAAAGATCTCCTGGCAGATTTGATGTATCTGTTCGGAAAAAGCATGTTTTATGTAACTTTCCAATAAATACCGTACGTGCCCGGCTTTTTGGTTCGGACGGACACAGACGGTCAATTCTTTTTCCGAAACGGTTACCGATTCATGAAGATGTGCCGGAAGAATGCGTATCGTTTTGGGCTCTCCCAGAATCGGAAAAACACTGCCGTCCGCGAGAACGGCCGGTTCGGAGGAAATTTCCGGCAAGGCGGCAAATTTCCGTTGTGCCGCGCGGATAAAAGTCTCTTTCTGCCGCAAAAATGTTTCAACCTCATAAATATTTACCGTGCGCGGTGCGGAAACATGAACCGAACCGTCGCGTTTAATGCGCAGATTGATGTTTTTCACAGCTTTATGAGTAAAATCGTATACCAAAACACCGTCGGATAATAAAAGGCTCTCTTTCATAGCTATCACCGAAAGTATTGTATCAGATTTCACGGACAATTACAAGAAGTTTTCCAAAATTTTCGACAATAGGCGGTTGCCCTTGACATTTCACATAAAAAACAGTATAATACTTCTGTACCGTACCGGACAGCTGCGCGTCATGCATCGAAAGGGATTGACGTGAGGAAAGTCCGGGCTTCACAGGGCAAGGATAACAGATAACGTCTGCCGAGGGTGACCTTAGGGAAAGTGCAACAGAAAATTACCGCCGTATCTTACGGTAAGGATGAAAAGGCGAGGTAAAAGCTCACCGGCGCATGGGAGACTTTGCGGCCGTGTAAACCCTATCCGAAGCAACACCGCACGTGATAGCCGTTAAATCGGCAGCGCGCCCTGCGTTTCACAGGTGGCACAGAGCTTTGCGGCGACGCAAAGACAAGATAGATAGCTGTCAGGGGTGCAGAAAAGCCGCACCTTCACAGAACCCGGCTTACAGGTACGGTACCGTAAATTGATTGTTCTTTGCATGAATATGCTTTATAACCGTGTCTCATTATGTACCCTGTTTTCAAAAAATAAAAGGATAAAATACTATGAGAATACTTGGAATCGACTACGGCGACGTGCGTGTGGGTCTTGCACTCAGCGATCCGACCGAACTACTGGCCGGCGGTATCGGCACAGTAAAAATCACCGGCATGAATGACGCCGTAACGCAGATTGCAAAAATCGTCGCTGAAAAGGATGTAAAAAAAACCGTTATCGGACTTCCGCTCAATATGAACGGATCAGCCGGAGATTCCGCCGCAAAGATCCGCGTTTTCGGGAATAAACTTGCCGCGGCTTGTCCCGGCCTTGAAATCGAATATTCAGACGAGCGCCGCTCCTCCATTCTTGCCGCCGGATTCATGGATGAAACCGGTACATTCGGCAAAAAAAGAAAGCAGGCGGTCGACACCCTTTCGGCGCAGATAATTTTACAGACCTATCTTGACCGACAGAAAAACCGCGCTTAACAGCGCACTTTAAAGGAGACGCCATGCCCTATACCTCCGAACATGTCCTTGCTTTCTGCAACCAAAACAGTATTGCCTGTTCCGAAGAAACAGCCCCAAAATTTGATACACTGTATCAAATGCTTTCGGATTTCAACGCACATACCAATGTAACAGCCCTCAAAGCCGAAAGCGATATCTGCTCGCGGCATTTTTTAGATTCTGTATATCCGTTGAAATATGAGCTCCTCCCCCAAAAAGCCAAAGTCATCGATATTGGCTGCGGAGCCGGTTTTCCCGGATTGCCGCTCAAACTGCTGCGGCCGGATATCGACATTTCCTTTGTGGACAGCACCGAAAAAAAGCTGCGTTTCACATCGGATGTTTCAGAAAAATTTTTCCTTGATGTGCACATCTTCCCTGCCCGTGCCGAGGAACTTGTCTCCAAAGGACACCGCGAGAAATATGATATCGTCGTTTCGCGGGCGGTTGCTTCTCTTCCGGTTCTGTGCGAGCTGTGCCTGCCGTTTGTCAAGGTCGGCGGCGCTTTTATCGCCTATAAAAGTTTAAAGGAGTGCGACGCGGCAAACCCGGAAAGCGAGCTTTCGCTTGCCGCCAAAGCCATTCCGGCGCTATCCGGCAAGGTGGAAAAAATTTATCCTGCCCCCCTTTCCGAAGCGGACGGCACGGTAAGCGAACACGCACTTCTTTTGATTCGCAAAATCAAACCGACCAATCCCATTTATCCGAGACGTTACGCGGCAATCGTGAAAAAGCCGCTATGACCAAAAAAGACTTGCTCTGGCAAGTCTTTTTTGGCTTTTTTCACAAATTGCTTGACAAAAAAAGGCTAAAAATATATAATAAGTACAAGAAAGAAGTTTATAACCAAAGGAGTAAATTGCATGTACACCGATGAAAAAATCATGGAGCTCGAAAAACGGATCGAACTTCTTGAAAAAGCCCTGAATCTGGTTGCCGCACCCAATAGAAACACAGTTCTTCGCGAAATGCTTTCGGGGGAAACACCGCTTGCTGTCTTTGATTTTTCCAATCCTTTCAAAACTTTTGAGGACGGTTGGGAACTGATTCATGCGGCAATTCTGCCGGAAAGTAAAAGCAGCCTTGTCCTTTCCGCACTGCCGGTCATGCGTGATGGAGGAGCCGTATGCTATGACCCGATTCTCTTAAACAATTCCGTGCGTCTTGATCTATCACGTGCACGTTATGTCCATCTGCGCTTTACCGGCTATCCGGACACCCCCAATCGCTCCTATGCGCAGGTCTATTTCAAAACATCGGTCGAAGATACTTATACACAAAATAAGTGTGTACGTTCCGATACATACACGGCCGGAGAAAAGCTGGATATCTATTTGGATATGGCTGAAAATCCGCAATGGAAAGGGACATTGACCGGTTTTCGCGTTGATTTTATGGAAGGCGGCGGCAAGGCGGAATTAGAACTCATCGAAATTTATAACGCAACGCCGGCTACCGATATTGGCAGCGTTTTTGTACACATAGCAAACGAAATAGATGACCTGCAAGATCAAGTAGATGACATTCAAGATCAGGTAGATGACTTGGAATGTCAGATGGATGACATAAGTGGCGATAATTAAAACAATTCTGAATGTAAAAGGAGTGTTGATACATGAAACTCGGTGCGTATTACTACGACGGCTGGTACGAATACCGCGGCAATTGGACACGGCGGCTTCTCGAAGAATTCGACTGCCGTCAACCTGTTTGGGGTTGGCTCGGCAACAGCGTCGAAAACATGGAAAAGCAGATCGATTATGCCCATAACGGCGGCCTTGCCTTTTGGGCATTCGACTGGTATTATCCTGAGGGCGGCGGCGAAGAACGCGGCAACAACCGTGCTATCGATCGGTATCTTGCCAGCCGCAATGCATCGCTTCTCGAATTCTGTTTACTTGTCTGCAACCACCACGGCGCGCAGATCTATTATGAGACCTGGAAAGACGCATGCAGCCGCTGGATGCGCTTTTTGACAAACGAACACGCTTTGAAAATCGACGGAAAACCGGTCATTATCTTTTTCTCGGCAAGCGGTATCGTCGATTACTTAGGCGGCAGAGAAAAAACACACGAATGCTTTGACTATTTACGTGAAGAGTGTGTCAAAGCCGGACTTCCCGGATGCTTTATCATGGGCTGTCAGGGCGGACATCGCGACGCGACAGGCGCGATGAGCTTAGAACGGGAAAATATTTGGACAGATTTGGGCGAAAAGCTGTATCTTGACGGGTTTGACGGAATTACCGGCTACAACTATCATCGCGGTCAGACGGCACGGTAAACTATCTTTTGCCGTTCGACGACCTGGCCCACGACCACGAGGTCGTATGGGAGGGTCATACAAAATTCGGAAAACTCCCGTATATGCCCTGCCTTTCCGGCGGCTGGGACAACCGTCCCAACGAAAAGCCAGAAAAACCGGAGGCGTACTCCTGCTATTCGCCTGATATCACGCCGATTTCCCTTTACAACCATATTATGCGCTGCGGCGAATTCCAGAAAAAATACGCCGGAAAGACGCTTGGCGACCTTGCCATTATCTACGCCTGGAATGAAAACGGAGAGGGCGGTTTTATCTGCCCGACCAAAGGCTTTCATAATGACGGATTACTTTTGGCCTGCGCCAGAGCCGTCCGTGAGCTGAACAGCTGAAACGCCGAGATTTGCCGTTTTCTCCTCAAATTCCAGTTGCACGGGTAAAGCTATGTTTTCAAGACATGTAAGCTCGCATGTAAATACATAGGCATTTTCTGTTTCGCTTGCCGCGTCCTCTCTTTTAAGGATCTCCGCGCGGATCAGGTCTCTATCGATACGTTTGGCAATTTCCGCCGCCGCTTCTGCGGCGGCTTTTTCTTTTGTATTCTGCTTATATCCGACACGATAAATGCTTGATTCTTCTGTTAAAACTTCAAAAGGCAGCCGGATAAACCCAAACAAAACAAATGGTTCTTTCTGATAATCCTTGTCATACGGTTCATCCGTGTGCAAGGAGGGAAACGAAAGCGGTATGTTTTTTCCTAAAATACAAAGCGTATGTTTGGTATCCTTTTTTCCGGTATACTGTTTGATCGCCTGTTTTTTCGGTACACTTACTTCGTAAATATGTACGGTAGAGGCCCATACACTGCCGCGCGCCGTGCGTAAGACCGTGCCGGTTTCGCGCGTTTCCACAAAAGCGGAAACAAGCAGATTGCCCTTACATACCGTATCTCCCGGAAACACAGCGGCACTTCCGTCCAAGGTGTCTACGCGCTTGATAACGCCGTCAGCAGAAGCGATAAGATTAGTAATTTTTGTTTTATCGATCTGCTTTTCCGGTTTTTCGGCCTCTTTGACCTCGACGTGCGCAATCATACCGTCATAATTGACGGAAATCCAGGAAATTCTTTTTTCTGAAAGCAGAAAGGTGTTATACAGATATTCCAAATCCTTGGTTTTTTTCGGCATTCCCTCCGCAATTCCCAAAGATTTTAACAGTTTTTCAATCTGCGCACTTTCGACTGTCTGGTTGCCCTCGACGCTTACCTGCCAGATCATCTGTGCGGAGATAAACACCAGAAGAAGCGCTGCAAGCCCTCCGGCAAACAAGCCATATCGTTTCTTACAGCGTCTTGCAAGAACCGGAAAGCCGCGCTCTTTCTCAACAGTAACACATGCGTCTGATGAAATGCTTCGGACGCAGTCCCAAACCGTACTTTTATCGCGGTACATGACCTCAAAACGCAAACCGTTTTCGTCCGTTTTCCGGATCTTCCGCATGGGAACGTTAAGACGCAGACGGTTGATGAGCGTTTCCGGCTTGATGCCGGTTACGGAAAAAACAACAGTTCCGGTAAAAAACGGAAAAATAGGAATCACACCTTTATTCTGTCCGGATAAGCTCAATCTTTTCGATTTTTCCGGATACACAGATATTTTGATTGGCCAAACACTTGATATAAAGCCGTTTGCCCGAAATGACAATACCGATTTTTCCGGTATGTATGCGCGCGGAAGAATCATCGTAATAGTCTAAATTACGCACTCCCTCCACGATCATTTCCCGGTCGGAAAGCATCTGAAAAACCGGTGCGGAGCCCAATACATCTACCGGCAACCCTGTTGCTTCGGCAATGCGCGCACTGATTTTCCCTGTCATTTTATGTTTACTCATATTTCCTCCGATATATGCCGTCAAACGGCAAAAAACGATAAATTTCCGAAATCCGGGCTGATCCGGCATACTTGCCTGCTTTTTTTAATAAAGTAATATGCATACAAATGTGACGGAGGACGGATTGGATGAAAAAAACGATGGATGTGCTCTGCACATTGCTGTTTTTCTTGATATGCATTTGGTTTTGCATAAATGCCGCAGCGCTTGCGCCGCTTGTGAGAGAGGCACTTCGTCTGTGTGCAACGGTTTTAGTGCCGTCTCTGTTTCCGTTTTTGTTTTTAACGCAGTTCCTTGTACGAACCGGTCTTGCCGAAAAAGCAGGGACAGTCGTATCCTTTATCCTTTCGCCGCTTTTCGGCATTCCGAAAGCGCTGTGCGGTGCATTTCTTTCAGGACTTGCCGGAGGGTTTCCGAATGGGGCGGCAGCCGCCGGAATCGCTTATGAAAACGGGCGGTGTTCCAAAACAGAGGCAGAGCGGACAGTAGCCTTAGCCAACAACGCCTCCCCTGCCTTTTTGATAAGCGTAGCCGGCGCGTTCTCGCTCGGCAGCGTCAAAGCCGGATTTCTTCTGTGTGCCGCGCTGTTTCTCACGGTTTTGACAAATGCATTGCTTTTACGGATCTGCTATCCGCAAAAAGCCAATGAGAATGTCGTTTTCACGCCGCCTGTACACGCAAGCTTTACTTCATCCTTATGTTCGAGCGCCAATCATGCTGTTTCCAATATGCTTTCGGTTTGCGGCTATGTGATTCTTTTTTATATGCTCTCCGGCATTATCAGCCGTTCGCTGTTAAATGACGCAAACATCTTGGCAAAATTCGGGGTGCAGGCTCTTTTTGAGGTTTCCGGCGCGGTCACCATGACGCAAAGCGCGGAATTTCCCTTAAATCATGTGCTTTGCGCCGCGGCAATCGGTTTTTCCGGACTCAGTGTTATTTGTCAGGTAACGGATCTGTGTGAAAAATACGGTCTTTCTTCACGGCAGTTTTTGTTTACACGCTTGACCGGCGCGGTCCTTTTGCCGGTTTTTACCACGCTTCTTTTATTGGTATTGCCGCGTGAGACAATTGCGGTTTTCGGATATGCCGTTCCGACTGTGACGAATTTGCAAGAGCTTTACGGCATCATCCTATTATATGCTTTTTTCTGCGTAATCGCCACGGGTGTTCTATTGCTTTTCTTGCTCGGTTCCGCTTTTTCGGAAAAAATCCGGGAAATACACAAAAAAGAAGTGTAAAAAAAGCGTTTCAGTTCTTGATTTTTGGCAAAAAAGTGGTATAATATAAATTGTATAATTTTTGCATGGCTGAACGCCGGTAAGGAGGATTCCGATTGAAAAAATACAATCTGCCCGATGAGCTTGAAGCGAGCTGTGAGCTTTGCGAGCATTTCTTGCGCATGGAAGCCACCGGCGAAACACTTTGCAACTATAAAAATCGTCTGGCGCGCGTCGATGAATCCGGAGTATGCCGCAAGTTTTCCTTCAATATTTTCGCATATAAACCGTTGTTTCCGGCTATGCCCAAAGCGTTTGATTTTACAAAAATATAAGACCAAGAGATACATAAATACAAGGAGAAAGAAAAATGAAAAGCATTTACGAACGCATTTATGAAACCGGTATTATTCCGGTCATCAAAATCGAGGACGCGGCAAACGCCGTTCCTCTTGCCAAAGCTTTAATTGACGGAGGACTCCCGGCCGCGGAGATCACATTCCGCACCGCCGCCGCCGCTGACGCCATCAAAGCCATTACCGAAGCATATCCGGACATGGTCGTCGGTGCCGGCACGGTTTTAAACGCCGAACAGGCAGATGCCGCCAAAGCCGCCGGTGCACAGTTTATCGTCAGCCCCGGCCTTAATCCGAACACAGTAAAGCACTGCCAGAAAATCGGCGTGCCGATTCTTCCGGGTTGTTCCAATCCTTCGGATATCGAAACGGCCATTGAACTTGGTCTGGATATCGTTAAATTCTTCCCGGCAGAGGCAGCCGGCGGACTACCCATGTTAAAAGCCATGGCAGCGCCCTACGGAGCCATCAAGTTTATGCCGACCGGTGGGCTTAACGAAAATAACATCTTGAATTACCTTTCTTTCAACAAGATCCTCGCTTGCGGCGGCAGTTTCATGGTAAAAGACGAATTCATCAAAAACAAAGAATTTGACAAAATCAAAGCTCTTACCGAAAATGCCGTCAAGCTCATGCTCGGTTTCAAGATCAAGCACGTCGGTATCAATGCCGAAAATGCAGATGAAGCAATGACGATCGCCAAGACTTTCGCCCCGTTCGGCTTAGATCTGAAAGACGGCAACGGTTCGATCTTTGTCGGCACGGATATCGAGATCATGAAATCCAAAGGTTATGGACGTCTCGGCCACATTGCCATCGAAACCAACTTCATCAAACGCGCCGAGGCTTATTTAAAGAACAAAGGCTTGAAATTCATCGAAGAATCCAAGAAGATCGACGCCAAAGGCGATTACAAAGCCGTTTACATTGACGCCGATTTCGGCGGATTTGCCGTTCATCTTCTCCAAAAATAATGGGGTCGCACGTATTTGAGCTGTTTGACAAGGCTTATGCGCTGTTAGACGACATAACGCCCCGCCGGTATGACTGCGGAACGCTATGCGGCGCGTTTTGCTGCCAAAACTTGTCGCCGACAGACAAACCGGAATCCGGTATGCTCTTGCTGCCGTATGAAAAAGCGTATTTGCAGCATCTTGGCGCGACGGATTATTCCTATCTTTGCGACAGCACGCACAAACAACCGGATATGCTTATCTGCTCCGGCCATTGTGACAGGCACATCCGTCCGTTTTCCTGCCGCATCTTCCCCTATTATACGTCATTTATAACCGCTCCGGACGGACGTTATATTTTAAACGTCCGTCCGGATCCAAGAGCGATTCCGATCTGTCCGCTGACAACGCGTAAAGGCTGTAAGCGCTGTGCGCCGCGCTTTATGCGCAACTTGAAAAGCGCCGTAAAGATTCTTTCGGCTGAACCGGCGATTCTCGATGATTTCCTGTTTACAGCAAATTTTTTGGATTCCCTATATGACTTTGCGGAAAAGATGTACCGTGACCGCAGTGCAGAAACTTAATTTTGAGCATGCCGGAGGTGTAAGGATTGCGTTTGTTTAAAAGCAAAAACTCGTTTCTCTACCGATGCGTGCGCTTGTTTTTTCAAAACGACTTAACTTCTGCCGCCGCTGAAATGGCCTATTTTCTTGTTTTTGCCTTTTTTCCGCTTCTCATGGTAATTCATGCCTCACTCTCCATGGCCATACAGGGGTTTGACATTGAAAGCACGTTCTTTTATACCCTTTTGCCGGACGCCTTGGAAGATTTGGTTGGCACATACATCCAGTATGTGGGTCAAAACAGCAACCTTTCCTACCTTGTTCTCGGTATTATCTTAACAGTCTACACGCTCTCACGCTTCATGAAATCAGCTAAACGCACGGTGCGCCGCATTTTCCGGTCACACGGCTACACGTTTCCTCTTGCCGAATGGGGCATTTCGATCGTTGTGTCGGTTCTTATCATTGTAGCGTTCTATGTGTCGCTGTTTTTACTCATTTTAGGCGGACAAATTTTAGCGTTTTTACAGACATATATCCCCTTTTTCGGACTCTTGCACATTCAGACCATTTCGCGTATTCTCTTTACGGGAGCAACCATATACATGGTGGTAACGCTGTTCTATCTGTGGATTCCGAATATTCATCAATCCTTTTGGGACGTACTTCCGGGAACGGTATTTACCTCCTTATGCTGGGTACTCGTTTCCACGGTGTTTTCGTTCTATATGAATCATTTTTCCAACTATTCGTTGGTTTACGGTTCCATCGGCGCATTTATCATGCTCCTGTTATGGATTTATATGTCATGCTTGATTCTTTTGCTCGGAGCGGTGGTCAACGCCGCGCTGTATGCCAAAAAATCAGATGTTTCACTTCTTGCAAAATAGCTTTGTCCGTTTTATCAGAAACCGAAAGGAAGATTTAAATGCCTGAAAATACAATACAATCTCAGATTTTCGATGCGGTTAATGAGTTATTCTCGGTTGCTCCGACAAAGCCGGGACAAATCTTAGTCGTCGGCTGCTCTACCAGTGAGATTCTCGGTCAGAAGATCGGCACAAGCGGCGATATTCACCCGGCAAACGAAATATTTGAGGTCTTACATGCCGAATCCAACAAACGCGGTATTTTTCTTGCCTGCCAATGCTGTGAACACCTTAACCGCGCTTTGGTCGTCGAACGCGCCTGCGCGGAAAAATACGGTTTGACCGAGGTCATGGCCGTACCGCACGAACATGCCGGCGGAAGCTTTGCAACCGCCGCATATCATGGCTTTGACGATCCGTGCTTAGTAGAAGAAATAAGTGCCGACTGGGGTATTGATATCGGAAATACGCTCATCGGCATGCATTTAAAACGCGTAGCCGTTCCGGTGCGTCTTTCCATGAAAACCATTGGTCAGGCGCCGGTCACTTTTGCACGTACACGTCCGAAATATATCGGCGGTCCGCGCGCACAATACGAATAATCCAACACACCCACAATAACCCAAATAAGGAGAAAAAATCCATGGCGAACAAATTAAGAGCCGGTATCATCGGCGCAACCGGTATGGTAGGACAGCGCTTTATCACCCTTCTTGCCGAACACCCTATGTTTGAGATTTCCGTACTTGCCGCAAGCAGCCGCTCAGCCGGAAAAACATACGAAGAAGCTGTGTCCGGCAAATGGAAAATGGCAGCCGAAATTCCGGAATCCGTCAAAAACATGAAAGTCTACGACGCATCGGATGTCGAGACCGTTTCGTCTATGTGCGACTTCACATTCTGTGCCGTCGATATGAAAAAAGACGAAATCCGTGCCCTTGAAGAAGCCTATGCCAAGGCCGAAACACCGGTTGTATCCAACAATTCCGCTCACCGCGGCACGCCCGACGTTCCCATGGTAATTCCGGAAATTAACCCGGCGCATATTGACGTTATCGATTCGCAAAGAAAGAGACTCGGCACTTCCCGCGGTTTTATCGCCGTCAAGCCGAACTGCTCGATTCAAAGCTATGTTCCGCTCTTGACGCCGTTACGCAAATACGGTATCAAGGAAGTCGTTGTTACAACCTATCAGGCTATTTCCGGCGCAGGAAAGACTTTCAAAGAATGGCCGGAAATGATTGACAACATCATTCCCTATATTGGCGGCGAAGAAGAAAAAAGCGAAAATGAACCGCTCAAAATCTGGGGCGAATTGGAAAACGGCGTCATTGTGCCGACAGATCTGCCTGTCATCACAACGCAGTGCATCCGCGTCCCTGTCAGCGACGGTCATACGGCGGCAGTCTTTGTAAAGTTTGAAAAGAAACCGACCAAAGAAGAGATTCTTGCCGCATGGGATTCTTTCGGGAACGGCTTGAACCTCCCCTCCTCACCCGAAAAATTCATTCACTACTTTGAAGAAGACAACCGTCCGCAAGCTAAGCTTGACCGTGAAACGGATAAAGGGATGGCAATTTTTGCCGGACGTTTGCGCGAAGACAAACTTTACGATTACAAGTTTGTCGGACTGTCTCATAATACGCTTCGCGGCGCTGCCGGCGGCGGTGTGCTGATTGCCGAATTTCTCGCTTCCAAGGGATATATCACGGCAAAATAAGTATTTCAGCCACGCCGCAGATTTTGCCGCGTGGCTGTTTTGTGCCTATTTGCCGGATTGCTGAATTCTTTCCTAAAAGTCTACTTCCAAATCTATACAAAGCAGGTAAATTTATGATTATCGCCCTTATCGGCAATCAGAATTGCGGTAAAACAACTCTATTCAATGCCCTTACCGGCAGTAACCAGCATGTTGGAAATTTTCCGGGTGTGACGGTCGAAAAAAAAGACGGTATTATTAAAGGAAATACGGACATGGTTCTTGTAGATCTGCCCGGCCTATATTCTCTTTCCACGTACACGGCGGAAGAAACTGTTGCGCGGGATTTTCTGTTAAAAGAGCGGCCGGACTGCATTATCAACATTGTAGACGCTACAAGCATCGAAAGGAGCTTGTATCTGTCCTTGCAATTGTTTGAACTGCAAATTCCGACGGTTTTGGCTCTGAACCGTATGGACGCGGCGAAATCTGCCGGTATCGAAGTCGATATTCCGAAACTTTCATCGGCTCTTTCTGTTCCGATCATTCCCGTCACAGCCTCCCAAAGCGAGGGCACAGATACACTCGTTCAAGCGGTGCGCCTCGCTGTTCAGAAACACGAATTGCCGCAAATTCCGAAGTTTGATATGACGGTGGAAACAGCTCTTGGGAAGCTTGCCGGGATTATCCGTGAAAAAGCACAAAACAATAAGATGCCAATCAGATTTTGTGCATCTAAACTGCTCGACCAGGATCCGTCCTTGACCGTGCCGTTTGAACTTTCCAAGGAAGAACGAACAAACGTCCGATGAATATTGTCAAGGCGGTTTTTCAAATGGAACTGTAAATACTTTGCGAACGAGCCGGATTTGCAAGGAT
>CAKSOW010000027.1 GCA_934479825.1 uncultured Eubacteriales bacterium
TTTTGGAGGTCAAGACATAAATTGACTTGACCTCCTGTGTTGTCTGCTTTATTTACTTGACCGACATACCGCCGTCCACAAACAAATTCTGTCCTGTGATATAATCCGCGCTTTCCGAGCAAAGAAAGGCAATGGCTCCGGCGATTTTTTCTGGCGTCGCACAGAATCCGACCGGAATTTTGGAAAGCACTGTCTTTCGGTACTCCTTATCGGCTAATGCCTCGGCATTGCGATCGGTTGCCACTACTCCCGGCGCGACACTGTTTACCGTGACACCTGTCCCGGCTAACTGTAAAGACAGCGAACGCGCCATAAGCGTGAGAGCCGCTTTGCTTGACGAATACACAAGCATATCCGGATGCGGCTTTGCCTCTTGGACACTGCCGACCGTCACAATGCGCCCGAATCCGTTTTTCACCATGCCGGGCGCATATTTCTGTATCAAAAACAGATTGGCACGGAAATTGCAGTTCATCTGGGTTTCGTATTCTTCGGGCGTGATCTCGTCCCACTTCTTGCGGAACTGAATCGAAGCGTTGAGCACCAGCACGTCAACATTGCCCGTCATTTCATATAGCTTTTCCGCACAATCGGCTTTGCATAGGTCATATTGGACAAGCGTGCATACACCGCCGTCTTTTTCAACTAATGCCTTTGTTTCTTCGGCGGCCGGCGTGTTTCCGACGTAATTTGCGTATATTTCGTATCCCATTGCGGAAAGAGCCAACGCCGCGGCTCGTCCGATTCCCCGGCCTGCGCCGGTAATAAGCGCTTTTTTCATAAATTCCCTCGGTTCTTACAGCCTGATGTCATACGGACGTTCATAATGCGTGTCAAGTTTGAACGTATGCGTGCTTTCACCCTTTTCCGTGGTGACAACCGCTTCATAATCCCCATAAAAGCCTTTGAACACTGCTTCACCGCCGCAGTCGGTGGTCACAGCCGTTTCAGTGTGCCAGCTGTCGATGAGAGCTTTATAGGCTTTCAGAATCGGTTTTTCGGTCATATCGTAGCGGAGCATGCCGCCGCAGAAGTAGTTTTCTCCTTCAAGCGTGCCTTGCGGCGCCCAAGCGGCATAGCCGTCCACAAAATTCCAGTATACGATTCCCTCCATACCGGGCGCGGCGAACCACAGGCGGTACATGAGATTCAAAATTTCCGCCTGAATTTCTTCGTCGCCTGCGTCAAGGCCGTAGGCCGGGAGCGTGACTTCCGAAACCTGCATAGGCAAACCAAAATCGTGGTACAAGCGCATCTGTTCAATGGTGAAGATCGGGTTGTAACGGTAGGACGCACAGTTCGGCTCATCCGCACGCCGCCAGAACGAATGCGCCTGGAAGCTGACCTTGTTGCAGGGCGCGCCGTTTTTCAACATCCGTTCAATCATCATATAGTACGGCGTGCGGTT
The DNA here is from genome assembly GCA_934479825.1 of uncultured Eubacteriales bacterium. GTDB lineage: Bacteria > Bacillota > Clostridia > Oscillospirales > CAG-382 > UMGS882. The sequence goes on from CAKSOW010000027.1 coordinate 1,409, forward strand.
GACGTTGAGATCGCCGTCGCCAAGCCAAGCCGCCTCGTTGATGATGCGCCCGTTGTACGGGAAATACTTTTTCGCGACCTCAAACACCCATTCGAGATAATCGTATTCGTTGATCAGCGCCGGCTGTTCCTTGCTGAAAAAGCGGCGGCAGAGCAGTTCGTTGGTCACATCGAAATCCTCGATGGCGTCGGCATAGCGCGCGCCGATCTCAGCAAAATGCTTGTCGTACATGATTTTTGCTTCGCGCACGTCGCGCGGCAGATAATCCGGATGAAATTTCGATGTGTCGTAGGCAAGGCAATGGCCTTTCATACGCATGCCGTGTTCTTTGCAATATTCAACGCAGAGATCAGGCGCTGGACGGCGGTAGACCTTGGGAGAATCCTTGGCATAGCGCGGTTTGCCATAGACCGGCTCCAAATCGCTCCAATAAAAAGGCACGGTGGCGTAGTTGAAGTATTTATGGAAGATCTCGCGGTATTTCGCGTTCTTTTCCTCCTTTTCAAATTCATCAAGCATGAAAATGTTGCACCCGAATTTGAAAGTATGCGATTTTTGGATAAGCTTTACTGTCGCACCTTTGACGGGTTTGCCGTCGGCATCCTTAATACAGATGCGGCCAAAGCCTTTGCGGTTCGTTTCAATACCGTTTTTGATGTAGTCCTCCGCGTAGTCCTTGTGGCGGTTATAGGCGGCAAACACCTTTTCGCGGCGTTCCTTGGCAGTTGTTTCCATGAAAAATCTCCTTTGTTTCCCATTTTATTTTAGAGTTTGCGGTTCGTTCCGAATCAATCTTTGCAGACGAAATATCCGTAGTTTCCGAGCGTTGTTTTCTCACCGAGCACGGCGTTATGCTCTAAAAGCATTTGCTTCCCGGCAAATGTGGCCGGTATGTCCTCCGCCTTATCCGACAGATTTACGCCGACTGTGAGCCTGTCTTTTCCCGTGCCGCGCGTAAACACAAGCGTCTTTTCACCGACGTGTATGAATGTGGTGTCCTTTCCGGCCAAGGCCGGTTCGGTCTTGCGCAGAGAAATGAGCGCACGGATAAGCGCACGGCGCCGCACGGCGTTTTCCGTTAAATAGGTATCCCAAGTGACGGTGCAGTCGCGCCCGGCTGAATGCTCACGGCTGTAAAAAATGCTGTTGCGGTGAACATCGCAGGCCTCTACGCCGCCATAAAGGAAAAATACGCCATCCATGAGCGCGTCAAGCACAAGCGCCGCGTTCACGCCGTCTGTGCCGGGAGAAACCTCATAGCGCGTTTCCATGCAGTCGTTGGCATAATCGTGATTATCGAGCGAGCGAAGTAACAGCGGATGATACGGTGCGCCGTCGATATCGGTTTTGTATCTTGCGGTCAGTGCGCCGGCATTCTTTTTGCCGCGCAGAATATCCTGTGTGTCGGTCGACCAGAAAAAGCCGTAAAAGGCGTCGAACCCGGTATGTTCGTCCCCGTCCGGAATGCCCTCGTCCACCATGAAAAAGTCTTTTTTCATCTCCCGGCACCGGCGAATGCCCTCTTTCCAGAAGTCCATCGGGCACATCGAGCCCACGTCGCACCGATAGCCGTCCACATCGCACGTCTTGATCCAGTATAACATGTTGTCATACAGATATTCGCGAAGCGCCGGGTTTTCAAAGTTTAAGCGCGGAAACGCCCATTCGCCGGTATACGGCGAACCGTCCGGATTTCTTTGGATGAAATCCGGGTGTTCCTTTAAGAACACCGCGTTCGGGCCGCAGTGGTAGTATACCAGATCGAATAACACTTTAAGTCCCAATTCATGCGCACGTTTAACAAAATGGATCAGATCTTCTTCCGTACCGTATTCCGGATCGACCGAAAAATAGTCTTTCATGCGGTACGGATTTTTCGGATTCTCAAAACCGGAAGCAATCTGCCGTTCGCTCCAAAAGCTTTTGTCCATGCCGTCGTCCGACAAAAAAACAGGGCAAAGATAGACATAATCCACACCGAGCGACGCGATGTCCGCAAGGTGGGCGCTTGCCGCCGCAAGAGTACCCTCTCTTGTAAAAGCGCGCGGAAAAAGCTGATAGACAGTAACCTTTGCAAAATTCTGCGTCATAGCCAATCTCCTCTCTTAAAGAGCCGTCTGGGTATCGTTCGGGTCACCATGGATCGCAAGGTCGTATTCGACCGACCAGTCAAGACCGCGATATTCCTTGGCGCGTTCGTCCTTTTCGATGAAATCCATCAATAAGTCGAGCATGTCCTTTGTCCAGGTGTTCTTGTCGATCTGAGCCGTGGTGAATTTGTTTTGGGCAATCATCTCAAACCCGAATAAGTCCTTGACCTGCGTCTTGGACGCGCCGTCCACCACCTCAGCCACTAAATGTGCCGGAATGAACAGCACGCCGCCGCCTGCACCGAACACGATATCGCCCGGCAGGACAATGGCGTTTCCGATACGGGTGGCTGTGTTGAAACCGGTCATAACGAAATCGCGGATCGGCGTCGGGTCAATCCCGCGGTAGTATACCTGTATGCCCTCCACCTTTTTCATCTGTTCCACATCGCGTACACCGCCCCAGATAACGCCGCCGCCCGTTTTGGTTTTGGTCTTTATCGCCGTCGTCAGGTTGCCGCCCAAAAAAGTGCCTTTGTAGATTTTGTCGTACATGTCCGCCACTACCACATCGCCCTCGACCAGACTGTCGATGACCCATTGGTTGTAGTTGCCTTTCCGTCCCTCTTGCATGCCGACGGCGAACATGGTTTCATGAAGATCCGGACGCGTCGGCGCAAAGGTCGCCGTCACTGCGCGGCCAATCAGTTTTCTGCCGTCGTCGTGCAGCGTTTGCAAACGTCCCTCAAACTGGCTTTCATAGCCCTTGACAAAAATCGGTTTCCAGACCTCTTCAAGCGTCAGATTCCGGAGCGCTTTTAAATAACGGTCGGCCACTTTCGGACGGCCGTCGTCAAAGCGTTCGCCTTTCCACTGAGGCGTCAGCGCGATGATTTCTTCCTTGACATTAAAATGCATAGATGTTCCTCCGTATAAACCTCTGTATGTATGTTTATTATAAAACAGAAACCCGCTTTTTTCTACAACTTTTTCATTCGGAATTTCAACTTTTTCACTCGGATGCCGTTTTTGTTTATCAATTTCATTCATTTGTAAAAAAACGCCGGTTTATGTATTTTCCCTCGATTGACAAGTGTGGAAAAATGTGCTATACTGCCTCGTAAGGAAACAGTGTGTTCTGCTTTCCTTCTTACAAAATGAAATGAAAGGAAAATTCTTATGAAACTTTCGCAAAAAGCAAAATGGAGCTTTTTTATTCTGTCAGCCGCGTGCATTGTACTTGGCCTTTGTTTTGTGTTGTTTCCGGCCGCGTCTGCCGAAACGCTCGGTATGATTTTCGGCGCACTGATCGTTGTTTTGGGCGTCGTGAAGATTATTTTCTTCTTCCGCGGCGAATATTTCGGTTTTCCGTTGCCGGGCGAACTTGCTTTCGGCGTGCTTGACGTAATTTTGGGCGGCATTTTGCTTGGCCGTCCCGGTTTTGCCGCGTCGATCCTGCCGTTTATCATGGGCTTTATGTTGGTAACGGACAGCCTTGTCAAATTGCAGATGTCGTTCGACGCGAAACGTTCGGGACTTTCGTCCTGGTGGTTAGTGCTTCTTACCGCTATCCTCGGCGCGTTTTTGGGCGCGGCGCTTGTCATCAATCCCTTTGAGGGCGCCAGCGTATTGATGATCTTCTACGGTGTGGCGCTTATAGTGGACGGTATCGAAAATTTCATTTCGTATGCCTGTGTTAAAAAGCACATCAAGAAAGACTATCCCATCGAAAGCTGGTTTATCGACAACGATAACAATAATTTCTTGAATTAACGGTACGGGAGTATGAAAGAAAACAAGTCCGAAAAGCTTTCGGATACCGAACTGTGGAAAAAGAGCAAACGCGGCTTTTTCCACATTCTGTTCGGCAGAACGACGGTCATTCTTCTGCTGCTGGTACTGCAATTTGCCGGACTTTTCGCGATATTTGCCTATTTTGAGCGATATGTTTCGTTTTCTTACGGCGGTTTTGCACTCCTTTCGCTTGTCATGGCAATCTATGTTGTAAGCTCCTCCTCCAATCCGACTATCAAACTGTCCTGGATCGTACTGATCATGACGTTTCCGGTATTCGGCACGCTGTTATATCTGTTTGTGGACAAGGAGTTCGGACACCATTTCATGCATCGCCGGCTGCAAAGAGTATTGGATCGGACACGCTGTTTTACAAAGTCTGATCCCCGATTGCTTTCAGAGCTGAAAAAAAGCGACAAGGCGTTAGCGAATTTAGCGCGCTATGCCGATGAAAAGGCAGGTTATCCAATCTACCGCGGCGGTGTGTCGCGCTATTTTGCAAGCGGAGAAGCGTTCTGGCTTGATTTGTTGGAGAAGTTAGAAAAGGCTGAACATTTTATCTTCCTCGAATATTTCATCATCGAAGAGGGCGAAATGTGGGGACGGATCTTGGATATTCTGAAACGCAAAGCAGAGGCAGGCGTTGAAGTGCGCGTGATGTACGACGGGACCTGCGCTATAACGCTGTTGCCGTACGGATCTCCGAAACAGTTGGCGGCGCTTGGCATACAATGCCGGATGTTCGCCCCGTTAAGACCGTTTGTCTCGACGCACTACAATAACCGCGATCACCGGAAAATCGTGGTCATTGACGGAAAAGCCGCCTATACCGGCGGCGCTAATCTGGCCGACGAATACATCGGGCGTAAAAACCGGTTCGGCGAATGGAAAGACTGCGCCGTCCGTATAGAGGGGGAGGCCGTGCGCAGTTTCACACTTATGTTTTTGCAGATGTGGAACATTCCGCGCCGGTCGCCTGAGGAAAACTACGAAAAATATCTTTGCGCCTCAACGCCGGACGAAGATAAGGCCGGGACGGGCGGCTATGTGATTCCGTATGCGGACAGTCCGCTGGACGGTGAAAAGGTCGGCGAAACGGTTTACATGGATATAATCAATACGGCTTGCGATTATGTGTATATCATGACGCCGTATCTGATTTTAGACAATGAGATGACCACGGCTTTGAGAAATGCGGCCGGGCGCGGCGTGGATGTGCGTATTCTTCTGCCAAGTGTGCCGGATCATAAATTGGCGTTCGCACTTGCCAAAATGCATTATGCGGAACTGATTCCGGCAGGGGTGAAGATCTATGAATATACGCCGGGCTTTGTACATTCCAAACTGTTTGTGAGTGACGACAGGAAAGCTGTGGCCGGAAGCGTCAATCTCGATTACCGGAGCTTGTATCTGCATTTTGAGTGCGCGGCGTATTTTTATGGAATGCCGGTGGTGGACGAGATCCGGACAGATTTTGAAAAGACGTTTGCCGAAAGTAAAGAGATCCGAGCCGGTGATTTGAAGAAAAACACGCTTATGCGGCGTCTGTACGGCGGACTTTTAAAGCTTGTTGCACCGCTTATGTAAACGGAAAAGCGGCCATTGGACTACTTTTCAAAAAAATATAAAAACGTGGGACGGTTTGAGTATTCAAACGCCCCACGCTGGAACGTGTCGCAAAACTGTGTTTTGCGACACGAAACAGATTCGTTCGCTCGCGCCTCATGCCAAAAAGCAATGCTTTTTGACACTCGCGAATCTATCGGAGAAAAAATCGTGGCACGTGTCCCCGATTTTTTCAAATTTATATTTAAATCGGGCTGCACCCGAAAAATCGCAAAGACTCTTGTAACAGAATGAAACGCGAGGCGGTTTGAGAATTCAAACCGCCTCGCGTTAAAATATAAAATTCTTTTGCCCCGCTTTTCTTTTAAGAAAAGCGGGCGAGGTCTAAGGGCGAGTAGCCCTTATAATTTCTTTCTGCAACTCTCAACCGAACGGCTTGAACTTCTGCTCCTCCGTTAAGTCAAGAAAATCGACACGCCGCTCAAAATCCTCTTTGGCTGATGCAAGCTCCTTGTTGTGGTGCGCGTCGGTTGCCATGTAAAACTTGCAGCCACACTCTTTTGCAATCAGATACGGACGTTTGATCCGGGGAATATCCTCACCCGAATAGGCACTCGGTTCAAAATTGATCTCTACACCCATGCCGCATTGGGCAGTCCGGGTGAAAAGCTCTTTAAATGTCTTGTCATCCACCATGTCAAGTACCGTCAGATGATTCTGAAAATCGCCCGGCGCCATCAGCGTGCAGGTGATGTGCGCAAGACCTATTTTGCGGAACGGCAGATCTGCCGAAAGAACCTTGTCAAACCGTTTGATAAACATATCGGCACGGCGTTCGAGAGACGTGTCCTTTTCATCTATCGTAAAACCGACAAAATGAAGATGCGTAGTCGGAATAACAATAAAATCCAGTTTTTCAAGCATTTTGTCCCCGATACCGATGGTAAAGTTCTTGTCCATTTCCACTTCCGCGCCAAAATGATATTCCACTTCATCATCCTGCGGTAAAGGAAGCGCCTTTTCGAGGTAAGCTGTGTTCTGAACATCGTAAAATTCAACCGCCCCGGCTTTGGGGACTGTCTCGTCCCAATAGTGATCGGTCAGACAGATTTTTTTGAACCCGTTTTTCTTGGAATAGCGAAGAATTGCCTCCGGCGTCTGATTCGGGTCTGCCGAACAAAGCGAAAGACCGGAATGAATGTGATAGTCGTGATCCGGAATGAATCTCATGCGAAAATCCCCTTTTTCATCCGTTGTACGGATGTTTTTTATATTCAGCGTCAAGCCGAAAAAATATTTCTTTTATAATACTTTAAGCAAGCGCGCGTTTTGTCTGGCGCGCAGATTATCAAAATGCGCTTTTCTGAGCCGACCGTGTAGACAAGTCCCAGCGCATACGGGTCGTCTTTCCGGCATGCCCACAAAACATGTTCGGCGTTCTTGATGCTGACGTCGAGCTTTTCCGGCGTAAAGGCCGCCGTGATGTCGCTTATCTTGAATTCAAGCACTTTTTTGCGTGTGCGTGCACCATAGATCTTATCCAGCGTCAAAACGGCGGAGGCAACGGTATATTCATATTCGATTTTCGTAAACTGATAGACAAACCATGCGCAGAAAACGAGAATCGCACCGAGCATGAAGCTGACCGCCGGAATGGTTTTTAAGGTAATTATAAGCATGGCGGCCATGAGAATGGCTGTGAAAAGAAAAATCCCGGCACGCGCCAAGCGAACCGGACCGGTCGGTTTCACCGGCGCCATACATTCGCAGTAATTGACAAATGCTCCGCTCATCGATTCTTCGGGCATGCAACATTCCTCCGCTTTCTAAACTGTCCCTATTATGGCACAATTTGACGTGTCTGTCAAGACTTTTTTAGGGGAGAGCCGGCAAAATAACGCTTGACAGAAAACCGGTTGTGTGCCATAATAAATGGGTAGCTTTCTCTTTTCGTAAAAATGACAGGAGTACAAAGATGATCGATTTTCATACACACGCCTTTCCCGATTCACTTGCCGGCCGCGCGATTCCCTTGCTTGCAAAGAATTCGGGACTTACGCCCTATCATGACGGCACGGTACGCGGCCTTGTCGAACGCATGGATAAAAGCGGCGTTGAACGCTCGGTGGTGCTGTCCATCGCGACCAATGCACATCAAGAACCGTCAGTCAACCGCTTTGCCGTAAGCCTTTTGAATCATAAACGTCTCATTCCGTTCGGCTCGGTGTTCCCCGGCTCGGATACCTGGGAACAGTCGTTGGATTTCCTGGTGGGAAACGGGATCCGCGGCATTAAACTGCATCCGGAATATCAGAATTTCGACTTAGATTCGGAACAAGCTTTGGCTGTCTATGAAAAATGCGGAAAACTCGGCATGCTGGTCTCTTTTCATTCCGGTCATGACGCCGCTTTTACGACGCCGGTCCATACGGGCGCTCGCCGTATCAACCGCGTTTGCGCCCTGTTCCCGAACACTACGTTTATTGCCGCCCATTTCGGCGGATACGATTTATGGGAAGAAACCGAACGGGAACTTGAATATCATGAAAATCTGTACCTTGACACTTCCATGACGCGCACACTTGCCAAGGCGGACGTGCATACGCTCCGCAGAATCGTCGGAAAAATGGGCGCGTCGCATATTCTTTTGGGCAGTGATTCCCCGTGGGAAGACCCGAAAGAATCCATTGCCGGCATAAGGGTGCTCGGCCTTTCCGAGAGCGATAATTCGCTCATCTTTTCCGAAAACGCCATGCGATTGCTTGGACTTTGAAACTTATAAGTCCGAAAAACGGACTTTTTGCCAATATTTACGATTTTGTCTTGAAATAGATGCCGTTTTGCGGTATAATAAAAAATCAATGAAAACCCGATACGGCAAGAAGTATGACTTTGCCGCAGTATTTTGAAAAAGAGAGGATATCTGTCATGAAAGCAGTCATTACGGTAACGGCCAAGGACTCAAAGGGCATTATTGCCAAGGTCAGCGCCAAGGTCAGTGAATACGGTGCCAATATTATCGATATTTCCCAGTCGGTTGTGGGGGAATATTTTGCTATGATCATGCTTGTGGAATTCGACGCAGGGGCGGATTTCGGCGCATTTGTTGATGCTATGCGTGAACTCGGTGAGAAAAACAATCTCATTATTCAGGCTATGCATGAAGATATTTTCAATTCGATGCACCGCATCTGACGTTTAATTTTCATAACGGAGCGTATTATGATCAACATAAAAGACGTACTTGAAACCGTCAATATGATTCGTGAGGAACATCTTGACGTAAGAACCATTACCATGGGTATTTCGCTTTTAGACTGTGCAGCAGGCACGGCGGAAAAGACCTGCGAAAATATTTATGCCAAAATCACCGATTATGCGAAAAACCTTGTCAAAACCGGTGAAGATATCGAAAAGGAATATGGTATTCCGATCATTCATAAGCGTATTTCGGTCACACCGATCTCTCAGGTCGGCGGTCTTATCACAAAAGACGACTATATTTTAGCCGCCAAAACGCTGGATAAAGCCGGAAAAGCAGTCGGCGTCAACTTTATCGGCGGCTTTTCGGCGCTTGTGCAGAAAGGTATGACCAAAAAGGAAAAATCCTTTTTGGACGCAATCCCCGAAGCACTTGCCGCGACGGATATTGTTTGTTCCAGCGTCAACGTCGGCTCGACCCGTTGCGGAATTGACATGGACGCGGTCAACAAATGCGGTGAGATCATCAAGCGTCTTGCTTTCCTGACCAAAGACGATTGCTCGATCGGCTGTGCCAAATTTGTGGTATTTGCCAATGCGCCGGAGGATAACCCGTTTATGGCAGGCGCTTTCCACGGTGTGGGTGAACCGGAGTGCGAGATCAACGTCGGCGTATCGGGCCCGGGCGTTGTCCGGAGTGCGGTGGAACGTGCCGGCGAATGCTCTTTTTCAGAGCTTGCGGATGTTATCAAAAAGACGGCGTTCAAGGTCACGCGTATGGGACAGATGGTTGCTTGCCTTGCTTCGGAGCGGCTTGGCGTTCCGTTCGGGATTGTGGATCTGTCGCTTGCGCCGACGCCGGCTATCGGCGACTCGGTAGCGCATATATTGGAAGCAATGGGACTTGAAAAGTGCGGTACGCACGGCACAACAGCGGCGCTTGCCATGCTGAACGACGCCGTGAAAAAAGGCGGCGCGATGGCGTCGTCGCATGTCGGCGGCCTTTCCGGCGCGTTTATTCCGGTATCGGAAGATAAGGGAATGATCGACGCGGCGGCCTGCGGTGCGCTTACGATAGAGAAGTTGGAGGCTATGACCTCGGTTTGCTCGGTGGGATTAGACATGATCGCCGTTCCGGGTGATGTGCCGGAAGAAACAATTTCGGCGATCATTGCGGACGAAGCGGCTATCGGTATGATCAACGGCAAGACGACGGCGGTGCGCTTAATTCCGGCATACGGCAAGAAGGTCGGCGATTCGGTGGAATTCGGCGGACTTCTCGGCTATGCGCCAATCATGCCGTTAAACGGATATTCCAGCGCGGCTTTTGTCAGAAGAGGAGGACGCATTCCTGCGCCGATACACAGTTTAAGAAACTAACGGAGCGGTGTGCGGCGAATGGGTGAAAGGGAAAAGAAAATACCCGATGCAAACAGATGAACCATTCGGAAGAAAGCCATTTCCGCTCATACTCCCCTTTCCATGAGATGCATACCCTGCTGTCCGCCCCAATCAGACTTCGCGTTTTTATAAAACCGCAATTTTTGCCGGAATCCCGGCTGAAAGGATAAATCTATGACTTATTATGTTGATTCCGTTTCCGGAAAACCGGAAAACGACGGTCTTTCCGAGAAAACTCCGAAAAATCACTACCGCTCGCTCGATATCAAACCGGGTGATACCGTCCTTATCAAGGCCGGAAGTACTTTCCGCGATTGTCTCGCTTCTCCCAACGGCGAAGAAGGCAAGCCCATAACCTGGGATATGTACGGCGTCGGTGCAAAACCGCTTTTCTTGGGGTCTGTCGATATTTCCGACCCGGCTATGTGGAAAGAGACCGATGACAAAAACATCTGGGCTTATACCGGTACTTTTCCGAGCGATGTCTGCAACCTCATCTTTGGTGAGGACGAATGCTGCGGCGTTCTGGCTTGGGAATATGAGGATTTGAACGAGCAGGGCAAATGGCATTATACCTATATGGGCTATGATATCGACGGCCGGTATGTTCCCCCGGAGATTGCAAAACTGCCGAAAGTCTTATATGTCTATTCGGCCGGTAACCCGGCGGCGTTCTATGGTCATATCGAATGCGCCGTGTTTGGTCACCGTTGCCTGCTTTCCGGCAGACAGTATATAAATTTCAATAATATGAGCGGTAAATATACCGGCGTGCATGTTTACGGCCAATCTAATGTCAAGAGCGTTTCCATTAAAAACTGCGATTTCCGCTTTGTCGGCGGTTGCGTCTGGGATCGGATCCAGCGGATCCGCTTCGGAAACGGTATTGAGATCTGGGAGTACGGCGAAGACGTAACAGTCGAAAACTGCTATTTCGATCAGGTTTACGATTCCTGCACTACTCATCAGGGCTTTATCAATAAACAGCCGTGTTTGCGCATCAATATTGTCAACAACACCTTCAAGAACTACGGCATGGCCGCCTATGAATTGCGCGACCTCATCGCTTTGGATTCGCATTTCGACAATAACCTTTGCATCGGCGCCGGCCGCGGATTCTCCCTGCAAGGAGAAACGCCGCCCCGCAAGAGCGAGCTTTGGCCGCAGCCCATGGGACATCATCTCTTTATCTGGCGTATCTACCATGCAACGGAAAACGGCTGTATCACAGTGCGCGGCAATGTCTTTTATGACGCCCCGTACGGTGCGGCTGTCTATTCGACCATTGCACCCGAGGCCGAAAAACAGCTTCGTTTTGAAAATAATGTTTATTATAAAAACGAAGACGATTATCTCATTCGTTTGGGCGGCAAAAATTATGGCAAAAACGAATTTGAGACGTATCAGGCTGAGCAGGAAAATGACCGCGGCAGCCGCGTAGAGGACATTTTCGCAGGCGTTTAGTTTACATAATTTTTGACAGATTCGCTGTCTGACAGGCTTCGGCGGTTCACAAATGCTGTGAACCGCCGTGCATTGTTCTTATGAAAGGAACGGAAACCCCGTTATTTCACAAAAAATTCAGGCAAATAGCGGAATTTTCAATTTTCCCGTTGCATTTTTTCCGAATATCTGCTATAATTTTGATATCTGTACAGTATGACACGGAAAGGAACGTTATACGATGAAACTGAATCGACATGGAAAGTTTGTGCTTTTAGGCGCACTTCTCTGCCTGACTGCCGCGTTTATGCTTATCGGCTGTCAGAAAAAAGACCCTGTGACAGATCCGGACGCACCGGTCATAGCGCCGACTGACGGACAAGACAATACCGATACCCCCGACGACAAAACGCCGGACGATACGAAGCCGGACGAAGTACCGCCCGAACCGAAGTTTTACAATAAGTTGACCGGCCTTGAAACCACCGAAGAACTTTCCGGTATCCGCCCGGTCGGAATCATGATCAACAACATCAAGCAAGCCACGCCCCAGCAGGGCATATCGCAGGCGGATGTCATTTACGAAGTATTGGCCGAGGGCGGCATTTCGCGTTTGTTCTGCTTGTTTACGGACTATGCGACATTGCCGGAAACCGGCTCGATCCGTTCTTCGCGCGATTACTACATTGACCTTGCCGACGCGCACGACGCGATTTATGTACACTGCGGCGGAAGTCCTGCGGCCTATGAAACCTTGAAGGCGCGCGGAACCGACAACATGGACGGCATTTATTTCAGCACGCCGTTTTACCGCAACGAATGGCGCAAAAAGCATATGGGTATGGAACATTCCATGATGACCACCGGCGAACGCCTGGTAAAAGGCATTGAGGAAAAAGGCTATCGCACGACCTCCGATTTCAAACAGCCGTTTTCTTTCAAAGAGTCGGTGAGCGCCATTGAGGGAGAAAAAGTGACCGATGCAAAGAGCGTATCGGTGGAATTTTCTTATTATGCGATCAGTACATTTAATTATGATGAGGCGACCGGCACTTACTTAAAGGGGCAGTTCAAAGCGCCGCATATTGACTCCAACAACAATGTGCAGCTGGCGTTTGAAAATGTCATTCTGCTCTATGCATCGCAGGGTGCGGTCAAAAACGATGAAAAAGGCCGTATTCATGTCGATTTTATCGGCACGGGCGACGGCATTTATATCACGAACGGCAAAACCGAACCGATCAAGTGGTCGAAAGAATCGCGCACGTCGTCCTACACGCTTTACAAGGCGGACGGCGTGACGGAATTGCTTCTCAACCCCGGCAAGACCTATGTCGGCATTCCGCCGATCGGGGCAAAGACGGAAATTCAGTAGTAACGGGGCTGTTCGGCTATCTCCTGCTTTGTTTAATAAAGAGGGGAAATCTGAGTTACAAAAACGCATTCCCATACGGAAAGGATATAAACTTCTATGAATGAAAAATTAGCTGCGGCACGGTTTTTACAGCCGTCGCTCGCACCGACGGAACTTGTCAGCATCTGCGACATGCTTGAATATCCGGCAGACCGCAAGCTTGGCGATGTGGCGCTGCCTTGCTTCAAGCTCAGCAAGGTTTTACGCAAAGCGCCGCAGAAGATTGCCGAAGAATTATGCGAAGCGGTCAAGGCAGATCCGGACAGCGCCGAAATTTTTGAAAAAGTTGAAAATGTCAACGGATATCTGAATTTCTATGTTTCCGACAAAGCGGTCTTGCAGGACCTTCTTGCTATGGACAAAGAAGATTTCGGTTCAAGCGAGGTCGGAAAGGGCAAGACAGTCGTGATTGACTATTCCTCTCCGAATATTGCGAAACCGTTCCATATCGGACATCTTCGTTCGACGGTAATCGGGCAGTCCATTAAAAACATCCACCGTTTCTGCGGTTATACCTGCGTGGGCGTCAACCACCTCGGCGACTGGGGCACGCAGTTCGGCAAGCTGATCGTCGCCTACAAGAAATGGGGCAACCGCGAGGAGATCGAAAAGCGCGGAATCAAGGCGCTGACCGAGATCTACGTCAGGTTCCATGAAGAAGCCGAAAAAGATCCGGCACTGGAAGAAGAGGCGCGCGAGGCCTTTTCCAAAATGGAAAAAGGCGATGAGGAATGCATTTCACTTTGGAAATGGTTTGTGGAGATCAGCATCGCCGAGTTTAAAAAGGTGTATGCGCTCATCGGCGCGGATTTTGAATCGTGGAACGGCGAGAGTTTCTATTTTGATAAAACGGAAGATGTCGTCAAGGCGCTCAAAGAAAAGAATCTTCTCAAATTCGACGGCGGCGCTTACATCGTTCCGCTCGACGAATACGGCATGCCGCCGTGTCTGATCCTCAAATCCGACGGCTCGACCATTTACGCGACGCGCGATATCGCGGCGGCGTTTTACCGCAAAAAGACTTACGATTTCGACAAGTGCATTTATGTCACCTCAGCCGGACAGAGCCTGCATTTCGCGCAGTTCTTTAAGGTGATCGAACTGATGGGCGAAGAATGGGCGAAAGACTTGGTTCACGTTCCGTTCGGCACGGTCAGCATCGGCGGCGAAAAGCTGGCGACGCGTACCGGAAACGTGGTCTTGTTGGAAGACCTCTTCCGCGAAGCGACCGAAAAGACGCTTGCGGTCATTAATGAAAAGAACCCGACGTTGGAAAACAAAGAAGAAGTTGCAAGTGCAGTCGGCGTAGGCGCTGTCATTTTCCATGACCTTTCCAACGGACGTATCAAGGATATCAACTTTATTTTAGACGATGTTCTCAATTTCGACGGCAATACGGGTCCGTATGTGCAGTATACCTATGCGCGCTGTTCGGGTATCCTCGAAAAAGCCGGCACATGGCAATGTGAAAACTGGGTGCTCACAAGCGACGCGGAACGCGCCATTATCAAGACGCTTGGTCTTTTCCCCGAAAAGGTCGATCAGGCGCGCCGGGAACTCGAACCGTCGGTCATTACGCGGTATCTGCTCGACGTGTGTGCCGAATTCAATCGATTCTACCACGATTGCCCGGTGCTCAAAGCCGATAACGAAGCTGTCCGCGCGACACGACTCGGTATCGTCAAGGCCACAGCCAACGTGCTTTGCAACGGCCTGCACCTCATCGGTTTGAAAACGCCGAAGAACATCTGAGTTAAAGGTTTAAAAAATCATATACCACATATAAGGAGAAATACACATGTCAGGACATTCCAAATGGAAGAACATTATGCACAAAAAGGAAAAGACCGATTTACAGCGTGCCAAGGTATTTACCAAGATCGGTAAAGAAATTGCCATGGCAGTGCGCGACGGCGGTCCGGATCCGGTATCCAACGGCAAGCTCCGCGACCTTATCGCTAAGGCCAAGGCCAACAATGTGCCGAACGACAACATTGAACGTACCATAAAAAAGGCTTCCGGCGCGGACGGAAACGTCAACTACGAAGTCATTATGTATGAGGGCTACGGCCCGAGCGGCGTTGCCGTAATTGTGGAAACCACCACCGATAACCGTAACCGTACCGGTGCGGATATGCGCCATTACTTTGACAAGTACGGCGGAAACCTCGGTCAGACGGGTTGCGTGTCCTACATGTTTGAAGATAAAGGCGTCATTGTCATCGACGCGGAGGATATCGACGAGGAAAAGATCATGGAGGACGCCCTCGATGCCGGCGCAGAGGATATTTCCAACGAAGGCGATGTGTTTGAGATCACGACCGCTCCGAACGATCTTTCGGCTGTCACCGAAGCCTTGACGGAAAAGGGCTACAAGTTCATTTCCTGCGAACAGAGCAAAATTCCGGCAAACTATGTGACGCTTTCCGGCGAAGATGACCTCAAAAATATGAATAAGCTCATTGAAATGCTCGAAGAAAACGACGACGTTACCAACTTCTGGCATAACTGGGAAGTTTAAATCAGGCTGGCGGCTGTTTCGTATACGCCGATGCAACGGAAAAATATTTTTTGTCTGTTGTTATAAAAATCGATAAAAAGGTAAAAAATCCAAACGTGAGATACCGTTTGGATTTTTTTATTTTGCCTTATTGTCAAAATCTTTCTGAAATTAGCATTTTTTATCAAATATCAAAGCTGTTTGAGAGGTTTTGCACAAATTGTATTGGGGACTTTTGTGCAAAGTGCGCATATTCCACATTTTTCCCATAGAAACTGAATAAGAAATCGTACATTTTACATAAAAATCTCTATTCTAATTTTTGCGTTTTTCACCTATAATATAGACAACGACAAGAGGTCGAAAACATTTTAAATTTTTTGATTCAGGAGGAATACAAAATGAAAGCAAAAAAACTAATCGCGCTTCTTCTGACGCTTGTATGCGTAATCAGTCTTGCCGCTTGCAGCAGCGGCAATGCAGGCACTTCGGACGACGGTGAAGTATCCGTGTTCTATTACACGTTCAGCGATACCTACATTTCCAGCGTTCGTTCTGCCATGGACAAACTTTTGGGCGACAGTGGTTTGAAATACAACGACTATGACGCCAACGGCAACCAGACCACCCAGACCGAACAGATCAACACCGCCATTGCCAAAGGCTCCAAGCTTTTGATTGTCAATGTCGTGGATACCGGCTCAAACGATGCCGCGCAGAACATTGTCGATCTGGCAAAGGCCAAAAACATTCCGGTCATCTTCTTCAACCGTTCGGTTGACGAATCGGTTGTTAGCAGCTATGACAAATGCGTTTTCGTCGGTACGGACTACGAAATGGCCGGCCACATGCAGGGCGAAATGGTCGGCGAATATGTTCTCGCCAACTATGACAAGCTCGACCTGAACGGCGACGGCAAGATCAGCTACGTTATGTTCAAGGGTCAGGAAGGCAACATGGAAGCTATCGCCCGTACCCAGTACGGCGTTGAGGACTGCAACAAGGTTCTGACCGCGGCCGGTAAACCGGAAATCGAATTCTATGACGCAAACAATTCCAATAAGTATCTTGTAGACCAGAATGGCACATGGTCGTCTCAGGCGGCTACCGAATATATGAGCACCATTCTTGCCCAGTACAGCGAAGCCGGCGGCAACATGATCGAGCTTGTCATCGCCAACAACGATGAAATGGCTCTCGGCGCTATTTCCGGCTTGCAGAACTCCGGCTACAACACCGGTTCCGGCAAGACCATTCCGGTATTCGGCGTTGACGCGACCGACGCGGCAAAAGCTGCTATCAAGGCAGGCACAATGGTCGGCACCATCAAGCAGGACGCAGACGGTATGGCCGGTGTTATCAACACCATTACCGCAAACTTCTTGAATGGCAAGTCTACCTTTGACGGAGTCGATACCGATTCGGTAGTCGGCACTTGGCGTGTAAACATTCCTTATGCTACCTACACCGGTGAATAATGAATGTAGACAATATGTTTTCCTCTCTTGCGGGCAGCCGGTAACTTTTTGGGAGCCGGCTGCTCCTCCAAACAGGGGGAGAAAAAAGGACAGGTTTTTATGAGTAATACAGAAAACGTTCTTCTGAAAATGGAGAATATTGAAAAGACCTTTCCGGGCGTAAAAGCTCTTGACGGAGCAAAACTTACGGTGAAAGCCGGTACCGTTCATGCGCTCATGGGCGAGAACGGCGCCGGAAAGTCCACTTTAATGAAATGCCTTTTCGGCGTTTACAGCAAGGACGGCGGAAAGGTCTATCTCGACGGGCGTGAGGTCGAATTCAAAAACCCCAAGGAAGCCCTTGAAAACGGCGTTGCCATGGTGCATCAGGAACTCAATCAGGCGCTCAAACGCAACGTTATGGACAATATGTGGCTCGGACGCTTTCCGACGGTGGCAAAAGGACTTCCGTTCACCAGCGAAAGCAAAATGTACAAAGCGACCAAGGAAATTTTTGACGAACTTGAAATCGATGTTGACCCCAAGGCCGTTATGAGCAAACTGCCGGTGGCCAAGCGTCAGATCGTGGAGATTGCCAAAGCCGTTTCGTATCATTCCAAGGTGATCGTGTTTGACGAACCGACTTCTTCCTTGACCGAGCAGGAGGTGGAACACCTTTTCCGCATTATCGACATGTTACGCAACAAAGGGTGCGGCATTATTTATATCTCACACAAAATGTCGGAGATCTTGCGGATATCCGATGAAGTGACCATTATGCGCGACGGCAAATGGATTGCAACGCGCGATGCGGCTGACCTTACGACCGATGAGATCATCCGGCTCATGGTCGGGCGCGAACTTACCAACCGCTATCCTCCCAAAAACACCGTTATCGGGGATGAACTTCTGCGTGTAGAGCATTTGTGCGGCGAATATGTCAAGCTCAAAGATGTGTCTTTTTCGGCGCGCAAAGGAGAGATACTCGGCGTTGCCGGACTTGACGGTTCGGGACGGACATCGCTTCTTTCGGTCATGTTCGGTACAGCTACCAAAAAGAGCGGAGACGTGTATTTAAACGGGAATAAAGTGGGCAACCGCAACCCCGGCGAATCGATTAAAAACGGTTTTGCCTATCTGACCGAGGAACGGCGCGCGACCGGTATTTTCGGTATTCTCAATATCTGTGAGAATACTACGATTTCAAGTCTTGACAAAGATAAAGTCGGTCCGTTTTTAAGTAAAAAGAAAATGCGGGAAAGCACCGATTGGTGTATTAAATCCATGCGTGTCAAGACGCCGGATCAGAAAACCAAGATCCGCACGCTTTCGGGCGGCAACCAACAGAAAGTCATTCTCGGACGCTGGCTGCTTACCGACCCGACGGTACTTCTTCTTGACGAGCCGACCCGCGGAATCGACGTCGGTGCAAAATACGAAATTTATCAGCTGATTATCGAACTTGCAAACAAAGGAAAAACCGTTATCATGGTTTCCTCCGAAATGCCGGAGCTTCTCGGCGTGTGCGACCGGATCTTGGTCATGAGCGGCGGAAAACTTTCGGGCGTTGTGAATGCGGCGGATACCACCCAAGAGGAAATTATGACGCTTGCGGCAAGATTCGCTTAAATCGGCGTTATACAGAAATCCATAAATTCTTTTAAGTGCAGTTTACAAATCAAAGGAAGGATCTTATGTCAGAGAATCAGGTAAAAAAGGGAGGCCTTTCCGGACGTCTTGCCGCATTTTCCGCTTTGAGCGGCAAAGACAAGGCAAGAAAGATCAGTGACCTTCTGTTCAACAATGCGATGTTCATTATCATTTTCATCGCCGTTGTCTATATCGCGATCAAAGTACCGGCGTTCTTGTCCGTGCCGTCGATCGTCAATATCATTTCGCTTACAGCGGCAAAACTGCCGATTGCGTTAGGCATAGGCGGCGCTATCGTGCTGACCGGCACGGATATTTCCGCTGGCCGTGCGGTGGGGTTGACCGCCTGTATCGCAGGTTCGCTGCTGCAGGTAGCCACCTATCCGAACAAACTGTTCCCGAACCTTGGGGTCATGCCGCTTTGGGTGGTGCTTTTGGCAGTGATCGCGGTCGGCGCGATACTTGGCTTCATCAACGGATTTTTCGTTGCAAAATTCAAGCTTCATCCGTTTATCGTTACTCTTTCCACCCAGCTTATTACGTTTGGTCTGATTCTTATGTACCTCAAAATCGGTACAAACAATGGTCAGACGCTTTCCGGTCTTGACGCGTCCTACACCAATTTCATCAAAGGCACGCTCTTTACCATCGGCGATACCGCCGTTCCGAAATATGTTCTGTATGCCGTTATTCTGACCGCTATCATGTGGGTTGTGTGGAACAAGACCAAATTCGGCAAAAACATGTTCGCTGTCGGCTCCAACGAAGAAGCGGCCAATGTTTCGGGTGTCAACGTATTCTGGACTATCGTGGGCGTGTTTATCTTAGCCGGCGTCATGTACGGTATTACCGGTTTTATCGAAGGCGCGCGCATTGCGTCCTGCTCGGCCAATACCGGACTTAACTACGAAAGCGACGCGATTGCAGCCTGCGTTATCGGCGGCGTTTCGTTCGTAGGCGGTACCGGTAAGATCAGCGGCATCGTACTTGGCGTATTCCTCTTGCAAATCATTTTCGCCGGTCTGAACTTCCTGTCGGTTGACGCGAATATGCTGTATGTAATCAAGGGCCTTATTATTTTGATCGCTTGTGCTATCGATATGCGCAAATATCTGGCGCGCAAGTAAAAGCAAAAAAAGGAGAAACTGTTATGAACACAGAAGACACCCGGAATCCGGCAGAGAATAACAAGCCGGAGAAAAACGTCCGCGAGGGCGGCCTTTACGGCAAAGTGCGCATGTCGGTCAAAGCGGCCAATGTGTTGGTGCTTGTGCTGTTGGCGGCGCTTGTGGGAGTGAGCGTTTTTGTGATAAAGCATAACGGTTTCACAGTGAATTTTGATACGGACGGCGGCTCACAGATAGAAAGCGTGAAAGCGTATCATTCCGAACGCCTGAATATCGAGAGCGAGCCGGTCAAGGAAGGCTATGTCTTTACGGGCTGGTACCGTGACCGGGCATGCACTGTGCCTTGGGATGAAACAAATGACACGGTCACACAGAGCATGACGCTGTATGCCGGTTGGAAAAAAAGAGAATAGCTTTTCCGTGCCGAAACGATTTTTACAATTGTTAAACGGCTGTAAAACGCGTGGGTTTTACAGCCGTTTTTTGTCTTGAATTTTTCCATTACTTGTGATAGAATAACTTTATCACATAATGTGGTAAAATAAATACATCCTATCACGGAGAGGGACGGTAATATGAGATCGGTTTTCATGAGATTCCCGGAGGGAAAAGCCAAAGCAGTTACATTCAGCTATGACGACGGAATTCCGCAGGACGCAAGACTTGCGGCCATTTTTGACAAGTACGGCATGAAAGGCACGTTCAATTTCAACTGCGAATTTTTAAGAGGTCCCATTTACACCAAAGAGCAGATAAAAGAGATCTTTCTTGACAAAGGTCATGAAATTGCCATTCATGGCGCCAACCACCGTCCCACCGGAAACCTGCGGCCCATCGAGGGAATCCGGGACGTTTTGGACTGCCGCCTGGAATTGGAAGAAAAATGTGATTGCATGATCCGCGGCATGGCGTATCCGGACAGCGGAATCACACTGTTCGGCAATTTCGGAAATTTTGAAATGGTTAAGCAATACTTGCGCGAATTGGACATTGCCTATTCGAGAACCTTGGACGGCGACAACAATTCGTTTATGCTCCCGTCCGATTTTTACGCATGGATGCCGACCGCGCATCACAATAACCCAAAGATTTTAGAATGGATCGACGAATTTCTGAATTTGGATATTTCCACCAAAGCTTATCACGCAAGAAGAGTTTGCCGGCTGTTCTATATCTGGGGACACAGCTACGAATTCGATAATCACAACAATTGGGAACACATGGAAAAGATCTGCCAAAAGTTTGCGTCAAGCAATGAGCTCTGGTTTGCGACCAATATGGAGATATACGATTATGTCGAAGCCTATAAGCGCTTGCATTACAGCGCCGACGGACATAGAATCTACAATCCGTCCCTTTTCACGGTGTACTTGGACGTGGACGGCACGGTTTACTCGGTCAACCCCGGAGAAACGATCCGCGTATAAAGAACAAAACGCTTGCCGCTTGATGGAAAGAGGTGGAATTTTTGAAGTATACGGTACTTGTTGTCGAAGATGAAGAAAATCAGCGCCGGGCGCTTGTGGAACGCGTAAAGTGGGAAGAAGCCGGTTTCACCGTGGTCGGTGAAGCGGAAAACGGCGCAGAGGCTCTTGATAAAGTCGAACTGTTGGAACCGGATCTTATTTTAACCGATATCCGCATGCCGCTCATTTCCGGGCTGGAACTGGCCGCACGGGTGCGTGAAATGCGTCCGGTCACGCAGATCGTCATTTTAAGCGGCTATGACAGCTTTGAATATGCGCGAACTGCGATAAACTATAATATTATCAGCTATCTGTTAAAACCGATTTCCTCATCGGAGCTTTCCGAAGAACTATTTGACATCCATCGGCGTATGGAGGAACGGATCGCCGGTATAGGAAAAAACACGGATACCGGTGTCGATACCGCCGAAAAGTTAAAAAAGCTGACGCAGACCGAATTTTTACAGCCGATTCTGTTCGGCGGCGCGGAAGATCAGGCCTCCGATGAAGCGGAATATCTTGCCAAAGCCAAAGAACTTGGCATTCTTAACCAAGACAAGCCGTGCAGCTTTTTTATCCTGGTATCCAAATTCAAAAAAGAGCAGACGAATGCCGTCACGCCGGAACATGCGGACTTTGTCGATAAGGTCATCGGACGGTATGCCGGTTCCGTGTCGTTTCTTGCGTATGGGCGCGTTGTGACGCTTGCCGTATTCGATACATCTGCTGAACCGGAAAAAGAGTTGGAGCTTGCGTTATTGGAGTTAGTGCAAACGGCCAAGCGTATGATGGACGAAGCCTGCACGGTCGGGGTCAGCCGCCGGTTTTACAAGCTTTCGGAATGTTCTTCGGCGTATTTCGACGCCGTTACGGCGCGTCGCTACACCTCCGACGGGGCAGGCGAAGTGCGTTTCATCGCGGACAAGGAAAAAAACAGCACGGTGGAATTTGAATATGTTGAAAAATCGGTCTTGAAAGTGGAGCAACTCTTGAAAGTCGGTTCTTTTGAAAGCCTTTGCGCTTTCATCGGCGAACTGTATGAAACCAATACGCCGGAAAACGCCAATCTTCTTGTCGTGCAGATCATTGCCACCGTTTGCCGCGTGGTCAACAACACCTCCGACAAGGCGGAGCTTTCCGACCTTATCGCCTCCAATCCGATTTTTGCGCGTATCACCTCTTATAACAGCGAAAGCGGCATGAAAGGCGAATTGATCGAATTCTGCCGCGCGGCAAAAAAAATCATCGAACAGTCGCAGAAACGCGACACAGAGATCTTATGCGACAAGGCGCTTCAAATCATTGAAGAACGCTTTGGCGACGAATCGCTTTCCCTTACGGGCGTGAGCGCCGAGCTTGCGGTCAGTCCCAATTATTTGAGCGCGCTCATCAAAAAAGAGAAAAAGCAGAATTTTATCACGCTGCTTACCGAAAAACGCATGAAAACCGCTTATGACTTATTGGTCTGCTCGACCATGAAGATTCTTGAAATTTCGGAAAAATGCGGTTACAGCGACCAACACTATTTCAGCTATTGTTTCAAAAAATATTATGGCGTTTCTCCCAATAAGGTGCGCAGTGCCGGAAAGAGTGACGAAACATGAAGAAACGCTTTTCCGTCGAACTGTCTAAATTGACCGTCGCTTTAATCGTACTTTCCACGGTGAGCGCCGTTTCGGTGTGCGTCTTATTGTTTGTGCAGATGTACAGCAAAGCGCTTCTTCGCGACGCGCGCGTCAATTCAGAGCGAACCGTCAGCCTTGCGGCTCTTTCGGTGGATAACTATCTGGATTCGATCAAAAATAACCTTGACCATATCCGGGAACTTATGCCGGAATGTGAGTCCACCGAAGATTTTGGGGCAAAAATGGCGGCGTTCTGCAAATTGCAGACGGATATCTATGCCGTCACCGTCTACGACGAAGCCGGTTCGCCGTTTCTTTGCGTCAGCGATGGGCTGGAAGTCAAACAAAACCGGTATGCCGGGTTGCTGTTTGACAAAAGCGGCATCACGGACGACGGCTACACGGTTTCTTCGCCGCATGTGCAGTCTTTGTTCAAGGGGCATTATCCATGGGTTGTCACCATCAGCACCGAAACAGACAGTCCTTTGTTTGGCGAAAAAGTGCGTGTGGCTATCGATTTCCGGTTCTATGAAATCGCCAAATATATCGATCATATCGGCATGGGACGGCACGGGTACTGCTATGTGACCGATAAAAACGGCAATATTGTCTATCACCCCCAGCAACAGCTTCTGTATGCCGGATTAAAGACGGAAAACAAGGATATTGTTTCCCTTGCGGACGGCGTACACACATTGGGAAATACGACGTATACGCTGGACACCGCTTCAAGCGGCGCTTGGCGCGTGGTGGGCGTAAGCTTTACCGATGAACTGGCCGCGGAGCGCCGCTCTCAGATCCTTACCGCGGTTTCCGGTGCGTTTTTGTGTTGTCTTATCGTATCGGTCGCAGCATTGGTCTTGTTTTCGAGATTGGTCAACCGTCCGGTCAAGAACTTAGTCAATGCCATGCGCGAATTTGAAAAAGGCGCAAAAGATTTTGAATACCGCGCCGGGTCTTTAAGCGTTGCCGAATTACAAGAATTGTCAGATTCGTTCGCACACATGTCGGAACGGATTAAATTATTGGTTGAGCGCGTGAGAAAAGACCAGACCGCGCTCCGGAAAACCGAATTAAAAGCCTTGCAGGCGCAGATCAACCCTCATTTTCTCTACAATACGCTGGATTCGATTCAATGGATGTGCGAAAGCGGCAACACCGAAAACGCTGTCAAAATGGTGGGGGCGTTGGCAAAGCTGTTCCGAATCAGTATCAGCCGCGGAAAAGAATTCATCACCGTCAAAGAGGAAATGGAGCACGCGAAAAGTTATCTTGTCATTCAAAGCTTCCGTTATAAAGATCAGTTCTCGTATCATTTCGATATCGAACCGGGTTTGGAGAGCTATTTGTGCAATAAGATCACGGTACAGCCGCTTGTGGAAAACGCCATTTATCACGGCATTGACCGCATGGTGGATGAGGGCGAGATCAAAATCTGCGTCAAGACCGCGCCCGACTGCAAAAGCGACATTCTTATCACGGTTTCCGACAACGGCGTCGGCATGACTGCCGAGCAATGCCGGAAAATCTTGCAGAAGGAAAAGAGCGATTCGAGCGGCATTGGTGTGAAAAACGTCAATGACCGGCTTGTTATCTATTTCGGAAAAAAGTACGGTCTTACCATCGAAAGTGAGCCGGATGTGGGGACAACCGTCACGGTTCGCATTCCGAAAATCACAAAGGAGCTGGAAAATGAAATATAAAATAGTGTTTTTATCCGTTCTTGCCGCACTTTTGTGTCTTGCACTTGTTTCGTGCGCCTCCTCGTTTTCGGATGACAAAACGCAGGTCGCCGTGATTGTTAAGGCGACAAATTCCGATTTCTGGCATAATGTGGAGGACGGCGTAAAAGCCGCGTCCATTGAATACAACGTTGCCGTCACCTTTGAGGGACCGGAAAGCGAAGAAGATGTCGCGGCGCAGAACAGACTCATCGAAAAGGCGATTTCCGACAGAGTGAACGCGATTGTGCTCTCGGCTATCAGCTATGACGATTCGTCTGCCCTTATCGAAAAAGCCGCCCGGAGCGGCATCAGGATCGTGACAATCGACAGCACGGCGGATTCGAGCCATATCAGTTTATTTATCGGTACGGACAACTATGATGCAGGAGCAAGAGCCGGAATGGCGGCTGTACAGAATTTTGCGCCGGGCGATGAGATACGCGTCGGACTTTTAAATATTTATGAGAGCACTGAAAACGGGCGGCAGCGTGAGGAGGGGTTCCGAAATTATATGGAAAACCTGCCGAATGCGGAAATTGTTGCGTCTGCCAATGTGGGAAGCAATACCATAAGCGCCACGGCCGGTGCGCTGTCGCTTTTATACAATCATCCGGAGATCAATGTTTTGGTGGGGTTCAACGAGTGGATGACGTTGGGCGTAGGCAACGCGATCGGGCAATCGGGATTGACGGACAAGGTAGAGGGAATCGGCTTTGACACGAATTTACACTGTGTTGAGATGGTCGAAACGGGCGAGCTTGACGCATTGATTGCCCAAAATCCGTTTGCTATTGGGTATCTTGGCGTGAAAGCCGCGTGCGACTTGGTCTCGGATGCTTTTGCCTACGGCGATCAGAAAGAACTGTATACGGATGTCACCACTGTGACCCGGGATAATTTGTATGACAGTGATATACAGAAAATCCTGTTTCGGTTTCAATAAGAGAACGAAAATGCGGCTTTCCGGAAAAAGCCTTTTTCAACATATTATAGCAAATTTTGCAGGGTGAGATCCTCATAAATGGCGTTATGGATTTCTTCGCGCATCTTCATGATTACGCCGTAATCATACCCCTTGAAGCCACTCTGCCGGTTAAGACACCGCGTCGCGTTGGTCAAAAGAATCACATATATCTTTTCTTCGCGGTTTATGAAAAAAGACATACCCGTATGACCGCAATGACCAAAACTGTGCTCTGGAAACAGTTTCCCGGTCTGTGCATATCGTGAATCGACCATTTGATAGCCAAGTCCCCGCCCTTCTGCAAAATCCGGCGTATAATCGTGTTCGGCAAGCGCAAAATATTCTTCCGGATAAAGTACCGGGCTTTTTTCAAGCACTGCCTTGATAAAACGTTCGATGTCCGCTGCTGTCCAAAAAGACGCTCCGTTTCCGCCGATGCCGCGCATGGCATATACGATTTCATCGTCTGCCATGTATTCCCCCACATACTCTCTTTTGTAACAAGCAACCGCATTCGGCTCATCTGTGGCAATATTGAATCGTGCCCGTGTAAGTCCAAGCTGCGGTTTCAAATACGTATAGAAAATCTCATCCAACGGCTTGTTGTAAAGCTTTTCAAGGATAAAACCGAGTAAAATATACCCGGAGCATGAGTAGATATACGAGCTTCCCGGTGCAAAAGCCAGTGGCACGGACAAAATGAATTCTGCCATAGCGTCACGCCCTTCGTCTGCAAGTTTGCGTGAAAACTCTTTTCTTACAATCCCGGAGGTATGGGTCAACAGTTGCTGTACCGTGATATTTTTCTTTTCCGACGGCACATTCGGAAAATATTTTTCAAGTGTATCTGAAAGCATCATGCGTTTTTCACCGCATGCCTTTAAAATCAACGTCGATGTGACAAGTACCTTTCCCATGCTGGCAACATCAAAATAAGTCTCCTTGTCCGCATCCGGTGAAGACAGAAAGACCGTGTTTCCGTTAAGGTTAACCAGTAATGCATAGGCGTCAAAACGTTTTTCGGCAAGTTTGGATTTCATAAGAGTATCGGTTTTTGTAAGATTCATACTGTCCAGACTCCTTTGATTTTTTGTATATATCCCTTTTTTGGTTTTATTATATCTTTTGTTTTCTGCTTATGCAATATGAAATTTCGGTCAATTAGCACAAAACCGGTCGTTTTCTCTTGACAGAAAGCACTTAATTCGATATACTGAAGCCAATAAGAGAAAAAGGAGTCTTTCCATGTCTCACATTTTGAATGTTTCCGATTGGCAAACCATACGTTTTATCGATATTTTTTCAGTAAGCAGCCAGAAAGCCGGCACAGAGTGTCACTATTTCGGACATACCGACCTTTACCAGCTTGCATTCAAGATAAAAGGAACGACAGCAATCGTCTACAATGGCAAACCGCTGGATTTTTCACCTAACCATGCGGTTTATCTCCCCAAAGAAACGCGTCCCGACATAGAATACCACAAGAGATTTGTTTCCGAAGGCAGCAGTATTTGTCTGTTTTTTGACGCGCCGTGTTTCTTGAACCGAGACGCTTTTTCGGTTCCATTACCGCAAAACACGGCAAGTTCGCTTTTTCACAAATTATTATGGTTGTGGAAATCGGGAAAAAAGGATGATTTTTCGCTGTATTCCGTCTTTTTTGAGTTATTATCATTAGTGAATGCCAAGCTTTCCGACAGGGAAAAGCATCCTGCTTTTTTAAGGGAGGCTACCGAATATTTACAAGCGCATGCCTGTGATGCCTTTATCGATTTTGACATACTTGCCGCTCACTATGGCATAAGTGCCGACCGGTTCCGGCGCATTTTTAAAAGGGCCGAGAATGTTTCGCCGCTTGGATTTATCGCTCAGATACGATTGGAACGCATACGGACTCTTTTACGGGAAACAGAGTTATCTTTCACGGAAATTGCCGGCATGACCGGTTTTTCGGACTTGAACTATTTTTCGCGCTTTTTTAAGAAACATACCGGGGTTTCAGCCAGTGAATACAAGTATCGCTATCGTGGACTATTTTGATGTCCGATGATTTGGTTTTTCCCGAAAAGCCTCCAAAAGGAGCAAGCCTTTGTTGCAAAAGGCCCGGAAAGGGTGCTTTTCGCGAAACGAAAAGCGCTCTTTCCAGGCTTTTCCGAAAAAGAAAAGCATGCCCCTTTTGTTACTTTTCGCAAAAGTAACAGCGGCTCCCCAGCCGCCCCTCACAGGGCAGCAAACTCACGCTTCGCGTGAGCATAGGTAGGCGGCATGGCCGCCCGACAAAAAGCGGCAGGGTCAAAAGACCCTGCCGCTTTCTCCTTTTAAGCTTCGCTTAACCCCTCAGCTACCCCAAGAACAATAATGCCAGCAAATACGACCGCAATTGACGCATAATGTTTCCAGGAAAGCTTTTCTTTTAAGAAAATACGACTCCATAATACCGATGCCGCGCAGTACGCCGAAATAACCGGCGCCGCTCCTACGGGATTGGCCGCAATCGCATAAATATAGGCAAACTGACCGGCTGTCTCACATACCGCACCTAATCCCTTGAAGCCTTCCGCTTTGATAGTTAATTTCTGTTTCCGGATGATCACAACATAGATAAACGCCACAACCGCCATAAATAAGAATGTCAGCTCATATGCCACATTTGCTGTATCTTCCGGCAGATAATGGAACACATTCGGCATAAACGTGTTTTCTTCGTCTAAGATAATACTGTCAAAGAACGTGCCAAGCGCATCTATCACGCAATACAGAATCGGTAATAATATCGCAAGAACGCTCTTGGAATACTTGACATTGGCGCCGCTTTGTCTGGCAGCTCTCGCTTCTTCGTTTTCCGCATATTCCGAAATGCCGAGTAACAGCACTCCGGCACATACTAAAACCACGCCGACCGTCGAAAGACCGTCAATGGTTTGCCCAAGCACCAGGAAACACAAAATAGCGGCAAGTGCGCCCGAAGAATTGCAGATCGGTGAAGAGACCGAAAGCTCAATATACCGAAGTGTAACATAGCCGAATATCATAGATAAAATGTACATACTGGACGCAGGTAAATAGTATAGAACCGCTTCAAAGGAGATCGGCGTACCGGTTGTAATCTCAATGATCGCATGGATACCCATGACAAGTCCCACCGCCATAACCATTTTCCAATGACTGTATGTATCCGACGGCTTTGAACCGATCTTACTGAACAGATCCGAACCGCTCCAAAACAAAAGCGCTGTCAGCGCAAGAATCAACCACATATAATTTTTTCCTCCCAATATAAAATGCTTTTATATTCTAACAAAAAAATGTAAATAAATCAAGTATTTTAAGATTTTTGTGACAAAGACATTTTTGATCAGCCACCCGGCAAGACAAAGAAAAAGGCAATTGACACATTTTTCATGTATCAGTTGCCTTTTTTCGGGTATCTCAAAACAATATTTTGTGTTCTCAGCTATTTCATACTTCCGTTGCCGCCCATAAGGTTTGTCATTTCTTCAATGCGTTCCAACGGAAAAGGAGGAGCGCACAAAGGTTTCATGGCAATGCTCATGAGTTTCATCGGATTGTCGTCTGCCGCTACGCGGTTGGAACTTAGCGCGCCGCAGCGCTTACAGCGGTGTATGATCGCCCATTCGCCGCCGTTTCGCACCCAGACCGCAATCGGTTCCATTAAGCCGCCGCAATCGCTTTCACGGTCGCCCGGCGTAAGATCGACATGCAAACTGCATAAGCAGTTCGGGCAATGGTTTCGGTGGTCGCTTCCGGCGTTTTGCGGCGTCACAAGACGGCCGCAGAATTTGCAGGTAAAGCTGTCGTGGCAGGCGTGTGTTTTATAATACCCATTTTCAAAAGATTTACGTTTGTTTTCTCTGTTCATGTTTCCTCCGGACGATATAAACATTCGCCGGGAGGAACGGCATGTGTGGATTTGCCGGCCTCCCGGTCAGTCTACACACTCCGAAGCATAATTACGGTTTTTCAAAAAGTTACTCCTGTTCATTTGTGGTTTAAAGGATTGTTTGTTTTTTCAACTGCTTTTGCGGAAAGCTACTGTCTGATTCTTCATCGAGATCTTTTCGACTTGGTAGCCATACGCCGCAAGTTCTTTTTTGCTTGTTAAAAAGGAATGGTCCAGCGGAACACCGGCAATTGTTTCGATTTCGGCAAAGGAAAGCGTAATATCCTCCGATGCGTTTTCTTTTATCCATTCCCATAAGGCTTGGTATTTGCTCATGATTCACCCCTTTTTCGGCTGATATATACCTTACAACGATAGTATACCTAATACCGGCGGGTTTGTCAAGAGGTGTTGATGTTATAGGCGAATTCAACGTGTTGGTTTGTCAATGATATGTTACACCGAGTTTCAGAAAAATTATTGAGAGCAGCTTGGGAAGAGTTCCCGTTAAGCAGACGGACTTTCCTGCAAGAAACTCAAAAAGCTATTACACGGTGTTGTCATCAAATTCTTTGACGGCATTGAACCGGCAAAGGAGTGGATATTGGATGAGCGAAATGTTTAAAAGTGAAACTGCAGTTGAATAAAAATCATGCCGCAACACAAAAGAATAAAAGGAGCGCAGCCTTCGGTTTGTCCGAGGGCTGCGCTCCTGATTTTTTGTTGTTGATTTTTGGATATCAACGATTGAGATATCTCGACAAACGGGAATTTGTTGTGATGTAAGTTTTATCTTTTCTTAAAAAACAAAATAAATTGTGCAACCGCACTACCTGAACAAAGTGCCAGGGAAAAGCATGAAAGTCCCAACTCTATACCAGTCGGATTAGAAGATACAATCATCAACCAGCAAAATGCCGCTACTGTAAAACAAATTGCAGCTATCAGATGTCCTTTTTTCTTTTTTGAAATTAAGCATTCATTTTCCTGTGTTGCATCTTGGACAGCGGGGATATCCTTGTCACTTTCATAATCATCATTCAACAGATAATCTGTTGTAACTCCGAACAGTTTACTGATCTGCAATACATTTTGTGCATCAGGCAGTGCGGTTCCATTCTCCCAACGACTGATTGCCTGTCGAGAAACATTCATTTTTTCTGCAAAATCTTCCTGTGACCACCCATGCGCCTTTCTAATGCTAACTATTTTTTCTGACAATGTCATAGAAAAACCTCCTTGGCTGTGATGACTTCATTATATGAAAAAACGAGCAAAAGCACCACCGCACCAACTTTACATTTCCGCAACATGACTTTACATACCTACAAATTCTTATTTTCCTAACTGTTCGACCTATTGGAATTGGCTTATTTACACTCACTATCTGCTATTAGATAAACACCTTCTTGAATTGCGGAAAATACTGCGATAGAGCATACAACTATGGCAGTATATTTCAATTCCACGAAGAATATTGTCAAAGGCAATAGGAACAGCAGTAGTCCCGTTGCTTTGTTCATAATCGTATGCAAGGATATAAACTGTTTTTTAGAAACATATCCCCATATGATATTGCTGATTTTGATAACCGCAATCACACCACCCCATATCCACAACCATTGTGGAACATGGATTACCGGCAACAACTTAAACAAAGATACCACTACAAAAATGAGGTCGGCAATCGTGTCCAGTTGGCTTCCAAACTTGCTGGTACTGTTTGTTTTTCTGGCGATTGTTCCATCCACCATATCACTAAAACCGCAGAAGAAATATATGATATAAAATGCCACGGAAAACGCAGGGAAGAACAGCAATAAAATACTGCCGAGAATACGACAGCCAGTGAGTATATTTGCAATACGCTTTACCATCTGTTCACCTATAAATTGGAATTTAGAGGACTGTTTACAATCTTTTCTTGAAGCAAATGATACGATTTGCTTCATCAAATCCCATTGCTATATGGAATTTGAAACTATCCATATTGTCTATCTCGCAATCACTGGCAAACTCACTGCATCCAATTTCTTTTGCCCATATTTCACAAGCTGAAAGGAGTTCTTTTGCATATCCGTTCTTTCGGTATTCTTCTTTTACGAAAATACCTTCCAAGTAACCCACAGGAGAACTTTCCGTGCCTTCAACATAGTCAGTTCTCAAACCACATTGCGCAAATCCTACGGGTAAATCATTTATATACTTGATAAAAAATGCAGATTGCTTGTCATTAAGTGTTTCAACAAACTCTGCTTCTAATTCATCAACAGTATGACTATCCCACATTTGAACAGCCATTTCTGCCAAAACACGACTGTCTTTATTTCTTGCTATTCTAACCATTGAAACACCTCGTCAAATTCTTATTTGTCTAACTGTTTATATTATAGCACATTTATTTCTTCTTTGTAGTTTATGATAATTTTTCGTCGCAATCATAAACATTTATCATTGAAAGGTCGTTATTGATTGTTAAGTGTTTCTTTAAGATGAGTCTTGAACTCATCGACCACGCTCTTAGGTGAAAGAATTTTGATTTTCCCGCCGAAGGTGAATACCCAAGCATAGAAGGGTGGGTTTGCGGATACTTCAACGGTTGCAATAAAGTGACCGCAATCAGCAGGTCTTACAACTACATTCTCTCCGAAGTTATCTATCACAGCGTTCATCAGACTGTTTTCGCATTTGAGTTCAACAGTAAAGATGTCATCGTCATACATAGAAAACGTGCGGCGAATATATGTAGGAAGGTCATAATCTTCAGGCTTCATTCGTGCTTCTGTGTCTATAATGCTCGGCTTATAAATTCGATCCACACGGAACTTAATAACCTTACTGTGCTTTTCTGAATATCCAAACACATAATAACTGTCATTATACCAAGCAAGATCATAAGGACTAAACTCATATAGATAGCCTTTGTGTTTTAATATTTTCTTCTTATCGGAAGTGTACTCGTAGTATTTGAACTGTATCCGCTTGTTTTCGTTAATAGCTTCATAAAGCAAATCTACCGTATATAAAACACTCTCATTGGTTGCCTTTACTCGTCCGGCAACAAACAACTGTCTATTCAATTTTGAAGCGTGGTGACTGCTCGTAAGCCGCATCAGTTTATTTGTGAGAACTTCACTTTTCTTATTTGTCACGAACCTTGCCGCCTGAATTGCATCAACCATCATTTTTAACTCTGCCAATTCAAATTGACGAGAGCCGTAAAAATATTGGTTCTGTCTACTCCTTACGGTAATGATGTCGAAGCCGAAGTTTATGAGAAGTTCCACATCACTTGCTATGGTTTGGCGGTGAACTGCAATACCTTTTTCTGCAAGATATTCCATAATATCTGCTGTTGACGCAGGATGTTCGTCGTCAGTTCGTTCATATAAATATTGCAGAATATGTAAATGCCTTAAATTTGTTTTCTGTTCCATAAAGCTCACCACCTGTTATAATAAATTTTGCCATTCGTAGTACATCAACCAGATGTACACGACAGGTTCTCATTCCTAAGCTATAATA
>CAKSOW010000028.1 GCA_934479825.1 uncultured Eubacteriales bacterium
GCTGACATGAAAGTGTCAGCCTCTTTTAGATTGCAAAAAGCTCCGTGAACATTTCGGGCGAAGCCCGAGTTTAATAAAAATCCGAAAAAATCGGGGACATGTGCCACGATTTTTTCTCTCGTAAAACGGAGTTTTGCTGTATAAGCTTAAATCTTAATTTTCGTAATGTTCGGTTCTGTCCCAAAATCCACCGTCTGCATGCGCTTTCGGTATCTTAACGGCGATTCACCGCACCGCCGTTTAAAATAGCGCGAAAAATAGAATTGATCGCAAAATCCGAATTTTTCACTGATCTCGCTGATAGAAAGCTCTGAACAGAGAAGTTGGCGTTGGGCGGAGTACATGACAAGATCGTCGATGTACAACCCCACTGTGCGCCCGGTTTGTTC
This sequence comes from uncultured Eubacteriales bacterium, assembly GCA_934479825.1. Taxonomy (GTDB): domain Bacteria; phylum Bacillota; class Clostridia; order Oscillospirales; family CAG-382; genus UMGS882. Next base: position 390 of record CAKSOW010000028.1, read on the forward strand.
CTTAAAGGCTTTTGTCAGCGTGCTTACCGATATAAAAGCGTTTTCCGCAACTTTGGAAATGTTGAGTTTGATTGATAAATTGTCGCGTATGTATTTCATGGCGTTCTGCACGAGCGGCGTATAGCGGTCGTTGTCATCAAAGCCGATCTGATACGCTTCAATCATGTCGGAAACAACGCCGGCAATGCGTCCTTTGAGAAGAACCATATCGGAAAAACGGTCGGATTCATATAACCGGTGCAGTTGTGCCATCTGTTCTTTGGGATAAGACAGCTGCGCGATTTTTTTGCAGGATAACATCAGATCAAAACCGTCCGGCTTGAACAGGTTTATGTGAAAAAACAGCTTGTCCACCGACGGTGCTCCCTTGAAATCGTACAAAAGTCCGGTGGGAATCAGATAAACGTTTCCCGGCTCTAAAAAAACGTCCCCGTTCTCGGTCGTTAACTGCGCCCGGCCGTTCTCCACAAAATAAATGCGCGAATACGGGGAACAGACTTTTTCGCTGTGCCATGTCTCATCGGTGTGCACATAGCCGCTTTCACCGAAAAATAAATCGTAATCGTTCATGCGCCCGATGAGTAGATCATTGGTATAGACATGCATCGGCGTTTCTCCTCCGGCTTTTGGATTCTCTATAATGTATACGCATAGGCCTTGCGTTTTTTGTAATAATATGCCTTGTCAAAACCGATTTCTTTCAATACGCCCACGGCTTTTTCAAGTCCTTTGGCAAAATTCGGCTCCATATGCGAATCCGACCCGACGGTGACAAGCCGTCCGCCAAGGGCATAGTAGCGTTCTAAAATAAACTTGCCCGGCATAAGCTCATCATAGTGTGAACCAAGACAGGACGTGTTGATTTCAAGGGCTTTGCCGCGCGAAATGACGGTTTTCAAGATAGACTCGATCTTGTCTGCATGCGTTTCGGGAGAAAGCGAATAGCCGAACTTTCCGTTCAAGTAGCGCAAAGGGCAGGTGAGGTGCGTCAGAATATCATAATCCATCGTTTCGGCACATGCGGCAAGATCATCAAAATAGGCGCCCCAAAACCCGGTAACATCCGCTTTGGATACCTTGGAAAAGTCGATGACGGAATAGGGCGCGGTCAGATTCTTATAGCGAACGGCGTGAACCGAACCGAGAACTACGTCAAAATCGCATAAACCGATCATTTTTTCCGCTTCTTCGGGAAACCAGATCCCCTCTCCGATTTCTACGCCGCGGATAATATCCACTTTCTCTCCATAGAGCTTTTGCTTTTCTCCGGCATCTTTAAACGATGCGGCAATGGACGAAAAAGTATCGGTCTCTTTGCTGTATTCATTGTCAAAATGGTCGGTTACCGCAAACCCGGCAATGTTACTTTGTATCGCGATTTCGCACAGTGCGGCAATGTCGCTTTTGGCATCATGGGAATGGAGGGAATGGTTGTGCATGTCGTAAAGCATTCCCGATCCCGGACGGCTGCTGTTCATAAGAAGGATTCCTTTCCGGAAAACAGAATTTCTTTTTTCAACAGTATACCCCCATTTGTTTGGAATGTCAAGCCGCATTTTTGTTGGTTTGTCTGAAAAAAATCGACGATTTTCGATGCTTTTTGTCACGATTATACATATTTTTTACATAGCGATTCAAAAATTTAAGTTTGTTGCACAAAAAATTCACTCTTTTTTATGGAATACTCTTGAATTAGAAGCCTGAGAGTGGTATACTTTTAACAAAGAAGAATTCCCTGAATGTCCCCTCGCGAAAGGAAAAGAATCATGACGGCAAAAAAGACCGACAATATGGCAGTATACTTATTCCACCAAGGTACAAATTTTCACGCATACGACTATCTCGGCGTGCATAAAACGGACAACGGCTATGTTTTCCGTGTCTGGGCGCCGCACGCAAAGGAAATGTTCGTGACCGGCGATTTTAACGGCTGGACGGACAGCTGTCCCATGACGCGTATCAGCAGTGAAGGCGTGTGGGAGGCGACGTTGGAGGGAAATGACTTTGGCGCGGATTCCAAATATAAATTTCTTGTAAGAAGCGAATCCGGCGATGTGTACAAAGCCGATCCGTATGCTTTTTATGCAGAAAAAGCACCGGCTACCGCGTCGGTGTATTATGATATTTCGGGCTTTTCGTGGTCTGACGAAAAGTGGATGAACGCGCGTAAAAAGAAAATGACCGAACCGAAATACGAAACGCCGCTCAATATCTACGAACTGCATGTAGGGTCGTGGAAACGTCATGCCGACGGCACGCAGCTTTCTTACAGAGAACTTGCGCATGAATTGGCGCCGTATGTCAAGCAGATGGGATATACGCATGTTGAGCTTATGCCGATTGCCGAATATCCGTTTGAGGGCTCTTGGGGCTATCAGGTCTGCGGCTATTATGCGCCGACTTCGCGTTTCGGCGATCCGCACGATTTCATGTATTTTGTCGATTACATGCATAAAAGCGGTATCGGTGTTCTTTTAGACTGGGTTCCGGCGCACTTCCCGAAGGACGAGCATGGTTTATATGAATTTGACGGAGGACCGTTATACGAATACCAAGGCAAGGACCGTATGGAAAACCGTGGCTGGGGCACACGCTGTTTTGATGTCGGCCGCAACGAAGTGGAGAGCTTTCTCATTTCCAATGCCATGTTCTGGCTGCGCGAATACCACGTCGACGGACTTCGTGTTGACGCGGTTGCGTCCATGCTGTATCTCGATTACGACAAAGAGCCGGGCGAATGGTTCCCGAACGCGTATGGCGGCAAGGAATGTCTGGAAGCCGTTGCCTTTTTCCGTAAGCTTGGCGATGTGATCCGCTCGGAATTCCCCGATTCGCTCTTTATTGCCGAAGAATCCACTTCTTGGGCAAAAGTTTCCAAACCGGCAAGCGAGGACGGACTGGGCTTCAACTTCAAGTGGAATATGGGTTGGATGAATGATTCGTTAGATTATTTCTCCACCGACCCGCTTTTCCGCAAATATAAACATGATAAACTGACGTTTTCCATGATGTATGCTTTTTCGGAAAACTATATCTTGCCGATTTCGCATGATGAAGTGGTTCACGGCAAAAAATCGCTTCTTGACCGAATGCCCGGCGAGTATGAGCAGAAATTTGCCGGACTGCGCGCGTTTCTTGCCTATATGATGACGCATCCGGGAAAAAAACTACTGTTTATGGGATGTGAGATCGGGCAGTTTACCGAATGGAATTATAAGGACAGCGTTGAGTGGTTTCTTCTTGATTACGATATGCATGCCGCAACTCAACGGTATGTTGCCGCTTTGAATCATTTTTACTTGGAGCATGACGAACTGTGGCAGAACGATTACTCTTGGGACGGCTTCACGTGGATCGACTGTGATAATCGCGACGAGAGCTTAATCAGTTATGTGCGCCGCAACAACAAGGGCAAGGAATTAGTCGTAGTGCTGAACTTCACCCCGGTGGCGCGCCCCTGTTATCCGATCGGCGTGAAGAGCGCAGGCGTTTACGCTGAAATCTTCAACAGTGACGACAAAAACTTCGGTGGCGGCGGCGCTTTGAACACGGGTGTTTTAAAAGCGGAAAAGGAAAAACGCGGCGATTACAATTACGTTATCCGGCCGAATATCCCCCCGTTCGGCGCTTTGATCCTCAAACGCACGCGCACGTCTGCAAACGGCGCAAAGAGCGAGAAAAAGAAAGAGAAGAAACCGGAAAAGAAATCCGAAAAAAGGGCGGAGAAAAAAGCGTCCAAGAAAAATTAAGGCGTGACAGAACACATTTTCTCCCGTACCGAAATAACAGAGTTTTGACAGAAAAGTACCCAAGCGAAAGGATGGTTTTGATAAATTTATGTTCAGAAAAAAAGAATGTGTCGCCATGCTGCTTGCCGGCGGTCAGGGAAGCCGACTTTATGCTCTCACGGAATCCACGGCGAAACCGGCAGTCACTTTCGGCGCAAAGTACCGTATCATCGATTTTCCGCTTACCAATTGTATTCATTCCGGTATTGATACCGTCGGCGTTCTCACCCAGTATCAGCCGCTTGTGTTAAACGAATATATCGGCAACGGACAGCCGTGGGACCTTGACCGCAACTTAGGCGGCGTCAAAATCCTTCCGCCGTATCAGGGAAAGAACGGCGCGGATTGGTATTCCGGCACGGCCAACGCCATTTATCAGAATCTCACGTTTATTGAACGCTATGATCCCGATTATGTACTTATCCTGTCGGGCGACCACATCTATAAAATGGACTATGCGGAAATGCTGGCTTTTCATAAAAAACAGCATGCCGACTGTACGATAAGCGTCATCGAAGTCCCGCTGGAAGAGGCAAGCCGCTTTGGCATCATGTCAGCCGACGAGGACGGCAGAATCACGAAATTTGAAGAAAAACCCAAGAACCCGACCAGTACCAAGGCTTCTATGGGTATCTATATCTTTGACCGCAGGAAACTGGTCGAATATCTGACAGCTGACAATAACGATCCCGATTCGGTCAACGATTTCGGAAAGAACATTATTCCGAAAATGCTTGCCGCCGGTGAAAAAATGTATGCTTACTCTTTTTCTGGTTATTGGAAAGATGTCGGAACACTTTCCAGCCTGTGGGAAGCCAATATGGATTTACTCGGCGAACACCCCGTGTTTGATCTTGGCGACGACGAATGGCGTATCCGTTCGCGCACGGCGGCTGAACCGCCGCAGTATATCGGTCCTGATGCAGAGGTACGCAACTCCATTGTGACGGAAGGCTGTGTGATTGAAGGTACGGTTATCAATTCCGTGCTGTCTAACGGCGTTACCGTCGAGAAAGGCGCGGTCGTCAAGGATTCGGTCATTATGAGCGAAACTACCGTCGGAGAGGGAGCACGGGTCGAATATTCCATTCTGGACGAAAACGTAAAAATTGGCGCGGATTGCCGCGTAGGCGCAGACAAACAAACGACAAAGGATGTAACCGTTATCGGCGCAGATGCTGTTCTTGAAGCGAATACCGACATTGAGCCGGGTACGATTTACAGTGCCAAAAGCGGTAAGGGAGGCAGTATAAAATGAACGTAGCCGGTTTGATTTTTTCCAATATCCACGACCGGAATATTCCGGAGCTGACACAAAAACGCACCATGGCGTCCGTGCCGTTCGGCGGCCGATACCGCTTGATTGATTTCACGCTTTCCAATATGGTCAACGCCGATATTACCAAGGTCGGCATTATCACGCACTATAACTATCAGTCGCTTATGGACCATATCGGTTCCGGCAAAGACTGGGATTTGTCCCGTTCCAACGGCGGTATCAAGATTCTTCCGCCGTTTATCACGGCCTATGACAATACCACACATTCCATGCAGCCGTATTCCAGCCGGCTTGAAGCGCTTATGGGCGCCTATAACTTCATTTCTCGCTGTACCGAGGATTATTTTGTCCTTTCCGACTGCGATACCGTCTGCAATATCGATCTGCGCGATGTGGTGGAATACCATGTCGATACCCATGCCGATATTACGGTGGTGGCCAAGAATACCTATCTTGACGCCCATGAAGCGGCCAATTCCACGATCGTCGAAACCGACGGACACGACAGAATCTTAAACCTGCTGCATAACCCGAGCGGACTTTCGGGAAATCTGAATCTGAGCCTTAACATTTTCGTCCTCAAACGCGAATATCTGGAAAGCATTATTCTTGATTCACTGGCACGCGGTTATAAGAGCTTTACCAAAGATATCATCGCGCGCAACATCGGCACAGCCAATTACCGTATGTACAGTAAATTTGAAGGCTATTATGCCTCCATCAGCTCGATTGACCAATATTACCGCTGCAGTATGGATTTGTTGGATAAAAACGTCAAGGAAAATCTGTTTGGCGTTAAAAACCGTCCGATCTATACCAAAGTCAAGAATTCGCCGCCGGTGCGTTTTGTCGGTGAAAGCAAGGTAAGAAATTCGCTTGTGGCCGACGGTTGCATTATTGAAGGAACGGTGGAAAACTCCATTTTGTTCCGCGGCGTAAAGGTCGGAAAAAATACGGTCATCCGCAATTCGATAATCATGCAGGATTCGTTTGTCGGCGATAACGTCACTTTGAACTGCGTTATCTGCGACAAAAACGCTGTCATCAAAAACGGCCGCTATCTCTCAGGGCATGAAACGCATCCCTTTACCGTAAGCAAGGGAACGGTTATTTAAGTCTGTAATCAAAAATGCCCTATCAGTCTGAAAGGAAGAAAACTATGGCAATCAAGGTTCTTATGGTTGGTTCGGAAATGGTTCCGTATGCCGCGACAGGAGGCTTGGGCGATGTGCTTGGCTCGTTGCCGGAGGCCTGCATGAAAGGTGCAAAGAAAGAGTTCGATATCCGCGTTATTATGCCGTTATACGGTTCGATTGGCGAGGAATACCGTTCGCAGATGACGTTCCTTGGCGATATTACCGTGCCGCTTGCCTGGCGAAAGCTGTACTGCGGAATCTTTAAACTTGAAAAAAACGGTGTTACTGTCTATTTTATCGATAACGAATACTATTTTAAGCGTCCTGACCTGTATGGCAGTTACGACGACGGCGAACGTTTTGCTTTCTTCGGAAGCGCTGTGCTCCATGTCCTGCCGCATATCGATTTTGTTCCCGACATTCTGCATGCACACGATTGGCAGAGCGCCCTTTCGGTCATCTATTTAAAGACGATTTTTGCCGAAAATCCTGAATACAGCCGTATCCGCACCGTGTTTACCATACACAATGTCGCCTATCAGGGCAAATATGACCCGGCGATTCTCGGCGATGTGTTCGGTCTTGACAAGAAGTATTATTCGATTGTTGAAAACGATGGGTGCATTAACTTAATGAAAGGCGCAATCGCCGTTGCCGACAAGGTCACGACTGTCAGCCCGACATATGCCGAGGAGCTGAAATACCCGGAATTTTCTTACGGTATGCACTATATCTTAAACCGCAACGCCTATAAGTTTTTCGGTATCCTGAACGGAATCGATTACACCTACTACGATCCGTCAAAGGATATGTCGATTCCATTCCGTTTTTCGGCGAAGAAACCGGCGGACAAAGTCAAAGATAAAACCGCCTTGCAGGAGGAGCTCGGGCTTACTGTCGGCGAAGATAAACCGCTTATCGCCGTCATTTCGAGATTAGCTGACCAAAAGGGAATCGATTTGATTGTTGGAATTATTGAGGACGTGCTCAATTACAGCGATGCACAGCTTGTCGTACTCGGCAAGGGCGAACACCGCTATGAAGAATTCTTCTCGCGGCTCGGAGAGAACCGTCCCAAGCAGGTCAAAGCGCTCATGATGTATAACAAAGAGCTTTCCAAGAAAATCTATGCCGCCGCCGATATCTTTGTCATGCCGTCGTACAGCGAACCGTGCGGGCTTTCCCAGATGATTGCCTCGCGTTACGGCGCTGTGCCTGTCACGCGTGAAACAGGCGGCCTTTACGATTCGATCAAGGGTTATTATGAGTTTGACGGCGAGATCTACGGCAACGGCTTTACATTCCGCAATTACAATATGTATGAGCTTAAAGACCGGATCTTTGCGGCACTTACACTCTATCATGACCCCGAAAAGTGGAAGAGACTGGTGAAAAAGGTAATGAATACTGATTTCAGTTGGGATACTTCCGCACAAAAATATCTTGCAATGTACCGCGATCTGTGCTAAAATAAGATATACAGTCGGCGTGTACCATGCCGGCTTGTAAGAATCTCCCGGTCAAGGACCGATTCAAATAGAAATTGAAAAAACCGGGGGCATGCGCCACGGTTTTTTCTCGAATAGATTCGCAAGTCTGAAAGGCAGAAGCCTTTTGACATGAAACGAAGTACGCAAATCTGTTTTGTTCCGTAAAACACAGTTTGGCGGAACGCTTGCGACGTGCGCCGCTTATATTAGCAGTTTCTTTTTCCCCGTGATGAAAGGTTGATACAAATGAAAATGGGAACCAATGAAGTAAGACAAAATCTCGAATCCAAGCTTTCGCGCTATTTCGGCGTATCCCCGGCCGAAGCAACGTCCGAGCAGATGTATAAGGCCTGCGCTATGACCATCCGCGATATTCTCGCTGTGCGCCGCAAGGACTACAAAAAGCTTGTCAACAAAAAAGGCGGCAAGCGCGTGTATTATATGTGCATGGAGTTTCTTCTCGGCCGTTCGCTAAAAACGAATTTAAATAATTTGGGACTCGAAAAAAGCTACCTGGCTGTCCTTGATGAAATGGGCTTCAAGCTTGACGATCTATACGAAGAAGAACCGGATGCAGGGCTCGGAAACGGAGGCCTCGGAAGACTGGCCGCCTGCTTTATGGACTCGCTTTCTTCCTTGGATTATCCGGCGACCGGTTTTTCCATTCTCTATGAATACGGACTTTTCAAACAGAAGCTTGTGGACGGCTTGCAGGTGGAATTGCCGGATATCTGGCTTCCTGGCGGCGAAGTGTGGATTGTACCGCGAACCGACCGTGTTTTTAAGGTGCGTTTCGGCGGTCATGTCAAGGAAATCTGGGAGGAAGGTCATTGCCGGATCGAATATGAGGACGCCGAAGAGGTGGAGGCTGTTGCCAATGATATGATGATTTCCGGCGCAGACAGCGAGGCTGTGAGCCTTCTTCGTCTGTGGAAAGCGCAGGATATTGCCGCGTTTGACATGAGCCTTTTCACCCAAGGACAGTATATGAAAGCCGTTGAGAAAAACACGAACGCCGAGGCTATTTCCAAGGTGTTGTATCCGTCGGATAACCATGCCGAGGGCAAATCCTTGCGCCTTACCCAACAGTATTTTCTCACATCTGCCTCCTGTCAGAGCATTATCCGCGACCATATGGCCGTTTACGGTACGCTTGATAATTTTGCCGATAAAGTGGCTATCCACATCAACGATACCCACCCGGCGCTCTGCATTCCCGAACTTATGCGTATTTTTATGGACGATTACCATATGTCCTGGGAAAAGGCGTGGGATATCGTGATTCATACGGTTTCCTATACCAATCATACCGTCATGCCGGAAGCACTTGAAACATGGAACGAGGATCTGTTCAAGTTAAAACTTCCGCGTATGTATCAGATCATCTGCGAGATCAACCGCCGGTTCTGCGACGAGGCATGGACGCGTTTTCCGGGCGGCTGGAACCAGATAAGCGGCATGGCGATTGTCGCATACGGCCAGATCCGCATGGCGAATTTGAGCGTCATCGGTTCGCATACGGTCAATGGCGTTTCCAAACTGCATTCGGAGATTTTAAAAACCTCTTGCTTCAAGGATTTTTATAAACTTACGCCTGATAAGTTTACCAATGTCACAAACGGTATCGCCCACAGACGTTGGCTCTGCTACTCCAATCCGGCGCTTGCAGGCCTGCTTGACGAATGTATCGGGCCGTCTTACCGCAAACATCCCGAAAAGCTGGCGGATTTCAAGAAATTTGCCGACGATAAGGCTGTGCTTGAACAGTTGGGAACGATAAAGCGCGCCAACAAAAAGAGTTTTTCCGAATTGCTTTTCAAAAAGACCGGCGTTCTGGTAGATCCCGAATCGCTGTTTGACGTCCAGATAAAACGTTTGCATGAATATAAGCGTCAGCTTCTCAACGCCTTGCGTATTATTTCCCTTTATATGGACTTAAAGGAAAATCCGGATCTTGATATCCAGCCTCAGACGTTCTTATTCGGTGCGAAAGCCGCTCCGGGCTACGATATGGCAAAACAGATTATCAAGCTTATCTGCTTGATTGCCGCCGATATCGATAAGAATCCCAAGATTGCCTCCAAGCTGAAAGTCGTGTTCCTTGAAAACTATTGCGTCAGCCTTGCCGAAGCGTTGATTCCTGCAAGCGAGATCAGCGAACAGATTTCCCTTGCCGGCAAAGAAGCCAGCGGCACGGGCAATATGAAATTTATGATCAACGGCGCCGTGACCGTCGGTACGCTTGACGGCGCAAACGTCGAAATGCTTGAAGAATGCGGCGCAGAGAATATGTTCATTTTCGGTCTTACCACCAACGAGGTGAACGACCTTTGGATGCGCGGCTACAACGCGGCCAACTATTATCACAATTCGCCGCGCTTAAAACGGGTTGTAGACGCTTTGAACCCCGGCTTTAACGGAGAAAGCTTCTCCCATATCTATGATTATTTGGTTGCAAGCCGGCGCGGCATTTCCGATCCGTTCATGTGCCTTGCCGATTTCGATTCCTATATGCTCGCACACGATAAGGCGCTCGAAGCCTATGCGGACAAAAAGCGCTGGAACCGTATGTCGCTTATGAATATCGCGTCTGCCGGAAAATTTGCCGCCGACCGCAGTATTGAAGAATATGCCGAAAATATTTGGCATTTGAAGAAAATTACGTCTAAATAAGCCGTAATAAAACGCGCGCCGGTATGTAGGAACATATCGGCGCGTTTGATTGCCGTAAACGAAGTTTTGCGACAGGGTCTTATATCGGCACGTTTTAAGAAAATTCCGTGCTTTCCCGAAAGGAGCCTTCCATGCTCGCTCGTTTTTCCTTATCTCATCCGGAACAGCTTGTCCATGTCTGCCGGACAGTCCAGGGTGTGCCTGCCCACCGCCGAAGCGCGTTTGCCTATAATGAAACGTTGCATATGACGCTCCGGATCTCCCGAAAGCTTGGCGTATGTTTTGCCGCACTTTCGGTCAAGAATGACAAGACCGGCAAACAAACGGATATTCCGCTCGAACTTTGCGAAACAGAGGGAGATACCGATATCTATTCCGCAGCTCTTATACTTTCCGAACTCTGTGAGCAAGACCCGAACGGCCTGTTCTTTTTTCAGATTCTTTTATACCGCGGCGACCAGATTTTATACTTAAAGCCTGTCAACAATATTGATTTTATTCTTTCCGAAACCGAACCGGAATTGCCGTTCCGTCTGCTTGTCTACGCAGACTCTTACCGCACGCCGGAATGGGCAAAAAGCGCGGTGATGTATCATATTTTTGTCGACCGGTTTGCACGCTCGGAAAAAGAAACTTTGCCGGTTCGCAAGGACGCGCGTCTCAATCCCGATTGGGAGAACGGGATCCCCGAATATGCACCTTATCCGGGAGCGCCCCTCCATAACAATGAGTTTTTCGGGGGAAATCTGTATGGAATTATCGAAAAATTAGATTATTTAGCTGACCTTGGCGTGAATCTTCTCTATCTCAGCCCAATTTTCAAGGCTTATTCCAACCATAAGTACGATACCGGCGATTATGCCGAAATCGATGAAATGTTCGGCGGCCGAGAAGCGTTTGAAAAGCTCCTGTATGAGACAAAAAAACGCGGCATGCGCGTCATTCTTGACGGAGTGTTCAATCATACCGGCGACGACAGCCGCTATTTCAACCGCTATGGGCATTATGACGGCGTCGGCGCGTATCAGGCTTACGATTCGCCGTATCACGATTGGTATTTTTTTCGGCATTTTCCGGACGATTATGACTGTTGGTGGGGAATCAAAATCTTACCAAAACTCAATAACGAAAACCCGGTCACGCGCGGTTATTTCTTGGGCGAAAACGGAATCTTACGCCGGTATGTCGCAGCAGGCGCCTCCGGGTGGCGGTTAGATGTGGCTGACGAATTGCCGGACGCGTTCTTGACGGATCTGCGGACGGCTGTCAAAGCGGAAGATCCCGATGCGCTCGTTCTGGGGGAAGTTTGGGAAAACGCTGCCGATAAAATCGCCTATGGCGCAAGACGCGCTTATCTGTCCGGCTTTCAGTTGGACAGTGTGATGAACTATCCCTTTAAAAATGCCATTCTTGACTATATCCGCAGCGGTGATTCGGTATATTTCTACAACACTGTTACTGAGATCGTGTCCATGTATCCGCCGCAGACCGTGTCTGTGTTAATGAATCTTCTCGGCACGCACGACACCGAGCGGATCTTAACGGCTCTTGGCGCAGAACCTGCGGACTATGCGCTCTCCAATGAGCAAAAGGCCGGTTTTCGCCTATCGCCCGAGCGGCGCGCACATGCCGTGCGCTTGTTGAAACTTGCGTCAGCGCTTGAATTTATGCTTCCCGGCATGCCGTCGATTTTTTACGGTGATGAAGCCGGCATGGAGGGGTTCGGAGACCCGTTTTGCCGCCGTCCGTATCCGTGGGGACGGGCGGAGGAGACTTTGCGTGCGCATTATGCCGCATTGGGTCAGCTGAAACGCGAACTGCCTGTTTTGCATGCGCCGCATATCGCGTTTGCCGTGCATGAAGGGGCAAAACTCGGTTTTGTTCGGTACACCGGCCGCAAATCTGACGGCGTTTTGCTCGTTCTTTGCAATGCCGGACAAAAAGACGCCGTTTTTGACGAAGAATTCATCAAAAACGGCGTATACAAGCCGATATACGGCGCATGTGAAACGCTCACCGACGGTTCAGTGGTTTTGAACGCCGAAAGCGCGGTTTTGCTGTTTGCCGACCATTTTGCACCGTCAGATGACGTTGTACTCCTTTAAGAGCTTTTCGATATCCGTACCGGCAATCTTACGAAGCGCTTCGCGTATCACAAGACGTTCCATAAGGCCGAGATCCATGGTCGTAATTTTCTGATTGTCGCGCAGTTTTACCGTCGCATTCAGGAGGTCGCGCACATCGTAGGTGCTGCCCCAGACTTCCGGCACGCCGCGGTCAATGTTCAAAAGCGTGTACACGGCTTCCATACCGGTGCGGATCGAATATTCCGTTGTGAAAATGGTATCGCGTGCGGTTTCGGCGAATTGTCCCAAGAAAGCAAAGTTGACAGCCCCCTCCGGCACAACATCCGGACGGTCGCCTTTGGCGCGCGGCATGAAGAACGCCGTGATATACGGCATCATGCAGGGAACGGTGTTGGCGCTGTTGGTTGCCAATTCTTCGATCTGATCCTCCGGAACACCCAAATGGTATAACCATTCCATACAGATTTCCTTGCCGGTGCATTCACGCATCGGCTTTTTCACATAGTCGCCCGGTTTGTCGGAAAACAGTCCGTATACCCAGACAAGAAGCTGTCCTTTGGGTTGGTCGCGGAATTGCGGCTGACGGTTGATCGTCCAGCTTAACAGCCAAGAGGAATCCTTGACCGTGACAATACCGCCGGTGACCACTTTGCCGGAGAATGGGTCGCGCTTGCATATTTTCTGAATATAGGGAACGATCTTGCCGTCAAGCGTGTTGACCGTAGCGCTCATCCAGTTGGATTGCTCGGGATCGGAGCAGAACTTGTCGGGATGACCGAAAGACGGATCCTGCGCCGCGATCTTGCGCCACATATCCCAGCCGCCGCCCTCTTTGATTTCCGGACGGAATTCGGCAGGCTTATCCTGACTGCCGAGCGTAGAGTTTTCCACACAGCCGCCATTGGTGATGAAAACGAGGTCGTTTTCGGTTAAATCAATGTGATTTTCTTTCCCATCGGCGAGAACGTCAATGCGCGTTGCCTGTTTTTTGCCGTCGGAAACCGAGAATTCCACGTTGGTAACCTTTACGCCGTAATGAAATTCCACGTTATAGCTTTCAAGATATTTGATCATCGGAAGAATCATGGATTCATACTGATTGTACTTGGTAAAACGCAAAGCCGTGAAGTCGGGAAGTCCGCCGATATGATGAATATAGCGTTTGATATAGAGCTTCATTTCCAGCGCGCTGTGCCAGTTTTCAAAAGCAAACATCGTGCGCCAGTAAAGCCAGAAATTGGAGTTCAATACTTCTTCGTCAAACACATCGGTGATCCGCTTGTCATATAAATCCTCGTCCGGCGTGAAGAATAACTTCATGATCTCCATGCAGCCCTTGTCGGAAATGGAAAATTTTCCGTCTGTGCGGGCATCTTCGCCGCGGTTTACCGTCGCACGGCAGAGCGAATAGTTCGGGTCTTTTTTGTTTAACCAATAGTATTCGTCAAGTACGCTCACACCCTCGGTTTCAATCGAGGGAATCGAGCGGAACAGATCCCACATGCACTCAAAATGGTTGTCCATTTCGCGTCCGCCGCGCATGACGTATCCGAGCCCCTCGTATTTGTAACCGTCGCATGCGCCGCCTGCAATCTGTTCTTTTTCGAGAATGTGCACACGCTTGCCGCTCATCTGTCCGTCGCGCACGAGAAAGCAAGCTGCGGATAATGCCGCAAGACCGCTGCCGATGATATAGGCGCTTTTCTGTTCAACGCCCTCCGGCTTTTCCGGACGGGCAAATGCCTCATAGTTACCGCTGGAATAATACATAAAAATTGCCTCCTTAGCGTTCGGTTGGTTTTGCGGAAACCTGATTTTTATTTTCCGCTTTCTTGACTTTATTATACAAACCAAATGCAAAAAAGACAATCAGCAAAACGCGCCGTATGATTAAATTTTAATCATACGGCGCATTTTGATAAATTTGTAAACGTGCTTTACGGTTTATCTGTCCGAAACCGTTCCACTGCCGTGGAAATGCTTCCGTGTATCAGCAGAGATAACCGATCGACCAACATTTTCGGATCGTCTTTCATTCCGTTTTTGATCCATGCAAGCAAAAGACCGACAAAAGCGTATTTGTAGAAATTGGCAATAAAATCTTTGTCTGAATCGCGCAAGGACGCACCTTGCGCCTTTTCTTCAATGACGCCGATGATGAGCGGATGAACCACCTTGTAGAGATAGGTTTCGACCTGTTCGCGGTTCGCCGAACGGTAGACGTTCAAGATGAAAGGCTTGTTTGCCAGAACTGCGTCAAAAATGTTGAGAAGCCCTTCTTCCCAAGTGTCGCAGGTCTTTTTGCCGTCAAGCGCCCGTGCGGCATCCTCGGCGCAGACCCATTCGACTAAATCGTAGATGTCCTTGAAATGGTAATAAAAGGTCATGCGGCTGATGCCGCAGTCCTCAGCAATATCGCTTATGGTGATTTTGTCAAGCGGCTTTTTGAGAAGCAGGTTTTTTAAAGAAGCTTCCAAAGCGCGTTTGGTCGTTTGAGACATGTCAGACCTTCTTTCGATGGCAGGACGTTATGTATCCTGCGATAAAATCAGTTCGGTTTCGGCGTCCGCATGAAGTGAACCGCCGTCAAGAGAGGCAGGAATCAGAAAAGAGTCGCCCTTTCCGATGCGGTATTTTGCCCCCTCAAATTGCATATAGCCTTCGCCGCGCACACATAAAATATGTAAAAGCTTGCCGTTTGATGAAAGCTCCGCGGTTTTGCCGTGCGGGACGGTGAGGGACTTGGCGGAAAAATAAGGGGAGACGCATAATGCTTTTACAACGATTCCGTTTCTGTCAGAGAGCGTTTTGTTTACCGTTACGCCGGAAAGATCAAAGGAAGTCTTAATAACCTCCGCCGCCTTGTCCGTATGCAGTTCGCGCTTTTTGCCGTCCGCACCTGCGCGGTCATAGTCATACAGGCGGTAAGTCGTGTTGGAGTTCTGTTGAATTTCCGCAATCAGAATGCCTTTTCCAATGGCGTGTACAAGGCCGGCCGGGATGTAGAAACAGTCGCCTTTTTTGACGGAAACCGTGTTTAAAAGCGGTTCGCATGCACCGATAAGCGCCGCGTCTTTGATTTCTTCGGGCGTTATGCCGGGTTTTAAACCGTTGACAAGCGTCGCGCCCGGTTCTGCCTCCAAAACGTACCACATTTCGGTTTTTCCGGCATCCAGACCGTGCGCGGCGGCATAAGCGTCGTCCGGGTGAACCTGCACCGAAAGCCGGTCGCTTGCGTCGATAATTTTTATGAGAAGAGGAAAATTCTCGGAATCTTTGCCGTATAAAGCTTTGGCGCCGACTTCATTTTTGTATTCTTCCAGCGTCATGCCGGTTGCAGCGCCGTTTTCAATCAGATTCACACCGTCCGGACGAAGCGTCAACATCCATGCTTCGGCATAGTTTTTGCCCTTTTCACCGATTCCGAAACGCTCCGGAATCTTTTTGCCGCCCCAGACGGCATTTTTCAATACGGGAGTCAGTTTTAAAGGATAAAGCTTCATAAAGATTTCCTTTCAAAAATTTAGATAGAAATGCATAAAAAACCAAATGCATGACAAAACTATAAGCGCTGACGGAGAATCTCCGGACAGGATACAACATTGGGAAAGGATTGGTGTTTGGTATGTCCAAGCATAACAAGAACAACCGCAGTGAGCAGAACGTGAGAAATGAAGCGGAAAACAAGAAAACAGGCGATTTCCGCGATGTGAAAAACGAAAAGCCGGAAATTAAATCTGAAAAAGGCATGGAACAGAACCGTTCCAAGTAAAAAAACGTTTTTCTTCCCGTCCGCCGCAAGTCCGGCGGACATTTTTCTATACATTTATAATTATAAAAAATTGCGCTTTTTTGTCAAGTCAAAACTCTTTAACTTTTCCGTGGAATTTCTTTTCGATAAATGCTCATTCTTTGTTCTGTAAAAACAGAAAAACAGTCTTGCGAAAAAAAGCCTTTTGTGGTATACTGTTTGAAGTTTGTAAAAAGTGACAGGAAAGACAGGTTTTTACTTATGGGAGAATACGGCCTTCGCGTATGCAGCAAGATCATCGTTTTGTTTATCGCCATGCTTGCAGGATTTATTGCCAAAAAGACGAAATGTATCGACGGAGCCGGTATCAAAACCATGTCGGCATTGCTTGCCTTTATTACCAATCCGTGCCTGATCGTTGCGTCTCTTCAAACCGACTGTAAACCGGAGATTCTCGTTACAGGCGCATGGATCTTACTTTTGTCGTTTGTGATTCACGGCGGCATGGCGTTATGTTCGGGCCTTATTTTTAAAAAAGTAAAAAAAGCGGATGAACGGGCCGTTTATGCGTTCGGGCTTATGTATATGAACTGCGGCTTTATGGGATATCCGATCATGCAGGCCATGTTTCCGGAAAACGGCCTTTTGTACGGCGTTATCTATACGATTCCGTTCAATCTTTTTGTGTGGACGCATGGGGTGGCGGTTATGAGTGCCTCGCATGACGGGGGAGCAGGGGAAAAGAAGATCGACTGGAAACAGGTCTTTCTCAATCCGGGACTTCCCAGTACGATCCTTGCATCGGTTCTGTTTATCACCGGTATCCGCTTTCCGGGCGTTGTTACCGAGGGCCTGTCCATGGTCGGTGATATGACTTTCCCGTTATCCATGCTCATTATCGGAGGACTTCTTTCCGATATCAACCTGCTTGCCTTGATCACCGATATCCGGCTGTTCCTTTTTTCCGTGCTGAAACTGGTCGCGGTGCCGCTTGCCGTACTGGGGCTGTTTGTGCTTTGCGGCGCAAGACCGAACTTTACGGTGGCGCTGGTGTGCGTTACCATGTGCGCGGCACCTACGGCCTCCAACACAGCCGTGGTGGCGGAGGTCTATGGCGGCAATGCGCCGCTTGCGGCAAAACTTGTCGGCATCACGACGCTGTATTCGCTTGTAACTATGCCGGCTATGCTCATTCTTGCGGAACGCTTTCTGATTTAGAATTAAAAATCCTCATAAAAACAGCCGCGGCGAAGAGTTCACCACGGCTGTTTTTGCAGGTTTGCCTATTCTGTTTTTATAACCGGTCTTACATATTTCCAGAACCGTTTGCAGTCATGATAGAAATAAAAGACCCGTTCCGGTGTCAGGTCAAGCCTATAACCCGACGAGGCATAATCAAAATCTTTCATGGCCTTTTCGATCTTGGCCTCTACCGCACTGTTTTCGGTTTCAAAATCAAACGGTCCGTGCTCAAAGACGATGTATTCACCCTCCGGGATGTCCATGATCTGCATATGTGGCGGTATTTCGCCGTCATAATCCGCCGGAAGCCGCACGCCGTAGCTTTCGGCAAGCGGTATGCCCCAACTGCAAAGCCTGCCGGTCGGCGCATTGATAAATCCCATGATCTGACCGCTTCCGCTGTCGTTTTCATCGCTTCCGAGATCGTCGAGTTTTCCCTTGATACTGTCCAAAAGCCCGCAAATAGTCGCACAGTCACAGCCCGGAATCTGATTCTGCTTCTGCCAGAAATCAAAATAGCCGATGCTTTCATAATTTCGTATGTGTAGGAATTTGTGCGCCGGAATTGTCACAAAATATGTTTTTACTTCACCGTTTGTCGCCATGCCGGTTCCTCCGATACCTAAAAGATAGCAGTCAAACGGATGTAAAACCGTGCGTAACACCACCGGAACCGGATGTGCGCGATATCCGCTCGGTGTAAGCCCGTACGCCGCCTCAAACGCACGCGTAAACGCTTCATGCGACGAAAAGCCGTAGTCAAGGGCAATATCCAGAATGCTTCTTGTTGTATCACGAAGTTCTTTCAGAGCAAAGGCGAGTTTGCGGTAACGCATGTAATCGCGCAAGGACATTCCGGAAATCTCCTTGAATTTCCGCGATACATGAAATTCGGAATAGCCGGAAAATTCCGCAAGACTTTTTAAGGTCAGCGTGTCGTCCTTTTCCTTGATATGCCGGTCGATCTCACCGATAAGCTCTTGGATATTTTTGCTCCACTTGACTGTGTTGTTCATGGTTTTTCTCCTTCTTCGGCTGCTTCGCTGTACAGTATACCGGAAAAGAAAAGCTTTTGCTTGATATTTCTTGCGAAAGCGCGAAAAACGTTGCTATTTCTCTAAAATTTCCTTGATTTCGTCCAAGTTTGCCACAAAACGGACGTTTTTTATCTTTTTGGCGTCTAAAAGCCCCATTTCGATCATGTGGTCGAGCTGTGCTTTGAGATGATCGTAAAAGCCGTTCAGATTGTAAATCAAACACGGTGTGTCAAGATGTCCAAGGCATAATTTGGACATGACTTCGGAAATCTCTTCCAACGTACCCGTTCCGCCCGGGAAAGTGATAAACGCGTCGCCGAGAGCGACAAGCTTTGCTTTTCGCTCCGCCATGTCTTTTGTGACGATAAGTTCTGTAATTGCCGGATATTCGAGTCCCATGTCAATGAAAAACTGCGGTTCTATGCCGGTTACTTTTCCGCCGGCCATCAGAACGCTTTCGGCAAGCTCGCCCATAAGGCCGGATTTTGAGCCGCCGTATACCAGCGCGTTTCCGCTTTGTCCGATCCATGTGCCAAGTTCGCGTACCGCTGTGGTGAGCATGGGATCCTTTCCGTGATTGGATCCGAGATAAACTGTAATGTTCATGATGTGTTCCTTTCGGGTTTAAAGTGTTTGATATTGCAGGGTGTTTGCCGTGTTATTCTGTTTTGATTTCGAGTGAATCCAAAAGCCGCATGACTTCGGGATAGGAAAAACGCGCGCCTTTCATCGGACAGCTTAAAAGGTCGATCCGATAGCCGCGTGCACCGCGGAAATCCGCTTTTTTTAAATCGCATTTGTAGAACTCGGCGTCGGATAAATCGCAGTCTTTGAAAACGGCCTCGGCAAGATTGCATTCGGCAAACGTCGAACCCGAGAGCGCACAGCCGGAAAAGTCGAACCGCTTAAAGGACATGAGTGAAAACGTGTTGTATTTTAGCCGACAGTCCTTTATCCGGTCAAGGGCGGAACCAACCGTTCCGGTCGGAGTCAGAAGTCCCCAGTTTATCCCGATAAATGTCGATTCGGCAAGTTCCAGAAACTTGACTTCACAGTTTTCAAAATTCAAGCCGGATGCATTGCATGTTTCAAAACGGCATTCCCAAAAGTAGCAGTCGGAAAGTTTCAAGCTTTCAAAGGTGCAGCCGATAAAATCGCAATCGACAAATTTGCAGTCTGTAAAGGTTTCGCCGAAAAACGACAGCTTTTCAAAGCGTTCGCCTTCATAATAAGCGTCTCTCATAGGGTTTCCTCTTACTTATCAATATATTACTGTTTTGACAAAGTGTGATAAATTCATTTCTTTTTGCCATTATTCGGTTCGACCGGCGTTATCTCAACTTTCAGATACGATTCGCCGCCGAAATCTGCTGAAATATCCAACTGCCCCGTTTGGTCGGAAACGGCGGATACACGCGTTTTTTCAAAACCGCCTGCAACTGTTATGATGTCATAAGAGGTATCCGGCACGAAACCGCCGATACGGAAACGAACCGGCATCTGATTTTGGGCGGTCAGGTAAACGGTGCCATCTGAGAACAGCGCCCCGTAGGTGTTTCTGGAAAACTGGATGTTATGAAGTCCGACCGTCGGGAAAGTCAGCTCTTCGGCTTGGTCTTTCTTGGACTTTTTCTCTTTTTTGGCAGTCTTTTCGGGTTCGTCTGTTTCTTCGGCGGCGTTTAATGCCTGAAACATCGTGTAGTCCGGCGTAAGCGACAGGCGGAAACCGTCCGTATCAAGTCCGAACAGCGTTCGCAGATAGACAGTCGGTGCAAGACCTGCCAACGCGTCGCCGGAAATACGCACGGAGCTGTCGCTTGCCGCAAGCGAGCCGTTTGCGTATGCCTCCAACAACGACTTCATGAGAGAGGCTGCTTGTTCGGTACGACCGGTTTTATAACGTGCTAAAATATCGTAAAACGAAGTGGAAAGTGAAAAGCCGCCGTTTTGATAGTATTTGCCCCAGCCGCCGCTTTCGGAAAGAGGAAGAGAGCCGTCGAGATAATCCCACCAGCTGTCTTTGGCGGCAAGCGTCGTGTTGCGGATCAGGACTCCGTTATAAATATCGTTTCCGACGGCGGTGTCGCTGTCTATGGTGCGTGTGCCGTCAAGCCATGAAAAGATCTTTTCGGCTTTGTCCGCGTCGGTCATACCGGCTTCGATCGCTTCTAAATTTAAAAAGACAAAACCATAGTCGTGCGCCGCCCCATTTTTGTCGATACAGCCGATATAGCGGCCGTTTTGTTCGTCCCAGAATTTCTCGTTGAAAGCGGCTGTGTTTTTGGCGGCAATTGCCGTATACTCGTCCGCTTTTTCGGTTTCACCCAAAAGTGTGTAAAGCTTTGCAAGGTCGTTCATGGCACGGTTAAACGAGATATTTTCGTATGCGTCGAGATAGCCGAACCGGAAATTGAACCAACGGTTGGAACCGTTTCCGGTCGAACTTCCGTCGTTATCGGGCGTGTGAATGTACACAAGTCCGGAAAGAGGGTCATACTTCACGCCGCGTTCGGTGTCCGCGCGGAAGAGATAATCCGTGGCAGCGTTCAACTTCTCCAACACGGTAAGCCCGGCTGATTTGTCAAGCTTTGGTTGGTTGTCGGTATCGGGTTCCGACAGGAACAGACCGTCTCCCTCCCACAGGCAGATGTTGGCGACTGCTGAAAGACAGGAAGTGTCCGTGTCATAGAAATAACCGCTGGTTTCCGATGACCGGATGTTTGCGTTTTCCGTCCATAAGTAGCCGTTGGCGTACATGGGCACATCGCGCACGGCGTTTTTGAGGGCAAAATAGCCATCCGAGGCGCCGAATCCGGCATAGCGGCGGGCAAGTTCACCGTATTCGCCGACTTTTACCGTGCCTTGCGGAATGCCGAGCGATGTATCCGATAAGAATGCATTGATTTGTTCTGCAAGCGGCGCATAGCCGGGGGAGTATACTATTCCGGTGTCGCTAATGAAAGCGGAGACAAGCGCTGTCTCCGCATCGCTTACCGCACCGTCCGGCTTAACCGGTTTTTTGGGAGAAGTGAGAGCTTTTACGGCGGCGACAATGCCTGCAATCACAAGGCACAGACAGCCGAGCGCGATCACCGCAAACATAAGAAGAGCCTTTAAACGTGCGATCTTCGCACGGCGTATGCGTTCGGCGCGTCTGCGCGCGGCAAGGATCCGACGGCGTTTCTCGCGCTCGTATTCCTCGTTCTGGCGAATGGCCTCGGAGCGGCGTCTGCGGTCAAAGTTTACCGTGTCGATTTCGTCTTTCTTTTCCGATAAAGGCTCGGATGAAACCGGTAAACGGGTGTCATTTGTGGTGGGATGCTGGTTCATGAATAGCCCTCCTTGCCGTTGCGTTCTTTAAACATTATTTTATCATAGAGCCTTGTGAATGTCAAGAAGCCGGATTTTACAAAATCAAAAAAATAATGCCGGGGGTTGACTTATCGGCATAAAAGTGCTATGATATAAACAAAATTAAAAAAATCTTCAATATTTAAGAAAGGCCGGTTCTTATGGAATTACTCGTTCTCATACTCAACAAAACCGAATATTTAAAGGATATTCTTTCCGCCTTTATGGAAAAGGAAATCCGCGGCGCAACCATTTTAGACAGCCAAGGCATGGCGCATAATCTTTGCGAATACAACGAACTGCGCTTTATGGGCTCGCTCCGGCTGCTTCTCGATCCGGAACACAAAGAAAGCAAGACCGTGCTTGTTGTTGTGGAAAAGGAAAAGATTCCGGTCATTTCTAAAATTGTCAACGATATTACCGGCGGTTTGGATAAGCCCGATACCGGCGTCATCTTCACCGTTCCCGTCGGGTATACCGAAGGCTTCGGTACAAAAGCATAATTCCGGTATTCGTTATTTTTAAAGAGGGTTTTGATTTTCTATGCAAATGCATACATTACTGATTTTGTCCATTATGATTTTTGCCGGCATGGCGCTTGGCCGGCTCGCCAAGCTGTTCCGGCTGCCGAATGTGACAGGCTACCTTGTCGCAGGACTTCTTCTCGGACCTGCTATCCCGTCGCTGATTCCGAACCTTGCGTTCGGGGGTGTCATCACCTCCGACCTTTTGCCGCAGCTCGATATTATTTCCGAGGTTGCGCTCGGCTTTATCGCTTTTTCCATCGGCAACGAATTTAAAATTTCCTATTTCAAGCGCGTCGGCGCTATGCCGATTGTCATTGCAACATTTGAATCGCTGTTTGCCATTCTGTTTGTATTGGCCGCACTGTTGTGCGTGCCGGGCATCGAAGTGCCGTTTGCCATTGTGTTAAGCTCGATTGCCGCCGCCACTGCTCCGGCTGCAACCATTATGGTCATCAATCAGTATAAGGCCAAAGGGCCGGTAACCGAAACACTTCTTTCGGTCGTGGCTATCGACGACGCGACGGCGCTTGCCATGTTCAGCATCTCGGTCGCTGTTGCCCAAGCGCTCAAAAACCCGGCACAGGTCTCTTTGAAGTCGGCGCTTTTGGATCCGCTGTGGGAAATTTTCGGAGCGCTCTTTTTCGGTATCCTGCTCGGTATGCTGTTTTGCGTGCCGCTGCGTTGGTTCAAAAAAGACGGCAATCGGCTGTCCCTTATCATCGCCTTTGTCTTTTTAGGTGTCGGCGTGGCGAACATGTTCGGCTTTTCGTCGCTTTTAATGTGCATGGCGATTGGCGCAGGTTTTGCCAACTTCTCCTCACAGGTGCCCCATATCATGAAACTGACGGATGGATTGACGCCGCCGATCTTCATGCTGTTCTTTGTTCTTTCCGGCGCAGAGCTTGACCTTTCGGTCGTACCGACGGTCGGTTTGTTCGGTGTTATCTACATCGTGATGCGCGTAGTCGGAAAGATGTGCGGCGCTTCATTCGGCGCGGCTCTCTGCAAGGCCGAAAAGAATGTACGCAAATACCTGGGGCCGGCTCTTATGCCGCAAGCCGGCGTTGCTATCGGTCTTTCTCTTGTAGCAACGCGCATTGTACCGGAACACGGAGCACAGATTCGCGCCATTATCCTGTGCGGAACGCTGATCTATGAGTTAATCGGTCCGGTCGTTACCAAAATTTCGCTGACCAAGGCCGGAGAGATCGTTCCGGTCGATAAAGAAAGGAAACAGGATAAATGATTCTTGATCATAACGGAAATAAATGGTATAAAATCGGCTTACATATCCATACAACGCTGTCAGACGGACAGGTTTCGCCGGAAAAAGCGGCTGAAATTTACAAAAACGCCGGTTTTGACGCAATAGCCCTTACCGACCATTGGCATTACGGCACTTCCGGAACACTTTCCGGACTTATGATCTTATCCGGTTGTGAGTATAATCTCGGCGGAAACTGTACCGAGAAAGATGTTATGCACATTGTCGGTTTCGGCATGAAGCATGCACCGGATTTAGACCGCAAGACCGCCACGCGTAAGGAGACTGTCGAAAAGATCCATGCCGCAGGGGGTGTCGCTGTTTTGGCGCACCCGGCCTGGTCGCTCAATTCTCCGGAGGACGCACTTGAACTTCCCGGTTTTGACGCAATTGAAATCTATAATACCGTTTCCGCTGTCGGACAAAGCGACCGCGCTTATTCGGGATATTTTGTGGATCTGCTTGCCAACCGCGGCATGACGCGCCCCCTCTTGGCAGTGGACGATACGCATTACTATAACGGAGACGACGAAACGAAATCGTTTATCATGGCACGCATGGAAACACTTACCGAAGAAAACATTCTGAATGCCGTTCGCAGCGGAAGTTTTTATGCGACCCAGACACCGGAACTGTACACCGCATTGGAAGACGGCGTTTTCAAAGTCCGCTGTTCGCCGTGCTGCAAAATTTCCGTGTTCTCCAATCTTGCATGGACGTGCGACCGTTTGGCGCGCGGGGAAAACCTGTGTTATCTGGAATACCGACCGAAAGACGGAGAACGCTATTTACGCGCCGAGGTAACCGATAACAACGGAAAAATGGCGTGGTCGAATATATATTCTCTTGCGTGACGGTACGGTTGACAATTTTCGTGTTTTATCGTATAATAGACATAAGAGATGGGGAAAGGATTCATGCCGTATGACCGTGTATGACTTTGATAACACCATCTACGACGGTGAATCGACGTTCGACTATTTTCTGTTCTGCATGCGCCGCCATCCATCGCTTGTGCGGTGGCTGTTTACCATGTTGCAGGGACTTGCGCGTTACAAAATGTGCCTTGTTTCACGGGAAGAACTGATAAATCTTGCAGAAAAGTGCATGTTTTCCATGCTTGCGGCGTGCCCGGATTATGTGGAGCTTGCCGAAAAATTCTGGGACGGGAATTTCCGGAAGATCAAGAAATTCTATTTGGACCGGAAAAAGAGCGACGACGTTATCATGACCGCGTCGTTTGATTTCTTGATCGAACCGTGTCTGCGGCGGCTGGGGCTGACCAATGCCGTCTGTTCGTCGGCAGATTTAAAAGCCGGTAAAATAACGCGTCTCTGCTTTCGTGAAAACAAACCGACGCTGTTTGCCGCGCTTTTTCCGAATGAAACGGCCGAAGCTTTTTATACCGATTCGCTCAATGACCGGCCTATGATGCTGTTTGCCGAAAAGTGTTTTTACGTGCGCGGCGAAAAGGTGATTCCGCTTGATAAAGAGTCCCTTTGATTTTTGCGGAGGCCCTTTTTGCCTCCGGTATGCCTAAACTATTGTAAAGTGAGTGCTGTCATGTTAGAAAATATCCGCTCGCCGCAGGATATAAAGAATATGTCCATAGGGGAGTTAGAGTCTCTTGCCGCTGAGATTCGCACCAAAATCATCCACACCGTGTCGAAAACCGGCGGACATCTCGGCTCCAATCTCGGCCTTGTGGAAACAACGCTTGTTGTGCATAAGCTGTTTGACCTGCCGAATGACAAATTGCTTTTCGACGTCGGACATCAGTGCTATACCCATAAAATTCTTACAGGGCGGCTTGACCGCTTTGAAACACTGCGCCAAAGCGGCGGCATTTCCGGATTTACCAATCGCTTTGAAAGCGAATATGATACACTCACAGCCGGTCACAGCGGTTCTTCCATATCTGCTGCTCTCGGTATTGCCGTAGCGGACAAGCTTGCCGGCCGGGATAACTATACGATTTGTGTTGTCGGCGACGGTTCGTTTACAAACGGTATGGTCTATGAGGCGCTCAACAACTGCAACAATAAAGAGTTACAGCTTATTATTATTTTAAACGATAACGAAATGTCCATTTCGCCCAATGTCGGAAGTCTTGCCCAATACCTTTCCAAAATCCGTTCCAGCGGTAAATATTACCGGTTCAAACGCAATTTTCAGAAAGTTTTGCGGAAAATTCCGAAATTCGGCGAATATTCCATTTATTTTGCAAGACGATTAAAAAACGCCGCCAAAAGCTTTTTTTACAAACAGCCGTTTTTTGAGGCGCTCGGCGTTAAATATCTGGGACCGGTTGACGGAAACGACATCGAACGCTTGCAGGTTGTTTTGGAAGAAGCCAAAAAAGACGCACGGTGTACGCTGGTACATATCAAAACAAAAAAAGGCTGTGGCTACAAATATGCAGAGGATATGCCGGAAAATTATCATTCGGTCGGCGCTTTTGACCCCGACGAAGGCGTAAGCGCCCCCGGCGGCAGTGATTATTCTTCTGCTTTCGGCAGAGCGCTCTGTGCGCGCGCCGAAAAAGATAAACGTATCTGCGCCATTACCGCGGCTATGCGTGACGGAACAGGCTTGCGTTCCTTTTCCGAACGTTTTCCGAAACGCTTCTTTGACGTTGGAATTGCCGAGGAGCATGCCGTTGCCTTTGCCGGAGGATTAGCCGTGTCGGGACTTGTTCCGGTCTGCGCGCTCTATTCGACATTTGCCCAACGCACCTACGACCAATTGATCCACGACGTGGCTCTGCAAAAACTTCATATTGTTCTGGCGCTTGACCGTGCCGGCTTTGTTCCCGGCGACGGTGAGACGCACCAAGGCCTTTTCGACTGCGCGTTTCTGTCGGAAATCCCCGGAACGGAAATCTATGCGCCGGACAGTTTCAAGGAGCTGGAAACCGCGCTTGACCGGGCTCTTGCCGGAAACGGTATCAGTGCGATCCGCTATCCGCGCGGCGGCATGACGGAATATGACAGAGAAGCGTTTATGCCTCTTGATGAACAGAGCGCACCGTTCTTTTCGGTCTGCGACCGTTTTGTGACCCGAACGCCGGATTTGGTGTTTGTGACCTATGGAAAACAGACAGCCCAAGTGTATCGTGCCGCACAGATATTATCGCAAAAAGACCTTTCGGTGCGGATTATCAAACTGTTCCGTGTTTTTCCGGTAAAAGACTATGCCGGTATGCTGGCTCAGGCCTTGGGAACGACCCGGTACGTGTACTTCGCCGAAGAAGGAATCGAGAGCGGCGGCATTTCGCGGACGATCGTTTCGGAGCTGTCGCTGGCGAACTGTCCGGCACATATGCGCGTGCGTGCCGTTTCTGCGGAATTTCTGCCGCACGGTTCGTATGAATCCTTAGTGAAACATTGCGGCCTTGACGCGGAAAATCTGGCGGCTGACGCGGCTGCTTTTTTACAGACGGAAAAGGCGCTCAAATAAGAAATTTTATCAACTGAAACGAAAGGGAACTGCTAAGTCATGGCGGTTCCTTTTTTGCACTCACAAAATAGCACGACGGCGCGAAATTCATTAAATATTAACAAAATAAACAACAAATGTTATTGACTTTCCTCCGAATAGTGGTACAATATAGACAATGATTAGCACTTGAATGAAACGAGTGCTAAAATTGAAAGAAGGGAGAGTCCATGGAGCTCAACGAAAGAAAACTAAAAATCTTAAAATCCATCGTTGACGAATATATCGACCATGGCGAGCCGGTCGGGTCAAAACATCTGCTTGAATACGGCAACTTCTCTCTGTCCTCCGCAACCATCCGCAACGAAATGAGCGACCTCGAAGAAATGGGGTATCTCGATAAGCCGCATGCCTCGGCAGGGCGCGTTCCGTCGGGAAGTGCGTACCGGCTGTATGTCGATGAGCTTATGCGTGAGTATAAGACGTCGAAAGAACAGCTAGATCTGTTAGCCGAGCTTACACGGTTCAAGTCGGATGAGCTTGACGGCATTGTGAGCCGGGCGCGCAAGGTCATGTCGCGTATGACGAACTATGCGTCTCTTACGGTTGATCAGACGCCGGGCGAGTGCGTTGTCGAACGGTTCGATACCTTGGTGATCGACAAAGCAAGCATACTTCTTGTCATGGTCATGCCGGATGGTTCGGTCAACACCAAGCATATCGCCACCGGACTTCCGGTCAATGCGGCGGATGCGGCGGTTATCAAAAATGCGCTCAATCTGAGTCTTGCCGGAAAGCCGCTTGGAAATGTGTCCCTTCCGGATATCATGAAACTGGAAGAACAGTTCGGCGACCTGCGGGCGCTTGTCAATCCGCTTTTGCGTATTGCTTATGAGGCGGCAGCCGGAGACGACGGACACAGCGTTGAGGTGGACGGCATTACCAATTTGCTTTCTTATCCCGAATTCAAGGACGTTGAACGGGTGAAAGATATACTCGGACTTCTCGAAACCGACGGGGCAGGGTTGAAAGAACTTTTACCTGCCGCAGTCGATACTTCGTCTTGCGATAACCGTTTAAAGGTCTATATCGGCGACGACGAGGAAAATTCGGGACTGTCCGATGCAAGCATCGTTTTCTGTTCCTTGCCGGTCGGACGCAAGAACACCATTTTCGGTATCTTGGGGCCGCGCCGCATGAATTACAAGAAAGCGACGGTTGCGTTAACAAGGCTTGCACAAACAATGAAAAGCCTTTCCGATCGTGCAGACGGCACGGAGGCGCCGGCAACGGAGGCCGTCCCAAAGCCGGATGACGAAAAGCCTTAGACTTTAAAATGCATAAGTCACAGATCATTACAGAAGGTGAGAATGTGTCAGATAAGATGAATGAAAATGAAAAGAAACCTTTGGACGAGACCGCTTGTTCCGATGCCCCGGAAAAGGTAGATGAACCGATGCCGGAGACCGAGGAAACGTCCGAGAAGATGGATAAAAAAGATAAAAAAGCGGTAAAACTGTTAGAAAAGCAGTTGGAGGATTCCCAAAAGGAATACGAAAAGCTGCTAAAAGAAAAAAATACGTTAAACGACACGTATTTGCGCATGCTTGCGGAATATGATAATTTTCGGAAACGCGTGCAGAAAGAAAAAGAAAGCCTTTATGCCGACGGCATTGCCGAAGCGGTTGAAAAATTGCTTCCGGTATTGGACAATCTGGAACGTGCGGCGTCTGCCGAAGCGACCGATGTCGGCGCTGTTCTTGATGGCGTAAAGAAAGTGCTTTCGCAGGCGGAAGAGATTTTTACAAAGCTCGGCGTCAGTGAGATTCCGGCCAAGGGTGAAAAGTTCAATCCGGAACTTCACAATGCGGTCATGCACGAAGAAAATGAAGACTTCGATGAAAACACCGTTTCGGATGTTTTCATGAAAGGCTATAAACTCGGCGATAAAGTGATCCGTCACTCGGTCGTCAAGGTTATGAACTAAGTTAATTTTAAACCATACGGTATTCGTATAGGGAGGTATTTATTATGGGAAAAATTATTGGTATTGATTTAGGTACAACAAACTCTTGTGTTGCCGTTTATGAAGGCGGCGAACCGGTCGTTATCACCAACGCCGAAGGCGCAAGAACCACTCCGTCTGTCGTAGCATTCTCTAAAACCGGCGAAAGAATGGTCGGTCAGGTTGCAAAACGTCAGGCTATTACCAATCCGGACAGAACCGTTATTTCCATTAAGAGAGATATGGGTACGGATAGAAAAGTCACAATTGACGGTAAAAGCTATACGCCGCAGGAAATTTCCGCAATGATTCTTCAAAAACTAAAGACCGACGCGGAAAATTATCTTGGTACGCCTGTCACCGAAGCCGTTATTACCGTTCCGGCTTACTTCTCCGACGCACAGCGTCAGGCAACCAAGGATGCCGGTAAGATTGCCGGTCTTGACGTAAAGCGTATTATCAACGAACCGACTGCCGCGGCTCTTGCTTACGGTGTCGATAAAGAAAATGCGCAGAAAATTCTTGTATTCGACCTTGGCGGCGGTACGTTCGATGTCTCGCTTCTTGATATCGCCGACGGCGTTATCGAAGTGCTTGCAACTGCCGGCAACAACCGTCTCGGCGGCGATGACTTCGATGAGAAGATCATGAATTATATGGCTGATTCGTTCTTGAAGAGCGACGGAATTGATTTGAGAAACGATAAAATGGCTTTGCAGCGTCTCAAAGAGGCCGCTGAAAAAGCAAAAATCGAACTTTCCGGTATGACCAGCACCAACATCAATCTTCCGTTTATCACGGCAGATGCAACCGGCCCGAAACACTTCGATATGACGCTTACGCGTGCAAAATTCGATGAACTTACCGCAGACCTCGTTGAAAAGACGATGGGCCCGACCAAACAGGTACTTTCGGATGCAGGATTAAATCCGTCGCAGATCGATAAAGTGCTTCTTGTCGGCGGTTCTTCCCGTATTCCGGCTGTTCAAGAGGCTGTTAAGAAATTTATCGGCAAAGAACCGTTCAAAGGCATTAACCCGGATGAATGCGTTGCAATCGGTGCGGCTATCCAGGGCGGCGTCCTGAACGATGAAGTCAAGGGCGTGTTGCTGCTCGATGTTACCCCGTTGTCGCTTGGTATTGAAACCCTCGGCGGTGTTTGCACCAAGATGATTGAACGCAATACCACCATCCCGGTCAAAAAGAGCCAGGTATTTTCCACGGCGGCCGATAACCAGTCCTCTGTTGAGATCCATGTTCTCCAAGGCGAACGTGAAATGGCTTCCGGCAATACAACGCTCGGCCGCTTTATCCTCGACGGAATTCCCGCCGCTCCGCGCGGTGTGCCGCAGATCGAAGTTACGTTCGATATCGATGCCAACGGTATTGTAAACGTTTCGGCAAAAGATATGGGCACCGGTAAGGAACAGCACATCACCATTACTTCCTCGACCAACATGAGCAAGGAAGATATCGATAAGGCTGTTAAGGATGCAGAGAAATTTGCGGCAGAAGATAAAGCACAGAAAGAAGCGGTCGATACCAAGAACCGCGCTGAAAGCCTGATCTTCCAGTCCGAAAAGACACTCGGCGAACTGGGCGATAAAGTAACGGCAGAAGAAAAAGCTCCGATTACGGAAAAAATCGAGGCTTTGCGCAAGGCAGTTTCCGGCGGCAATACCGAAGAAATCAAAAAGGGAACGGAAGAGCTTGAAAAAGCTTTCTATTCCATCAGTGAAAAACTGTACGCTCAACAGGCACAAAACGGTGCACAGGGCGGCACGGAAAACATGGGCGGAACGAACCCTGACGGCACGGTAAACGGCGATTTTACCGATAACGATAAGAAATAATCTGCGTTTTTCTTATGGAAAGCGCCGCAGACTGCGCCAAAGTCCGTTTGACTGTTTCGTGCCGTAAACCGCAGTTTTGCGGCATGCTCAGGCAGTCGCTGTTGAAAACAGCGACTGCCGTAAACTTGTATTTTAAGGAATTTCGATTATGGCAGAAAAAAGAGATTATTATGAGGTCTTAGGCATCAAAAAAGGTGCATCGGACGAGGAAATCAAAAAAGCCTACCGTCAGATGGCAAAAAAGTATCACCCGGATTTGAATAAGGGCGATGCCAATGCCGAGCAGATGTTCAAGGACGTAAATGAAGCGTACAGCGTGCTTTCCGATCCGCAGAAAAAAGCCCGTTACGACCAATTCGGCCACGCAGGCGTAGACCCGAGTTACGGCGCCGGTGCCGGTGCAGGCGGAGCCGGGTTCGGGGGCTTTGGCGGCGGCTTTGACGATCTCGGCGATATCTTTTCCACTATTTTTGGCGGCAGCGGTTTCGGCGGCAATACGTCTGCAAGGAGAAACGTGCCGATGCGTGGGGAAGATCGCGAGGTCCGCGTAAATCTGACTTTTGAAGAGGCGGCGTTCGGTTGCAGTAAGGATATTAAATTTTACCGTATTGAAACCTGTCCGGATTGTTCCGGCAGCGGTGCGGCTAAGGGAACAAGTCCCACGACCTGTTCAGCCTGCTCCGGTACGGGACGCGTCCGCGTTCAGCAGCGTACTCCGTTTGGCGTTATGCAAACGGAAAGAGTTTGCGAAAAGTGCTCCGGTACGGGTAAAATTATTACAAATCCCTGTCCGACCTGTTCCGGTAAAGGTACCGTGCGCAAGTTGAAGAACTTTACCGTCAATATTCCGGCCGGCATTGATGACGGTCAGAGCATTACGCTTCGGTCGCAGGGCGACGCCGGACGCAATGGCGGACCGAACGGCGATCTGTATGTGACGGTTTCGGTGGCGAAACACAAGATCTTCAACCGTGACGGCATGAATGTCTTTTATGATATTCCGATTACCTTTACCGAGGCGGCACTCGGTGCGACGATCCGTATTCCGACGTTGGAGGGAACGGAAGATTATGTCATTCCCGAGGGCACGCAGCCCGGCACGGTGTTTACTCTGAAAAACCGCGGTATTACGGAGGTTCGCGGCACACGCCGCGGCAATCTCAGTTTCCGCGTCAATGTGGAAGTGCCGAAGAATCTTACGCAAAAGCAAAAAGAGCAATTAAAAGCCTTTGCCGATTCCTGCGGCGAAAAGAACAACGCACAAAAGAAGAACTTCTTTGATAAGTTACGAGATACGTTCAAGAACATATAAGGAAAGAGTTCATGACTTTTCAGGGCAAAGAACTGGCGCACAATCTGATGATTCAGACTGTGCGCCTTTGTTTGGTTTTCGCGAATAGCCACAAAGAGCTGTTTTTACGTTCTTTTTGCTTTTAGCAAAAAGAACTAAAAGGACGGTTTTTCTGTTGCTTTTTGCGGCGTGCAAAAAGTAACAGAAAAGCACGTGCTCGGACGCGTCAAAAGTTGCCGGTGGCAAGTTTTGGCGTGTCGGAGACCGCCGAAACAGGGAGTTTTGTGAGCGGGCGCGAACAAGACGGCCATGTTTTGAACCGGAGGAAAAGGGAGAATTTTCATCAAACGCAGAATCGGGTTTTGCGGAAAATCGAAGTTGCAGTGCGTGCTTACCGCCGCAAGCAGTTGATAAAATGGGAAAGTGTACGTTATCTTTGTTGCGGTGGGAAAGGAAAATCGATGTGAGCAAATAGAAAGCTTGGTGTAAATCTGCGGCTTGTTTGTGTGCAGTAAACTTGAAATTTTGCAATTCTGTCTGAAACTATCTGTTTTCCGAAAAAAATACTTTCTGTTTTCACAAAAAACAAATTCCCACCAAACTTACCCTTTCACTGAAACACATAGCTTACTGTCCACCTAAATCCAACCTTGCCTTTTTATAAATACCTACAAATCCTTGCGCAGTAAAGTTACCCTTTCGCACCGGTTCAAAATACTCCGAGCTGTATTGCACAAGACTGCAATTTTACATGAAATTTCTTGATAGGTACAAAGCTTGTAATTTAATCAAAAATCCACTGCTCGGAATTTTGAACCGCACCTTGGGAGTCCAGAGGGCCGCCGCCCTCGGTCTGTTTTTGGTTACTTTTCGCAGACTTGAATTTACAATGTAAGTGCAAGCAAAAAAAAGGATGGACACAAAAGGAAAAATCCAGTATAATGGGTTTGAC
>CAKSOW010000029.1 GCA_934479825.1 uncultured Eubacteriales bacterium
GTAAATGCCTTGGCTGGCTTTCTCCTTTTGAATCTTTTTACAATTTGCTCTTGCACTTGACTTGAAAATTCAAGGAAGCAAAAAGAACGTAAAAACAGTCTCTTTGGAGGCTTTTCGCAAAATGAAAAGCTCTCTTTCCAAGCCTTTTGAAAAAAAACTTGCCCCTTTTGGTGACTTTTCGGGAAAAGTGAAAGCCGCCCGACGGTTTGAGTTCAAACCACCGGGCGACAAAATGTAATTTCTTTTGCCCCGCTTTTCTTTTAAGAAAAGCGAGTGGGGTTAAGGGCGCATAGCCCTTGTACCAAGGTAAATGCCTTACAGATCCTTGATCTCTTTTTTGTATACATGTACAAGACATAATGACGAAAGCGTCACCGATACAATCTCCGCAATCGGAAAAGCAAGCCAGACTGCCTCCACCGAATGCGTCGTAACGGCAAGAATCAAGGCAGCCGGCAGAAGAACGCCAAGCTGACGCATGGCCGAAACGCCAAGACTCAAAAAGCCGTGTCCGAGCGCTTGGAAAACCGATAAAATAACAATACAGAAACCGGCAAACAGGAAACTGTAACTGATCCTGCGTAAAGCCGGAACACCGATCGCCATGATTTTTGCCATATCGTCGTTTCCGGTGTCGAAAATGCGAAGCAGGGTCTCCGGCATAAATTGAAACAGTAAAAAACCAATCAACATCAAAAGGCAGGCATATATGACGCTGAGCTTTATAGTCTTTGTCAGCCGGTCGCGCTTTTTGGCCCCGTAATTGTAGGCAATGATCGGCACCATGCCGTTGTTCAAGCCAAATACCGGCATGAACACAAAGCTTTGCAGTTTGAAATAGACCCCGAACACCGCCTGTGCAGTGTTTGCCACATCGCCGCAAAGACGCATGATCTGGTTGATCCCTACCGTCATGACCGAGCCGATCGAACCCATAATGATCGACGGAACGCCGACTGAGTAAATGTTTTTGATGATCGCGCCGTCCGGCTTGAACGAACGCATATGAAGCCGGACTTCATGGTTGAATTTGTGATTGAGAATAATTCCGGCAATAAACGCGATAATCTGCCCGATAACCGTAGCAAGCGCAGCACCGGCAACCCCCATTTTCGGAAATCCGAAATAGCCGTAGATCATGATCGGGTCAAGAATGATATTGAGAACAGCGCCAATCATCTGGGTTACCATGGTGAGCATGGTTTTTCCGACCGACTGCAAAATACGTTCAAAGGTGATCTGACCGAATACGCCGAACGACAGAATACAGCAAATGGAAAGATATTGCGAACCGTAATTGGTAACTGATTCCGATGCACCGAACATGGAAAAATAGGCGCGTGAGAAGAAAATGCCGACTAACAGGAATACAATATAGTTGATAGCAGCCAAGAAAAGCCCGTTTTCTGCGGCTTTGTTGGCTCTTTCAAATTCTTTTTCGCCGAGACTGCGCGAAAGCAGCGCATTGATACCGACACCTGTGCCCACAGCAACGGAAATCATTAAGTTTTGTACCGAAAAGGCAAGCGACAGAGCTGTGAGCGCGTCTTGTCCGAGGCGTGAAACAAACATTGTGTCAACAACATTGTAAAGCGCCTGCACTAACATCGAGATCATCATAGGCGCCGCCATGGAAACAAGCAATCGATTTACGGGCATGACGCCCATTTTGTTTTCGGTTTGCGGTTTTGTCAAACAAATCAATCCCTTTCTCTTTAAGGATTCTTTATCTTATTTCTTTTTGCAACTCTTATATTATAACGGATATATTCCCATATTGCAATACGTTGA
Organism: uncultured Eubacteriales bacterium; assembly: GCA_934479825.1. Lineage (GTDB taxonomy): Bacteria > Bacillota > Clostridia > Oscillospirales > CAG-382 > UMGS882. The sequence goes on from CAKSOW010000029.1 coordinate 1,792, forward strand.
AAGAAAGATTTGACAAATTCTCGGATATATGGTAAAATAATCTGTATTTCATAGATAAGGTTGGATACAATGAACAATAGTTATCGTGATAAAGCATTGTCGGTTTTGCAGAATTCGGATGCAAGCTTTGTCTATGTGTCCGGAAAGGAGACGCTGACATCGGAATCGAAAGGAATCAGACGTCTTCTTTTGTTGGTGGAGGAAAAAAAGGATCTATCGGAGGGCTTTGTGGCTGACCGCATTGTCGGAAAAGCGGCGGCACTGCTTATGGTTTTGCAGGGCGCGCGGCAGGTCTATGCGGATACTCTCAGTGAACCGGCTTATGCGGTTTTTGAAAAATACGGCGTGAAGTTCTTGTTCCGGCATCTTGTGCCGGTCATTATCAATCGCAACGGCGATGGAATCTGTCCGATGGAAAAAGGTGTTCTCGATACGGACGACCCGAAAATAGCGTATGAAACGCTTGCAGAGACTGTAAAACGTATGAGTATGACCCGAAATTAAAGGAATGCCCGAAGAGGAGAAGAATCAATGGCAAAAGAGCAGAAAAATTATGGTAATGACAGTATTACCTCTTTAAAAGGACCAGATCGCGTCCGCTTGCGCCCTGCCGTTATTTTCGGTTCGGACGGTTTGGACGGTTGCGGTCACACATTCCTTGAAATCCTTGCCAATGCGCTCGATGAGGCGCGTGAGGGATACGGAAACCGCATAAACGTGGAAGTCCGGAAGGATCATTCGATCAAGGTGGAGGACTTCGGGCGCGGCGTGCCGCTTGGCTGGAACGAACGCGAGGGACGGTATAACTGGGATCTTGTATATTGCGAACTGTATGCCGGCGGCAAATATGACAACGACGACGGCGAAGCATATGAATATTCGCTTGGTACGAACGGTCTTGGGGCGTGCGCTACGCAGTTTGCGTCGGAATATATGACGGTTACCAGCTATACAAAAGAAAATAAATCATCTATCCGCTTTGAAAAGGGATACCCGGTGACGGACCTTATCGTAGAAGAACCGGTGCGCCGCCGCACGGGAACGGTGGTGGAATGGAAACCGGATCTGGCGGTTTTCACCGATATCAACGTTCCGTTTCTCTTTTTTGATGAGACTGTCAAAAAGCAGGCGGTCGTCAATGAGGGTGTGACGATTACACTCGATTTTGAAAATCCGGACGGCACGCATGAAAAACGCGAATATCTCTATAAACGCGGTATTGTCGATTACATCAATGAGATTATCAGCGCCGACGGGAACTATGACCCGGCCGCAGAAGCGCAAAAGGATGAAGAAACGGAAGAATCCGAGGAAAGCGGCGAGACCGGAGAATCTGTGGAATCTGCGGAAACCGAAGAAAGCGGCTCGACCGACGACATGGCCGAAGAATCTGCCGCACGTACCTATGCGTTGACCGTTCCGGCTTATTTCAAGACGGAATGCCGCGGCAAAGACCGTGGCGACATGAACGAATACAAGCTGAAAATCGAAATGGTTTTCTGCTTTTCCAATATGTTAAGCCGCGTGGAATATTACCACAATTCCAGCTTTTTGGAGCATGGCGGCTCGCCGGATAAAGCGACGCGCGCGGCCTTTGTCAAGGCGTTCGACATCTATTTGAAAAACAACAACAAATACAACAAAAACGAGAGCAAGGTTACCTATGGCGACATTGAGGATTGTCTTGTCTTTATTGTCAATTCCCATTCCACGCGTACCAGTTATGAGAATCAGACCAAAAAGGCCATTACCAACACGTTTATTGCCGAGGCCATGACCGACTTTTTCTTGCACTCGCTGGAAGTGTTTTTTGCGGAAAATCCCAAGCAGGCGGAAAAAGCCGCCGCGCAGGTGCTTATCAACAAGCGAAGCCGTGAAAATGCCGAAAACGCACGCGTCAATATCAAGAAGAAGTTAGAAAAGAATATCGATATCGCCAACCGTGTGGAAAAGTTCGTGAACTGCCGTTCCAAAGACGCGGCTAAGCGCGAATTGTACATCGTGGAGGGCGACAGCGCTCTCGGTTCGGTTAAATTGGCGCGCAATCCGGAATATCAGGCGGTCATGCCGGTACGCGGAAAGACGCTCAACTGCTTGAAGAGCAGTTATGACAAAATTTTCAAGAGCGATATTATTGTGGACCTGTTGAAGGTGATCGGTTGCGGCGTAGAGCTTGGCACTTCCAAGGGCAAAGACAAGAATTTATCGCAGTTTGACATTGGTTCGCTCAAATGGAGCAAGATCATTATCTGCACCGATGCCGACGAGGACGGTTATCAGATCCGGACGCTGATCTTAACTATGTTTTACCGGCTTCTTCCGACGCTGATCCGGGAGGGGCGGGTATATATTGCGGAGTCGCCGCTGTACGAAATAGAATCCGGCAAGCTTGGCACGCAATTTGCTTACAATGAAAAAGAAAAAGCGGATATCCTGAAACAGATCGGAAACGCACCCTATAAGATCATGCGCTCGAAAGGTTTGGGCGAAAACGAACCGGACATGATGAACAAAACAACCATGAACCCGGTATCGCGCCGGTTGATCCGGATAGGGCCGGAGGACGAAACGGCAACGTATATCATGTTCAACACCTTGCTTGGCGACGACATTACGGCAAGAAAAGCCTACATTGCCGCGCACGGTGCGGAATATATTGATCTTGCCGACGTATAAGGAAAGGCAAAGCTCTTCTTATTTTCTTATTTGAAATCATCACATGACGAGGTAAAAACACTATGCATACCTGCGCGGCGCTTTCCAGCGCGGCCGGCAAAGCCGGCGTTGCTGTGATCCGCCTTTCCGGCGACGACGCCGAAACGATCGCATCGGCTGTCTTTCGGCCGAAAAACGGGAAATCCCTTGAAGATTGTCCGGCACGCTTTGCCGTCTACGGCACGGCTTTTGCGCCGGACGGCAAAAAAATCGATACCGGCCTTGCCACCGTTTTTCGCGCACCGCATTCCTATACCGGCGAAAATACGGTTGAGATCACTTGCCACGGAAGTCCGGTCGGGGTCAGTCTGATTCTCGGCGCGCTGTTTGAGGCTGGTGCGAAACCGGCTTTGCCGGGGGAATTCACCAAACGCGCCTTTGTAAGCGGAAAACTGGACTTGACCCAAGCCGAAGCGGTAGCCGATCTGCTTGACGCGCAAAGTGCCGATGAGCTGCGCTTGTTTTCCGCGCAGTTAGAGGGCGGCTTAGGCGAAAAGATCCGCATGCTTTCGGATAAAATAACCGAACTTTTGGCGTCGGTCTATGCTTATATGGATTATCCGGATGAGGACATGAGCGAGCTTTCCGACGACGAAATGAGCGAGCAGATTCAAGCGGTTTTGGAGGAATTGACCGTGCTTTCCGCCTCCTATTCTTCCGGCCGTGCCGTCACAAAGGGACTGTATACGGTCATTGCCGGTGCGCCCAATACCGGAAAATCCACGTTTTTCAATCTGTTGGCCGGCACAGATCGTGCCATTGTCACGGACATTGCAGGCACGACGCGCGATGTCATTACCGAAACCGTGCTTTGCGCCGGTGTCAAATTGAAATTAGCCGATACGGCAGGACTGCGCGACACCGACGATACAGTGGAAAAAATTGGTGTGGAGCGTTCCGAAAAGGCGTTGGACGAAAGCGAGCTATTGTTTGCCGTGTTTGACGCGTCGGGCGAAATGACCGCAAAAGACGAAGCGTTTATCCGCAAGATTGCGGCATTTGCCAAGACAAAACCGGTAATTGCCTTGATCAACAAAAGCGATATCGCGTCCGAAAAGCAGATAAACGTCTGGGAATCGGCTCTGATACACGCCGGCATTGAGCACCGCTTGATCGTTTCTGCCAAAAGCGGAGACGGCAGGAATCGGCTGGAAGAACTTATGCGCAAGCTTTTTCCTTTGTCCGGCGAAGCGCTGGAACAGGGCATGATTCTTGCCAATGCCAGACAGTATGCCGCTGTGACCAAAGCGGCGGCGTGCTTAAAAAATGCGCTTCAAGCCTTAGAAACGCTGACGCGCGATATGGCCGGCCTTGATTTGGAGCAGGCGTTAGGAGCCTTGTGCGAGGCCGATGGCAGACAGGTGTCCGAACAGGTGGTCAATACGATATTCGCACGTTTCTGTGTGGGAAAGTAGCGGCATGAAAAGAATCATCAAGCCTGTTTTCGCTTTCTTTTCCGGGGCGTTGTGCGCCGACGTTCTGTTACGCGCTTGCTTTTTCCTTGCCGCATGGCAGAAAAGCGGATGGGGCGGGGCGCTCGGCTTTCTGGTGCGTAAAAGCGGCCTGTGGCTTACGCTTTCGGTACTTGTCTGTGCGCTGACGCTGTGCGTCGGCCTTTTGGGGAAAATCCCCGGAAAAGCCAAAAACATTTTTTTAGCAATAGCCTTTGTTTCCGGAAGTGTGGAATGGAGTCTATTTCATGTTCGCATGTTGCCGGGCAAAGCCGGTGTTTATGCGTTTTTTGCCGCAACGCCGCTCTTTTGGCTTGCCGGACTTTTAAGTGCCGCTTTCTGTATTCGGAGCGCATACCGGATATTTTTGAGAGGGAACACGAAAACAAGATCTAACAGAAAGCGGCCAAAGCCGCACAAACCTGTCGGGCAAAGTCCGATAGAAAAGAAATTCTGAAAAACTTGGGGACATGCGCCGCAAATTTTTCTTTGATATATCAGTTAATTTAGGAGATAAATCAATGATCGTACAACTTGAAGAAGCAAAACAAACCTTAGGCACACTTTCAGCCGATGTCAAAGAACTTCGCGAGGCGCTTGACTATGACAAGCTTTGCGCCAAGGCGGATGAACTGGAAAAAGTGACCTGCGAGCCGGAATTCTGGAACAGAGAGGACGCGCAGGCCGTGATGGCGGATTTAAATGCCGCCAAAGCCAAAATAGAAGATTACAAAGAGCTTTCCGACGGCGTCAGCGCCTTGGGAGATCTCGTCGATATGGCTATTTCGGAGGACGACGAAAGCTTTACGGAAGAGATCTTATCCGAGCTTTCCGCTCTCCAAAAGAGCTATGACCGTCAGCGTATCGAAACCCTTCTTTCGGGCGAATTTGATAAGAACAACTGCATCCTTTCGATTCATCCGGGTGCCGGCGGCACAGAGGCCCAGGACTGGGCGGAGATGCTGTACCGCATGTACTGCCGCTATGCCGAAAAACATGGCTTTAAGGTGAAATTACTCGATTATCTGGACGGCGATGAAGCCGGTCTGAAAAGCGCGACCATTCTGATTTCGGGAAACTATGCCTACGGATATCTGAAAAGCGAGGGCGGCGTACACCGTTTGGTGCGCGTTTCACCGTTTGACGCGTCGGGCAGACGACACACGTCGTTTGCATCGGTCGAAGTCATGCCGGAATTGGAGGATGACAGCGGCATTGAGATCCGGGACGAGGATCTTGAAATTGAGACGCACCGTGCCAGCGGTGCCGGCGGACAGCACATCAACAAGACCGATTCGGCCGTCCGTATCATTCACAAGCCGACCGGCATTGTGGTTGGCTGCCAGACAGAGCGCAGCCAGCTTCAAAACAAGGAAACCTGCATGAAAATGCTCAAAGCGAAACTGCTCGAAATCAAGGAGCGCGAAAAGCTTGACAAGATCGACGATATCAAGGGTGAAAAGCTCAATATCGAATGGGGTTCGCAGATCCGCTCATATGTTTTCATGCCGTATACGCTTGTCAAAGACGCGCGCACCGGCTATGAGGACGGAAACATTTCGTCGGTTATGGACGGCAATATCGATGAATTTATCAATGCGTATCTGAAAGCCAAGGGCAATTTCTTAAAATAACAACTGAAAGCGGGGAACACACGATGGCAGGCTTCAGCATTGCTCTTTTCTTCGGCGTTTTCTATCTGACCTTTTTGGCAATTCTTATCGGCATTTTCCTCTGTATGGTGCTCACCTATGTTTTTGACAGCCTTGCGTTTTTCGGCATGGCGCAAAAGAAAGGTCTTAGCCAAGCCTTTACCGCGTGGATCCCGTTTTATCATAAGGTGCTGTTCGGCAGAATCACGGGAAAGAATACGCTCGGCATTTTGTCGGCTGTGTGTAATCTGACCGCCTTTGCCAGCCTGTTCTGCCGTTTTGAGAACCGCTATCTCTCCTATTTCTGCGTCGTACTTTTTGCGGCAAGCCTGGTGGCCGGCTTTGTGTTCGACCTTTTGATGGCGTCGGTTGTTTACCAAAACGCCTTGAAAAAGTACAGCGATGTTCTGACGATAGCCAGCGCGCTGACGCTTGGACTGACACGGCCGTTTATCCTCTTTGCGCTCCGGAACAAAATCACACCGCAGACAGATTCATCCGCTTGCGGCTTTTCGGAGCAAAAGCCGGAGATTCCCACAACAAACGCCTGACATAATCACTTAAAATTTACCGTTTTGCCCATGCCGCACATCAAAGCCGGCGTGGGCTTTTTTGTCGAAAAAAACTTTTTTAAATTTGCATTTACCTCTTGACAAATCCGTTACATTTTGGTAAGGTAATGGCGAATCATGAAGCAGATACCGTGTGATAAAAAACACGGTGCGACGGAGGTACCCGCTATGAAAAAGCAGAGGGACAGCGAGCAAAACTTCAAGAAAGCACCCACACCGGCCGAAGCCAAAGAACGGGCACGGAAAAATCAAGGCAAGGACGAGGTTTTTACCGACGAAGAGGTCAAAATTCTCGAAAAGGAATTGATTGATACTTATATCCGTTCGGGAGATAAGCCGTTCAAGATACTGTTCAAGATGTATAAGAAGTATCTTCCGGAAATTTTCATCTCCTTGTTTTTCTATTTCATCAAAACGCTCCCCGTCATTGCTTTGCCGATCGTAACGGCAAAGATCATCAATCTCGTTACACATCCGACGCCGGATTTTTTCCATCGGCTGATTGTGTACATTGTCGTCATGACGGCGCTGTTTTTCCTCAATATCCCGACGCATATGCTGCATATCAAATACCACAGCATTGTTTCGCGCAAAGTGGAAGCCGGGCTTCGCGGCGCTATGGTCCGCAAGCTTCAACAGCTTTCCATTACGTTTCACAAGGAAATGCAGTCCGGACGTATCCAATCCAAACTCATGCGCGACGTGGAGACTATTCATGAGCTGTCAACGCATCTGTTTACCACGATTCCCGGCATTATTATCAATATGATCACCGCGCTTGCTGTGGTGCTTGCGTCTAACCTTACGGTTTTTGCGTTCTTTCTCTTGTGTATTCCGTGTGCGGTCGCAACAGTTCGCGCTTTCCGCAGACCGATCGGGTCTTCCAACCGGTCTTTTCGCAAGAATATGGAAAACACCTCGGCCAACTTAATGGATATGGTCGAAATGACGCCGATCACACGTGCGCATGCGCTCGAAAATAAGGAAGTCAACAAAATGACTTCCATCCTGAATACGCTTGCCAATACCGGTTTCAAGCTTGACATGGTAACGGCATTATTCGGTTCGATTTCGTGGGTCATGTTCCAGTTGTTCCAATTCCTGTGCTTGCTGTTTTCGGCATACATGGTATATAACGGCAAGATTTTGGTCGGCGATATTTCGCTGTATCAGCAGTATTTCACCATGTTGACCGGGCAGGTTTCATCGATTATCGGACTTCTTCCGATTTTAACCAAAGGCTTTGAATCGATTTCCTCAGTCGGTGAAATTCTTTCGTCCATGGATATCGAGGACAACAACGGCAAGGTGAAGTTAACCGATTTAAAGGGCGATTACGAATTCAAGGACGTGTATTTCTCGTATGAGGACGATCAGCCTTTGCTTCGCGGCATGAATCTGAAAGTAAACGCCGGCGAAACGGTAGCATTTGTCGGCGAATCCGGCTCGGGAAAGACCACACTTCTCAATCTGATCATCGGGTTCAATCTGCCGAAATCCGGCCTGTTGACCGTGGACGGACACGACATCCGCGATATTGACCTGCATGCCTATCGGCGGCACATCTCAATCGTGCCGCAAAACAGCGTGTTATTTACCGGAACGATCCGTGAAAACATTACTTATGGGCTCAAAAATATTACCGACGAGAAACTGTATGCGGCGCTTGACGCGGCAAGACTTACCGAGTTTATTGCGTCTCTGCCGCAGGGGGTGGACACTCCCTTGGAGGAGCACGGTGCGAACCTTTCGGGCGGACAGCGTCAGCGCCTTTCGATTGCGCGCGCCATTATCCGAAATCCCGAAGTCATCATTTTGGACGAGGCAACCAGTGCGCTGGACAGCGTTTCGGAACGGCAAATTCAGGACGCGATCAACAATTTGAGTGCCGGACACACGACCTTTATCGTGGCGCATCGGCTGTCTACCATTAAAAATGCCGACAGAATTGCCGTTATCAAGGACGGAAAATGCGTTGAAATGGGCACGTTTGACGAGCTTATGGAGAAGAAAGGCGAATTCTACAAGTTAAGGACTTTGCAGGCCGTATAGTCGTATAGGAGAAAAAACGATGTACCGTGAATTGTTGACACCTTATTTCAAGGAAAATCTTTATGCCTCCCTGCAAGAGCCATGCCCGGAGGAGCAAATCGAAAAAGCCGAACAGGCGGTGGGCTTGCCGTTTCCGAAAGAGTTAAAAGATCTGCTTTGCGAAACGAACGGTGATCATTGGCTTTTGCTGTCGGCGGACGAAATTGCGGAAAATGCGCGTCTGAACCGGAAATGCTTTGAGGAGGCAGAGGAGGATGAAAAGGCTCTTTGGGAGCCGTTAAATCATCTTTTGCTCTTTGCCGCCAACGGCTGCGGCGATTATTACGGCTATCTGTTTTCGGACGATGGTTCGGCAAAACCTGGTATTTATATGTGGGAGCATGAGGACTTTCAGTATAAAAAGGTTGCCGAAGATATTGTCGATTTGATTAAAAAGTATTACAACAACGAAGTGTGATGGTCTTGCACTTCCCCAAGGAAAAACGCGGCTTTTCTTTCTGTGAAAGGCCGCGTTTCTATGTTTTTCAGAAAAAGCAAAGGACGCCCGACGGTAGACCGTTGGGCGTCCTTTATAAATTTTCCCCCGCTTTTCTTTTAAGAAAAGCGGGGGAAAACCTATTATTGACTATTGTTTGGAGGTGCCAAACAGCTTTTCGTTGACGACGATATCTGCATCTTCGCGTAATTTTTTCATATGTGCGGCATAATAATCGTCAAACAGCTTGTTTTCGGGAGTTTCTTTGTAAATCTGCCTTAAATAGTCGCGGTATTTCTGACCAATCAAGGAAATGCGGGAAATTTCCAAACTCATTTTTTTGTATTCATCAAGCGTATAGCCTTTTTGGGCAAGATACGCCAAAATGACTTCTTTTCCTGCCGGATCTTCTTCCATGAGCGAAAAATTCTGCTCATTCCATGCGTTGACTTCTTCGTCCGTGACGGAAATTCCATATTGAGCGGCATCCTGTAACATAAGTTCCCGGTCAATGAACCTGTCTAAAATCTCTTTGTCCGTAAAAGTTCCGGCCGCCTCGGACAGTCCCTCTTTATAGGAATCAAACCGTTCTTTTTTAATCGGTACGCCATTGACTATGGCAAGTGTGTACCCGTTCAGCATGGTGTCGGCTCTGTCGGGTGACGTTTGTTTCTGCCGGTTAAAGATAAGGCAAACGCCAAGAACGGCAAGCACGACAACAAAAACAAACAGGACAAACAGATTTCTTCTGGTTTTCATTCGTTTCCTCGCTTTTTTGAACGTTGCATTTTTGCAGATTTATGCTGTAAAACGCATTTTGTGACTATGCAAAAAAGGCTGCCGGAACTTCGGCAACCTTTTTTTCTTATGTAACCGAGTTTTTTTTCGGTTTATTCTTCGGTTGTATCGGCTGCGGTTTCCGTGTGAGCTGCACCGTCCGCATAAGTCGAAACCTTGATGTTGTTCATGCGGAGCGTGTTGTACAGATCAGAGCCTTCGGGCACCTGCACCGTTGCATTGGAGCGATAGAAAGCAAGCGTATCGACTTCTTCGGTTGCGGCCGAAAGACGAACGGTCTGTGCCGCCGAATCGGTAAAGGCGTAGTAGGCGATTTTTTTGACTTCGTCGCCGTAAGCAACGCTTGCACCGCCGTTATATTTAAGTAGAATGCCGTCGCCGACAATGACCGACGTGCCTTGCAGGTTCTTATACCACGGAATCTGTTTGAAGTATTCGCCGAAAGCGTATAAACCGATATCGGTAACCGTATCCGGGATATTCAGGCTGGTCAGCGCGTCACAACCATAGAACATGCGCGCGCCGATTTCGGTAAGTCCTTTCGGGAGTGTGACTTCCTCCAAAGCCGTGCAACCCTGAAAGCAGGCTTCACCGACTGTTTCGACCGAATCCGGAATGACAATTTTCTTAACGCTTTCGTTGTTCATGAAAACGCCGGCTTCAATGGCTGTAAGCGTATATTCGACCGGAACTTCAACGGTTTCTTCCACTTCTTTTTCTACGGTGGAGACTGTGCCGTCATCGGCTTTTACTTCTTCGGTAACGGTCTTCTTCTGCTTTTCTTTCTTCATGCGGATGACCGTTTCATCAAGAACGACTTCTTCCAAATCGCCGTTATAGGCGGTTAAAGTAGCGCCGTCGCCGGAATAATCGTATTCGTAAAGCGGCTTTTGTTCTTCCTCGTCTTTCGGAAGAACGATACCGGCAAGGTCGGAAACCGTGCTGTTATCAGAACTGTTGTCGGCCGTGTCTTCTTGTTGTTTCTGACAGGAAGAGAGCGCAAGACCGGCGCATACGGTAAGGCAAAGAATGCCGAGTGTGAGCTTTTTCATGAGGGATGTCTCCTTTGAGCAAATTGAAGAAAAATATCGTATAGTAAAGTATAACACACTTGAAAGTCAATTTCAACAGCAAAATCAAAGATTGTTACTGTTGCATAAGACAAGATGTCAATTTTTGTACAATATGGCAATGCTTTTCGTCATTTAAACATTGAAACGGAACAAGACCACATCGCCGTCCTGCATGACATATTCCTTTCCCTCGGAGCGCATAAGCCCTTTTTCCTTGGCTGCCGCCGTTGAACCGCAAGCGACAAGGTCGTCGAAGGAAATCACTTCGGCACGGATAAAGCCGCGCTCAAAGTCCGTGTGGATTTTTCCGGCAGCCTGCGGCGCTTTGGTGCCGCGCGTGATAGTCCATGCGCGCACTTCTTCGGGACCGGCTGTAAGAAAACTGATAAGACCGAGCAAATCGTAGCAGGCGGTGACAAGGTTGTCAAGACCGCTCTGTTCAATGCCGAGTTCGGCTAAAAAGGCTTTCTTTTCTTCGCCCTCCAATTCGCTGATTTCCGCTTCAAGACCGGCGCAGATATGGATAATGCCGGATTTTTCTTCGTCTGCAATGGCTTTGAGCGCCATGTAGTATTTGTTTTCGGAAAGGTCTGTTCCAATAGATTCTTCGTTGACATTGGCAACGTAGATAACCGGCTTTGCGGAGAGCAGCGGTACATCGCGCAGGATTTCAAGCTCGTCCGGCGTGTAATCGATGGTGTTGGCCTTTTTGCCGTTGTTGAGTGTTTCTATCACTTTTTCCAAAAGGTCGATTTCTTTTTGAACCGATTTATCGCCTTTCAGAATTTTCTTGGCGCGGTCGATACGGCGTTCCACAATTTCAATGTCCGAATAGATGAGCTCTAAATTGATGGTTGCCACGTCATCCGCCGGATTGACAACACCGTTTACATGGATGATATCGTCGTCGTCGAAACAGCGAACCACATGTACGACAGCGTCCACTTCGCGAATATGGGATAAGAATTTGTTGCCGAGTCCCTCGCCTTTGGACGCGCCTTTGACAAGGCCTGCGATATCCACAAATTCGATCACGGCAGGCGTGTATTTTTTCGGATGATACATTTCGGCAAGCACGTCAAGACGTTTGTCCGGAACAGGCGCAATGCCGACATTGGGGTCGATCGTGCAGAAAGGATAGTTGGCGGATTCGGCGCCTGCGTTTGTAATAGCATTGAACAGTGTGCTTTTTCCTACGTTCGGAAGTCCGACGATACCAAGTTTCATAATAAATTTTCTCCTTGCGTATTCTGTTCACGGACTTTTCGGCTCGAAATCGCAGAATACATTTATTTTATCATAATTATAGCATAAAACTTTCCGCGTTTCAAGAGAAAAAGAAGATTTTTTGAAAATTGGTGTCAAAGCTTCTGCTTCTTTAATTTATTGATTTTCTTGGCTGGGGCTCTCTTTGAAAAAATCCGAAAAAATCTTTTGCATACATAATTTCATGTCCGCCGACAGTATCTCCCGCAGTCAGGTACTCCCAATTGGTGTCGGTATACGTCAAAAGCCGCGGCTTGGGAAAGACTAACCAAATTTGTTTATCATATGCTTCGCTGATCGGCGAAACATAGAGTTCTTTGCGGTATAGACGCGTTTCTCGGCGGTATTCTTTGGAAAGCTCCGGCTCCGTTCCCGAATTATTGTATACATTATATAGGATTTTATTGTATTTTCTGACCTCAAAAAGGTAACGAGTACGCGTTTTTTCAATATTCCAGCGGCTGTGGGTTGAAATGAAAGACAGAACACTGACTTCGTAGGTTTTTCCCGCCATACCGACCGTGAAATCCGGTACACCATTTTGTCCGAAGAGAATCTTTAACGGATGGCGCAACCATTGTACCGTGGCGCCGACCCGGGCAAGCTCTGACACTTTTCCGAACAGCACAAGGACTTTTACACTATACCAAATCACTTTATAGATACTGTACAGAACAAAGAGCACGGCGGCGATGAGTGCCACATACATGATACCCCAAAACAACATAACATGCGGTGTCGCGACGACCTTTCAGGTCACACCTTTCCCTTCTTTCTTGGCCAAACTGCTTAGTATAACTTCGGCTTGGATTGATACCTTTCATGGAAGATCCTATCCTTGCCGTCCTGTTCGGCATTTTTCCATATTTTGTTGCAGAGAAATAGGATAAGACACAGATATAGGCATAAGTATATCATATAAAACACAAAATACCAGAGCCGATCCTGCCATAGGATCTCGCCTGACTGCCGTATTGGTTCATGCCGCTTCGTCAGCCCGATATAGATTGTATCATATAAAACGGAGGGGATATACCCGAAACGTCCGCCATCGTTCATAATCCCGACATAGCGTGAACAAAGGATCAAACGTCCGATTTCGCCCGGCAACACGGTAACGAGTGCTTTCTTCATGCCGTCTTTCAACGTATCGGAGGGCGCGTATTGTTTGGGAATGATTCTTTTTAACACAAAATAGCTGATAAAAAGAGAGAGAAAAAGCACCGGCGGCAAATTCAATAAGTAGCACAAGAAGTAAAACAAAGTATGTGAAATTTGCGCGGTTTTTAGCAGCATCGGGCCGATAAGTCCCCTTAAGGTATGCATACCGAAGAACGATGCAATGTAATTTGCCCCAATCGACGCCAATCCATAAACAAATATGTCCCTGATCCGGATTCCTCTTTTTCCTTTCATAATAAACTCCATTCTTTCGTTACGCGTCAGCGTAAATTATACTTCTATTCTACCATAGGCGGCTTTTTTCATCAGACGTCCTGATAGCGCTTTGCCTGTAATTCAAATAACCGGGCATAGATACCGTGCATGGCTAACAGCTCTTCGTGCGAACCCTGCTCGGCGATTTTTCCCTCATCAAGCACCAGAATCTTGGAGCAAAATTTCATGTTGGATAAACGGTGAGAAATCAACACAGCAGTTTTTCTTTCGGATAAGCGTGAAAAGTCCTCGAATATCTTTTCTTCCGCAAACACGTCCAGAGAAGCGGACGGCTCATCGAAAATGTAAAACGCCGAATCCCGGAAATACGTCCGCGCCAAAGCTAATTTTTGCCATTCCCCTCCGGAAAGATTGAAGGAATTTTCAAGTTGTATACACATCGGGTCGTTCAAAATTTTGTCGTAATCCGCGCCCCCCGCCTGCAAAACGGCAGAAAAACCGCTTCTCTCGCAAGCTTGGTCAAGCATTGGGGTATTATTCCGCTCGTCGTACCTTGACAAAGCGATACCGTCGCGTAACGGGATAAAAATATACGGAATGTTTTCCTGAAACAGAGTGGAAAACACGGCTCTTACCGATTTTATATCATATGTACGGATATCCTTGCCGTTTATTCGGATACTTCCGGCAGTCGGATCATAAAAACGCATCAAAAGCTTTACAATAGTGGTCTTTCCTGAGCCGTTCAATCCGACAAGCCCGATTTTATCGCCGGAATGAATCGTAAAATTCACGTCGTTCAAAACGTTTTTGTCGGTTCCCGGATAGGCAAAAGCAACATGCTCGAATTCAATTGTCAGATTATCTTGCGGGCATAAATCGCCCGTGCTTGTTTCAATCGCCGTATTTTCTTCTACGAATTCGGATAAAAGCACCATGGAATCCCGATCGCTCTTTAGCTTTGAAATGTTATGTAACATTGCCGCAAACCGATTCTTCAAATTGTCGGCAAGGCTCCAGCTGTATTGAACCGAACCGATACTGATTTTTCCGGAAAGGGCATCTAAAATCGTTAAGAGTATCACTGCGAAAAAGCTAAGGTTTGCAATAAGATCCATTAAGAGTGCCAACAAACCGTATTTGGCTTTGTGTCTGCCGATCTGCGCATTTAGTTTTCGGCTTAAAAAAAGATACCGGTTCGTAAAATAATCCTCTGCGTTGTTTAACTTCGCTTCGAGCAGAATATCGCTGTTTTGCAGCGCGTCACCGTAATATCTGAGTCTTCTTTGGTCGCCGGAAATATTTATATTGAACGCACGCTGCTTTTTATCCGAAAAAACATCAAAAAAACACTTTGGAAGAACTAATATAGCAGTTGTGATGGCAAGAATGAGATTATACCGTCCGACAAGAATAAAGGATATCAGAAACGAAACCGTGTTGCAGATAAGATCAAACAGCTCCCATGAAATATTCGCCGAAGACTTGTACGCTTTGGACAGTTCATTGTTGCGGTTTTGCCGTTCGTTGTCATCGAAATAGCGTATATCATATTCGGAACAGGCTTCGATTTCTTTCTTTTCGACATATAACGTTAGTTCTTCCGAGTAGATTCGGTCAATATACTCATGGCAAAAGCGCAAAACTCCGCCGACGACTAATAACAAGCCATAGGCGCCGACTGACACCAACAAACCAAGTAATTTATTTTGTGCCGGAAATGCAATACTGTCTAAGATAATCTTCCAAAAATACGCAGACGCAATCGGAATCATAACGCCTAAAAAAGACAAAATAAATTTAAGTACCGAATACCAAACGGATATTTGGAAGCTGATTTTAAAAAATCCAAGGATATTTCTTAGTGTAAATCTGTTCTTTTCCATACATCACACCTCAAATTGTTCTTTCTGTTTGGTATACATCTGTGCATATATACCGCCCATATCCATAAGTTCCTTATGCGTTCCGGATTCCTTGATAAAGCCACCGTCAAGCAAAATGATTTTGTCAGAAACAGAGGTGCTTGATAAGCGGTGAGAGATGAGTATTCCAAACTGTTCGGGAGATAAGTTGTCAAATACTTTTAAGAGCTCATGTTCATTTTCCGCATCGAGTGCCGAGGATGGTTCATCAAAAATCATCACCTGTGCGTTTTTATACAAAGCCCTTGCAATGACAACGCTTTGCTTTTGCCCTTTGGATAACTCGACGCCATCCGAATCGAATTTCCGCGAAAGAACGGTATCGTATCCATGTTCAAAGGAATCAAGAAATTTACAGCAGCCGCTTTGTCTTGCAGCCTCTTCCAATTTTGTTCCGTCAGCGCTTTCATCCTTGGAGCCGAACCTGATATTATCACGCAGAGAAAACGGATATATTATGTAATTCTGAAAGACGCACGAAAATAATTTGTGCAGACTTTTCGGAGAAAAATGCTCTATCGGGAGACGGTTCAGCAGAATCTGCCCCTTGTCCGGTTTATAGATTCCCAAAAGCAGTTTGATACAGGTTGTTTTTCCGGCTCCGTTGACGCCTACAATGGATAGCTTTTCGCCTTTGTTCAGACAAAAAGAGACACCCTTTAATACATACGTTTCCGTCCCCGGGTATTTGAACCAGACATCGGAAAATTCGATGGATTCCAACATTTCGATACATTCCTTGCCCTCAGAAGCTTCCGAACGTGCGTCCGTGTCTCTTTTTGAAACCGAATATTCGTCAATCCACAGAAGCTTTGTAATCACATCGGTGATCACCGCTCCGCACGAAACCATATTCGTAATGGCTGCTGTCACATAACCGGTCAATTCCGACAGCTTGCTGATGGAAAGAAATCCTTTCCATGCCCTGAAAATCAGGTGGCAGACTAATGCCGCTTGCCCGGAAAGCAGAACTATTTCAAATACGCATCCGGTCGTCAGCCTTGCTTTATATTTGCCTTTTAACAGCTGTTTGATCTCTCTTGCCAAGGATATGTATTTTTCCTTAAATACAGTCTGTATGTTATAAAGGCGAACGTCCATGGCATAAGGTGAGGCGGTAAGCATATTCAAATAATTGTCCTTTACAGCATTAAGCGGTTGCATCTGTGCTTCCAAATCATTATCTTCTTTTTGATTCTTATACGAATACAAAATCACCGGCAAAGACAATGCGACGATAATCAGTGCATATACATAATGAAAACTTATGACAATGCCAAGAGAAGCGGCAAAGGAATATATATGGCTTAGAATATTCAATGTTCCGTGATAGATATTGCCATAAAATTCATACGACACAGCTAATAATTGGATATCATTCCGACCTTTCGGGGAATCGATATAGGACAGAGGGAACGAAGTGACTATTCGGTTGAATTCGATATGGGTGTGCTGTTTGATTCGCAGATTGATTTTGCTTTCTAAAATACCGTTCAACATCTCCAATACTTTCCCAAATGCGGTCAGCGCAATAAATAAAACCGAATAAAGGACAGTTTTTTCGATATCGACTCTCGCTTCGGACAATAGTTTCAATATAAATGAAAATATATAAATGACGGCAAGCGGAATGGTTGATAAAGCGAATTTTAATGCGATATGCAAGGGGAACAACAGACGAAGTGCGCGTAAACAAGTGCAAAAGACATTTGCCTGCAATTTTAAATGCTTCATGATCTTCTCACGCATATTTTATACGCTCCTTGTTTCATTACTTTAACCTCATTATAGTGTCACTTGATGCTTCTGTCAATAATTATATTATTATTTATACTAAAAATAATCTGTTTAGCTTGAAGATTTTCAAATATAATTCGATAAATTTACATAAATTTTACAACAATAATGTTATACAAATTAAAAATAAGAACAAAAAATAAATCGCGGACGAATGTCAATCCATGCCGCGATTTATAAGCGTGTTTTGTTGTTTAAATCTGCTCTTTCTTTGAATACTTACTCAATATTTCTAAGATGGCATCAAAGTAATTTTCGTTGATACTGTACAGAACAGTTCGCCCTTGATTGCGCGTTTTCACCATACGCAAACGCTGCATCATGGTCAAATGATAATATGCCGTGGAACCGGTAAAGCTCAAAAGGCGTTCTAAATCTTTGATGGTAATTTCTCCCCGTTCCAGCATTAGATCGAGAATATCGATTCGGTTTTGTTCAGTAAGCACATCGCCGAATTCCTTTAAGGAGGGAAGCTCCTTTTGCGCATTGTAGCTGATTATGCTTTCCTTATAATCACATCCCAGCAATAATACCGGAGTTTCTTTACAATACATTAAGTTTAAACAATTCTTGTTGATGAGACAAACCGACACAAAAATATCTCCACATTCTTTTTCTAAAAATTCAATTTTGTAAAAGGAGCTTAAATCGTTTTTTAAAGAATCAAAACTTAAATCGTTCTGTACATCAAGAAAGGATGCATAGTTCTTTTTGTAATATTCTTCAAGCAAAACCTTTTTTGACATAAGTTCATAAATCAATTTCCGGATAACGGGTTCCGGATTGACAAAGAAAGAGTAAAGCTTGCGCTTGATAAATTCTTCATATTCCGAGGTATCAATCTGCTTGCCGAGTTCCGCCATCGAATTTTTGCATATTAACAATTCTTCATGGCTCATATCCGGAAAGTAAAAACGAATCAGATTTTCTATCAGCTGGTTGGAATCGGAAAGCTTATTTAAGAGAAATTCAAATGAGTAATCGGTGGTAAACGTGTCTTTATAAGGCGCAAAATAGAAAGAGGTTATAAAACCTCTGCCATTTTTCTTTAAATAAAAAAACAACAGCAAGTTATCGGAAAACGGTGAAAAATCCTGGATGATTCTCTTGAAGAATTCGGCATCTGTTTCGGATTTCCCGGAGATCAAATCATGAGCAAGGTGGTAATCTGTGTTGAAATACAGGCTGAATACATAAAACAAGTCATACAGAAAACCGGGTTCTTTGATTGGTTTTAGGTTTGGCATATTTCACTCCCCCTTTAAATTAAAGTGTATCATAGAATGATGGAAAAGTCAACCGGCCGGGACGGTTCAGACGTGTGAGAAATTATAAATTAAATGTCTTCAAGCGCTTGACTTTTGCTTTTATGTACAGTATAATGACCGTAAGCGCAAGACAAATCTTGTTTTTTGGAGGAATACCATGAAAAAACTATCGCATTTTTCCAAGGGTATGGGAATCGGCGGTTGGTTGACCAACTATAAGCGATTAGCCTTGCTGCCCGAAAAAGACCGTTTTGTTTTAACGGACGGTGACTTTGAGCATTTTAACTCCTACATAACCGAAAATGATGTGAAAAACATTGCCGGCATGGGATTTGACCATATTCGTTTAGGTTTTGATCAGATCGTTCTCGAAAAAGAACCGTATGTATACCGGGATTCCGTTTTTGAGCTTCTTGAACGTTTTGCCGGCTGGTGCGAAAAATGGGACGTGCGTCTGGTTCTGAACATGCATAAGGCGCTCGGCAGTTATTGCGATGTGGCGGAATCCTATTCGCTGTTCGATTCAGAAGACCTGCAAAACCGCTTTGTTGCGCTGTGGGCGGAAATGGAACGGCGGTTTTCACACCGTCCGGACGTGATGTTTGAGCTGTTGAACGAAGTGCGTGACGCAGATCCTGCTTGCTGGAACAAACTGTATCTGCGCGCGATTGACGCAATCCGTGCGCTGAACACGGAGCGTGAGATTATTGTAGGGACGATTTGCTGGAACAGCGCCGGGCATTTAAAAGACTTAACCGTAGTGGAGGATGAACATGTCCACTATACGTTCCACATTTATGATCCGTTTGAATTCACACATCAGCGCTGTGTGCTGAACTCACAGCTTCTTTTCTATAACCGCGCGCTTTCTTATCCGTGCGATGACATGGATCGCTATCGCGACTATTACAGAAAGACCGGACGAAACGATCCTTATCCGGCTGACATGAAACGTATGGATAAAGACTATTTGCGCGGAATTTTCCAAGGAGCGGCCGACTTTATCAAGGCGCATCCCGATAAAATTCTGTGGTGCGGCGAGTTCGGCACGATCCGTCATACGGAGCTTGCGTCCCGTATCCGTTGGATGCATGATGTCATTTCGCTTTGCAAAGAATATGATATGCCGTACAGCGTCTGGAACTATCTCAGCACGCCCAACGACGGCAACCGGTTCAGTCTTGTGGATGACGACCGGCGCGAAATTTTGAGTAAAGAATTGTTGGACACTCTGCTCGGCCTTTGAGGACGTTCAGTCCGCGTGTCAGGCCGTTTTGCGCGTAAAAATGTTATTAAGGAGTTTGCACACCGTCATGTTTATAAAAAACGAATCTGAGGGAATTGTCTATTATACCAGTCCGCTTTTGTCAGAGTCCGGTTTTTCCCATATGTTTTGCACACGGCATGGCGGTGTCAGCCACGGTGATTTTGAATCGCTCAACGTCAGCACGGCGCGAAAGGACAGAAACGGTTTTACGGATTCGGCAAGCCATGTCGAAGAAAACTACCGGCGCGCCCTGCATGTCTTAAAAACACAGCCGGAAGAGGCCTGCGCGGCCAAACAGGTGCATTCGGACATTTTGCATTACGTTGCAGTCACGGACGGCGGCCGGGGGATTCTGGAACATCTCTCGCCGCTTTCAGACTGCGACGGGGTGCTTTTAACGCCCGAAAACGAAAAAATCCGTGCGGTGTGCGTAAAAACGGCGGACTGCGTGCCGATCTTGCTCGCCAACCGTCAAACCGGCGCCGTATGTGCAGTGCATGCCGGGTGGCGCGGCAGTGCGGCGGATATTGCCGGAAAAGCGGCGGCGGCTTTGGCAGACGGCCATATGGAGAATGTGCTTGCGGCGATCGGACCGTGTATCGGATTGTGCTGTTATGAGGTCGGTGACGAGCTTTACCGTGCGTTTTCACGGCTGTTTCACTACAATAAGGCTGCTGATGAAGTTGACCGGTACCTGCCGCTGTTTCCGTCCTGCTCGATGGGCGGCAAGCGTCATGCCGATCTTGCCGGAATCAATCGCGTACTTTTGGAATATCACGGCGTTTTGCCGGGCAACATAGATGTGAGCAGCCTCTGTACCAGTTGTACGACGGATGCGGCAACCGGCGAAAAGCTTTTCTTTTCTCACCGTGCCAGCGGCGGCCATTCGGGAACGTTTCCCAGTATCATCTGCGTGCGGAAATAGTCTTTTGGCGTATCCAAAAGCGGAAATGTTTCTTTGTCGAAAAAAAGCAACGCGATTTTTCGAAAAAAACGAAAAAAGTTCTTGACAAATTGCTTTTTCTATGGTATACTACCCAAGCAGTGTTGCGAAGGGGACATATCCCGACAGACGGTACGCACAATACAGGGGAATAGCTCAGCTGGTAGAGCAGCGGTCTCCAAAACCGCGTGCCGAGGGTTCGAATCCTTCTTCCCCTGCCAGTTTCCGGATCGGTTTTCAGACTCCAAAACGGAAATTCATTTCAAGCCGCGGATTTAGCTCATTTGGTAGAGCGCGACCTTGCCAAGGTCGAGGTGGCGGGTTCGAGCCCCGTAATCCGCTCCACCGGTTTATGTACCGGAAAGGCGGCAGAAAAGCCGTAAAAGCTGTGCGGTTTCGCACAAAAGACGAATATTTGACCGTATTCCCAAGTATTCCGTTTATGGAGGGTTAGCTCAGCTGGGAGAGCATCTGCCTTACAAGCAGAGGGTCACAGGTTCGAGCCCTGTACTCTCCACCATACGGTCCGGTAGTTCAGTTGGTTAGAACGCCAGCCTGTCACGCTGGAGGTCGTGGGTTCGAGCCCCATCCGGATCGCCATTTTTTGAAACAGCGGCATTACGTTCCTGTTTACGCCTCTGTAGCTCAGTTGGTAGAGCAGGGGACTGAAAATCCCCGTGTCGTTGGTTCAATTCCGACCGGAGGCACCAGTCGGTATAAAGAAGTGCCGCATATCCGCGGATTTAGCTCATTTGGTAGAGCGCGACCTTGCCAAGGTCGAGGTGGCGGGTTCGAGCCCCGTAATCCGCTCCATCGGTTGGTTGCCGGCTAACGGTAAACCGCCGAAAATAAGCGCAGAACGTGCGCAAGACAAGCAAAAAAGAGACAGCGTTTTCCCAAGACGCAGACGAGAGATGGCGCCATAGCCAAGTGGTAAGGCAGAGGTCTGCAAAACCTTTATTCCCCAGTTCAAGTCTGGGTGGCGCCTCCATTCTTTTTATGTTATGCCTCTGTAGCTCAGTTGGTAGAGCAGGGGACTGAAAATCCCCGTGTCGTTGGTTCAATTCCGACCGGAGGCACCACCCGTTTGGGTTCTTGACTCAATACGGACAAGCACAACTACGGTCCGGTAGTTCAGTTGGTTAGAACGCCAGCCTGTCACGCTGGAGGTCGTGGGTTCGAGCCCCATCCGGATCGCCAGCCTTAGGGCAAATAATTCTACCTATGCTTCTGTAGCTCAGTAGGTAGAGCGCATCCTTGGTAAGGATGAGGTCGGCCGTTCAACTCGGCTCAGAAGCTCCAAAAGCCTTGAAACAAAATTCGTTTCAAGGCTTTTTGCTGTTCTTATGCGAAGTTGCGAAAGTATAAGGGGTATTCGCCCTTATACTGCACCTGCTTTTTCCAAAAGGCAAGTAAGGGACAGCGCAAGGAGTTGCGAGATCTTATGAAAAGGCGAAGTCTGATTGGGGCGGACAGTAGGTTAAGGTCTTGAAAAAACGAATCTAAAAATTTTGCAAATGGCAAGGTTTATGCAAAGCAAAACGGTTTTTTTCTGCCATATACATCTAATCTACGAGAAACGCCATAAAATCAAAGGCCGTCCATGTCTTAGAGTATTCTGAGACATGGACGGTCAAATGCTAAATTCTGTTTTGCTGCTTTTCTTTTAAGAAAAGCAGCAAATTTCCAAACAGGTAATCCTAAAAAGCAGGTGAGTGGCTTGTCAGCCGATCAAACCGAATAAATTGAATAAATTGCGGCTTTTTTGCGCTTTTTCCGGGCGGAAGGTTTCAGCAAGGTAATTCTGCATATTGCAGAGAATTTCTGCCGTTTCCGCACGGGTCACCGTATCCTCCGGCAAGATTTCTCCAAAGCCGGTACCGTTAAAAATACCGCAGGACGCGACTTTGACAAGCGCCTGATTGGCCCATGCCGGGATAGCGCTGCAATCAATAAAGGTGCTGACAGCGTCGGATTTTTCTGAATTTTCCGGCAGCGCAAGAATGCGGTCAAGGATGACGGCGGCTTCGGAGCGTGTAATCGGTGTGGTGCTTGCAAAACGGCAATTGCCGTTTTCGTCCGTATATCCGGATACAATTCCGTTTGTTTTCGCATATTCGGCATAACTTTTGATATTGACCGGGATATCCGCATCATCATCAAAACTTGTTTGTGCGGTAAATTCAATATTTGCTTCTTTTCCGGCAGCAATCAGCGCCATCGCCAAAAAATCTCCTCGTGAAACGGTTTCTTCCGGCATAAAGAGATAATTTCCGGTTTCTGTATCGGTTACGCCGGTCATAAGCCCCCAAGCGGAGACATTGACGGCGGAATTGTGTGCCCAATGATCGTTCATATCGTCATAATCTACATCATAGGCAGTTTTGGTAACATGGATATTTACTTTGGTGGGCATGCTTTTATTGCCGTAACAGTCAACGGCGGCATATTCAAATGAATCCGAACCGACAAATTTTTTTTGCGGTGTATAGCAGAAATAGCCGTTTGCATTTTCTGAAATATGCACGGCGCCGTGTGCCGGATAGGTGATGATCTCAAAACGCATGGCGTCATTTTCGGGGTCAGCTGCTTTGAGAAATTTAAAAGCGGAGATGCTTTCGCCGGTCGTGATAGTCTGAGAACCGACGGACGGGGCAAGATTGACTTCTTCAAGCAGATTCATGGTACAGCTTACTGCAACATCGCTTTGTTTGGCGGTAGCGTTGGAAAACGTGAAAGCGGCAGAACCGACGGAGGAATCGGCCGGGATAAAGACGATCTGATTAAAGTCATTGCGCGCGATGAGTTGATTTTCGCAGATGGGGGCGATTCCGAGCATCAAAGTGCCGGTGGCGGCATCCGGAAGTGTATCTACGCGGATGAATTCCGGTTTTGTATGAAGTGTATCATCAAAATCCGCAGCGGAGAAGCGGATATTTCTGCCGGCAACGCCGCATTTCTGCAAGGTAATCTGTTTTTCAAGACTTGGCATGGCAGGGCTTAACAAGGCGCCTCCGGCTGTTCCCACGAGTGTTAAAAGCAACAGGCAGCAAAGCACACTGACTAATTTTTTTGAACGGGATGACATAAATTATCCTTCCTTTCATCTCTTTTGGGCTGTTCGTGTTTAGTATTTCCATGCATGGGAGGTTTATACAATTGAAATTCAAAACGCATGTGATAATTTATGCAAGGGCGGCTGGATGGGGAACTTTTCTTTTCCCGAAAAGCAAATAAGGGACGGTTTTAATGTTACTTTTTCGCTTGTACGAAAAAGTAACCAAAAAGTACACCGAGGGCTTCGGCCCTCTGGGCTCCCGGAGAACGGTTCAAAATTCCGAGCGTGAGATTACTTGCTGAAACACAAGTTATGTGCCTATCAAGAAAATTTTATAAGAAATTGCCGTCTTGGGCAATATAGCTCGGAGTATTTTGAACCGGTGCGAAAGGGTTATTTTACTGCGCAAGGATTTGTGGGTGTTTATGAAAAGGCAAGCTCTGATTGGGGCGGACAGTAGGTTATGTGTTTCAGGAAAAGGGGGAGTTTGGTGGAAATTTGTTTTTTGAGAGAACAGAAAGCTGTTATTAGAAAAACGGATAGTTTCAGGTGAGAATGCAAAATTTCAAGTTTTCTGTATACAAATACATTTTGGATAATTCCAAAAAAATATCATCGGTGCACATTATCATCCTTGTATTACGCCAAGCCTTGGCTTTACTCAAAAACTTCCGTTTAATCCACACTGGTTTCCTTTTTCTGCCACAACAAAGATAACGTACACTTTCCCATTTTATCAACTGCTTGCGGCGTCAAGCCTACACTGCAACTTCGATTTTCCGCAAAACCCGATTCTGCGTTAGCTGTACAGCCTCCCTTTCGCACCGGTTCAAAGCCTGAAAGCTGTTTTAGACACGGAAAGCTACAATTTCTATAAAAAGCATGCCTGTGTAGCGCTTTGAACCGAGGTCGCAGGACGAAGTCCCGGCTGCTTTTTGGTTCTTTTTGCTAAAAGCAAAAAGAACGTAAAACCGTCTCTTTTCAGGCTTTTGAGAAAAGCCAAAGCCGCCCGATGGTTTTACCATCGGGCGGCAAATTTCAAATTCTTTTGCTCCGCTTTTCTTTTAAGAAAAGCGGACTATGATTCGGCTTTCGCCATTCCGAGGACAATTTTGCCGCCTGAAAGAACCAAAGCCTTTCCGTCTGCGGCCATTTCGCCCTGTACGCTGACATGATACGGGAAACCCTCTTGCGTAAAGTCCACACCGCTGGCACCAACCGTGTAGTCCGAAAACGTTCCGAATCTCCAAATCAACTTCACATTGCCGGAAACCGTGATACTCTCCTCATCCATGCGGATCTCAACCTTTTTCCCACTCTCAGAGTTTGCCGTGATAACGAGCGCATTCCCGTCGCGTTTCATGCTGTTGTAAACAAATTTTCCGTCAAAATCAAGTCCGGCATCATGCGAATCCTTTTCAACACTCCATTTGCGCTCATCCACCACCGGAAGATTGTCGTATACCGCATCCCACTTGTGGCACGGCTTATCCAGATAACGCTCTCTGTAACGCTCGTCAAACTTCTGAATATCGCGGAAATACAAGCTGTCTCCGTCAAAAAAGATGTTGGCGCGGTAATTTTTGCAGGTATACCAGAACGATTTATATTTGTGCGCTCCGACAATATCCGTATCTGCGGCTAAAACGGCCGGCGGCGTGGTTTGGTACGCTTCTTTAAACATACGGCCGGCGTCGCTCGTCTTGACGACTGAAACTTTCCCCTCGTCGGCATATCGTTTCACAAGCTCCAACTGCAAAGTCAAGCCGTCCTTGATACCCGGCCAGCCAAAGCTGTTTTCCTGCCCGATCTGTGTGTAGGAAAGTCCTAAGTTCTCGTTGTCAAAATAAGTCTTGAAGAACCATTCCATATACTCTCTGTTCTGACCGTATTTCCAGAACGGCTCCATCGTTGCGCAGCCGTAGCAGGTCGGATCGTTCGCATAACGCTTCTCATTGTAGCCGCGGATCGGCTCAATGCCGAGAAGGCGGAATACCGGTGCATTCACCTGATTTTGCGTGCTTTGTGCCGGACAAAGTATGTTGTTGACCGACGGATAGTACGGTTGATTGTACGGGCCGCCCCAAAGCGTGTACGCGTCTACCGCCAATTGCTCGCGGCAGATTCCGAAATACCGGATTTTGTATTTCTCCGTCATGTAGCGAACCGAATCGATATCCAACAGCCACGAACCGACCGACTTCGGGTATTCGCCGAATGTTTCGCGGAACTTTTCCATGAATTCGTCAATCATGGCAGTCTTTTCATCGTGCGTATACGCCGGAAGAAAACCGGGATCCACATACCAGTCCCAGTCATACCCCGGTCTGCCGCGCCATTTGATTCCCACTTTTTCCACAAGCGGTCTTACAACTTCAAACCAAATGCCAATCTCCATATGTTCATCGCGTTCCGCAAGAAATACATCACGGAATTTCGGGTCAATGAGTGCGTCATATTGAAGTAAAAACGTATTGTCAAAGCCGTATTTTTTGTTTAAGGCGATCTGATGGACGATCGGTTCCAATAAGTCCAATTTCGGGTCGCGCGGTTCTACGCCGCGTACAAAATTCATAATGGTAATAAGATTCATTGTCTTTCCCCTTTCTTCTTGAAATCTTCCTTATACAGTGTATCACATTCTCCGCCTTTTTGCAAGTAGGCGAAAGCAAAATGAGAAAACAAGTCAATTTTCCATATTTTTCTGCACTTTTTGCAAGTTTTTAAAGAACATGTGCCTTGCCTTGCACAATTCCATTTCATTTCCTGCATAAAGGTTTCGCTTTTTATAAAGAAAACAATATGCAAGTTCCACATTTTTCACAAATATCTATTTAAACTTTCGTGCAATATGCAAGAAATTTTGATTCTCGTCAGGTTTTTTTGCAGAATACTTGACAGATTGTTTTCTTCCTATTATAATAAGAAATGAATTTATCGTTTTTTGAAAATTCAAAAAAACACATTTTTCGGAGGAAAACACCATGAAAAAGAGTATTGCACTCGTCCTTGCCGTTCTGATGGCCGGAAGCATGCTTCTCGGCTCTTGCGGCAAGAAAGAAACCAAAGATGAAGACGGACTTGCGTCCAAAATTGTCCTCGCCACCGGCGGAAATACCGGTACTTACTATGCATACGGCATGGCAATGGGCAAAATTTTACAGGATAAGACCGGTATCAAGTTCGACGTTCAGTCCACCGGCGCGTCCAAGGCCAACATTCAGCTCATCCAGTCCGGTGAAGCCGATATGGCTGTCGTTCAGAACGACGTTATGTATTACGCCTACACCGGCACCGATCTTTTTGAAGGCGCCCAAACCCAGGATTTCTCGGCCGTTGCAACGCTTTATCCGGAGCTTTGCCAGATCATTGCCTCCAAGGAAAGCGGCATTCAGTCGGTTGCAGACCTTGCCGGCAAGCGCGTATCGGTCGGCGACGCTGGCAGCGGCGTTGAATTCAACGCCAAGCAGATCCTTGCCGCTTACGGTATCGATATCAACAACGACATTGTCAAGCAGAACCTCGGTTTCGGCCCGTCGGCTGACGCTCTGAAAGACGAGAAGATCGACGCGTTCTTCTGCGTAGCCGGTATCCCGACCACCGCTATCACCGACCTTGCCATGAGCCATGAGATCACGGTCGTTCCGGTTGACGACGATAAGTTTGACGAGCTTGCTTCCGAATATGGCTTCTACACCCGTCAGACCATTCCGGCAAACACCTATAACGGCATGACTGAGGATGTCAAGACGGTCGCCGTCATGGCAACCTATATCATCGATAACGACGCTTCGGAAGATACCGTCTATGCCATCACCAAGGCGATTTTTGAAAATAAGGACGAAATTGCCGCCGCCTATGCAAAAGGCTCCGAATTGAACGCCGAAACCGCCACAAACGGTATTCCCTCGGAAATTCCGCTTCATCCCGGCGCTGAAAAGTATTTCAAGGAAATCGGCGTTATCCAATAAATCGCTTTCATAACGAAATGAAGAAAATCACCGTCACAGCCGTAGTCGCCAAAGCGGTTACGGCTGCGGCTCTTTTATGCGCCGCGCTTCTTGTAATCTTTTTTCTCCGTCCGAGGCGTTTGGAGCTGTATAATACCGAAACAGGGAAGGTTTACCGCAGTTTTTCTGCGCCGGATGGAACGGAGTTTTCGATAAGCTTTGTTCATTCTGTCAACCTATCTCCTGTTACCGACGTTTTCGTCATCAAAGACGGCAGAATTTTTGCGGACCGTACCGTTTATTCCGCATTCGGCGCAGGCGTGCAAAGCACCTTAGCGCCCGGCGAAACACTTACTTATGACGAAAACGGGAACATGGTCGTATCCGGTTTCGGCACGGTTTTCCCGGAGGTCCGGTATATCGTGGGAACCGTATATGACCATGTACTTGTCATCGGCGGAGGAACTATCAGTCTTACATCTCTTTGCGGCAGAAACGCACATATCGCGTTCCGGCTCGCATAAATTACAAAACCCCACAAAGGAGGAATCCCCTTGTCCGATACATCCGAAAAAAAAGGCGCTTCATCTGTTGCCGGCGCACAAATGGGCGCACATATCGCCGACGGCAGTGTCAACACCAAAAGCGCCGATGAACTGATGGCGGAATTCGACCGCGAATCCAACACGCGTCAGTTTACAGGCTTACCGAGCCTGCTCATGAAGATTGCCTTTCTTGCCTTTGCCGCGTTTGTCTTTCTGACGCGTTTCAAAACCTTTCCCGAACAGGCGCGCATGGCATCTTTCTTAGGCATCATCATCTTTTTGGGATATCTCATTTATCCGCTTTATAAAAAACAGACCAAAAAAGTCAATTTCGTACCGTGGTACGACTTTGTTTTCGCCGTTGTCGGTTCAATGCCGTATTTTTATTATGCGTTCAACTTTACGGCTATCACCCACCGCGCCGCGCTCTTGAATACAACCGATAAGATCATGGCTGTCATCGGCATCCTGTTCTTGTTTGAACTCTGCCGCAGAGCCGTGGGATTGCCGATCCTGTTTGTCGCAGGCGGCTTTATCGCGTATGCCTTTATTTACGGCAAATCCTTGCAGTCGGTGTTATACAATCTGTTCTACACCACAAACGGCATTCTCGGCACGCCGCTCAATGTCTGCTCAACGTTCATCGTGTTCTTTATCATTCTCGGCGCTTTCCTCGAAAAGACCGGTATCGGCGGATTCTTTGTTGACCTCGCCAATTCTGTGGCCGGTTATGCGTCGGGCGGTCCTGCCAAGGTCGCTGTCATTTCATCTGCACTGGAAGGCATGTATTCCGGCAGCTCGGTTGCCAATACGGTCGGCAGCGGCAGTGTGACCATTCCGGTCATGAAAAGCATTGGCTATAAGCCGGAATTCGCGGCTGCCGTCGAAGCCGCCGCATCCACGGGCGGTCAGATCATGCCGCCTATTATGGGCGCCGCCGCGTTCCTCATGAGCGAGATCACGGCGATTCCCTATGTCACGATTGCCGTAGCCGCCATTTTACCGGCTATCCTCTATTTCACCGGAATCTTCATGATGATTCACTTTGAAGCCAAAAAGCTCGGCTTAAAGGGTCTCCCCAAGGAAAGCATTCCGAATTTCTTCAAGCTCTTTCTTCGCAAAGGCTACCTGTTTTTACCGATCATTGTGCTTGTTGTGCTCATGTCCTTTAACCGCACGCCGGCACAGTCTGCCTGCATGGCTATTCTCACCACGATGGCGCTGATGCTTGCGACCGATGTGGTAAAAATGGTGAAGAAACTGAAAAAAGGCGAAGATACAAAATCGGATATTATCGATACCGTTTTGTTATTGATTCCGGTTCTTGCCTTTGTCGTTTTCATGCTTGTTCTGAAAATTAAAATGGAAAACGCCGCCATTCTGGCCGGCCTCATCTATATTATCGTTTCATTCTGCGGCAAGCAGACGCGCGAATCCGGAAAAATCTCGCTTGACGCGCTCGAAACCGGTATCCGCAACACCATGGGCGTATCGCTCGCCTGCGGCCTTGCCGGAATCGTGGCAGGCGTTGTAACGCTTACCAGCCTTGGCTCGACGCTCATCGGTATTATCGTGCCGATTGCACATAACAATCTGTTCCTCGCGCTGTTCTTGACTATGCTTACCTGTATTGTGCTCGGTATGGGTGTGCCGACCACAGCCAACTACCTGATCATGGCGACTATCACCGCGCCGATTTTGGTAGAAATGGGACTGCCGTTATTGGCCGCACACATGTTTGTGTTCTATTTTGGTATCGTTGCGGATATTACACCGCCGGTTGCACTGGCCGCCTATGCCGGAAGTGCTATTGCCAACTCAAACCCGTTCAAAACCGGTGTCATTGCGACCCGACTTGCCATTACCGCGTTCATCATTCCTTATATCTTTGCTTTCAACCCGAAAATGCTGTTCATCAACGCCTCTGTTGTTGAAGTTATTTTGATCATTGTTACTTCTTTGGTTGGTATTTTTGCGCTGTCGGCTGGTTTAGAGGGATACATGTTCCGCAAGATGAAAGTATATGAGATTATTCCGCTCATTATTGGTGGACTTCTTATGATTTATCCCGGCACGGTATCGGATGTAATTGGTATTATATTAGTTGCTGTTGTGACCGGATATCAGCTTTATGTAGCAAAAACGGAGAAGAAAAAACTTGCCGGTCGGGCATAAATACGTTCGTTTGCAACGGGTAAAAACCGCACATGGTCGTTTGGTCATGTGCGGTTTTGTCTGTCCGGGGGGAGGCTTTTCGTTTTGCGAAAAGAATCAAAAGGGCGTTTTTCTGTTACTTTTCGCCTCTGCGAAAAGTAATCAAAAGTGGCGTTTTAGCGTTACTTTTTCGCTTGTACGAAAAAGTAACCAAAAAGTACACCAGAGGTCTGCTGACCTCTGGACTCCCGGGGTACGGTTCAAAGCTCTACACAGGCATGCTTTGATATAAATTGTAGCTTTCCGTGACTGAACCAGCTTTCAGGCTTTGAACCGGTGCGAAAGGAGAACCTTAGATTAGACGCATAATCGAGTTTTTGCAAAAAATCGAAGTTGCGGTGCGTGCTTGACGCCGCAAACGGTAAAAGAAAAGAAAAACTGCACGTTATCTTTGTTGTGGTGGAAAAGGAAAATTGATGTGAGCCGATAGAAAATTTTGAATAAATTTGTAGTTTGTATATGTGCAAAAAAACTGAAATTTTTGCATTTTCGCCCGAAACTATCAGTTTTTCCAAATAACAACTTCCTGTTCTCTCAAAAACATATTACCACCAAAGCTACCCATTCCCTGAAACACATAAC